>JAEUHS010000040.1 GCA_016794035.1 Planctomycetota bacterium
AAGTGCTCGCCTGGCGACAGGACTGGGGCGACCGCAGCATCCACCCCATGAGCTTCGACGGCGACCGCACCGTGCGCGACGCCATCGCCGCCTGACGGAAGACTCATTCCGACGGCCTTCCTGACGCCCTCGGCCAAGGAGATGCACGCAAGTCATCAGTTCCGGTCACGACCGCCGCGTGCGGGTCTTCGCGCGTTCGAGCGCCCCGAGCACGCCGTGCTCCCCGTCGGCAGGCGGCACCGCGGGCCCCGGCGCGCCCGCTTCGGGCGGTGGTGGCTGCGGTGCCGTCGCTGCCGCCGGCGCCGACACGGGCACACGGGAACGCTGCCGCGCGACCGTCGGCCACCGCACGTGCAGCCGCCGCACCACGATCTCGGCCAGCAGCAGTCCGACCGCCAGCAGCGCACACCAGACGCCGAGGTCGATGCGGCCCGCGCTGCGGCGCGGACCGGCGACGATCGCCTCCGCACCGGGCTGCAGGCTGCCGCCGGTCGACAGCGCCAAGCGCCGCAGCAGCCGTTCGCCGGCCCGCGCGTCGGGCTGCGGCGCCCACTCCGGCGAGTACGGCAGGCACAGCGGCGGCACGCGCACGGTCGCGCCACCGACCTGCACCGCGGCGCGGTAGATGCCGTCGCGCTCGAGCGGCACACGCGCCAGCAGCCGGCCGGCGGCGGTGCGTTCGAACTGCAGGTCGAACGCGCGGCCGTCCGGCGTCGTGACGATGCCGCGCGCGGTGTCGAGCACGGCGGCGTCGGCCGCGTCAACCTCGAGCGCGATGCGCCCTTCGCTGCCATCGCGGCGCGCGTCGACGAACAGGCCCGCCGTCTTCGCGCCGCCGAGCCAGCGCACCAGCGTCGCGAAGAAGTCGCCGTAGGCCGGCCATGCCGCGAGGCCGCCCGACAGCGCCCCGTCGGCCTCGCCGAGGAACGCCGCGCTGCGGCCGAGGCCGCACTGCCAGTGCGTCAGCAGCGGCGCCTGCTGGTCGTCGCCGCTCTGCAGCGCCAGTTCCGCGCTCGGTCGCCGCCACGCCATCGAGTAGCCGCCGAGCACCGGCAGCGCCGGCGGCATGTCGCCGAGCAGGCGCAGACCCGGCAGCACCGCGACGGCGGTCGGTTCCTCCACCATCGACGAACGCGCGACCTGGATCGTCTCCTGCGCGAACACGCGCGGCAGGTCGGCCGGGTCGGCGACGAACTGGCAGCGGCCGTTGCCGAGCCGCGCGACGTCCTGCAGCAGCGCGGCATCGCTGTCGGTGTCGCTGCCGAGCCCGATCACCGACACGGTGACGCCGGCGCGCGCCAGTTCCGGCAAGAAGGTGGCGTAGTCCTCGGGCTGCTCGGCGTCGGCGGCGTCGGCGAACAGCACGATGTGGCGGTTCTGCTGCGTGCTCGCCAGCAGCTGCTCGGCCGCGGCGTGCAGCGCCGCACCGACGTAGATGCCGCCGCCCATCGACTCGATCTGCCGCACCTGCGCCGACAGCGCGGCGCGGTCGGTCACCGGCTGCATCGGCACGACCACGTGCGGCGCCGAGTCGACGGCGATCACCGCGACCGCGTCGATCGGCGACAGCAGTTCGATCGCGGTCGCGGCGCCGCGGTCGGCGAGCTGCATCTTGGTGACGCCGCCGGCGTCGGCCTGCATCGAGCCGGAACGGTCGAGCGCGATCGCCATCGCCAGACCGAAGCGGCGCTGCTCCTCGCGCATCTCCATCGTCACCGGCAGCACCTGTTCGACCGCCGATTGGTGGTAGCCGCCGATGCCGAAGCTCGACTTGCCGCCGGTCATCAGCAGGCCGCCGCCGAGGTCGCGCACCCAGGTCGCGAGCCGGCTCATGGCGCCGGTCGGCAGGTCGCCGGCGGCCACGTCCTCGAGCACGACGCAGCGCACCGCGTCGAGCGCCGACAGCGACAGCGGCGCCGTGCGCGGCGCCGCGACGTCGACGTCGAGGCCGGCCGCGCGCAGCGAACGCGTGAGCCGATCGTCGCGCCCGTTCGGGGTCACGCACAGCACGCGCGGCGGCGCCACCGCACGCACGACGGCGAGGCCGCGGTCGTTCTGCGGCACGCTGTCACCGGCGCGCTGCACCTCGATCGCCAGCTCGTGCAGGCCGCCGCGCAGCAGCGTGTGGCGGAACTGCAGCACGTTGCGGCCGGCGCGCAGGTCGGCGTCGCCTTCGCGCAACAGGTCGCCGTCGGCGAGCAGCCGCCAGTGCGCAGGCCCGGCGCGGTCGGCGACGACGATCGCCGCGACCGCGAACGGCTCGCCGATCGCCACGGCGCTCGGCGCCTGCAGGTCCGCGACCGCGAGGTCGGCGCCGGCGTCGCGGGCGACGTGGTACGCGTCGATGCGCAGCCCCGCGCGCACGGCGGCGCGCGCCGCCGCGTCGAGGTCGCCGCCGTGGTGCTCGCCGTCGCTCCACACGACCAGCGACCCGTTGCGACCCGGCGGCACCAGCGCGACGCCGGCCATCACCGCCGCCGCGAGGTCGCTGCCGTCGCCGTCGACCGCACGCTCGCTGTCGGGCCACAGCGCGGCGGCGCGCGGGGTGCTCAGCACCGCGGGCTGCCGACCGAAGGTGACGAGGCCGAGCCGATCGCCCGGCTGCAGCCGTGCCCCGATCTGCGCCAGCAGCTCGCGCGCCGCATCGCTCGCCGGCGGCATCGAGCGCGAGCGGTCGACGACCAGCACGACGTCGCGGCCGTCCTGTTCGCCGGGCCACGAGGGCTGCGCCAGCAGCGCGGCGAGCGCCAGCAGCAGCAGCACGCGCAGCACGCCGACGAACGGGCGCGGCCACAGCCGGCGCCGCAGCAGCAGCGCGGCGAGCGGCAGCAGCAGGAACGCCTCGGGGTGCACGCAGTCGATCACGGCGACCTCCGGTGCAGCCACCACCAGTCGGCGGCGAGACACAGCAGCACGACGAGCGCGAGCCAGCGCCGTTCGCTGCCGTCGTCGCGCACGGCCGCGCCGGCACGCCGCAGCGGCGCCGTGCGCGGCCAGCTGCCGGTCGTGAGGTCGCGCAGGTCGCTCTCGGCGGGGTCGCAGAAGCGCGCGGCGATCTGCGCCAGTTCGGTGCCGTCGCGGCCGAGCACGCGGTGCAGCCCCGGGGTCGTCGGCACGAAGCCGACCACGCGACCAGGCGCCGCGGCGACGCGCGTGCCGTCGGGCGCCACGAACGTGATCTCGGTGTCGGGACCGCCGGCCAGCAGCGCGCGCCGGTAGCGCGCCTCTTCGCCGAGCAGCACTTCGTTCGCCTCGGCGCCGGCGACCTCGAGCCGCGCGCGCTCGACCACGTTCGCCCACAGCACCGGCCAGTCCGGCGCGCGCACCAGGTTGCCGGCGCGCGCATCGAGGTCGAGCCACAGCCGGCGGCCGGCATCGAGCACCTCCTCGCTGAGCAGCGCCTGCGCGCCGGCGGCGACCAGCACGTTGCCCGGCAGTTCGCGCCGACCCGCCAGCCAGACGACGCCCTGCAGCTGCACGCCGAGCAGCCACGGATGCGTGCGGTCGATCACGAACGGGCCGCGCCAGGCGTCGCGTTCGCCGTCCGGCGCGCCGGGCGCGAGCACGACCTCGCACTGGCCCGGCCGCAGCGCCCCGGGCCGGTCCGTCAGCAACAGCTGCGCGCGCGGCGCATCGACCTCGTGGCGCACGCCCGGGATCGCCGCCAGCACGCGGTCGAGCGCCAGCTGCCGGCGCAGCTCGGCCGGCAACAGATCGCAGACCGCGACCACGCGCTCCGGCAGCGGCAGCAGCCAGGCGGTGTCGTCGATCGGCAGCGCGTCGGCGCGCAGGTCGACGCGCACGGTGCGCGTGCCGGGCGGCAGCGCGACGACCGCATCGGCGAAGCCGTCCGGCAGCGGCAGTTCGCGGGTCAGCAGCGCCTGCTCGCCGCTGCTCACCGTGAACGCGACCGCGTCGAGGCGACCGAAGCCGCCGAAGCGCAGGTGCAGTTCCTCGCCGCCGGCGCGCGGCAGCCGCTGCGCGGTCAGGATCGCGGCGTTGGGCAACGCCGCGCCGAACGCGAGCACGTCGCAGTCGGCCGGCGGCACGACCGGCTCGCCGTCGGTGCAGAACGTGATCTCGCCGTCGTCGCCGGCCAGTTCGCGCGCGAGGTCCAGCGCCGGGCCCGGATCGTGGCGGCGCTGCACCGGCCGCCAGCCCGCCAGCGCGGCGAGCGCATCGCCGGGGCGCGCGGCCGGCCCCGCCAGCACCGCGGGCCGCGGCCCGGTGCGCAGCAGCGTGACCACACCGCCGCCGCCGAGGGCCGACACCTGCTGCCGCACGGCCGCGGCCGCGCGCGCCTGGGCCCCGGCCTGCATCGACGCCGAGTCGTCGAGCACGAACACGAGGTGCCGCGCGCGCGCGCCGCCGAACGACGGGCCGGCGAGCCACAGCGCCAGCAGCGTCGCCGCCAGGCACTCGAGCCACAGCGACGGCGTGTGCAGCAGCCGCGTGCGCGTGCGGCCCGCGTCGGCGATCAACCGATCGGCGGCGAACAGGAACAGGCCCGCGGCGCGGCGTTGCCGCAGCTGCCGCCGGAACAGGTGCAGCACGACGATCGCCGGCACGGCCAGCAGCGCCAGCAGACCCAGTGGCTGCAGCAGCGTCATGCCGGCTCCAGCAGCCCGGCCGGCAGCAGCGCGCGCGCCGCCATCTCGCCGAGGCCGGCGGCCGCGACCTGCACGAACGTGCCGCCCTCGCCGACCACTGCGGCGCGCAGCGCCTCGACCAGCCGCTGCAGCCGCTGCCCGTAGGCGGCGACCGCGCGCGCGTCGAGCTGCACCTCGCAGCGCGCGCCCGACTCGGCGTCGACCAGCGTCAGCGCGCCCTCGGCCGTCGGCGCCAGTTCCCACGGGTCGAGCAGCTGCACGCAGGCGAAGCGCGCCGCGCCGGCCATGCACTGGCGCAGCAGCGGCAGCGGGTCGTGCGGCCACAGGCCGTCGGTCAGCAGCACGCGCACGCCGTTCGGCCGCAGCGGCGTCGCCGGCGGCCCGGGCCGATCGCCGGCCTCGACGAACGACAGCGACCCGGCGTCGAGCCGGCCGCCACCGAGCGCGAGCAGCCGCGCCGCCGCGCCTTCGCGCTGCGCCCAGTGCAGCAGCGCCAGCGCCAGCACGCGCGCTGCCCGTTCCTTGCCCGGCGTCGTCGCCATCGAGGCCGAGGTGTCGACCAGCACGTCGGTGTGCGGCGCGACCTCCTCCTGGTGCAGCCGCACGCGCAGCTGCTCGCTGCGCGCGTAGCTGCGCCAGTCGACGTGGCGCAGGTCGTCGCCGGGCACGTAGTCGCGGAAGTCGAGGAACTCCATCGAGCTGCCGACCGAGCGGCCGCGCCGCGCGCCGCTGCGGCCGCGGAACCGCACGCTGCCGAGCGCGAGCCGGTAGCGGCCGACCGCCGCGGCGACCTCGAGCCGCACGCTGCCGGAGTCGTCAGGCATGCTCGGCCTGCGTGGGCGTGGCCGCGTGCGACCGCCGCTGCGCCGACGCGGCCAGCACCTCGCGCACGCCGACGACGAGGCTGCGCAGCTGCAGCACGATGCACACGGCGGCCATGCCAAGCACCAGACTCAGCATCGGGCCACGTTCGGGGTGGAACGCGAACTGCTCGATGGTCCAGAACGGGTTCATGACGTGGCCGAGGTGCCAGCCGTCGACGCCGCCGCGCGTGAACACGTCGATCAGCATCGGCGCCAGCAGGAACGCGAGCAACAGCAGCGGCAGCAGGAAGCGGGCCAGGTGGTTGCCGAACACGCTGGCGGGCAGCCGGCCGCGCACCAGCTTGGCGAGGCTCAGGTAGATCACGCCGAACGCCGCGGCGAACAGGGTCATGCGCGTGAAGCCGCGGCCCCAGTCCGTGATCGTGACGCCCGGGGCGACGACGCGGGTCGGCCCGCCCGGCAGCGCCAGCGCGGCGAGACCGACGACCAGGCCGAGATACAGCAGCAGACACGCCACGCCGCGGTCGCGCCCGGGCAGGAACGGCGCCGCCAGCAGCGCCAGCGCCGCGCGGCGCGGCACGTGCGCACGTACGCGCGGCGACAGTTCCTTCTGCTCGGTCCACATGAAGACGCCGAACGCGATGCCGAGCAGGGTCGCGAAGAACACCAGCGGATGCAGCGCATCGTCCCAGTGACGCGCATCGACGAACAGCCACAGCCACGCCAGCGCCAGCGGCGGCATCGCGAACAGGAACAGGCGGAAGCCGGTGGCGCGGTTCTCGAACGCGTGCAGCAGGAAGCTCTGCGCGGTCAGCGCCGACAGCGTGGCGCCGACGCCGCAGCCGAGCACGATGCCCGACATCACCATCGAGAACTCCGCGCGCCGCATCAGCCAGCCGAGGTCGCGCGTGTATTCGCCGCTGCCGACGAAGCCCATCAGCCCGAACGTCAGCATGCCGAAGCCGAACGCCGCGACCACCTGCGCCACCGACTGCATCGCCGGCGTCACGCCCTGCGCCGCCGCCGAGATCGCCGCCGCCGTGGCCGCGACGCAGAACACCAGCGCGAACACCAGGCTGACGACGATCGTCGGCAGGTCGACGCCGCGCAGCAGGTAGCTGGTGGCCAGCAACGGCGCCAGGATCGACACGTAGAGCAGGAACTGCACCATCGCCGCGAGCAGCTTGCCGCTCACGATCGAGCGCGGTCGCAGCCGCGACAGCAGCAGCTGTTCGACGATGCCGGAGCGCAGTTCGAGCCGCATCGACTGGTAGGCGCCCATCGGTACCACGAACAGCAGCAGCGGCACCAGCAGCGTCAGCCCGGCGTCGAACACGTTGCGGCCGGCGCGCTGGTCCGCGCCGCCGTCGCCGACGACGCCGGTCGCGACGACGACGCTGAGCAGCAGCACGAGCAGCACGGTCAGCACGAACAGCCGGCCCTTGACCGCCTGTTGGACCTCGCGCACCAGGATCGGGTTCAGCCGATCGGACAGCGACGACCAGCGGCCGGCGGGTCGCTCGACGGACAGCGCGGTCATTGCACGTTCCCCTTGGTCGACTTCAGGAAGATGTCCTCGAGATCGGCCTCGTCGCGCGCGAACTCGACCACGGCGATGCCAGAGGCGACCGCGCGCTGCAGCAACCCGGCCGCCGCTTCGTCGTCGCCGGCGAAGGCGAAGCGCAGCCGGTCGCCGTCGACCAGCACGTCGCCGACCGCCGGCTGCGTCAGCAGGAACCGCTGCGCGGTCTCGGCATCGCGCAACACCCGCATCGACACGGCCTGCTCGGCGCGCACGCTCTGCTGGATCTCGGCGATCGTGCCGGCGACCACGCGGCGGCCCTTCTCGATCACCACCACCGAGTCGCAGGTCTCGCCGAGTTCGGGCAGGATGTGCGAGCTGATCAGGATGCCCTTGCCGGCCGCCGCGAGTTCCTTCAGCAGCGCGCGGAACTCGATGCGCGCCCGCGGGTCGAGGCCGGACGCCGGCTCGTCGAGGATCAGCAGCTTCGGATCGTGCAGCAGCGTCTTCGCCAGGTGCAGCCGCTGGCCCATGCCCTTCGACAGGCCGGTCGCCGGCCGGTCGCCGAAACCGAGCAGGCCGCAGAAGCCCGCGACCGAACGCACCGTCTGCAGCCGCCGCCGGCCGCGCAGGCCGTAGGCGCGCGCGAAGAAGTCGAGGTACTGCGGCACGTCCAGGTTCGGGTACGGATGGAACTGGTCGGCCATGTAGCCGATGCGCATGCGCACCTCTCTCGGCTCGACGAGCACCGACACGCCGTCGACCAGCACGTCGCCCTGATCCGGCACGTCGAGCGTCGCGGCGATGCGCATCGTCGTCGTCTTGCCGGCCCCGTTCGGGCCGACGAAGCCGGTGATGCGGCCGTGCTGCATCGCGAACGACAGGTCGTCGACGGCCCGCACCTTGCCGTAGCGGCGCGACAGCGACCGCACCTCGAGCAGCGGCGCGGTCATCGCACGAAGTCCTCGGCGGCGAGGTGGCCGACGACGAAGTGCTCGACCGCGTCGTAGGCGGTGCGCAGGCCGTGGTCGTCGAGCCACGGCGCGGTCGCGGTGCGGGCGACGTAGCTGCCGCGCGGCAGGTCGGCACCGCCGAGCAGGCGTTCGACGAGGCCGTGCACCGCGCTGGGCTCGCCGCCGGACTCCTGCTCGCGGATCGACAGCATCGCGGCCTGCCGCGACCAGCGGCCGAGCGCCGCGCGCGCGGCGGCCTCGGTCGCCGGCACCAGGAACGGCGCCTCGCCGAGCCACAGGCGCCCGTCCGCGTCGTGCAGCAGCACCTCGCCGACCGGCACCACGCCGCCGTCGAGCAGCAGTTCGAGCCGGTCGCCGGCGGGCCGCACGCGCAGCCGCTGGCGCGCGATGCCCTGGCGCGCCGACAGCAGCGGGGTGCTCTGCCGCGACGGCAGCACGCCGCCGTCGAGCACGCTCTGCACCGGATCGAACTGCCAGCGGTCGGGGTTGCGGCGGTCGTCGCGGAACGTCGCGCGCGGCGCCAGCAGCATGCCGTCGGGCGCGACCGTCAGCGCATCGGGCGACAGGCCGGCGAACAGCGTGCGGGCCGCGAGGCTGGTCGCTTCGTGCCGTTCCTGGTCGAGCAGGGTCCAGCTGCGCACGACGCCGCGCACGCCGAGGCCGTCGTGCACGAGCCCGTAGCCGAGCATCAGCAACGTGGTGCCGAGCCCGCAGGCCGGCACCGTGACCAGCACCAGCAGCGGTCGGCGCCAGCGGCGCAGCAGCAGGAAGTTCAGCGGCCCGGCGACGCACGCGAACACCAGGATCACGACCAGGAACACCAGCACCGGCGCGGCGCCGAGGCCCGGCACGACCTGCTCGTGCAGCAGCGCCACCGGCGCCGGCCAGCCGCTGGTGCCCGGGCGCGGCAGCGCCGCCAGCCGTTCGCGCAGTTCGGTGGTGTCGCCCTCGGTGGCGACGACGACGCAGTGGCCGAGGCCGCAACGCACGACGCCCGCGGCATCGGCGGCGAGGCAGCGGGCGCGCAGGTCGCCGGGCGGCAGGCGGTCCGGGTTGCCGACCACGACCGTGCCGCCGCTGGTCGCGAAGCGCACCAGCGCGGTCTGCACCTCGTCGGCGAGCCGGGCGCGGCCGTCGACGACGACCGCGTGGAAGCCGGTGAACAGCCGCCAGTCGGCGGGCAGGTCCTCGGGCGCCACCAGCGCCACCGTCGCCGGCGGCTTGGCGACGCGCTGGATCGACTGCACCACCGTCAGCCCCCACGGCTCGGTGTCGCTGCGCGCCGACACCAGCAGGCCGACGACGCCATCGTGCCGCGTGCCGCTGATCGAACCGGGATACGTGGTGCCGTCGACGGCGACGTCGAGTTCGAAGCCGCTGTCCGACGTGGTCGGCAGCGGCAGGAAGCAGCGGCCGAGTTCGTGCGGACCGAGCCGCAGTTCGCGGCGCACCGCGATGCTGCTGCTGCCCCACGGGTGGCTCGCGACGTCGACGACCACGACGTGCGCGGCGGCGTCGCGGTTCTCGGCGCTGATCAGCAGGAAGCCGAGCCCCCCGGCCAGCGACGCGCCCGGGAACGCGGCCACCCGCACCGCGGCGACCTCGCGGCCGTCGACCGCGTGCACGACCGAGCGTTCCTGGGCGCGCGCGGCGCCGCCGATGCCCGGCAGCGCCACCAGCAGCAGGGCCAGCAGCCGCGCGGCGCGCGTCACTGCACGGCCTCCGGCAGCGGCCGGCCGACCGCGGGCACGCGTTCGAGCAGCGTGCGCACCAGCGCCGTCGCGGTCGTGCCGCCGACGACCGCCGTGTGCTGCAGCACCAGGCGGTGCGCCAGCGCCGGCACGGCCACGCGCTGCACGTCGGCGAAGTCGACGTTCGGCCGGCCGGCCAGCAACGCCGCCGCGCGGGCGGCCTCGCCGATCGCGATCGCCGCGCGCGGCGACGCGCCGTAGCGCACCGCCTGCTGCACCTCGGCCGGGCTCTCGGCGCGCTGCGGATGGGTCGCGGCGACCAGGCGCGCGACGTAGCTGGCGACCGCCTGCGGCAGGAACACCCGATCGACCAGCGCGAACAGCTCGTCGAGCTCGGCCGCCGACAGCGCCACCGCGGCGGCCGGCGGCTGGCCGCGGCGGCGGCTGGTCAGGATCTGCGTCATCACGTCGGCCGAGACGCCGGGCACCTCGACCTTGAACAGGAAGCGATCGAGCTGCGCCTCGGGCAGCGGATAGGTGCCTTCGAGTTCGATCGGGTTCTGCGTCGCCAGCACGAAGAACGGCCGCGGCAGCGCGTGCGTCTCGCCGAGCACGGTGACCGCGTGCTCCTGCATCGCCTCGAGCAGCGCCGACTGCGTCTTCGGTGACGCGCGGTTGATCTCGTCGGCCAGCACCAGGTTCGCGAACAGCGGACCCGGCTGGAACACGAACACCTTCTCGCCCTCGCGCTCCTGCAGGATCGGGCCGCCGGTGATGTCGCCGGGCAACAGGTCGGGCGTGAACTGCACGCGGCGGAACGTCAGCCCGAGCAGCCGGCCGAGCGCCTTGACCAGCTCGGTCTTGCCGAGACCGGGCAGGCCTTCGAGCAGCAGGTGGCCGCGCGCGCACAACGCGATCATCGCCAGGTCGACGAGTTCGTCCTGGCCGAGCAGCACCGCGTTGCAACCGTCCCGCACGGCCCCGAGCAGGGTGCGCGCGCGATCGACCTCGGCCGCCGTCATCATCGTCGTCATCGCTTGTCCTCGCCGTTGGCCGGCGCGCCGGCGTCGAAGTAGCGCCGCACGATCGCCCGATGGCGCGGCGCGAGTTGCAGCTGCCACGACGCGCCGCCGAGGCCGGATGCGCCCTGACCGCCGCCACCGGTGTTCGCCACCGGCGCCGTCTCGGGCTCGATGCGGCGACTGCCGAGCGGCACCCATTCGGTCGGCACCGGCTGGCCCGGCGGCAGCGGCATCGCGCCGTCGGCGCCGCCCGCCGCGGCCTCGGTCAGCGCCAGCGCCGCGTGGCCGGGCCCGCGGTCGACGCCGCCGCGCCCGGCACCCTCGCCCTCGCCGCCCACGTCGCTGCCGCCCTCGCCGGGCGCCGAACCGCCGCCGAACTGCGACAGCACGTCGCGCAGGTCCGCGAGCTTGTCGCCGCCGAGCGCGGCGAGGTCCTGCAGCGCGCCGGGCTGCTGCGCCGCCGCGGCCATCGCCGCGGCGAGCCGGCGCAGTGCCTCGGCGTCCTGCGGCAGCAGGTCGGCCGCGAACGCACCGTCGCGCTGCGCCTGCTGCAGCATCGCCTGCAGCTCGGCCGGCAGCCCGTCGAGGCGGCCCACCGCGGCCAGCGCCTCGGCGGCGGCGGCGAGCGCGGCCGGCGTCAGCGGGTCGGTCGGCGCCCCCGGCGTCGACACCGGGCCGGCCTGCGCCGGCGCCTCGGCGGCCGCGGCCTGCAGCAGGCCTTCGCGGTCGAGGCGGCGTTCGAGTTCGTCGAGGTCGCGCCACTGCGGCACGTCGGCCGCCGCGAGCTCGTGCTGCAGCTCCTGCAGCGTCCGTTCGAGTTCGTGCCGGGTGTCCGCGGGCACCTCGCCGCGCGCGAACAGGTCGCGCATGCGCTCCTGCAGCCGGTCGAGCTCGGCCGCGGCGGCGGACTGCGACAGCGGCAGCGGCGGGGCCGGCGGCGGCGGCAGCAGCGCGATGCCGGCGGCGAGCAGCAGCGCCGCCGCCGGCCACGGCAGCAGCGCGCGCCAGCGGATGCGCGGCAGCGCGGTCGGCAGGGCCACCAGGCCCGCCGCGAGCTGTCGCTGCTGCGGCGCGTCCAGTTCGACGCCCTCGTCGCGGCAGATCAGCAGGCCACCGAGCCCGAGCCGCCGGTCGAGGTGCGCCGCCGCGGCCGCGCGACCGAGCCGCTGGCGGCGCGCGTTCCACCAGCCGAACGCCAGCACGGGCGCCGCCGCGAACGCCCACGCCGGCTGCGGCGCCGCATGCCGCCCGAACAGCCGCAGGCCCAGCAGCACGGCCGCCGCCGCGACCGACGCCACCAGCAGGGCGCGCAGCGCGCCCGCCGCGAACGCCCCGACCGCCACCCTGCGGCAGAAGGTGACGGTGGCGGTGTGGGGCGTGGGTGGCATGCGGCGCGCGTTCGACGGTCCGCGACGGGTTTTATTTGCGCCGCGTCGCGAGCGCCAGCCGGTCAGCGCCAGCGCACGTCCGGATCCGGCCGCACCACCTCGTCCACCGTCAGCGGCTGCACGCCGTCGAACGGCTGCTGGCGCACCGAGCACGCCTCGAGGTTGCACATGCGGCAGTAGGCGCGTTCGCACGGATCGGCGTGGAAGTCGATGTCACCATCGCCGGGCAGCTCGGCCAGCACGCTGGCGGCGAGCGCCTCGGCGGTGTCGTGCGCACGTTCGACGCTCCAGAACTCGGGCACCACGAGGTGCGCGCTGATGTGACGGAAACGGCCCGAACGGATCGCGCGCAGGTGGTGAAGGCGGATCACGCCGTCGCGCACGTGCGGCGTCAGCACGGCGACGAGCTGGCGCAGCAGCATCGGATCCTCTTCGTCGAGCAGGCCGCCGATCGCGCGCCGCACCAGCCGCCAGCCGGTCAGCAGCAACAGCAGCGCCACCACGGCCGCCGCGACCGGATCGAGCCAGGCCAGGCCGGTCAGGCGCACGGCGAGCAGGCCGACGATCACGCCGACGCTGGTCCAGAAGTCCGACAGCAGGTGGTGCCCGTCGGCCTCGAGCGCCGCCGAATGATGTCGCCTGCCGTAGCGGACCAGGAACAGGCCGAGCAGCCCGTTGGCGACCCCGGCGATGACCGTCAGCACGAGGCCGAAGTCGAGCTGCCTGGGCGTCGCGCCCTCGAACAGCGCCTCGCCGGCCTGCCACAGGATCACGACCGCCGCGCAGAAGATCAGCCCGCCCTCGAACGCCGCCGACACGAACTCGATCTTGCCGTGACCGAACGGGTGGTCGCGGTCCGCCGGCCGCCCGGCGTAGGCCAGCACACCGAGCGCGAACGCGCCGGCGACGACGTTGACGATCGACTCCAGCGCGTCGCTGAAGATCGCCTGCGAGCCGGTGATCGCGTAGGCCCAGAACTTGATCGCCAGCAGCGCCACCGCGATCACGACGGCGACGACCGCGATGCCGGTGTGCGTGTTCGGGCGTTGGTTCGCGTCGGCGACGGTGGTCACGGCCGGCGGATCATCGCCGCTCGTCGCCCCGCATGCACGCTCACCGTCCCGCCGTCAGCACGACCGCGTTCAGCAGCAGCAGGTTCAGGCCGTCGGCGAACGCGCGCACGTTCGGGTCCTCGGCGAACGCGACCACGTGGCCGCGGCCGAACGGCTGGTGCACCAGGAACGCCTTCTGCGGCAGCTGGCGGCGGCTCTCGTCCCAGACGAAGCCGGCCTGGACCAGGTGCTCGGCCGGCGCGTAGATCGCGACGTTGGTGCCGCGGTCGAGCTTGACCGGCGTCAGGATGTTGCTGCCGTCGTGCACGACGCTGGCGGTGCCGTGGTAGCCGAAGCCGAGCCAGTGGTCGGGGTCGATCGTCACCTGCAGGATCGCGCCGGGCGTGCTCGGCGGCGACTCCTTGTCGGGGCGGATCGCCTGGTCGTAGTCGAACGGCTCCGGCGGCCGGTCCTTGCCCGCGGTCTTCGGCGCGTCGGCCTCGGGCTCGCCGTCCTTCGGCGTCGCGTCCTTCGGCGTCGCGTCCTTCGGCTTGTCGCCGTCCGGTCGCTGCCGCGGCTCGGCCTCGCTGGCCAGCAGGCCCACGTCCTTGTCGGTGAGCCAGCGCGTCGCCGAACCGAGCGTGATCAGCACGCCGCCGCGCTCGACGAAGCCCCTGATCGCCTCGGCGCCGCGCTTGCCGAGCACGGCGGCGTAGCCGCCACCTTCGGGCAGGATCAGCACCGTGAAGCGGTCGAGTTCGACGTCGTCGAGCTGCTGCGTGCGCACCGGCGTCACCGGCACGCCGTAGCGCTGCTCGAGCAGGTAGCGCACCCAGCCGGCGGAGTTGGCGTTGACCGGCCGGTCCCACGCCAGCAGCACGCGCGGCACCTTCAGCGCCAGCGAGTGGTTGCTGCCGAAGTTCGGGCCGCGGTCGACCCACGAGCTGTCGGCGCAGTACGGCGTCACGCCGTGCAGGCGCGCGAGTGCGCCGAGGCGCGCGTGCAGGTCGGCAGGCTGGTCCTGCACGCGGATCACGTAGCTGCCGGCGGGGTACTCGGTGCCGTCGAGCGTGAACGGGCGGTCGATGCAGCGGGCCTTCACGCCCAGGCGCAGCAGTTCGCACAGCAGCGCGGCGGCGCCGTTCTGGCCCCAGGCGACCACGTAGGCGACCGTCGGCGGCTGCTCGCGCAGCGGCGCGGCATCCGTCGTCGCCTCGCCGGCGCGCAGCGCCCGCCGTTCGCCGGTGACCGGCGTGCTCGTGGTCCAGGCCTCGACGCCGAACAGCAGCGGCAGCGCCCACGCGCTGAGGTCGTAGAACTCGGTGTCCAGACGCCGCGCCTCGCGCCGCTTCTGCTCGGCGAGGAACTCCGGATCCATGTCGAAGTGCGGCTGCAGCAGCACGTGCGCCAGCGTGCTCGCCGGCTGCGACATCGACACCACGTAGGCGCCGGCCGCGAACGTCCGCTCGCTGGCCTCGCCGCCGCCGAGCGGCACCGCCGACGCGCGCAGTTCGCCGGTCGCGCGCTGCACCTCGATGCCCTGCGCGAGCAGCAGGTTCGCGAGCCGAGCGAGCCGCGTGCGATCGCCGCGGTCGGGGAACACGTACTCCTTGACCGCGCCGTCCTGGCCGCGCTCGATGCCGGCGCGGCGGTGCGCGACGAACGACTGCAGCGCCGCCTCGCGGCCGTTCGCCAGCGTCTCCAGCGTCGCCATCGACGCGGTGAAGTGGCGGTGCACGCCGTCGCGATACCACAGCAGGCTGTCGTCGGAGCGGCGGTAGACGATGCCGCGCGCGCTCGCCATCTCGAACGTCATGCCGACGCTGCCCTGGAACGTCGGCCAGCCCTCGCCGTAGCCGGGGTAGAACGAGTCGTAGGCCTCGCGCGTGAAGTAGTCGAAGCCGAAGCGGTCGAACCAGCGGGCGTTGTTCTGGCCGTAGCGTTGCAGCCACGCGCGCTGGCCCGCGGTGATCTCGCTGTGCACCGGCGCCGCCGGCGGCGGGAAGTAGTAGCTCGCGTTGCCGCCCATCTCGTGCAGGTCGACGTAGACCAGCGGCCACCAGTCGAGGAAGGCCCGCACGCGCGCCTGCGTCTCCGGCTGCGACAGCGCGAACCAGTCACGGTTCATGTCGAACAGCGCGTGGTTGACGCGGCCGCCGGGCCACGGCTGGCTGTGTTCGGCGCCGAGCGGCGTCGCGTCGGGGAAGCGACCGCGCGCCGCGCGCGTGCTGTGCACGAAGCGGTCGCGGCCGTCGGGGTTCTGCAGCGGATCGACCAGCACGACGCATTCGGCCAGCACCTTGTCGACCACCGGGTCGTTCTGCGCCGCGAGCAGGTGGTAGAGCACGAACAGCGCCGCGTCGGTGCCGGACGGCTCGTCGCCGTGCACGCAGTTGGCGAGCCAGCCGACCGCCGGCAGGTCGCGCCCCAGCGCAGTCGCGTCGGCGTCGGCGAGGCCGCGCGGGTCGGCGAGCCGCTGCATGTCGGCCTGGATCGCCGCCAGCCGCGCGAGGTTGCGCTCGTTGGCGACGATCGCGTACCAGAGCTTGCGGCCTTCCCAGCTCTGGCCGTACTCGACCAGCCGCAGGCGCGGCGAGGCGGCGGCGAGCGCGTGCAGGTAGCGTTCGACGTCGGCGTGCGCCGAGATCTCGACGCCGGGCGCGTGGCCGTTCACGGTCTCGAGTGTCGGGATCGCCGGGTCGTAGGTGACCCCCGGCGCGAACGGCTGCGGTGAAGGTGCGGCATCGGCGTCGGGAACCTGGGCCAGAACGGCGGCGGCGAGGACGAACGGCACCGAGAGCGAAGCGACGGCGTGCATGGCGCGGCGACTCTACGGCGGTCGGTGCAAGGGTGCGAGGCGACGCTACCATGCGCGGATGTCGACGGGCGTCGTACGCACGGGGATCGCCGCAGTGCTGGTGCTGGGCACGTGCGTGTGGCTGCTGACCCGCGACCCGAGTGCCTCGATGCGGTCGCTATCGGGTACGCTCGCGGTGCGCGTGCTGCTGGCCGACGGCACACCCGCGGTCGGTGCCGAGGTGCGGGTCGGGCCCGGCCTCGATCGCTTCGAGTTGTCGGACCCGACGCCGGCGACGCAATGGTCGTCCTTCCCAGCGGGAGCCGACGCGACCGCGTCGGTGCCATGGCCGCCCGTAGAGCTCGACCGGGTGCCGATCGCGGCGCGCCACGGCGCGCAGTGGGGCCGCATCGACGTGCCGGCGACGGCACCGCCCGGGTCGCTGCACACGATCCAACTACAGCGGGACCAGACATTCGTCGTGCGTGTGGTCGACGGCGAAGGCAAGCCGGCACCGGAGGTCGGGGTCTGGTTGCATGGTCCGCCACAGCAACTCCACCCGGAGGCCATCGTTCGCATCGAACAGGGCCGCACGGGCGGTAACGGCGAGGTCCGGTTCGAGCACGCACAGCAGTGGATCGCGGACATCGAAGAACGCGATGGCGTGCGGCCGCTGACAGTCTCCACCAGCGAGCTCGCTGCCGCGCCGGCGGTGGAACTCGACGCCAACCATCTGCCGGCGGAGCCCGTGACGCTGCAGCTCGCCGCGTTCGGTTGCATCGAGGTGGCGACCGTCGAGGCCGACGGCGAGCCGATGACACGCGGGATGCTGATCGTGCAGGCCGGCGACGACCGGTTCTGGGTCGACCGGCCACGCGACGGCGGCGTCGTGACATGCCCGGTGGTCGCACTCGGCCAGGCGTGCCGAACCTGGACGCCGCTGCTGGCCCAGGAACCACTCGAGTTCGCCGGTCCGACCCGTGCCGGTGAGACCGTTCGCGTCACGCTGCGCGCCGACCCATGTCCGGTGATCACCGGACGCCTCGAGCACAACGGCACACCGCTGCGGGGCGCACGCGTGCAGGTGATCACCGACAGCTCCGAATTCGGCGCCGCCACGGCCACCACCGACGACGAGGGACGATTCCGCGTGCATGGCCGCAGCCCCGGCGAGAAGGGCCAACTCACGATCGAGTCCATCGACGACCGACGGCGCCCGACCGGCCTGCGGGCGGTGTGGCGCGGCACCCCGACCACGACCGGCGAACTGGACCTCGGCACGGTTGCGATGGCGCGCGACGAGGAGCTACCGCTGCTGGTCGCCGGCCGCGTGGACACTTCGGCGCATCTCGAGAGCGTCGGCCTGAAGGTGGTCCGCACGGTGCACTCCCGCCCCTTCGACCTCGACCCGCCACCGATCGCGACGATCCGGGCCGACGGGTCGTTCGAGGTCCGTGGCACGGCCGCCGGCGAGTCGCTGCAGCTCCAGGTGCAGTCGGGCCGCCACCAGCACATCACTGCGATCCCGTTCCGCCGCGGGCAGCAACACCTGCACGTGGCACTCGAACCGGACTACGAGGCCACGGTCACCGCGAGTTTCGCCGTGGCGTCGCGCGAGGTGGCGATGGCGCTGCGCCCCGTGCCGCACGACGTGGCTGCGGACACGGACCGCACCCCTGTCGAGCGCTCGTTCGACGGGCGCCTGCTGACCTGTCGCTGGGAGACCGCGACCGGCCGCCACGAACTGCGTGTGCACGGGCAGGAGGGTCCGTGGCTGTTGAAGATTCCGAACGTCGTGGTCGGCAAGGGCGAACAGCACGACGTGCGGCTGCAGCGCATCGAGCTGCCCGACCTGCGCCCGTTGCACATCCGCGTGCCCGCGGCGCAGGAGTCCGAGGGCGTTGCCTACGAGCCAACGCAGGTCAAGCTGCTCGACGACCACGTGGCCCGCGACGCCGCGCCGTTCGAGCAACGGTCCTTGCTCGGGCTCAACGACGCCGCGCCGTTCGACGAACGGACCTTCCTCGTGCTCACCGACGCCCCGGTCGACCTGTGGGTGCGGGTCCCCGGCTACCGCGACCGGATCGTGCGGGGTGTGCACGCGGACACTGAGGTCACCCTGGAGCCAGGCATCCCAGTCACCCTGGAGTGCACGCTCGCGGACCTGCCCGCTGGCGGCGGCACGAGTCTCGATGTGTTCGGCACGGGCTACGTGTCGGTCCAGCTGCGCCACGGCACAGCCCATCTCCGGCTGCCCGCACCCGGCAGCTACGACCTGTCGGGCCGCCATTGGTCGGGGGACGGCTCGACGACCTTGCGGTGCGCACCCGACACGATCGACGTCGGCGAGAACGGCGGCAGCTTCCGGGTGACGCTGCGACCCGAATGAGCAGCAGCCTGCAATCGCGGGTTCCGCCCACCGCCGCTGGCTCGACCGCGCTCGACTGGCTGGCAGAGCGCTTCACCTACTTCGATGCGGCGGGCTGGCGCGAACACTTCGCCGTGGGGCGCGTGCAGAAGAACGGCGAACGCGCGCACCCCGACGACGTGCTGCGGGCCGGCGACCACGTCACGTTCACGCCCGCACCCCCACCGCCGCGGCCCGAACTGGTGCTGCCGATCCTGCACGACGACGCCGACCTGGTCGCGGTCGACAAGCCACCCCACCTGGTCGCGCACCGCGACGGCGCGTTCGTGCAGAACACGTTCCTGCACGAACTCGAACGGCGCTGCGCGGCGACCGCGCCGCTGCACCTCGTGCACCGGCTCGACCGCGAGACGACGGGCGTGCTGCTGCTGGCGCGCCACGCCGAGGCGGTGCGCGCGCTGCAACCGCAGTTCGCGGCCGGCCTGGTCGAGAAGCGCTACCTCGCGCTGGTGCAGGGTGTCGTCGCCGACGACGCGTTCCGGATCGACGCGGCGATCGGCCCCGCCGGCGGTGCGATCGCCGCGCGGCGTGCGGTGCTGCCGCCC
>JAEUHS010000089.1 GCA_016794035.1 Planctomycetota bacterium
CGCGCGCTTCAGCGCCGGCCGCAGCCGCGACCACGGCGCGAAGGCCGCATCGGGAAACGCCTGCCGCAACCGCGCGGTCTTCTCGACGTCGCCGGGCACGAACACGATCGGCACGCCGCGCGTCGCCTTGCGGCCGCGCAGCCACGTGGCGACCGCGCGGCCGTGTGACGGCAGCCGGCCGAGGTCGATCACGACCGCGGCCGGCGGGTCCGCGGCCAGCGCGCGGGTCAGGCTGCCGCCGTCGTCCTGCCGCCAGTGCGAAGCGGTGTCGAAACCCAGCGCGGCGAGCCGTGCGGCCCGCTCCGCACACTCGGCCTCGTGCCAGTGCACCAGCAGCACGCGGGTCATGGCGCCGTCTCGCCGTCGCCGGTCGTCTCGTCGACAGGCGCATCGTCCTCGAGACCGGCCCGCTGCAGCCGCAGCCGCACGCGGCGGTTCTGCCGCCGCAGCCGGTCGTTGCTCTGCTGCAGCCGGCCGAACTCGTCGAGCAGCAGGCGCAGGTCGTCCTTGCCCACGAGCACGTCCTGTTCGCTGCGCAGCCGGGCGCGCAACACCTTGCGCAGCGCTTCGAGGTTCTTGTCGTTCGCCATGCGCGCCAGCCGTACCCTGCCGGTCCGGGACTGCAAGTGCCGTCTGCGCCCGGGGCCCGCTGCACCCTCCTGCCACCCACCGACCTTGCATCCCCTCGCGACGATCGCCGCGCGCGCCATCGAACGGCGCCACGACCTGCTGACCCGGCTGCACGCCGACGGCACCGATTGCTACCGGCTGCTGCACGGCATCGCCGAAGGGGCGCCGGGGCTGACGCTCGACCGCTACGGGCCGCTGCTGCTGGCGCAGACCTTCCGCGACCCGCTGCCCGGCGCCGTGATCGACGGCCTCTGCGCCGCGGTGCGCGACGCCACCGGGCTCGACCTCGAGATCGTGCACAACCATCGCGGCGCGCCGTCCGCGGCGCACGTCGCCGACCACGAACCGACGGCCACGGCCCTGGCCGAGCACGTCTGCCGCGAGGGCCCGGTGCGCTTCGTGGTGCAGGCGCGGCACCGCGGCCAGGATCCGTGGCTGTTCCTCGACCTGCGCGCCGGTCGCCGCGCCGTGCGCGGACTCGCCACGGGCCGGCGCGTGCTGAACCTGTTCGCCTACACCTGCGGCGTCGGCGTCGCCGCCGCCGTCGCCGGGGCCGCAACCGTGCAGAACGTCGACTTCGCGCAGAGCGCGCTCGAGGTCGGCCGGCGCAACGCGGCCGCGAACGGCATCGCGGCCGATCGCTTCACGACCCTGCATTCCGACTGCCTGCCGGTGCTGCGGCAGCTGGCCGGCCAGCCGGTGCAGCGCCGCGGCAGGCACGTGCCGTTCGTGCGCATCGACGCGCAGCCGTTCGACCTGATCGTGCTGGATCCGCCGCGCCTGGCCCGCAGCCGCTTCGGCACCGTCGACGTCGTGCGCGACTATCCGTCGCTGTGGAAGCCGTGCCTGCTGGCGCTCGCACCGGGCGGCGCCGTGCTGGCGACCAACCACGTGCCAGAGGTCGCCGAGAGCGACTGGCACCAGGTGCTGCGCAAGAGCGCCGAGAAGGCGGGCCGACCGCTGCGCTCGCTCGAGCCGATCGCGGTCGACGACGACTTCCCGTCGTTCGATGGCCGACCGCCGCTCAAGGTCGTGCTGGCGACGGTCTGAGGTTCCGTGGTGTTCCATCGGCACGACACGACCCCCGCGGCATGGAACGTCCCTGCGACCGAGCCTCTCGCCGCTGAGCTGCGGCGCACAGCGCCGTCAGCTCCAGCATGGGCGGGCGCAGCCGCTACCCCGCACGTTCCCTAGGAGGCTGCGCCACGGGTAGCGAGCCGCGCGCCATCCCTCGGTTTGAAGTTGGCGCGCGGCTACCTGGCGACTTCGGCGTCCCTTGAGATCGGTGGCGCGCACCGAGCCGGGTAGTGCTTGATGGAGCCAATGGGCGC
>JAEUHS010000101.1 GCA_016794035.1 Planctomycetota bacterium
CAGCAGGTGCCCGAGGGCACCGAGCCCAACAGCTCGGTCGGCACGGCGACGGCGTTGCCGTGCGGCGGCGAGGGCAGCGGCACGCTCGGCACGACGGTCGACGTCGACTGGTGGTCGTTCACGTTGACCGCACCGGCCGAACTGTTCGCCGAGACGATGCCGGGCATGGGCACCCAGATCGGTGACACGATCCTGACCCTGCTCGACGCCGGTGGCGCGCCGCTGCGCACCAACGACGACGGCATCGGCGCCGGCTTCTACTCGCGGCTGCACGCGCCGGAACTCGCGGCGGGCAGCTACCTGCTGGCGGTCGAGCGCGGTGCCCAGGCGGCGCCGACCGGCTCCTACCTGCTCGACCTGCGCTGCGCGCCGCTGCCGGGCGCGACCGGCGCGACACTGGTCGGCGAGGGCCCCGAGAACAACGACCCGCGCAGCGGCGGCACGCCGACCACGGTGCCGGTGCCCTCGCGCTGCACCGGCACGCTGACCTCCACCGGACCGGGCGGCGACTGGGACTTCTACCGCTTCACGCTGCTGCAGCCGAACGTGCTGCGGGTGCGCGTCGACGCGACGGCGGGCCACCCGAGCACGCCGCGCGCCGACGACCCGGTGCTCTACCTCTACGGCGACGGCGCGCCGCCGACCCTGCTCGCAGCGGCGTTCGCCGGCACCGACTACGGGGTCTGGGATGCGGAGCTGGTCGTGCGTCTGCCGGCCGGCAGCTACCAGGTCGCCGTGCGCGGCTGGCAGGACAGCATCGCCGGCAGCTACTACCTCGACCTGCGGCGCGTGCTGGCCGCCGACGCGGCGACCAACGCCGGTGGCTGCGGGGGTCGCATGCTCGATCTGCTGCGCACCAGCATCGGGCCGGGCGCGCCGCTCGCGCTCGAGCGCCCGGTGATCGGCCGCACCTATTCGCTGCTGGGCAGCGGGCTCGGCAGCAACGCCGTCGTCGCGCACGCGGTGGGCATCACACAGGTCAGCGTCGACCTGACCAACTTCGGCGCATCCGGGTGCTTCCTCGACGTCGACTACATCGCGTTGCTGCCGTTGCTCGCCGACGCCGCGGGCATGGCCGCGGTGCCGCTGCCGCTCGGCGAAGATCCGTCGCTGCTCGGCGTGCCGCTGATCGCCCAGCTCGGCGTGCTCGACTTCTCGAACCAACTGGGCGTGACGACCAGCAACAGCGTCAGCGCGGTCATGGGCTACTAGGCAGCGCGCGAGAACGGCGGCCAAGCCCGCCCGTGCTTTGGCTGACGACGCTCTGCGCCGCAGCTCCGCGGCGAGCGGCCGGGTCGCACCGAGGTTGCAGGCCTCGGAGACCGCGTCCGCACGGCTGCGGTGTCGCTGAGTCGGGCCGTCCGGCGGAGGCGACGCGGTGCAGCGGCACGAACGCCAGTGCCAGCGTCGCGTGCAGCGAGCCGGTGCGCCGCCGCGCCGGGCCGGGGCAGGTCAGTTGCCGCGCTGGCGCCGCCAGGCGAGGTCGAGTCCGAGGACGACGACCTCGGAGTCCTGCGCGAGGCCGAGCCAGCTGCGCGAAGGTGGTCCGAAGGTGGCGCCGGCGAGCACGGCGTGGCCCTGCAGGCGCAGCGGCTGTCCGGGCAGCGAGACCTGCCACAGTTCGATCGCCGGCGCGACCTCGCGCGCGGCCAGCCGCACCGAACCCGACCACTGCTGGCGGACGACCCCCGGCAGCTCGGTCGCGGCACCGTGCTGCAGCGTCGCGCGCACCGCGAGCTGGCGGGCGCCGGTGGCCTCTGGCGACGGCAGCGGCGCGCCCGGTGGCTGCGCCGGGTCGACCGGCTGCAGCGCTGCGAGGTCGCATTCGAGTTCGAGTTCGCGCGCGGCGCCGCCGTCCCGGATCGACAGTCGTCCGGCGCAGCGTCCGCATGCCAGCAGTCGTTCGCTGCCGTCGGCTCCGATGCGCAGCCGCACCGAAGAGCGATCGGGATCCAGCCGGTAGACGGCGTCGCCGCGCGGTTCGGGCAGGCCGTGCAGCAGCGGCAGCTCGACGGCGCGGGCCGTCGTCGTGGCCGGCGCGCCGGGGTCGGTCGAGCCGCGCAGCAGCACCGCCGCGGCCGCGACGACGAACGGGCCCCAGATGCGCACGTCGAGGCAGGCCCGGTTCATGGCGTCGCCGCCCGGAAGCAGCGCCAGAACGAGGGTCGCAGCAGGTCGCGCGGATGCACGGCATCGCCGGTCAGCGTCACCATCAGGTCGGCGAGCGCGGGCCAGCGTGCGGCGCGCTGCAGGAAGGCGCGCACCAGCCACGGGTGGCGCAAGGCCCGCTGCAGCGCGGCTGCGGCCCACAGCCGCGGCCCGACTTCGCGGCGGCGGCGCCGGGCGTAGGCTGCCAGCGCCACAGGCGCGCGTGCGGGGTCGTGCAGCGCCGCGCCGAGCGCTTCGGCGAGCGCGCGGGCGCCGAACAGCGCGAAGTAGATGCCCTCGCCGGTCAGCGGATCGACGTAGCCGCAGGCGTCGCCGACCAGCGCCGCGCCGGCGAACACCTGCCGCCTGGTCGTGTAGGCGAGCGGGCCGATGCCGCGCCACGGGGTCGTGCGACGGCTGCCCGCCAGGCGCTGGCCGAAGGCCGGGGCGCGGTCGAAGTGGCCGGCGACGAACTGGTCCCAGTCGGCGCTGCCACGGTCGCGCAGCGTGCGACGCGGCACGATCAGGTTCACGCTGAACACGCTCGCGTCGACGGTCGTGGCCGCGAAGAAGCCGCCGGGGAACAGGTGCACCTCCGCCGTCGCCCGCGGCGCGACGTCGGCGTAGTGTGCGACCAGCGCGAACTGGTCCAGCCACGGCGTCGGCCGCTGCACGCCGAGCGCACGCGCCACGCGGGAGTGCACCCCGTCGGCGCCGACGACCCAGCGCGCGCGCCACGCCTGCGGCGCGCCGGCTGCATCGCGCAGTTCGGCGCCGACGACGCGACCGCGCTGGTCGCGTTGCAGGGCGAGGCAGTCGTGGCGCGGCAGCCAGCGCACGCCGGCGCACACCGCGGCGTCCAGCAACAGCTGGTCGAACCGCGTGCGCCGGATGCCGAACCCGCTCGCCGCGGTCGCGCCGTGGGCGCCGACCGGCCGGAAGCGCCCGAGCGCCTGCACGCCGTGGCCGTGCAGCGACATGCCGCGCACCAGCCGCGGGCCCAGCGCCGCCAGCGGT
This sequence comes from Planctomycetota bacterium, assembly GCA_016794035.1. GTDB lineage: Bacteria > Planctomycetota > UBA1135 > UBA1135 > UBA2386 > JAEUHS01. The sequence goes on from JAEUHS010000101.1 coordinate 3,166, forward strand.
TCCTGCAGGTCGAGCGCGGCCAGGTACGGCGTGCACTCGGGGCTCAGGAACTCGCCGCACGGCTTCTCGCGCGGGAACGCCTTGCGGTCGGTCAGCACGACGTCGAACCCCGCGCGTGCCAGCTGGTTGGCCAGCGCGCTGCCGGCCGGACCGGCGCCGACCACGAGCACGTCACACTGCATCGGGTCTCCCGCGCCGGTGCGTCAGCAGCAGCGGCAGCACCACCACGGTGCTGAACAGCGCCGCCGCGATCGTCGAGCACGCCAGCAGCGAGAACTCGACCGTCGTCGACAGGCGGCTCGTCGTCGTCACCGAGAAGCCGATCAGCAGCAGCAGGCTCGACAGCAGCATGCCGCGACCGCAGCGCTGCATCGCCTGCGCCGTCGCGGCGGCCGCCGACGCGCTCATGCGTTCGTGCCGATAGTGGTGCAGCAGGTGCAGCGTGTTGTCGACGATCAGGCCGAGCATCGTACACGCGATCATGGCGGTCGCCACCGAGACCGGTCGATCGAGCCACGCGATCGCCCCGTAGACCCAGACGCACGGCAGCAGGTTGGGCACCATGCCGAGCAGACCGAGGCGCAGCGACCGCAGGCCGATGCACAGGCCGACCCCGAGCAGCGCCAGCGTCAGCCACAGGCTGCCGAGCAGTCCGCGCATCAGCAGCACCGAGTCGCGGGCGATCTGCACGGCGGCGCCGGTGGGCACCAGGCCGTCGAGGCCGAGCACGCGCGCCGTCTGCTCGATCGCCGCGAACAGCGGTTCGCGCACCGCGCTGCCCGCCGGCTGCAGCAGCAGCGGCGCGGCGAGGTCGCCGGCGTCGCCGCGCAGCACCGGCCCGGCCAGCCCCGCGATGCCGGGGCGCTGCTGCAGCGCCGCCAGGAACGGCAGCAGCCGCGCCGGTTCGGTGCCCGGCGAACGCGCCGGCAGGAGCAGGTGGAACACCTCGACGCCACCGAGGCGCGCGGCGAGTTCGTCGTGGTCGCGCCGCACGTCCTCGTTCGCGGGCAGCATGGCGAGCGGGTCGTTGTCGGCGCGCAGGCCCGGCAGCGCCACGAGGCCCGCGACGGTCAGCAGGGCGGTCGTCGCGAGCCACCGGCCGCGCCGGCGGTCGATCCATGCCGGCCACGCGGACAGGCGCGCACCGGTCGCCGTCGGCGCGCGCGCCGCGCGCGCCGCGAACGGCAGCCAGGCGGGCAGCAGCGCGAACGTGAACAGGTGCACCAGGGCGACGCCGAAGGCCGCGTGCAGACCGAAGTCGACGACCGCGGGCACCTGGCTCGTGCACAGCGACAGCAGGCCGACCATCGTCGTCACCGTGGCGAGGAACGCGGGCTGCCGTTGTTCGCCGGCGGCGAAGCGCGCCGCCGCGTCCGGGGTCAGGCCGTCGGCGCGGCCGCGGCGCCACGCCTCGACGAAGTGCACGCTGGCGGCGACGCCGATCGTCAACAGCACGGGATCGAGCAGCGCCGCGACCGGATCGAGCGGCTGCCCCGACAGCGCGATCAGGCCGCTGGTCCAGGTGATGGCCAGCAACGCCGGCAGCAGGGCGGCGGCGGCCACGCCGAGGTGGCGGTAGACCAGCAGCGCCGCCAGCAGCAGCGCGACCACGATCCACGGCACGATGTGCTGGCGCTCCGCCGCCACCCGGCCGGCGATGCGCGCCTCGATCAGCGGCAGGCCGGTCGCCACCACCCGCACCGACGCGGGAGCGCCGCCGCGGGCCGTCGCGGCGACGGTCTCGGCGGCGGTGCCCGGATCGCCGCCGCGCAGGGCGACGGCGCACAGCGTGAGGCCCGGCTGGCGCACCGGCAGGATCCGGCAGGTCGCGACGCCCGGCAGGGTCTCGAGGCGCTGGCACAGGGCCGCGATGGCGGCCGTGTCCGCCGGCGGCAACGGCACGTCGCCGCCGGCCTCGAATCCCAGCAGCACCATGCCGTCGTCGGGCACGATCTCGGCCAGGGCGGCGAGGTGGGCGGCTTCGGGCCCGCCGGGGACCTTCAGCGCGCGGTTGCCCGCGTCGACGGTCTGGCGGGTCTGCGCCCAGGCCAGCAGCCCGCTGACGCCGAGGCACAGCAGCCAGGCGACGAGGCGCAGTCGGCTACCGCGACCGCGCTGCATGTTGGAGTTCCGGGGCCATGGCATTCGGTCGGCGGATCAGCAGGCGACCGAACGGCGGTGCCGCCCGGCGCGCCGGAACGTGCACGGTCGGCAGGGTGGTTGCAAGCGCTGCATGGTCGTCGCGCGGCCGTCGGGGCGGCCGTCCGCACAGGCGGCGTTCGCCAACGGGGCCCGGCGGTTGCATGATGGAGCGTCATGACGCGGACGTTGCTGCAGTGGTTGGGGGTCGCCTTCGTGCTGGGCCTGGTCGGTCTGGCGGCGTTCGCGCTCACCGTGGTCAAGGACCGCGTGCGCATCGTGGTCCAGGCCGACGCGGCCAGCACCGGACCCGAACCGGTCGTGCTGCTGCGCGACGATCTCGGCGTGGTCGCACGCGATCTGGCCGAACTGCGCTCGGCGCTCGGCGCCAACCTCGAGCGACTCGGCAACGCGCTCGAGGAACGGGCGGTGGCGCGCCACGCCGACGTGCAGGCGCTGGCGCGCGAACTGGCCGCGGTGCGGCAGCGCCTCGACGCGCAGGCGGCGAGCCTGCAGCGCGCCGAGCAGCAGTTGCTGCCGCGGCCCGAGGCGGCCGCCACGGCGGCGACCGAGCCGGCACCGGTCGTCGCGCCGCCGGCACCGGTGGCGGCCGAGGCGGCGCCGGCGAAGACCGGCGGCTTCCTGTCGTTCTCGCTGCCGGCGACGACGTTCGCGTTCGATCGCGAGCAGCGCTACCAGCTGGTGCCGGAACTGTGCCGGGTCGGCTTCGATGCCAAGAGCACGCTGCACGACTTCTCGGGGGTGACGTCGCAGGTCGCGGGCCAGTTCACCGCCGACTTCGACGATCCGGAGGGCGCCTGGCGCGGCGAGGTCACCTGCGAGGCCGGTTCGCTGGTGACCGGCGTCGACGGCCGCGACGCGAACATGCGCGAGTACCTGGCGACCACCGAACACCCGCAGATCCGCTTCGAGATCCAGCGCTTCGTGCCGGCCGCCGGCGGCGTCGACGTGGCCAGGCAGACCGCGCGCGGTGAGATCGAGGGTCGGATGCAGATCCGCGGCGTCACCCGCGACCTGCGCATGCCGGTGTCGGTCGAGGTCGACGCGAGCCGCCGCGTGGTCGTCAGCGGCCAGGCGCCGCTGAAGCTCAGCGACTACCAGGTGCCGGTGCCGAGCCAGCTCGGCGTCATCAACATGCAGGACGACGTGGTGATCTGGATCTCGCTGCGGGCCCGGGTGCAGGTGGGGGACCGCAAGTGAGGCGAACGGCGGGATCGTGTCTGCCGGCGCTCTGCGCCGGCCTGCTGGCCGGTTGCATCGCCTCCAACGTGGTCGCCACCGAGGACCGCGCCGTGCTGCGGCCCGTCGCCGAGCTGCCGTTCGTCGCCGCGCCGGAGCTGGTGCTCGACGGCCTCTACGAGTCGATCGAGATCACCGGCGACGCGGCGCTGGCGCTGCGGCGCATCTACTACCTGTTCCGACCCGACGGCACCTACACCGCCGCGGCCCTGACCGAAGGCGAACGCGGCGCGGCGTTCCAGACCCTGAGCGGCACCTGGACCAACACCGCCGCCGGGCTGTCGCTCGACGGCGCCGACCCCGTGCGGCTGGAGCGCGCCGACGAGCACCTGCGCATCACCGCTGCGAACGGCGCCGTCGTGCTGCGTCGGAGCGCCGCGCCGTGACGAGCTCCGCAGCGGCCGAGCCGTTCGATCGCGACGGCTGGTGGGATCCGGACTGTCGCGCCTTCGCCTCGCTGCGCGCGGTGACCGGCCTGCGGCTCGAACTGCTGCGGCGCTGGCTGCCGGGGCCGTGGTCGGGCCGCGTCGTCGCCGACCTCGGCTGCGGCGGCGGGCTGCTCGCGGTGCCGCTCGCCGAGGCGGGGGCGCGCGTGGTCGGGGTCGACACGGCGCGGCGGGCGTTGCGCGCCGCCGGCGACCGCGGCGGCGGCGGGTTCCTGCCGCTCGCGGGCGATCTGCTGCAGAGTCCGGTCGACAGCGGCGCAGTCGACGTCGTGCTGCTGGCCGACGTGCTCGAGCACGTGCCGGAGCCGGCGGCCGCCGTGCGCGAGGCGGCGCGCCTGCTGCGTCCCGGCGGCCACCTGTTCGTCAACACGATCGATCGCAGCCGGCTCGCGCGCCTGCTGGCGATCACCCTCGGCGAGGGGCTCGGCTTCGTGCCGCGCGGCACCCACGACGCCCGTTGGTTCGTGCGGCCGCAGGAACTCGACGCGATGGCGGCCGCCGGCGGCCTGCGGCTGTGTACGCGCCGCGGCGAGGCGCCACGCCTGTGGCGCACGCTGCGTTCGGGGGTGCTGGCGCTGCGCGAGTCGGCGCGCATCACGGCCGGCTACGCGGCCCTGTACGAACGGATGGCGACATGAGACGACGAGCGCGCGTGGTGGCGGCGGTGTCGATGGGGCTGTCGTGTCACCTGGCGTTCGCGCTGGCGGTCGCCTCGATGGCCGTCGCGCTGCTGACGGGGCTGCAGCTGGGCGCCGGGACCGCAGCGGGCCCGGCCGCCGCGCTGCTCGACCTGTTGCTGGTGGTGCAGTTCCCGCTGCTGCACTCGTTCCTGCTGTCGCGGCGCGGCGACGGCTGGTTGTGCCGCCTGTCGCCGGTCGGCCACGGCCGCACGCTGCGGTCGACGACCTACGTGCTGATCGGCTCGCTGCAGCTGCTGGTGACCTTCTGGGCGTGGACGCCGTCGGGCATCGTCTGGCACGCGCCGGCCGGCGGGTCCGGCGTGCTGCAGTACGCGCTGTTCGCCGGCGCCTGGCTGTTCCTGGTCAAGGCCCTGTGCGACGCGGGGCTCGGCGTGCAGACGGGCGCGGTCGGCTGGTGGGCGCTGCTGCGCGACCGGCCGGTCGACTACGGCGGGATGCCGACCACGGGCCTGTTCGCGTGCTGCCGGCAACCGATCTACCTGGGCTTCGCCCTGGTGCTGGTGACGGCGCCATGCTGGACGCCGGACTGGCTGCTGCTGGCGTCGGTCTGGGTCGGCTACTGCGTGCTGGGGCCGGTGCGCAAGGAAAGGCGGTGGCAGCGGCTGTTCGGGGAGGGCTTTCGGGCCTACCGCGCTACCGTGCCGTTCCTGCTGCCGAGGTTCCGCCGTTGAAGATCGCCGCCGTCGCCACCGCCTTCCCCGAACACTGGTACGACCAGCGCACGCTGACCGAGTACCTGGTCGCCGCGTTCGGCGACGAACCGCGGCTGGCGGAGCGCATGCGTTCGCTGCACGCCAACGCCGGCATCGACGGTCGCCACCTGCTGCTGCCGCTGGCGGCCTATGCCGGCCTGACCGACTTCACGGCCTGCAACGCGGCCTGGCTGCGCGGCGCGGTCGAACTCGGCGAACGCGCGAGCCGCAGCGCCCTCGAGCGCGCCGGCCTCGCGCCGCGGGACGTCGATGCGATCTTCTTCTCGACCGTCACCGGCCTCGCCAGCCCGTCGGTGGACGCGCGGCTGGTCGACCGCCTGGGGCTGCGACCCGACGTCAAGCGCACACCGATGTTCGGTCTCGGCTGCGTCGCCGGCGCCGCCGCCGTGTCGCGCGCGGTCGACTACCTGCGCGGCCACCCGGACGGTGTCGCGCTGGTGCTGACGGTCGAGCTGTGCTCGCTGACGCTGCAGCGCGACGACCGTTCGGTCGCCAACCTGATCAGCGTCGGCCTGTTCGGCGACGGCGCCGCGGCGGCGGTCGTGGTCGGCGCCGGCCGCACGGCGCCGGGCCCCGCGGTGCTGGCGACGCGTTCGGTGTTCTACCCGGACACTCAGGACGTCATGGGCTGGCAGATCGGCGCGCACGGCTTCCGCATCGTGCTGTCGGCCGAGGTGCCGACGGTCGCGCGCGAACGCGTGCCCGCCGACGTCGATCGGTTCCTCGGCGACCACGGTCGGCGCCGCGCCGACATCCGCCGGTGGATCGCGCATCCGGGCGGGCCGAAGGTGCTGCAGGCGCTGCAGGACGGCCTCGATCTGACGCGGCACGACCTGCGCTGCAGCTGGCAGGCGCTGGCGCGCGCCGGCAACCTGTCGAGCGCGTCGGTGCTGATGATCCTCGAGGCGACCCTGCGCACCAACCCGGGCGCCGCCGGCGACCTCGGCGTGATGCTGGCGATGGGGCCCGGCTTCTGCAGCGAACTGCTGCTGCTGCGCTGGTGAGCGCGAGTTCGCTGCCCAGGACCGTGCGCAGGCTGTGGTCGGGCTCGACCAGCAGCAGGCGATCCCGACCTGCTCGTCCCGTCACAGCGACCGCACCCGCAGGTCGCGATAGGCGACCTCGTCGCCGTGGTCCTGCAGCGCCAGGTGGCCGCGTCCGACGCGCGCGAACGGCCAGTCGCGGAACTTGCTCTGCTGCACCATCGCCTCCCATTCGGGGCCGACGCACGGCACGTCGACCACGCAGGTGCCGTTCAGCCAATGCTGCACGCGGCCGTCGTGCACGACCACGCGGCCTTCGTTCCACTCGCCGGCGGGCCGCGCGACCTTGCCGGTGGCCGGCACCAGGTCGTAGAGCGCGCCGACGCCGTGCCTGGGATCGGGGGCGAGCGTCAGGTCGTCGAGCACCTGGTATTCGGGGCCGGTCATGTAGGTCTGGTCCGCGGTCTCGAGCACGTGCCAGATCACGCCCGAGTTGGCGCTTCTGGCGACGCGGAACGAGAAGCGGAAGTCGAAGTCGGCGTACTGCTCGACCGTGATCAGGTCGCCGCCGCCGCCGCCCTGCTCGTGCACGATCGCCGCATCGCGCACGACCCAGCCGACCGGCGGCGCCGCGTCGCCGCGGAACGCGCGCCAGCTGCGCAGCGACCGCCCGTCGAACAACGACTCGAAGCCCTCGTCGCGCTCGGCCGCGTCGAGCGCGTTCAGCGGCGCCGGCGACAGGGTCACCCGGCCGGTCGCGGCCCACTCGCTGCCGCGCGCGACCAGGCGCCGCAGCTGCGGGTCGAGCCAGGTCGCGCGCGTCGCCGGCACACCGGCCCAGACGTGGCCGAGCGTGGTGTGGAACACCCGGCCGCGGCCGAAGCTGCCGGCCGTGGCCATCGGTTCGTGGCGACCGGTGCCGCCGGTCTGCGGGGCGCTGAACGCGGTCAGCAGCACGCGGTAGTCGGCGCCCGGCGCGGCGACGAGGCGGTGGTAGAGCTCGTCGGGGTGCAGGCGCAGGTCGGCCATGCCGGCGGTGATCGCGTGGTGGTGGTCGACGACGTGCACGTCGAACGGGTGGTAGGCACCGTGCCCGGACCCCTCGCGCCACAGCAGGCCGACCATGCGCTCGTAGTCGGCCCAGCCGGGAAACGCGTTGTCGGCGGCGTGCAGCACGGTGACGCCGGCGCCGGCCTGCACGGCGCCGAGGAACGCCGCCTCGGCCGCGTCGCCCCAGCGCGGTCCGTTGTAGTCGAGCACGAACAGCTGCACGCCCGCGGTCGCGCCTTGGGTCAGCCACGTCGCCGGATCGGTGATCGTCGTCACCTCGAAGCGGCCGGTCTCGGCGAGCGTGCCGGCGACCTCGGGCGAGGTCCACTTCCAGTCGTGGTTGCTGGCGCCGGTCAGCAGCACGGCGCGGATCGGAGTCAGCGGGGTCGACGGCGCCTGGGGCGACACGGCCAGCAGCAGGGAGGCGAGCAGCATGGCGACACGGTAGCGGGCGCGGCTCGTGCTGGCGACGCTCGCGGGTTTGGGGTATCCCACCGGCATGCGGCGGTCGGGTTCCCTCTGGGTCGTTTCCGTACTGGTGATGTCGGGCCTGCCGGCGCAGGCCTGCGCGCGCGTCGTCGCCGCGGCCGAGGCGCTCGGCGCGCGCACCGGCGTCGCCGTGTGCGACGGCGATGGCCGGCTGCTCTACGGCCACCGCGTCGGCGAGGCGTTCGCGCCGGCCAGCAACATGAAGCTGCTGTCGGCGACCGCCGTGCTCGACGGACTCGGCGTCGACCACCGCTTCACGACCACGTTCCGGTTGCGCGGCGGTCGCCTCGTGGTGGAGGCCAGCGGCGATCCGAACTGGATCCAGGGCACCGCGGACGCGCCGGAGCGCGTGTTCGCCGAGGTCGCAGCGGCGTTGCGCCGGCGCGGCGTCGGTGCGATCGCCGGCATCGACCTCGACCCGGGCACGTTCGTCGGGCCGTCGCGTCCCGCGGGCTGGCCGCAGGACCAGCTCTACACGTATTACTGCGCGCCGACCGGGCCGTTCGTGCTCGAACAGGGCACGTTCGTGCTGGGCATCGAGGCGGGGGCCGGCGCCGCCGCACAGGTCGAACTGGTGACGCCGCCGGCGGCGCTGCCGATCGAGGGCAGCATCGCCGTCGCCGACCGCTCGAAGGGCGCCGTCTACGGCGCGCTCGACCTCGGCACCGCGGTGCAGGTGCGCGGCCGGTTCTACCGCAAGTCGCCGCCGGTGCAGATCCGCACCGCGGTGGCGGATCCTGCCACGTGGTTCCTGGCGTCCTTGCGGCACGTGCTGCAGGCCGCCGGCATCGCGGTCGACGGCGCGGCGTCGGGTTCGGCCGCGGACCTCGTGGTCCACCGGCACCACAGCGAACTGCGGCCGGCGATCATGCGCATGCTCGAGGACTCGTCGAACTTCGACGCCGAGCAGTGCCTGCGCGTGCTCGGCGCGCGCGTGCGTCACGACGGCAGTCTGGCCGGCGGTCTCGCCGCGATGCAGGCGCAGCTGCGGGAGCGGCTCGGCAGCGTGCCCGACGGGGTGACCATCTGCGACGGCTCCGGCCTGTCGCGCGACAACCGCGTCACGCCGGGGCTGCTGGTCGCGGCGCTGCTCGCCACCGCGCGCGGTCCCGCCGGCGCAGTGCTGCGCGAGTGCCTGCCGGTCGCGGGCCGCAGCGGCACCCTGTCGGATCGCTTCGTCGGCAGCGATCTGGTCGGGCGCGTGCGCGCCAAGACCGGCTGGATCCGGGGCGCCTCGGCGCTGTCGGGCGTGGTCGAGCGCGCCGACGGCACCCAGCGCTGGTTCTCGATCCTGATGAACTACGACCCGAAACAGAACGGCCTCAACAAGGACCTGAAGGCGCTGCAGGAGCAGCTGGTGACCGCCATCGACGCGATGGGCGCCGAGCGATGAGCCGCTGCCCGCCGAGCGCCGACGAGCTGCGGCACTTCGCCGCGGTGGCGCTGCGGCTGGCGCGCGCCGCCGGCGACGAACTGCAACGGTGCCGGGACGCCGGGCGCGGCCGCGCCGAATCGAAGGGGCGTCGCCGCGAGCTGGTCACCGAAGCGGACCGCCGCGCCGAGCACATCGTCGTCGGCGGCCTGCTGCAGGCCTTTCCCGCGCACGCGGTGCTGGCCGAAGAGGGCGTGCTGACGACGCAGGGTCAGGCCAGCAGCGCGGCCGACTGGACCTGGATCGTCGACCCGCTCGACGGCACCACCAACTACGTGCACGGGCTGCCGTTCTTCGCCACGGCGATCGCGCTCGCGTTCCGGCAGCGCCCGTTGGTCGGCGTCGTGCACGCGCCGGTGCTGGGCGAGACCTTCGTCGGCTGCCGTGGTCTCGGCGCCCGCCGCGTGTACGCCGATGGGCGCGAACAGCCGCTCGCCGTCTCGGCGACCACCGAACTGGCCGACGCGCTGCTGGCGACGGGCTTCTCGTACAACCGCAACGAACCCGGCCGCGACGACAACACCGGCCGGCTCGCCCGTGTGCTGCCGCTGTGCCGCGACCTGCGGCGGCTCGGCTCCGCCGAGCTCGACCTGTGCTACGTGGCCGCCGGGGTCTACGACGGCTACTGGGAGCAGTACCTGGCCCCGTACGACGTCGCCGCCGGCGCGGTGCTGGTGCAGGAGGCCGGCGGTCGGGTCACCGACCTCGACTTCGGCGACGACTGGTTGTTCGGCGGCCACGTCTTGGCGAGCAACGGCCACCTGCACGACGCCCTCGGCGCGCAGGTCGGCAACCGCTGAACCGCGGCGTCGATCAGCGGCGCCGGCCCGAGGCCTCGGCCGCGCGCAGCCGCTCGTCGACGTTCGCGCACGCCTGCTGCACCGCGGCCGCGTCGACCGGCACGCGCACCGGCAGCAGCGACGGCGCGTCGACCTGCAGCGGGAACGTGCCGAGCGACACCGAGGCCTGCGGCGAACGTTCGCTGTCGGTCGCGTGCACGCGCAGCACGACCTCGTAGGTGCCGCTCCGCATCAGCGGCACCTCGACCGTGTCGTAGCGTTCGAGCCAGGCGCCGCTGCTGCGGCCGAGGTCCCAGCGCGGGAACGAGAACCGCTCCCCGGTGCGCTGGTCGATGCCGCCGAGCGACTCGGGCAGCCCGGTCGCCTCGGTCAGGATCACCGACACGCGCACGCGCCGATCGGGCCCGCACAGCGCGCGCGCGCCCGGCAGCTCGAGCAGCGCCGGCCGCAGCAGCTGCAGGTAGACGTCGTGGTCGCCGGGCGGCAGCGTGACGCGCTGCGGCAGGAAGCCGCGGCCGAAGAACAGCAGGTCCGCCAGCGCGCCCGGCGTGATCAGCTCGGCGCTGCCGTGCTGCCAGCGGAAGCCGGACTCGCTGGTGCTGCCGTCGGGCATCGTCAGCCGCGCCTGGATCGGCCCGTCGAGGGGCAGCGGCTGGCCGGCGGCGTCGACGGCGCGCAGCCGGTAGCGGAACAGCGCCTGCCGCAGGTCGATCTGCTGCAGTCGCGGGTCGTGCGATTCGCCGGGCTGCACGAAGCAGTCCGGGATCACCAGCACCGGCTGGGCGACGTTGCGCAGCGTCACGATGGCGTCGAAGCGTCCGGGCCGCAGCGGCTCGACCGTGAAGCGACCGCCGCCGCGGCGGCGCAGCGGCACCGAGCGCGTCTGTTCCTGACGCAGCGTCTCGTCGACCGGTCGCAGCGCCAGCGTCGCGGTGCCGTCGGCGATCCAGTCGGGCAGCAGGGCGCGGCCGCGCACGATGCCGTTGCGGTCGAGGCGCAACTGCACCTGCTGGCCCTGGATCTGCAGCGGCGCGCTGTCGGCGAAGTGCTGGTCGGTGTCGGCGCGCACGCGCAGTTCGCCGCGCGGCAGTTCGCCGTGCACGCAGAATGTGCCGTCGTCGGCGGTGCGCGCCTGCAGCTGCGGCAGCCCGCGCCACGGGTCGCCGCGCTGGCGCTCCGGCTGCTTGCTCTGCACGCGCACGGTCGCGCCGGCGATCGGCTCGCCGCGGTCGTCGACCACCAGTCCGGACACCAGCGGCGGCAGTTCGCCGAACACGATGTCGCCGAGTTCGACGCGCCGGCCGCCGGTCAGCTCGGCAACGTGCACGCGTGCGCCGAACTCGCGCGGCGCACCGTCGGCGGCGGGCACCGGCCGGCGCAGGTGCAGCACGAACGGCGGCGGCTCGTCGCGCCCGGTCAGCACCAGGTCGAAGCGGCCGTCGGCGACCGGGTGCAGGCTGGCGGCGACCAGGTCGCGGTCGCCGCTCCACAGCGCGGCGGCCACCGGGTCCGTCCCGAGCGGCGTGCCGTCGGCGAGCCGGAGGTGACCGGCCAGCACCACCTGGCGGTCGCCGAGCGGCACGGTGATGCGCACCGTGGCGCCGTCCGCTGCGGGGCCCGCGGCGGCGAGGCTGGCGCCGCGGCGATCGGCCTCGAAGTGCGCGCTGACGCGCAGCGTGGTCCCGGCCCCGCAGAACGGCAGCCGCACCACCTCGTCGCCGGCCGGCTTCTGCGCGCTGCGCAGCAGCAGCCCCGGCGCGTGGGGGAACGTCGCGGCGGCGGCCGGCCGGTCGTCGAGGCGCGCGGCGATCCAGGCCGGCGACAGCAGCGGCGTGCCGCGCTGGTCGGTCAGCTGCACCTCGACGTCGCCGACCGGCGGCAGGCGCAGCACCACCGGATCTGCGCTCGCCGGCCGGCCGGCGAACTCGGCCAGCACCGGCAGCGGCGTCGGCGCCATCACCAGCGCCGCGAAGCGTTCGTCGGCGACGGGCGGCCGCGGGTCCTGGCGGTGCAGCTGGAAGTGCGGCACGCGCAGGAGCCCGTCCGCAGCGGTCTCGCCGCGCCAGATCGGCGCTGCATCACCCTTGCCGAGCCATTGCAGCAGCCCGACCGGCGCCGACGCCGCCGGCCTGCCGTCCGCACGCTGCACCTGCACGGTGACCGTCTCGTCGGCGACCAGCGCCAGCGTCACTGCGCGCCGGCCCGAGCGCAGCGTGGCGAACGCGAACTCGTCGCCGCTGCGCGCGGTGACCAGCAGCGTGCCCCGCGGCCCGGGCAGCAGCGCGACGCCGGCGGCGTCGGTGCGCACGCGCTGGCCCCAGCGATCCGGCCATTCCGAGCGCGCCGGCGCGGGCTCGACGCCGCGCAGCCGCTGCTGCGCCTCGCGCTCGTCGAGGAACAGCACCTCGGCATCGGCCACCGGCACCGGCGGGTCGCCGCGCACCACGAGCGCGCGCCGGGCGCCGTCGTCGACCGCGTCGACCTCGCTGCGATCGGTCGCGGCGTCGTCGCCGCCGACTTCGGTATCGCCGGACGACACCGCCGCGGGTGGTGCCACGTCTTCCCACGGCGGCTGGAACACCGGGGCCGCCGTGCCGGTGTCGGATCCGGCCGCCGGTTCGTCGCCGCGCGGCGGCGCCGGCGGGTCGTCGCCGCCGAGCCAGCGCAGGCCGACGAGGCCGCCGAGCAGGCACAGCACCAGGAGCACGGGCAGCCACCGCATGCGCCCGTTCTACGGCCTCGGCGGGGGGTGTGCGAAGCACCGGCTGGTACCGATGCGGTGTTTCCGGACGGCCGCCGCCGGGGTCGATGCGGTCAGGTCGCTGCGTCGGAAGTGCCGATGAGGCCGGGGATCGGCGCGCGCCAGCATTGCCACCGCCGGTCCGGCTCCTACGATGCGGCCTCGAACTGCTTTGCGAGGCAAACCCGACGTGACGAACGAGTGCTCGATCCCTTCCCGGCTGCGCCTGTGCCTGTGGGCGGTGCTCGGCTGCCTCGCGTCGTGCGGCAGCTTCGAGGAGGTGCGCATCCGGGAGCTGATGCACGAGAAGGGCTTCGGCACGCGCGCCAACGGCGACGCCACGCGCGAGAACTACGTCAGCGGCCTCGACTCGATCCAGTTCCTGCTGCCGCCCGAGGCGCTGGTGCAGACCGGCGCGGAGCGGCTGGCGGAGCTGACCGTCGCGCAACCGGTCGGCATCGACGGAACGATCTTCGTGCCGTTCGTCGGCCCGGTCTACGTGCTCGGCAAGACCGAGGCCGAACTCGGCGCGCTGGTGACCGCGCAGCTGCGCACCGTGCTGACGTTCGACCTGCAGGTGCAGGCCCGCATCAGCCAGTATCGCAAGTTCTTCTACGCGATCGGCGAGACCGGGCTGAAGGGCCGCGTGCCGCTGGAGCCCGACCTGACGCTGATGGACGCGATGTTCGCGGCGAACTGGACCAAGCTCGCCAACCTCGGCCGCGTCTACGTGATCCGACCCGACGCCGAGAACCCGCTGGTCGTCGACGTCAACTTCCGCGAGATGCTGACCACCGGCAACATGCAGTCGAACATCCAGATCCGCGAGCGCGACATCCTCTACGTGCCGCCGACGTTCCTCGGCCTGATCGCGCGCCTGCTGGAGCGTCTGCTCGAGCCGGTCGGCTTCGCCGTGCGTGCCGTCATCGGGGTGGCACAGATCCGCGGCGCCTACGACGTGGCCACCGGCCAGCAGGACTCGGGGCTCTTCTTCCGCTTCTGAACCCGAGTCCGGCGATGCACCACGTGCCAGGTGAGCGATGACGCAGGTCGAGATCCCGCAGGTCTCGCTGCAGCGCTACTTCGACCTGCTGAAGCGGCGGCGCTGGCAGGTCATCCCGGTGTCGCTGTTCGGCCTGCTGGTCGGCGGCCTCGTGGCCCTGCTGATCCCGCGCTACTACGTCGCCGATACGCTGCTGGTGCACCAGATGCTGCCGGGCCAGTCCGATGCCCGGGGCGTCGAGGATCCGATCCGTTCGATCGTCGAGACCGCGCAGCAGACGATCCCGTTGGCGGTCGGCGAGACGATGGCGGCGCTGAAGTGGCCCGAGGCGTTGGTCTCGGATCCGTCGGAGCGCACGCAGAACGAACGCGAGGTCCGGGCCCGCCTCACCATCCCCCCGTACTTCGGCTCCGGCGCCCAGAAGCGCGACTACGCGCAGATCCAGGTCTTCTACCGCGACCGCGACGCGCAGCGGGCCGCGTCGTTCCTGAACACGCTGGTCGCGACCTGGATCGGCAAGCGGCTGCGCGAGCTGCGGGCGCCGGCGGAGGAGGAGCTGAAGAACGCCACCGAGGCGGTCAAGAACCTGCGCAGCCTCTACGAGCGGCTGACCGAGGAGCAGAAGCAGATCGCGGTGCTCTACCAGATCGACGCGAGCCTGCAGCTGCCGGTGCTGCAGTACACGCTGCAGCAGGAACAGCAGCGGGTGCAGGCCGAGCTGCGCACCAAGGCCGAGGCGGCGGCGCGCGAACTGGAGCAGAAGCAGCGGCAGCTGCAGTTCGACCGCGACCTCCTGGCGCGCACCGAGCCGCGGGTGGTGCCCGACGCCGGCCTGCTGCTGGACAAGATCAAGGACTCGCCGGAGGGCAAGAAGGCCCTGCTGCTGCTCGAGCGCTACGAGGAGATGCTGCGCAACTTCCGACCTGGCACCCAGCAGCACAAGGTCGCGACGCGCGGCGTCGAAGAGCAGCGCCAGCGGCTGCAGGAGCTCGTCGGCACGAGCGAGGTCGACGCCGACGGCATGATCGTCAATCCCGCCGTCGAGTCGATCCGCGCGCGCATCGAGCGCGGCGAGCTGGAGCGCAGCGTGCTGGAGGCGGAGTTGGCCACGCTCGAGACGCAGCTCGCCGACGCGGCGGAGCGGGTCGAGCAGCGCGCCCAGGGCTTCAGCGAGTACGAGAAGAAGCGCGGGCAGTGCGAGGCGGCCAAGATCGACCTCGACCACGCCGTCGAGGATCTGCGCAAGGCGACCGCGGTGATCGCGTCGCTCGGCAAGCAGCAGACCGTGACCCAGGTCGGCACCGCGCAGCCGCCGCCGCGGCCGACCGACCCCAACATCCTGGTCGTCGCCCTGCTCGGCTGCGTGCTGGGCCTCGGCGTCGCGATCGGCCTGATCCTGCTGCTCGACATCGTGCAGGGCACGTTCAAGACCATCGACGACGTCGAGCGCGCGGTGCCGGTGCCGGTGCTCGGCGGCATGAGCCACCTCGAGACCGAAGCCGAACGGCAGGAGGCCGTGCGCCGTCGCCGCCGCGTGTCGCTGACGGCGGCGGCGTTCGTGTCGCTGGTCGTCGTCGTGGTGACGATCTTCTACGTCGATCCGACGCGGCTGCCGCCGGTCGTGCGCGATCTGCTGGCGATGCTGCTCGGCAGCTGACTCCATGCGCGATCTCGTTGTCTTCGCGATCGTCATGCTGACGCTGCCGACGAGCTTCCGGCGGCCGTTCGTCGGCCTGCTGGTGTTCAGCTGGCTCGCCTACATGCGGCCGCAGGACCTGTGCTGGGGTTTCGCGCGCACGATGCGGCTGTCGTTCTTCGTCGGCATGGCGATGATCGTCGGCTGGTGGGCGAACGAACAGGGCGGGCGGCCGTTCACGCGCTGGGACCTGCGCACCCGCCTGATCGTGCTGCTGGCCGCGCTGGTGTCGGTCAGCTACCTGTTCGCGCCGGTGCACGACGAGTACACCAACCGCTACTACTTCGAGTACCTGAAGATCGTCGCCGTCGCCCTGTTCACGGTCGGCCAGATCGACACCCGGCAGCGACTGCGGGCGATGCTCTGGACCATCGCGCTGTCGCTCGGCTTCTTCGGCGTCAAGGGCGGCCTGTTCGGCGTGCTGACCGGCGGTGCGCAGATCATGCGCGGCCCCGGCGGCATGCTCGAGGACAACAACGACTTCGCGCTGGCCCTGGTGATGAACGTGCCGCTGCTGTGGTACCTCGGTCTGTCGGAGCGCACGATCCCGCTGCTGCGCCGGGCGACGCAGGTCGCGGTGGTCCTGACCGTGGTCACGGTGGTGCTGACGCACAGCCGCGGCGGCTTCCTGTCGCTGTGTGCGACGGCGCTGTGGATCGCCTGGCGCTCCGGCAAGCTGGTGCGCGCGTCGCTGGTGCTGGTGACGCTCGGTCTGCTGTTCCCGCTGGTCGCGCCGCAGCACGTGCTGGACCGCCTCAGCAGCATCGGCGAGAGCACCGGCGATTCCTCGATCAACGCGCGCTACATCGCCTGGCAGACCGCAGGTCGGATGATCGAGGCCAACCCGCTGCTCGGCGTCGGCATGCGCAACTTCCAGACCAGCTTCCTGCAGTACTCGGTGGTGCCGCCGTCGGAGGGTTCGCCGACCTACGTCGCGCACAACAGCTACCTGCAGATCTGGGCCGAGAGCGGCACGCCGGCGTTCGTCGTCTACCTGCTGCTGCTGGCGTCGGTGTTCCTGGTCTGCAGGAAGGTGTTCCGCATCGGCCGGCAGCGGCCGGACATGGCCTGGGCCGCCGACTACGCGCGCATGATGGAGGCGACGACGGCCGGCTTCCTGGTCGGCGCGTTCTTCCTCAACCGCGGCCACTTCGACCTGATCTACCACTGGCTGGCGCTGGTGACCTGTCTCGCCGGCGTGACGTTCACGGTCTATCGCCGGGCGCCGGAGTTCGCCGGGGCGCGCACCGGCCCGCGGTCGATCGAGGTGCGGCGGCGCGGCGCGGCCGCCGCCGGCGCGCCGGTGGTGGCGGGCACGACCGGGGCGAGCGTGGTGTCGTGGCGCCGGCCCGGGCGGTGGCGCTGATGTGCGGCATCGCCGGCCTGTTCGCCGCGTCCCCCGCGCAGCCCGTCGACGCCGAGCTCGCCCGCGGCATGGCCGACCGGCTCTCGCACCGCGGTCCCGACGGCTCGGGCGTGCGCGCCGGCCCCGGCTACGCGCTGTCGCACCGGCGGCTGTCGATCGTCGACCTCGCCGGCGGGGCGCAGCCGATGGCGCTGCCGGACGGCACGCTCTGGGTCACCTTCAACGGCGAGATCTACAACCACCTCGACCTGCGCGCCGAACTCGAGGCCGCCGGCGCGGTGTTCCGCACCCGCAGCGACACCGAGGTGCTGCTGCACGGCTACCGCGCGTGGGGCACCGGGCTGGCGGCGCGGCTGCGCGGCATGTTCGCGTTCGCGATCGTCGACGAGACCACGCACGAGCTCTATGCGGCGCGCGACCGGCTCGGCAAGAAGCCACTGCACTGGCTGCAACGCGACGGCACGTTCGCCTTCGCCAGCGAGCTGAAGGCGTTGCACGCGGTCGGCTTCGACCGCCGCCTGCGCGCCGATGCGATCGCCTGGTTCCTGGCGCTGCGCTACGTGCCGGATCCGGCGACCGTGTTCGCGGACGTGCACAAGCTGCCGCCGGCGCACTGGTGCCGCGTGCGCGACGGCAAGGTCACGCAGCAGCGCTACTGGCAGCTCGACTTCACCGCCGACGACCGGCCGCGAGCCGAACACGAAGAGCGGGTGCTGGCGCTGCTCGACGAGGCGGTGCGCATCCGGCTGATGGGCGAGGTGCCGCTGGCGCCGTTCCTGTCGGGTGGCATCGACAGCTACGCGATCACGGACTCGATGACGCGCACCCTCGGCCGGTCGGTGACCGCGTGCACGATCGGGTTCAGCGACCCGCGCTTCGACGAACGGCCGGCGGCGCGCGAATCGGCGGCGGCCTGCGGCGCGGCGCTGCACGAGGAGGTGCTCGATCCCGAGCAGCTGCTGCAGCTCGACTGGTACGCGGACACCTACGACGAGCCGTTCAGCGACAGCAGCGCGGTGCCGACCTACCACGTCAGCCGTCTGGCGCGCCGCCACGTCACGGTGGCGCTGTCCGGCGACGGCGGCGACGAGGGCTTCGGCGGCTACCGGCGCTACCTGTTCGACGTGCGCGAGCACCAAACGCGGCGCTGGCTGCCGCCGCCGCTGTGGCGCCTGCTCGGCGCGGTCTATCCGAAGGCGGACTGGCTGCCGCGGGCGCTGCGGGCCCGCCGGACGCTGCAGAACCTCGGCTGTTCGCCGGCGCAGGCGTACGCCCGTTCGGTCAGCGCGCACCTGCCGGAGGAGGTGTTCGCGGTGCTGCGCCGCGACCACCACGGCGCCGCCGGCGATCCGCACGCGCCGCTGGTGGCCGCCTACGACCGGAGCCGCGCCGAGGCGCCGCTGCATCGCGCGGTGGCGACCGACCTCGCGACCTGGCTGCCGGGCGACATCCTGGTCAAGGCCGACCGCGCGTCGATGGCGGTCTCGCTCGAGGTCCGGTCGCCGTTCCTCGACCACGAACTGCTGCAGGCGGCAGCGCGCATCCCGCCGGCATGGCACCTCGCGGGCGGCCGCACCAAGGCGTTCCTGCGCCGCGCGCTGGCGCGGCGGCTGCTGCCCGCGGCGCTGCAGCGCCAGAAGCGGGGCTTCTCGGTGCCGCTGCGCGCGTGGTGCCGCGGCGCGGTCGGCGAGACGGTCGAAGCGCGGCTCGGCGACGCGCGGCTGGCCGAGTGGATCGAGCCCGACGCCGTGCGGCGCCTGCTGCTGCGGCACCGCGCCGGCGTCGGCGACCACGGCGAGATGCTGTGGGCGGTGCTGGTGCTGTCGCGCTTCCTGCAACGGTGGTGCGCATGAAGCGCATCGTCACGTTCACCAACCTGTTCCCGTCGGCGGCGATGCCGACGCACGGGCTGTTCGTCTACGAACGCATGCGCCGGGTCGCCGCCGCCAGCGGACTCGCCTGGCAGGTGGTGTCGCCGGTGCCCGAGGTCGCGTGGTTGGTCCGCCGCGGCGCCTACCGCCGCTGGGCCGAGGTGCCGCGCGAGGAGACCTGGCAGGGGGTCGCCGTCGCCCATCCCCGCTACCGGCACTGGCCCGGACTCTCGCAGCGGCGCCAGGCCGACGCGATGGCGGCCGGCGCGCGCGAGGTGGTGGCGCGGCTCGCGGCCGCGGGACCGATCGTGCTCGACGCGCACTACCTGTGGCCGGACGGCGTCGCCGCGGCCGAACTGGGGCGGGAACTCGGCGTGCCGTTCACGCTGACGGCGCGCGGCAGCGACCTCAACGTCGTCGCCAACGACCACGCGGTCGCCGCGCGCATCACCGCGGCCGCGCGGGACGCCGCCGGCTGCTGGGCCGTCAGCCGCGCGCTCGCCGATCGCTTCGCCGCGGTCACCGGGCTGCCGCGCGAGCGCTTCGTGGTGGTGCGCAACGGCGTCGACCTCGAGCGCTTCCGTCCGGGCGACGCGGCGGCGGCGCGCCGCGAACTGGGGCTGCCGCCCGCGGCTCGCCTGCTGCTCGGCGTCGGCCGGCTGGTGCCGGGCAAGGGTTTCGACCTCGCCGCGACGGCGCTGCGACAGCTGCCCGCCGATGTGCACCTGGTGCTGGTCGGCGACGGGCCCGAGCGTGCGACGATCCGCGAGGTTGGCGGCGCCCGCGTGCATCTGCTCGGCACGCTGCCGCCCGAACGCGTGGCGCTCGCCTACCGCGCCGCCGACCTGCTGGTGCTGCCCAGCGAGCGCGAGGGCTGGCCGAACGTCGTCACCGAGGCGCTGGCGTCGGGGCTGCGCGTCGTGGCGACGCGCGTCGGTGGCATCCCCGAGATCCTCGGCGACCGCGAGCCGATCGACCCGCAGCTCGGCGAGTTGGTGCCGCCGCGCGACGTCGCGGCGTTGGCGGCCGCAATCACCCGCGTGCTGGCGCGAACGGCACGACCGGCCGCCGTGCGCGCGTTCGCCGAGCGGCACGGCTGGCAGCAGCCGGTGCAGTTCCTGGCGGCGCGGTTCCGCG
>JAEUHS010000126.1 GCA_016794035.1 Planctomycetota bacterium
CGCCAGAACCCGGACGGATCGTCGACGGACTCGCGGTAGAGCCGCTGGTAGTGGTCGAACGAGGCGACGTGCGCGCGGCGCGAGATGTGCGGCTTGGTCGGGACGATGCGGTCGCTCACGATTCCTCCCTGCGGTTCAGCACCGGGTCACAACGTACGGGCCCACTGCAGCAGGGTGCGCACCGCCGTGCCGGCCGCGCCGCCCTTGTAGTAGTCCTTGTGCAGGCCGCCGTAGGCCGCACCGGCGATGTCCATGTGCGCCCACGGCGTGTCGCCGACGAAGTACGACAGGAACGCGCCGCCGGCGGTCGAGCCGTTGCCGTGCGCCGGGCCGTTGATGTTCGCGAGGTCGGCGAACTTGCTCTTCACCTGATCGCGGTGGCAGTCCCACAGCGGCAACTGCCAGAGCGGCTCGTCGGCCGCCTTGCCGGCGGCGATCAGCGCGTCGATCACCTTCTGGTCGTTGCCCATGATGCCGGCCATCTCGTGGCCGAGCGCGGTCACCACGGCGCCGGTCAGCGTCGCCAGGTCGACCATGACCGCCGGGTCGAAGAACTTCTGCGCGTAGCAGATCGCGTCGGCGAGCACCAGCCGGCCTTCGGCGTCGGTGTTCAACACCTCGATCGTGTGGCCGTCCATCGCCGTGACGACGTCGCCCGGCTTCTGCGCGCTCGGACCGATCGCGTTTTCGGTCGCGGCGATCAGGCCGATCAGGTTGTGTTTCGGCTTGTGCGCACCGAGGCCACCGTGGGCCAGCGCGTGGAACAGGCCGAGCACCGCGCCGGCGCCGCACATGTCGTAGCGCATCTCGTCCATCTTGGCGGCCGGCTTGATGCTGATGCCGCCGGTGTCGAACGTCAGCCCCTTGCCGACGACACAGGCGTTCTTCCTGGCGCCGGGCACGCGGTACTCGAGCACCAGGAACTTCGGCGGCTCGGCGCTGCCGCGCGCGACGCCGAGCAGGGCCTGCATGCGCAGCTTCGCCATCGCGGCACGATCGAGCACTTTGACCCGCAGCCGGCCACCGGCCAGCGAGCGCGCAGCGCTGGCCAGCCGCGTCGGCGTGCAGATGTTCGACGGCTGGTTCTCGAGGTCCCGCGCGAACACCGTCGCCTCGGCGGCGATGCGACCGGCGACGAGCCCGCGCGCGAACGCGGCGGCGGCGGCCTTGGCGAAGCCGACCGCGGCGATCCGGCACGACTGGCCGGAGCGCGCCTTCGGCTTCTGCCGGCGCGGCGGCGCGTAGACGTAGGCGCCGAGCCGAAGACCCTCGGCGATCGCGCGGCCCGCGGCCTCGGC
Source organism: Planctomycetota bacterium (assembly GCA_016794035.1). Lineage (GTDB taxonomy): Bacteria > Planctomycetota > UBA1135 > UBA1135 > UBA2386 > JAEUHS01. Next base: position 1,299 of record JAEUHS010000126.1, read on the forward strand.
GTCGACGTCACCGATCGCGGCGCGAGGCACCAGCAGCGCGAAGTCGGCGACCGCGGCCTTCTCGGCAGCCGCCTGCGCCACCGCGGCGATGCGCCGCAGCGGCTCGGTGCAGATCTTCGCGCGCGGACCGCAACCGACGAAGCCGAGCCGCTTGCAGGCCGACCTGGGCGGCTGGTGGAACAGGCTGACCTTGCGCGCGCCGGTCAGCAGGTCGCCGGTCGCCTTGGCGGCGGCGATCGCCGCGCGCAGCGTCGGGCCGCCGTCGGGAACCCCGCCGTCGGCGGCCAGTACGAACACGAGCGGGCCGCGACTGGCTGCCGCGAGAGGGACGGAACGGATCTTCATGCGCGCACCGTTGTAGCCAGCGGGCCGGCGGCACACCACGGTTCGGGTCCGCCCTGGGTCACCCGGTGCCCGGTCCCCCGCCGGCGCTGCGCGGCAGGTCGCCGATCCAGCGCACGCCGTCGCCGTCGCGCAGCTGTTCGCGCTTCCAGATCGGCACCTCGTTCTTGAGCCGGTCGATCAGGAACCGGCAGGCGTCGAACGCCGGCCCGCGGTGCGGCGACGCCACCACGACCGCGACCGAGGTCTCGCCGATCGGCACGTCTCCGAGTCGGTGCACGACGCGCGCGCGCGTGATCGGGTAGCGCTTGATCGCCTCCTCGAACAGCGCGCACATCACCTTCTGCGCCATTTCCGGATAGGCCTCGTACCGCAGCTGCTGCACGGCGGCGCCGTCGTTGTGATCGCGCGTCGTGCCGAGGAACGTGATCACCGCGCCGTCGGCGTCGGTGCGGCACTCGGCCTCGAGCGCGCGCGGATCGATCGGCTCGCGCACCAGGTCGAAGCGATACAGGTCCCGCGCGCCGGAGCCGCCGCTGATCGGCGGGATGAAGGCCACCTCGTCGCCGTCGCGCAGCACGCTGTCGGCGCGCGCGTAGTCGCGGTTCTGGGCGAAGACAACCGGGATGCGCGACAATCCCGGGGTCTGCCCGGCCAACTTCTGGCGCAGGCCTTCGAGGGTCGTACCGGCGACGACCTCGACCACCAACGAGTCGGTGCCAAGGGCCTCACGCACCGCCGCAAAGCAGCGCAGCGTCACGCGAACCATGGGTTCCTGCATGACTACATTCTGCAGACCGCGTGGGCACGACCGCCATGGTCTGGTTACATTCTCAGAGTGGGACTGTCGTCCCACGCCTGGCAGTCACCGTACGCCGTTCCTCCGATCCCCATGCGACGCACGCTTCTCCCTCTCGCAATCGCGGCAGCTGCCGCATCGGTTTCGAGCCAGACCTGGGCCGACCGGACCAGCGCCCTGACCACCGCACCTTCGTTCCAGCGCGCCGGGGCGATGGCGTTCGACGGCACGGCGAACCGCCTGATCCTGTACGGCGGTGTCTCACCGACGCCGGCGCAGATCCTCAGCGATACCTGGGCCTTCAACGGCACCTGGACCAAGCTGAACCCGCCCGGCGGCGCGCTGCCGCGCTGGGGCCACCGACTGGTGCGCAACACCGCCCAGAACCGGTTGATCACCTTCGGCGGCCGCTCGCCGACGATCTCCGGGTTGGCGAACGACACCTACGCCTGGACCGGCACCGCGTGGACGATGGTGCCGACGCCGACCGCGCCGTCGGCGCGCTTCCGCTACGGCCTGGCCTACGACTCGCGCCGCAACCGCGTCGTGCTGTTCGGCGGCCGCGGCTTGAGCGCCGTGCTCGGCGACACGTGGGAGTTCGACGGCGTCGCCTGGACCGAGGTCGTCACGCCGACCACCCCGCCGCCGCGCGAGGACATGGTGATGGCCTACGACCCGAGTCTCGCGCGCACGGTCCTGTTCGGCGGCTACGACGCCGACACCGACGTGCTGCGCGGCGACACCTGGGAGTGGAGCGGCGTCAACTGGCAGCAGATCGTGCCGACGACGAGCCCGACGGCGCGCTATCGCGCCGCGGGCGTGTTCGACTCGACCCGGCAGCGGCTGGTGATGTACGGCGGCTTCGACGGCACCAACATCACCCAGGAGACCTGGGAGTACCTCGGCGGCACCTGGAACCAGGTCGCCGCCGGCGGCTCCACGCTGGCGACGGAGATGTATGCCGGCTACGACAGCCAGCGGCGCAAGACGGTCACGTTCGGCGGCGTCGGTGCCGCCTTCAGCAACGAGACCTGGGAGTTCACCGGCGCCACGACCGGCGCGCTCGGCACCTTCGGCGCCGGCTGCCCGACCTCGGTCGGCATCGCGACGCCGACGACCACCGCAGTGGCGACGATCGGCCAGCTCTACACGATCGACTGGGTCAACCTGCCGGTGACGATCACCTCGGTCTTCGTCGCCTACGGGGTCTCCAACGTGCTCGCACTGGGCGTGATCCCGTTGCCGATCGACCTGGCGGTCATCGGCTATCCCGGCTGCAACCTGCTGATCAGCCCCGACGCCACCGGCAGCGCCCCCGCCGTCGGCGGCACCGCCGCGACGTCGCTGGCGATCCCGAACGACAACTCGCTGCTCAACGTCGCGCTCTACACGCAGCTGCTGATCCCGGACCCGTTCGCGCCGAACGCCGCCGGCGGCACCAGCGTCGGCGCGCGCAGCCTGATCGGCAACTGATCCGGTCGCCGGGCGTGAGCGGCGCGCCTCACGCGAGCCGGCGGCCGACTTCCTCGACGTCGCCCTTGCTGCCGATGTAGAGCGGCGTGCGCTGGTGCAGCTTGCCCGGCCGGATGTCGAGGATGCGCTGCCGGCCGTCGGTCGCCAGGCCGCCGGCCTTCTCGCAGACGAACGCCAGCGGCGCATTCTCGTAGAGCAGGCGCAGCTTGCCCTCCGGCTTCTTCACCTCGCCGGGATACATGTAGATGCCGCCCTTCAGCAGCGTGCGGTGGAAGTCGCCGACCAGCGCGCCGGCGTAGCGCGCGGCGCGCTTGCCACACTGGGTCTGCTGGGTGCGGAACGCGGCCACCATCGCCTGGGTCTTGCCGTCCCACTTGCCTTCGTTCGATTCGTTGACCGAGTAGGAGCCGGTGCCCTCGGGGATGCGCAGGTCCGGGTGCGTCAGGAAGAACGTGCCGATCGAACGGTCCAGCGTGAAGCCGTGCACCGGCCCGCCCGCCGAATACACCATCATCGTGCACGGCCCGTAGAGCACGTAGCCGGCGGCGACCAGATTGGTGCCGGGCTGCAGGAAGTCGGCCAGCGTCGCCCTGCCGCTCGTCTGCGCGCGGCGGTGGATGCCGAAGATCGTGCCCATCTGGCCGGCGACGTCGACGTTGCCCGATCCGTCGAGCGGGTCGACCGTCAGCAGGTACTTGCCGTTCTCGCCGCCGGGCGAGAGGTGCACGTCCTCCATCTCCTCGCTGGCGATGCCGGCGACCATCGGGATGTTCTCGAACACCTGCAGGATGACGTCGTTGCTGATCACGTCGAGCGCGCGCACGTTCTCGTCCTGCACGTTCGTCGTGCCGGTGTAGCCGAGCTTGCCGACGAAGCCGGCGCGCATGATCTCGGCCGCCAGCATGCGCGCGGCGAGGCTGATGCGGTTGAGGACGGAGGACAGTCCGCCGCTGGCGCTGTTCTGGGCCTGGTCGCGGAAGAACTGTTCGCTGAGCGTGAGTCGGTTGGTCATCGGCGCGGAGTGGTTGCGGGCCATTGGAGCGGCCGGCCGCGCTCGTCACAACCTCGGCAGCACCAGCAATGGCTGTTCGGCGCCGCGCACGAACAGCCGGCCGGTGCCCAGCTGCGCTTCGGTGACGCGCAGGACCGCGGTCGTATCGGCGTCGGCGGCCAACAGGGCCTGCCGGCGGCCCGGGGCCACCTCGGCCTCCAGCACCTGTCCGGCGCGCGCCGGCCACAGCACGTAGCGTCCGTCCCGCGGCGCCGGCCCGAGGTCGCGCGGCTCGCTCGGCCGCGCCGGCGGCTCGCCGCGACCGCGCCGCCAGTAGAGCCGCATGGAGTCGCCGCCGGGCCGGCCGTTGTGGATCCCCGGCACGTCGAAGCGCGCCAGTTCGACCAGATCGACGTCCGGCCGGAAGCCCTCGCCGAACCAGTGGCCGGACGCGTGCGGCAGTCGCGGATCGAGTGCGAACTGGGCCGCATTGTCGAGCAGACAGGGCACGCCCTGCTCGTCGAGCCACCGCCCCAGCCGCCGTTCGCGCAGCGCCGTGAACGCGCGCGCATCGACGACGCCGTCGAGGTTCCAGATGCGCCGCCGCGCCTGGGCGGCGGGGACGTCGACGTTGGCGTGGAACGTGACCAGACCCGAGTTGAAGCAACCGACTCCCAGCCCGTCCGGCAGGACATCGACGAGGAACCGGCCCGCGATGACCATCTCCTCCTGGCCGGCGAGCGCCTCGGGGGCGATGCGCCGATGGTCCTGGATCTGCGCCACGGCGAACAGCAGCAGCAGCAGGCGCCAGCGGCCCACCGGCTGCAGGGCCGCCAGCGCGACGAATACCAGCGGCGCCGCGTAGTAGTCGCGCGGGTACCAACGCACCGCCCAGTGCAGCACCAGGATCGAGGCGGCGCCGAGCAGCATCAGCGTGCGGCCCCGGTGCAAAGCGCGCATCTCCGTCGCCGGGAACAGCGCCAGGAACAGCGCGGCCCACCCGGCCGTCGCCAGGTCGTGCACCCCGAGCGCGCTGGCGCAGCCGACGACCAGCGCGGGCACGGCCCGCAGGCCGGCCGGCCAGACGCCGCGCAGCGCCGCGAACACCGCGAAGCCGAGCCCCATCGCCGACGCCAGGGCCCAAGGCCCGCCGAGCACGACCGGCCGCGTGAACCACCACGACTGCGCCCAGAACGACCGGCTGCCCGGGTCGGCGAGCGCGAGGTTGCTGTGCCACAGCCACGCCATCGGCAGCGCCGAATCCGGCAGCCAACTGCCACCGAGCGCCAAGTTCGTCCCGACGTGTGCGCCCAACGCCAGGCCCGGGGCGAGCAGCCAGCGCCAGTCGCGGCAGCCATAGCGCCAGACCGACACCGCCACCAAGAGGCCGAGCAGGTCGCTGCGCGCGAGCACGGCCAGCACGGCCAGCACCGTGAACCACCGCCCGCTGCCGCGGCGAGCGAGCCACAGCGCCGAGAGGCACAGGCAGGCCAGCGCCGTCTCCTGCCCGTTCTGGCTCTCGCGCACCAGCAGCGGTTGGCCGAGCCAGCACAGCCCCAGACACCAGGCCGTCACCCGATCGCGCGTGCGGCCCCACCAGAGCGCCGCCGTGGCGACGTGCAGGGCGAAGCCCAGCCAGGGAGCCAGCACCGGCAGCGCCGCCGCACCGAAGGCGTACGCGACCGGCACCAGCAGCAGGCTCCAGAGCAACTGCACGCCGCTGGTCGAGACCCCGTCACTGACCATCGGCCCGCGACCCGCGGCGACGTTGGCGGCCCAGGTGAACTCGTAGAACGCGTCGTCGCGCAGCCGATTGGTCGCATCGGGCTGCAGTTCGAGGTGGCAGGCGAGCCCGACCGCCGCGGCGACGGCCGCGGCGGCGATGGCCGCAGCGGACAACCAGCCACAAGTGCGCGGCAGTCTCATGACCCTCGCAGGAAGGCGCCGACGCGCGTGCCGACGGGACTGCCGATCGCCACCGACAGGTCGTTGTGACCGGCACCGGGCACGACGACGAGCTCCGCCGGCCCGCCCAGCAGCGAACAGAGCCGTTGGCCGAGGACGAGCGGCACGATGCGATCCTGGTCGCCGTGCACGATCAGCACCGGACACCGCACCTGCGGCGCGACGGCGACGTTGTCGAACGCGTGTTGCAGCAGCAGGCCGACCGGCGCCCACCAGAAGCGGCCCGCGGCGGCTTCGACCAGACTGGTCGGCGGCGCCAGCAGCAGCGCGCGACCGGCGCGCCCGGCCGCGGCGACGTGCAGGGCGCAGAACGTCCCCATCGAACTGCCGGCGACGACGAACGGAATCCCGCGCGCGGTCGCCATCGCCTCGGCATGGGCCGCGACCACGTCGGCGACGCGCATCAGGGACTCGACACTGGGACGGCCCTCGCTGGCCCCGTAACCCGGATACTCCGCGGTCACCACCGCGACGCCGTGGGCGGCGACCTCGACGGCGCGGCGGGCGGCGCTGGTCAGGTCTTCGCCGTTGCCGACGAAGAACGCGACCACGGCGCGCGGAGCCGGCGGCAGCACGACCGCGGCCCGGAACCTGGCGCCGTCGAGACCGGGCAGACGCAGCTCCTCGACGCCCGCGACGTCGATCGCACGGGCCGGCCGACCCGCGGCGGGGAACACCAGGTGGTCCTGCAGCAGCCACACCGCCACGAGCAGCAGCCCGTAGGCGAGGCACGATCCGACGGCGAAGACGAGCAAGCGGCGACGCATCCTTCGGTGCCAGCGGTCGGCTGGTGGTCCCCACGGTATCCGCACGCGCGGTCGGTGCACGGCGCGAAGCGTCCGCGCGCCGAAATGACGCTTCGCACCCGGGGTGGCGGCCGGCCACCACCTTCCGGGAAGGAACTTCGCGGCGCGGCGTCTCGGTGGCTGCCAGCGGCGGCGGTCCGTGACGGGCGGCCCGCCAGCCGGCAACATCACCCATCTGCCATGCCCACCCCCCGAGCGGCCACCCCTGCGAACCCACCCGCCGTCGTGACGACGGCGGCAGAGCGGTCATGAGGCGCGCTGCCGCCGTCGCCGCGCTCCTCGTGCTGGCGGCGGGCATCTGGTGGTGGGCGCACGCGGCCGGTCCGGATCTCGCGGTGCCCGCGAGCCCGTCGGCGGCGGCGCCGCCGGGCGCGGTGGCCCCGGCGATCGATCCGGTGTCGGCCCCGGTCGTCCCGCCGCCCGCGCCACCCGCCGATCGCACGCCGATCGAGCGCACGCGCGTGCCGGTCGCGACCACGCCGCAGGGATTGCGCGGCCTGGTCCTCGACGAAGGCGATCGGCCGCTGCCGGGCGTGCCGGTGCACCTGCTGGAGAGCCCGGGCAACGATCCGCTGGGCCTGCCCATGCTGCTGCAGCACCGCCTGCCGGCCAGTGCGCTCGCCACCACCGCGACCGAGTACGACGGCACCTTCGCGATCGGCCTGCCGCGCGTCCAGGATCGCATCTACGAGCTCTACCTGCTGTCGCCGGACCACGCGACCGTGCGCCTCGGCGATCTGCGCCTGCTCGCCGACGAGTGGCACGACCTCGGCGCCATCACGATGGGACCCGGTGCGACCCTGCAGGGGCGCGTGACCGTCGACGGGCTCGCGACGCCGGTGCCGAACGCGGTGATCGCCGTGCGGGCCGGCACGGCGTTCGACGACGTCGCCCTGCGCGGCATCGAGGACGGTCATCGCGGCCTGGTGACGACCGCCGATGCGACCGGCCACTACGAGCTGCGGCATGCCCCCGGGCGCGGCGTCGTGCAGGTGTCGGCGACGGCGCCCGGCTTCGCCCGGCTGGTGCGCCGCGACGTCGAGCTGACGACCGAGCAGCCGATCACCCTGGACTTCGCGTTGTCGCCCGGCTGGACGCTGCGTGGCACGGTCGCGGACGCCGAGGGGCAGCCGATCCACGAGGCGCGCGTGGAGGTGTGGCCGAGCCAGATCGCCGACGCCGCGTTCCTGGCCGCCAGCGATCTCACGGGTGCATGGGAAGTGCAGGGACTGGCCGCCGGCCCGCATCGCGTCCGCGCCAGCGCGCGCGGCTTCCAGACCGCCGAGGTCGCCGAGGTCGCCGCCGGCCAGGCGGACGTGCGGCTGGTGCTGCCGCGCCGCGGTCGCGTCGAGGTGCGGGCGACGACGCCGGACGGCGGCGTGCTGCGCGACTACCAGCTCAGCATCCACCGCTACTTCGACGACCGCGGCGGCCAGATCGGCTTCGTCGCCGACCTGCCGGAGCGTCACGTGCGGCTCGACGGCTTCACCGATCACACCGAGTTCGACGGGCTGCCGGCGGGCACCTTCGTCTGTGAGGTCACGGCGCCCGGCTACGCGAAGACGCTGTCGGCGCCGTTCACGATCGAGGCGGAGCCCGCGCCCGGGACGCTGCGCATCGAGGTCCCCGTGTCCCGCGGCGCCACCCTGCGCGGCCGCGTGTTCGCGGCGGACGGTGCGCCGCTCGCGGACGCCGTCGTGCGCACGCAGGTCGACGGCGCCGATCCGGAGAGTCCGATCTGGAAGCTGCTCGCCAGCGCGGTGCCGGTCCGCATCACGTCGGTCGAGGCAACCACCGATGCCGACGGCAACTTCGTGTTGCCGCTGCTGGCCCTGGGCGACTACCAGCTCGCCGTCGAACACCCCGAGGCGTGTCGGTCGATCGTGTCGGCGATCCGCCTCGACCGCGCCGCCGAACGGACCCTGCCGCCGATCCGACTGCTCCGTGGCGCCGTCGTTTCCGGCCGCGCGACCGTCGGCGGGCGACGCGCCGGCCAAATCAAGGTGGTCCTGTTGGAAGCCGACGCCGGTCGACAGGGTCCAACGACCCGCCTCGAGACCGTGACCGACGCCGAGGGCGGCTTCCGCCTGCCGAGGCGTGTCCCCCCCGGCACCTACGAATTGCGCGCAGCGGTCGTCGGCACCGCCGCGCCGGACTCCCAGATCCTCCGACAACTCTTGCAGCTGCAACGCTCTTCGACCACCGTGGTGGTGCCGGCCGGGCAGGCCGTCGTGGAGCGTGACATCGACATCCCCGACCCGCACTAGGCCAGCCAACTCCGAACCCGTATCCGACCGTGACCAACGCCGCCAAGATCGCCGTTTCGCTCCTGCTCGCCGCCGTGGCAGCGGGCGCCGCCTACCTGTTGTGGGGCCAGTCTGCCGTCGCGCCGCAGCCCGTCGCGCCGCCGACCGCGACGCAGCCGACCCAGCCGAAGTCCACCGGCCCGGCGCCGGTGGTCGCGCCCAGCGTGGTGCCGACGCCCGTGCGCACCGAGGTCGAGGCGACCAACAACGCGGCCCAGGCGGATGCCCCGCAGGGGGTCAAGGGTCGCGTCGTGCTGCCGGACGGCAACGCGGCGGCCGGCGTGACCGTGATGCTGGTCGAGAACGTCGCGATGGACGCCGCCAGCCTGTTCCTGATGAACAAGACCACGAAGGCGGTGGTGCCGCTGGCCCTGTCGAAGACCGCCGCCGACGGCAGCTTCGCGCTCGGCCTGCGGCAGCCCGGCAAGGCATGCGACCTGCGCATCGTCAGCGACGACCACCCGGAGAAGAACCTGTCCCAGCTGCGCGTGCGCGCAGACGACTGGTACGACGCCGGTGACATCCGCCTGGAGATCGGATCCATCGTGCAGGGCCGCGTCGTCGAGGAGGACACCCAGCTCGGCGTGCCCAACGCCACGGTGTTCCTGGCCAGCAGCCACCAGGCACATTCCGTGCTCGCCACGCCGGGCCGCGAACGCGGCATCGCGGCGCTGACCGACACGTCGGGCTTCTTCCGCTTCACCAGCGCGCCGGCGCAGGGCCTGGTCAATCTCACGGTCGAGGCCGTCGGTTACGCGAGTTCGCCGGTGCTGAACCAGCCGCTGAAGCCGCAGGTGGCGAACGAGTTCACACTGCAGGTCGTGCGCGGCGAACCGATCGCCGGCATCGTCGTCGATCCCGACGGCCGACCCGTGGGCGGCGCGAACGTCAGCGCGACCGGGCTCAGCACCAAGACGCCGCAGAACGCCACCGCGGTGACGGCCGCGGACGGCACCTTCACGTTCCCGAGCCTGCGCATCGGGCCGTACCAGCTGTCGACGACGATGGACGGCTTCCTCGAGGCCCGCGAACCGATGGTCATGAGCGGCGACACCGCGGTGAAGCTCGTGCTCGGCTCGCGCGCGTTCCTGAAGCTGCGCGTGCTGGCGGCCAACGGCAGTCCCGTGAAGGCCTACCGCATCAGCCTGACGCGCTACTTCCCGAACAACCCGGCCGGGGTCGGCAAGGTGCTCGACTTCCCCGACCGCAACGTCAATCCGAGCGACTACCCGGCCGAGTACCGGGGCGAGTGGGCGCTCGTGCGCGGCCTGCCGCCCGGTGACTTCCGCATGCAGGTCGAGGACCGCGCGCACGCCAAGACCCTGTCGCCGCCGTTCAGCGTGGTCGAGGGCGGCCCGACCCCGGAGGTCACCGTCGAGCTGACCCTGGGCGGCAGCATCGTCGGCACCGTGCTCGACGACCGCGGCCAACCGGTCCCCGACGCGGTCGTCACGACCGACATGAACAGCGGCGTCGCCGCCGACATCGGCTTCCTCGACATCTTCCGCTCGATGATGCCCGAGAAGCACTCGAAGGCGCAGACGCGCACCGACGCCCAGGGCCGCTTCCGCGTCAGCAAGCTCGCCTTCGCCGACTACATGCTGCGCATCTCGCACCCGAACTACTGCGAGGGCACCGCGATCAACATCAAGCTCGAGACGCCGGGGCAGGTCGCCGACGCCGGCGTCATCCAGCTGTCCGCCGGCGCCATCGTCGAGGGACTCACGACGATCGGCGGCACGCCGGCGGGCCAGATCCAGGTGCAGGTGTCGACGCCGTTCACGGACCAGATGAATCAGAAGGACCCGAACGGCAAGCCGCTGCTGACGATGTTCAACTCCAAGGCGATCAGCGACGGCGACGGTCGCTATCGCCTGCTGAAGCGCGTGCCACCCGGCACCTACAAGATCACGGCCGCGCGCCAGGGCGCCGAGAACCCGTTCGTCGGCATGATCGACATGAAGGACTCCGAGCAACAGCTCGTCGTCGCGCCCGGCCAGGATCGCATCGTGATCAACCTGAACCTCAGCAAGCGCTGAGGGCCGGCGCGGAGCGCCGCTCGCCCGCCCGGCTCCGGGGCGGGCGGATTCCGCGGACTACGGCCCATGGCTGCGGCCGCGGCCGCAGGTAGATTGCCGGGATGCAGCCCGACTCTCCGCGTCCCACCAACTACTGGGACTACATCCGCGTCGAAGAACTCCTGCAGCTGCAGAGCGGCACGGCGACCAGCGAGCAGCAGCTCACCAACGACGAGGTGCGCTTCATCGTCATCCATCAGATCGACGAGCTGTGGTTCAAGCTGGTGCTGCGCGAACTGACCGCCGCCCGCGACCTGTTCGCCCTGCGACCGGTGCCCGAGAACGCCCTCGCCGGCGCGGTCGCGAGCCTGCGTCGGGTGACCATCTGCTTCGAACTCGCGGCGCAGCACTTCCGGCTGATGGAGACGATGCGCACGCAGGACTACCTGCTGTTCCGCGACAAGCTCAACCCCGCCAGCGGGTTCCAGTCGGCGCAGATGCGTGAGATCGAGATCCTGCTCGGCCTGCCGGACGGCGACCGTATCCCGCTCGGCAACGAGGGCAGCTACGTCGAGGCGCTGAAGAGCCATGACGGATCGCCGTCGCCGGCGCTGCGGCGCGTGCAGCGGCGCCAGCAGGACCGCCCGACCCTGAAGGCGGCCGTCGACGCGTGGCTGCACCGCACGCCGATCCACGGCAGTCACCCCGACGATCCGGGCGACGAACAGGTCGTCGCGCGGTTCATCGAGCGATACCTCGCCGGTCACGAGACCCTGTGCCAGCGCGCGATGGACCACGCGGTCGCAGTGCAGGCGCTGACGGCCGGCGACCAGGAACGCCTGCGCGCCCGCTATCGCGGCCAGCTGCAGGGCGCGCGGCGGCACCTGCGCGCCGAAGACGTTCCACCCGCATCACAGGCATTCGTGCGGCGCCTGCGCGCCGCGATCCTGTTCGTCGACAGCAACCACACGCTGCCGCTGCTCAGCTGGCCCGGCAAGATCATCGACGGCCTGATCGAATGCGAACAGACGATGCTGGCGTTCCGTCAGCGCCACGCCCGCATGGTCGAACGGGTGATCGGCCGGCGCGTCGGCACCGGCGGCAGCGACGGCGTCGCCTATCTGGACCAGACCGCACTGAAGTACCGGGTGTTCACCGAGATCTGGGCGGCGCGAACCCTGCTGCTGCCGCCCGACCTGTGCCCGACGATCGAGGATCCTTCGTTCTACGGCCTGATGCAGCAGTGAGCCGGCGCCCGCCAACGCTCACAGGCGCGCGTTCTCGCGCCGCGACCGCCGCCGCGTGAACGCGAGCCGGTCGCCGCGCCGCCGCTCCTTGCGGAAGCCGAGCAGATGGAACAACTCGGTGACGAACCAGCGGGCCACCCGCGGATCCACCAGGATCGTGTCGCGATCGGCCGGATCGACACGCACGCCCGGCAGGAAACGAACGACCGCATCGGCGCGCAGGCGTCGCAACCCGCGGGCGAGGTGCAGCCAGATCGGACGCACGCGTCGGGCCAGGAAGAACCCGTCGTCGCCCAGCGCCTGATACAGCGGCAGCAGGACATGGCCCGCCGACGGCGCGCGGATCTCGCCGTGCCGATCGGTCGCCAGCAGGCGGTTCCGCTCGACCGGCGCGAAGTTGACGAAGCCCGGCTCCATGCGGAACCGATCCTCGGCCGTGATGGCGTGGCGCAGCACGATCTCGACGATCGCCGGCACGCCGACGGCGGCGCGCTGCAACTGCGCGTGGTGTGGCGCCAGGTCGACGGTGCCGACCGGCAGCATGCGCAGGCGTTCGAGCAGACGCCACAGCACGGCCTCGTGATTGGCGACGGTCGCCGCCTCGTCGTGCCGCCCACCCTCGACGGCCAGCGCGGCGATGCCGCGCTGGGCGAACCACTCCAGGGACGCCCCCTCGATGGTCTCCTCGATGCCGAGGATGATCGGCACGCCGGTGGCGAGACCGAGGCGGCGGTTGTCGATCGTGTCGGCCAGACAGAGGAACGGCGGCCCCGTCGCCGAACTCGAGTGCAGGTCCACGAACACCACCGGCCCGGTCGCCGTGGCCAGCACCTGCTCGAACCGCTGCAGCAGTTCGCGCTGCTCCCGGTCCTCGGCGGACAACTGCTCGTCCGGTCGACGCCAGAGGGCTTCGATGGCCGGGCCGCTCCAGCCGCGATTCAGGTCGCGATCGAGGAACCGCCTGGCGGCGGCGAGGGCGCCGAGATTGCCGCCCAGCACGACGATGCGCCCGGCGATCGCGACCTCCTGCTCCTGCAGCCGGCCCAGCATGCGCTGCGCCGCCCGCACGCCGGCCGGCTCGTTGCCGTGGATGCCGGCGAGCACCAGCAGCGTGGGCCCGGGCCGCCCGACGTCCCAGTTGCCGAGTTCGCGCCGCAACTCGGGCGCGCTCAGGAGCCCGGTCATTCCACGTTCGTTTCGCGCAGGTGCTTCTCGAACAGCATCGCCGCGACCCGGATCAGGTCGCGTTCCGTGATGATGCCGACCAGGCGATTGCCCTCTTCGACCACGGGCAGGCTGCCGACCCGATGGCGGCGCATCAACTCGATCGCCTCGAGCGTCGGCGTGTTCGACGTCACGGTGATCGGGTCCTTGCGCATGATGTCCTTGACGGCGACCGGCGTGCGCTCGGTGCCGCGCATGCCCTGACCGACGAGCCGCAGCAGCGTGCGATGCGACACGAGTCCGACCAGCTTGCCGTCGTTGTCCTCGACCGGCACGTGGCGGATGTGCCGCCAGTCCATCAGGCTGGCCGCGAGGTCGACGACGTCCTCCGGGTGCACGGTGAACAGGTCCGTCGTCATGAACTGGCCGACCTGGACGTAGCTCTCCTTCCAGCCCTCGAACTCACCGGTGTCGGCGAGCTCCCAGGTGTGCACCGGGTCGCCGCCGGCCTGGCGCGCCATCGTCGCTCGCACCAGCGCCGTCATGCGCTGCTCCTTGGTGCCCTTCTCGCCCATCGCCGTCAGCGAATCGAGCGCCCAGCGCGCACCGGTGCGGCCGCGCCGACAGCGTTCGGCGATGACGCCGAGGTAGCGATCGATGTCCGCGGTCTCGACCTTGGCGTTCTCGAGGCCGGAACGCGCCATCGGCAACAGCACCTCCTGGATCAGGTGTTGCGCCGTGAACTCGCGACCGTGGAACCAGTTCAGGTTGGCCTGCAGGCCCAGGCGCGCGGCGGCGACGAAGTTGCCCTTGGCGTCGTCGAACGGCATCACCTTGCTGACATCGTCGAACTCGTTCGAGACCGCCGCCATCAAGCCGAAGAAGAACGCCGCAGTGGCGATTTCGTCGAGCACGCTCGGCCCGGCCGGGAACGCGCGGGCCTCGATGCGCAGGTGCGGCTTGCCGTCGCTGATGCCGTAGCAGGCGCGGTTCCAACGGTACACGGTGCCGTTGTGCAGCCGCAGCGAGGTCAGGGCCGGCACGCCGCCGCGGTCGAGCACCGCTTCGGGGTCTTCGTCGATGTCGGTCGCCAGCACGACGCGGAAGCGCGCGATGTCCTCGCGGAAGATCTCGAGCACCGAGTCCTTGACCCACCCATCGCCGAAGTTGACGCGTGGACGCCGGCCACGCAGCTGATGCGCCGCCGAGCGCGCGTCGACGGACTGCTGGAACAGCGCCACGCGGGTCTCGCGCCACAGCCGGCGGCCGAGCAGCACCGGGGAGTTGGTCGACACCGCCAGCACCGGCGCGGTGATCGCCTGGGCCACGTTGTAGAGCTTGGCGAACTCCTTCGGCCCGACCTGGAAGTGGATCTGGAAGCTCGTGTTGCAGGATTCGAGCATGACGTTGTCGTGCGTCATCTCGAACTCGTCGACACCCTTGATGCGGAACTGGAACTCGCCGCCGCGCAGCTGCGCGATCGCCCGGTTCAGCGCGAGGAAGCGCGGGTTCTGCACCATCGAGTCGAGCGTCAGGTCGGAGCGCCGCAGCGTCGGCAGGATGCCGGTCAGCACGATCCCGCCGCCGAGTTCCGCGGCCGCCTGGCGCGCCTTCTCGAGCAGACCGTGCAGTTCGCGCTCCATCGTCGACAGGCAGCTGCCGCCGAAGACCTGCGGCAGCAGGTTGCACTCCAGGTTGAACTGCGCCAGCTCGTAGGTGAACTGCGGGTGCGCGAGCTTCTTCATCATCGCGTCGACGCCGCACCAGGCGCGGCCGTTGCGATCGACCAGGAACATCTCCTGTTCGGCGCCGATCCGGCGCACGCCGCTCTCGAAGTTGTCGCCCGCGAGCATGCGCTCGACCGCGTGCACGTCGGCCAGGATGGCCTTCATGAACGCTCGCAACTGCTCGTCGGTGAAGCCGCTAGGAAGGTCGTGTCGGCCCATGCAGGAACCCGGAAGGAGACGCGCCAACCATACCAAGGCCCGCCCGCCGACGCTCGCCGACAGTTTCGCGACCACCGCGGCAGCGCGCGCCGACGGCCAGCGCGCGCGGCAGTCAGCCGGCACCAGTGCCGACGGCGCGGCCGGACTCAGCGCACGTAGCCGTTGAACATGATCCGCTTCTCCTTGACCAGCGGATGGTTCAACTCGACGACCAGGTCGCCCTTCAGCAGCCCCGCGGGCGCGCCCTCGAGCACGGCGAAGTCGACGACCAGCTTGTTGCCGTCCTTGCTCGACGTCACCTTGAGCCACTGATCGCTGCCGCGCAGACGATCGAAGTGGTAGCCCGTCAGCTGCAGGTCGCTGCCGTCGTTCGGCTCGAACACGATCTCCTTGTGCACCGCGCTGCCCTGCCGGATCATGCCGAGCGTCAGGAAGCCGCCGGGCTTGACCTCGAGCGGCCCCTGCACGAACGCCATGACCCGCACGCTGAACGGCGTGCTGTCGTTGACGTCGGTGCGGAACCGCAGCACGCCGCCACCCGCCGTGTCCTCGCCCACCGGGCCGTACTTGCCCTTGATGGTCCAGACGGCGCGATCGCCGTTCATCGCCTTCTCCCAGCTGACCTCGAACGACTTGTCGACCGGGTCCATGCCGGTGATGTTGAAGTCCTGCTTCAGCGGCGAGGTCACCGTCACGGTGAACTCGCGGCTCTCGCTCCAGGTCATCTTGTTCAGCTGCACCTCGGCCGGCGAGATCGCGAACATCTGCGCGCCGACCGCGTTCCACTTCAGCTTCGTGTGGGGCAGCGTCGGGTCGGTCATGTGGATGTCCAGGGTCGCCATCTTCGGCCCGGTGATGCCGTGCATGTCGAGGTGCACCTCCACCACGCCGGACTCGTTGCCGCCGATCGCGATCTTGGCGACCGGTTCGCTCTGCTCGCGGCCGCTCGCGTCCCTGGTGATGCGGACCAGCGGGGTCGCCTGCTTGGGCCGCAGCTGGTAGACCCGGTCGGCGACGCGGATCACCGCCCGGATGCACTGGCAGCTCCCCTGCAGATTGCTCCACTCGACCGCCTGGTCGCTGGGGTTCTTCCACTCGAACGTGCCGCTGGCTTCCCCTTCGCCGAAGAAGGTCCCCAGGTCGATGTCGGTCACCGGGAACCACTGGTTGCCCGACTGCTTGCCCGGCTGCTGCACGACCGGCCGGGGCGCCTGCTGCTGCCCCGGTTCGATCTCGGCGTCCTGCGCCGGCACCAGCGAAACGAGGACCAGGGCGGCGAGGGAGGCGAGGCCAGGGCGGATGGACGTCATGAGCATCGGTCTGCGGTTGTCGGTTCGGCGCCGGCGGCGGGCACACGAGGGCGCAGGAGTATAGCCACCGCCGAGCCCGAAAACTCCCGTCCGACGGACGGGCTCCCGCGCCGGGATCGGGCCGGGACCGGCCTCGACGGCTGGAAACACCGGCGCGCGGCGGCACGATGGCCAGCCGCCGATGCGACTGACACTTCTGCCGATGCTGGTCGCGAGCCTCAGCTGCCTGCCCGGCTGCTGTTCGCTGAGCCGGTTCTTCTGCGGCCCCGATCGCAGCGCCTGGGTGCCGCAGAGCTTCGACACGCCGCAGCGCACCGCCCAGACCCTGTTCGAAGCGCTGCGGCGCGACGACCCCGAGGTGCTGTATCTGTGCCTGGACCAGAGCTACCGGCAGCGCCTCGGCATCACCGACTCGATGACGATGCGGCTCGCCTGGGACCGGTTCCGCGAGCGGAACGCCGGCCTGCACGTCGCAGGCTACACCGAGGTGCCCGAACCCACCCGGCTCGACGCCGACCATGCGACGGTCGCCGTCGACGTCGTCGGCCGGCCGGTCGCCATCGACTTCGTGCGGCGCTCGTACGCGGAGGTCCGCTACCGGCGCCCCAACGGCACCGTGGGTGACGACGGACGGCAACTGCGCTCGTTCGCCGAACGAGCGCAGGTGGCGCCCCTCGAGGACGCGACCGACGACCAGTCCCGGCTGATGGTGGCGCCGTTCGTGTTCCACCACGACGGCCTCGACGCGGTGCCGCTCGACGCGATCGAGCACGTCGCACTGACGCGCCGCTGGCTGGTGGTCGACATCCGCGGCGACCAGGCGCCCGCCGGTCCCTGATGCAGCCGCTGCGCGTGGCTCGTCCGGGCTAGTCCGCCGCCAGCTGGGACATCGTCACGAACTCGAAGCCCTCGTCGCGCAGCCGCAACACGGCATCGAGGCGACCCAGCACGTCGTCGGTGCCCGCCGCGGAATCGCGATCGAAGTCGTGCAGCAGCACGACGCCGCCGCCCGCGCGCCGCACTCCGTCGGCGAACGTCACCGGCGTGATACTGATGCCGGGACGCGTGTCCTGGCTGTCGTGAGTCCACATCGCCAACGGCGCACCGTGCCACCACAGCCACAGCAGCGACAACAGGTTCATCTTGCCGTACGGCGGCCGGAACGGCATCGCGCGCACCGGCGTCGACATCACGCCGGCGAGGCGACGCCAACCGTCCCGGGTGTCGAGCATGCCGACCCAGGGCAGCGACCAGACGTGATGCACGTGCAGATTGCCGTGGGTGCCGACCTCGTGGCCGCGGCGCTGCAGGTCGACGATCAGGTCGACGTTGTCGTCCACGTTGTGGCCGAGCAGGAAGAACGTCGCGGGCACGGATGCCTTGGCAAGCCGCTCGAGCACCATCGGCGTCAGCTGCGTGCCGGGGCCGTCGTCGAACGTCAGCGCGATCGCGCGGCGGCGACGACACTTGGTGCGGAGCCGCCAGCGGCTCGCCTGCAGCAGGAGCTTCGGCACGGCCGCGTAGACGAAGCCGAGCGTGCCGAAGGCGCTGAGGGCAACGAAAGTTGGCGACATGGCGGCGGGAGCGGCGGTGGGCCTCCCGCCGAGGAAGTGTCAACGCACGGATTCGGAGGCGAGCACCTGGACCTTGGCGCCGCGCGGCAGCAGCTGGAACAGTTCGGCGATGTCCGGCGCGAGCATGCGGATGCAGCCCATCGACGACATCGTGCCGATCGTGTCCGGCATCGGTGTACCGTGGGCGCCGAAGCCTGTGTAGCGGTCGTGACGGAACTTGATGAAGTACTCGCCGAGGATGTTGTTCGGATGGCCGTACGGATAGCGCTGGCCGTCCGGCGCCGTCCACTCCGGCCGTGGCTGCTTCTCGGCGACCGTGAACTCGGTGACCGGCGTCTTGTCGTTCTCGCCGTGACCGACCCAGTAGAGCCGCAGCAGGTGCTCGCCGAGGTAGACCGCCATCGAGTAGCTGCGCTTCTCGATCACGGCGAAGATCGGATCGATCGGCACCTTGATCTTCTGGCCGATCTGCACCGCGTTCGGGTTGTGGATCCGGTTCAGCACCGCCAGCGTGCCGTCCTCCACCTGCACGCCTTCCCGGCGGAACTTCGCCGCGATGCGCGCCAGGGAGTCGCCCTTCTCGACCGTGTGGCTGCGGGAACGCGCGACGTTCGCCGGGTCGCAGAGCCAGCGGTCGACGCGGATGCGGTGCTGGCGGTAGGCGTTCTCGACGAAGGCGCGCACCTCGGTGTCGCCGCGCTCGATGCGACCGCGCAGCGACAGCGCCAGCAACAGCGACGCCGCGGTGCAGGCCTCGGCATCCGGCATCGACAGCGCCGCGGCCAGTACCTTGCCGCCGTTGGCGCGGCCTTCGGCCGAGTGCAGGAAGGCGTTGTTGGTGCCCAGCAGCGACAGCATCGCTGCGAAATCGTCGGCGGGCGCCGCCAGCGCGTCGGCCAGTCGCTGCCGATCGGCGCCACCGCGCCCCGTGGCCAGGGCCGTCCACGCCAGGGTGATCGCGTCGGCGTCGCGCTGGGCGACGCGCGGCAGCAGTTCGTCGATGCCGTTGAGGCCACCGGCGCTCGCAGGCGGCGCCTCGCTGCCCTTGCGGGCGCTGGCATCGAGCGGCAACGGACCGGTGGCGGCGGTCGGCGCCGCGCCGAGCATCCGGGTCAGGTCGAGCGGCGGCGCCGCCGGATCGCGCCGACCCTCGGCGACGCCAGCGGCACCACCGGCGTCCGCACCACCGACGACCGGATCCACGAACCAGGTCGCGTAGATCCACCAAGCAAGACCGGCCACCAACAGTCCGAGCAGGAACTGTCGCATCGTTCACCTCCTGTTGCGGCGCCGAATCGACGCCAAACCGCCGCGGCGCCCCCTGACCGGGCGCGCCGTCCGTCCTGGTCCGAACACGCGACGCGCGTCGGTCTCCAGGACCGGGAAGGTAACGCGTGGCCCGGGGAAATCGAGAGGCTCCGCTCCGCGCAGACCGTGGACGGAGGCCGGTTGAACCCTTGGGTTCAGGTGGGCTCCCCCCGGAACGTTTGGGTTCGGGCCGGCAACGCCGTGCTGGCGCGCCTCCCGCTCCCGCCCGAGCCTGGGGTCGGAGCCCGGTGAATGGTCATCGGTTCAACTTTTTGGCCCGCGTGCAGACACGCGAACCGCAGAGCGGAGCATCCCGAAAGATGATGCCACAGTGTAGCGCGGCGACGACGCGAGTTCACGTCGTCGGATTCCGCGCGCGCGTCACGTGACCCGCCCGCCGGGCGGGCACGCGGCGCGGCGCTCACTGCCAGCGGTTGCTCGCGATCGCGGCCAGCACCCGCTCCGCGGCGGCCACCGCCGCGACGCCGTCCTCGCCGGTCACCAGCGGCCGGGAACGATCCCGCACGCACTGCAGGAACGCGACCAGCTCCTCCTGCAGCGGGTTGCCCTCGTTCAGTTCGAGCTGCTTGAGCCGCAGCAGGCCGTCGAACACGAACTTCCACAGGTCCCCCATCTGCGCGCGATCGAGCTTGTCGAGGTCGAGTTGCTCGAAGTCCCAGCCGGGCGCCTTGGTGACGACCATGCCCTGGCCGGTCTGGAAGTCGAGGCTGGCATAACCCTCGCGCGAGAACACGCGCATGCGGCGCAGCGGCTTCAGCGCCACGCGGTTGGCGGTCAGGTGGGCGACGGCGCCGTTCTCGAACTTGATGATCGCCGATGCCATGTCCTCGGCCGGAGTGAACACCGCGCCGCCGAACGCGTCGATCGACTTGATCGGGCTCTGCACCAGCGCCAGCACCAGGTCGAGGTCGTGGATCATCAGGTCCAGCACGACGCCGATGTCCGTGCTGCGGAACGAGAACGGCGCCAGCCGGTGCGACTCGATGTAGCGCGCGCTCTTGCCGATCTCCTCGATGCCGCGCAGCGCCGGATTGAAGCGCTCGACGTGGCCGACCTGCAGGATGCGGCCGTGCTGCCGGGCCAGGTCGACCAGGGCCTGACCGTCCGCGACCGTGCGGGCGATCGGCTTCTCGACCAGCACGTCGACGCCGTGCTCGAGGAACACGCTGGCGACCTCGCGGTGCAGGCGCGTCGGCACCACGACCGAGACGGCGTCGACCTTGCCGAGCAGTTCGTGGTGGTCGGCGAACGCCGGCACCTCATAGGTGGCCTCGGCGACCTTGCGCGCCGCTTCGCTGGGATCGGCGACGCCGACCAGTTCGCAGCCGGCGCCGCTCTTGGCCAGCGCCTGGAACAGCCGCGCGTGATGCTTGCCGAGGTGGCCGACCCCGACGACGCCGACGCGCACGTTGGCGATGGGCGCGCTCACGCGTCGACCAGCGTGAACTTCAGCTCGGCCTCGGCGACCAGGCGGCCCGCGACCTTGCAGCGTGCGCGCACGTGGCCGACCTGCGGCTTGGCCCGGATCGTCTCCACCTCGATGCGCAGCTGGTCGCCCGGCACGACGGCGCCGCGCAGCTTGACCTTGTCGATGCTCCACAGCACCGCGAGCTTGCCGGTGTTCTCGAGCTTGCGCAGCAGCAGCACACCGGCCAGCTGCGCCATCGCCTCGAGCTGCAGCACGCCCGGCATGATCGGCTGCTCGGGCCAGTGGCCCTGGAAGAACGGCTCGTTGATGGTGACGTTCTTGATCGCGACCGCACGCTGGAAGCCGTCCAGTTCGATCACGCGGTCGATCATCAGGAACGGATAGCGGTGCGGCAGCAGGTTGAGGATCTGCCGGATGTCGAGGCCGGAGTCGCTCGGCGCCTCGCCCTCCTCCTGCTCGCGCTCGCGCTCCTCGAGGATGCGCTGCACCAGCGCCATGTTGAGCCCGTGGCCCGACCGCGTGGCGATGATGTGCGCGTCGAGGTCGGCGCCGGCGTTGGCGAGGTCGCCGATCAGGTCGAGGATCTTGTGCCGCGCCAGCTCGTCGTCCCAGCGCAGCGCGTTGGCCTCGGGCCCGTTCGGGCCGACCACCAGCGTGTTCTGCGGCGTCGCGCCCTTGCCGAGCCCGGCCGCGCGCAGCGCCTCGACCTCGTGCGAGAACACGAACGTGCGCGCCGGCGCGATCTCGCGCTCGAAGTTGTCCGGCGTCATCTCGAAGCCGACGATCTGCTTGGCGCCCGGCAGCGAGCCGTTCGACTCGCCCTTCTTCTGGGCCGGATAGTCGAGGTGGTATTCGATCGTCAGCCGTCCGCTGCCCGGCAACGCGACCAGGCTGGCGCTGCCCTCGCGCACGTAGATCGGCTGCTTGACCGCGTAGATCGGGCGCGTCGCGCGCATCTCGACGATGCCGCTCTCGCGCAGGCCGCGGAAGAACTCCGAGGCGGCGCCGTCGAGACCCGGCACCTCTTCGCCGTCGATCTCGACCATCGCGTTGTCGATGCCGAGCGCGAACAGCGCGGCGAGCAGATGCTCGCAGGTGTAGACCTCGGCGCGGCCGTCCTGGATGCAGGTGCGCCGCTGCCGCGCCTTCATGTTGGCGCCGTGGGCACGCACGACCGGGTGGTCCTCGATGTCGGTGCGCACGAAGGTGACGCCGGTGCCGGCCTCGGCCGGCCGCACGACGATGCGGATCTCCTTGCCCGAATGCAGGCCGACGCCGCGGTACTCGACCGCGGTCTTCAGCGTGCGCTGCGGACGGGCGACGGGGCTGGCGTCTGCGTTCGCGACCACTCGGCTACCGGCCTCCCCCGCCGCCGGCCTTGTCGTCCCCCGCCGAGGGCGGCGACGCCGGCGCGTCCTTCGACGACTCCAGCGGCCACACCTGCAGCAGTTTGATCAGGTCCGCGGTCAGATCGAGTTCCTCGGCCGCGAACCACACCTGGCGACGTTCGTAGGCGAACACGCGGTTCTGCACGCTCTTCGGACTGGCCTTGTCGCCGTTCTCCGGCGGCGCCGTGTCCTTGACCTCGGTCCGCATCACCAGATGCACGCCCCGGTCCTTGGCCAGCCGCTGGATGGCGGCGTCGAGGTCCTCGTAGATCGACAGCTGCATGCGCATCGTCTCCAGCTGCATCTGGTCGTTCAGCAGCTTGGCGAGGCCCTGGCGCTCGTTCATCGCCAGCTCGAGGTCGAGCTGCTTGGCGTCGCGCTCGAACGAGCCCTCCTTCAGGATCTCGATCGTGCCGCGCAGCTCCTGGATGCGCTTGCTGACCTTGTCGATCTGGTCGCGCGCGTTGTCGGCCAGCTTCTGCAACCGCTCGCGCTCCTTGATCGTGCGCGGGTAGAGATCGAACGCTTTGCCGAGGTCGACGATGCCGACCACGAGGCCGGTCGACGGCATCGGGCGATGCACTCGCTCGGACGGCGGCGAACCGTCGGCCGTGGCCGCGGCCCTCGAGGCGGCCGCCGGAGCGGCGTTGTCCTGGGCCGGAAGAACGGACACGACGGCGGCGCACACGGCAGCCATCCAACAATGCGACATCGACATACGGAACCTCGCCGGTCCGATCGGACGGCAGCTGCGCACGCTATCAAAGGCCACCGCGAAAGGCACGCACGAGCGGGCCGGGCCGTTGTGTTCGCGTCGGGGCGACGTAGGCTCGGCGCCCATGTGTCCGGACGAGGTCTGGCTGGCGGTCGCGGCCCAGCGGGCGATCGAGCGCCAGGCGCTCGGTGCCTGGCCGGGCGAGATGGTGGCCGCGCTCGGGGGGCGGCGCACCGGCGCAGCGCTGGTGATCGAGCGGATCGTGCCGTTCGCGGGCGCCGGCGGCGACGGCGGCTTCGCGGTCCCGCCGGCCGAGTTCCTGGCGGCCGAGGCCCGGCTGCAGCACCTCGGCGCCCGGTGGCTCGGCTTCGTGCACAGCCATCCCGGCGGCGCCGCCGCGCCCTCGGCCCGCGACCGGCACGAACTCTGGCGCGGCTGCGTGCAGCTGATCGTCGGCGGCGCCCGGCGCGACCGGCTGCAGACCGGCGCGTTCTGGCTCGACGGCGATGCCTGCACGCCGCTGCGGCTGACGGTCCCGCGCCCGGAGCCCGCCGCGTGATCGTCGCCGTCGGCGTCGACTCGGTGGCGATCGCGCGCATCGACGGGCTGTGGCAGCGCGGCGGCCTGCGGTTCGCGAACCGCATCCTGACCCCGCGCGAGCTGGCCTACTGCGCCGGGCGCGCGCATCCGGCCGAGTCGATCGCCGCGCGGTTCTGCACCAAGGAGGCCGTGATGAAGTGCCTCGGCACCGGCTGGGCCGACGGCGTCGGCTTCCTGCAGATCGAAGTGCGGCGCGACGACGCCGGCGCGGTCGAAGTCGTGCTCGACGGCGCCGCCGCGGCGCGGGCGACCCGGCGCGGCATCCGTCGCTGGCACGCGAGCCTGACGCACACGGCCGACGTCGCCACGGCGTTCGTCGTCGCCGAGGGCTGACCGCGGCGGTCCCGCATCGGGACGCGCGACCGGCATCGCCTGCAGCACCGCGCGGCGGGTGCCGAAGTGCAGGCGGGACCCATGCCGCTGCACACCGTTCTGCGTCGCGTCGCGCTCGCCGCGCTGGCCGTGGCCACCGGCTGTGCATCGGCACCGGGCCCGCATCGCCGCGACTACGAACGCCACCTCGACCTGCCCGCCGACGTGGCGGCGGCGATCGCCGCCGGCGCGGTGCGCAGCCTGCTGCCGTTCGCCGATCCGGTGCCGCAGGCGGCCGGCGCGCCTGCGAGCCGGATGCCGGATGGCTTCGTGATCGTCTACGAACGCGGGGACCGCGGCGGCTGGGTGCCGCGCGCCAGCCATCGGCTGATCGTGCGCGGCACCGGCGCCACGTCGCCGGCCGGCGCCGGGCCGGGCGCCGGCGGCACGATCGCGGCCGCGGTGCGCGCCGAACCGCTGGCCGGCAACCTGCGCCTGCCCGGCTGGGGCGCGGCCGCGACGGAGCGCCTGCAGGTGCACGTGCGCGGCGACGCCGGCGGCTGCTCGGTGCGCGCCGACCTGCCGGCCGCGATCGCGGCGGACCTGGCCCAGGCCCTGGACCGGGCGTTCGCGCTGGCGGTCGATCCGGCCGCGGCGTGCGTCGGCCTCGCCGAACCGAACCTGGCCGGACTGGTGAGCCGGCGCGCGCTGGGCTGCGTGCAGCTGCTGGTCGCCGCCGGCGATCCGGCCGGTGCCGAGGCGCAGCTGCTGCGCGCGGCGCGGCTCGGCGCGTTGACGGCGCCGCAACAGCAGCAGCTCGGCGAGTTCTCGGCGCAGAGCGGCGACCTCGCGCTGGCGCAGGAACGACTCGGTGACGCCCTGCTGCAGACCGACGATCCGACCCTGCGCGCCCACCTGGCCGGGCGGCTGCGTTCGCTGGCCACGCCGCGGACGGACACCGCCGCGCGTTCGCGGCTGGCGCCGGGATCGTCGTCGCCGGCCGAGCTCGCGCGCGCCGCGATGCGGCTGCACACCGCGCGCCGACAGCATCCCGACCCGGCGCGCGACTACGGCCTCGCCAGCCAGCTGCATCGCCAGGATCGCGACGACCTGGCCGCGTTCGCCTGCGCCCTGCTGGCACGCGAACACACGCCGCCGTCGCCGGTGCTGGCCGCGGGTCTGGCCGACCCCGTGCGGCGCGGACTCGACGACTTCGTGCGCCGGGTCGTGCACGGCGTCGAACCCGTCGCCGCTGGCGCCGTGCTCGACCCGGCGGCCGCGCCGGCCAGATGAACGGCGCCGGAACGGTGCCCGGTCAGAGGCCGACCGCGCGCACGGCAACCCTCGCGACGGCCAGCTCCTGGCGCGGATAGACGACCACGTCGAGCCCCTGCTGCGGCGGCAGATCGTGCAGCTCGCGCTCGATCAGCACCACCCCGTCGAGGTCGACGGTGACGCTGGCGCGGCGGCGCGTCGGCGAAGCCTTGACGTCGATCGACAGCCGGTGCGCGGCGCCTGGCACCGCCAGCGCACGCGCCGGTTGCAGGGCGCCCTGCAGCGCGCGTTCGTACGCGCGCTGGGCCAGCTCCTCGCGCAGCGGGTCGCCGTCGACCACGGCGGCGTGCACGGCGTCGTCGGCGGTGACCACCAGCATCATCGCGATGCCGCGGAACCCGATCACGTAGTGGCGCCGACCGACGGCCGAGGTCGGCAGCACCAGATCGACGAGCAGCGTCGCGCGCTCGGCGCGGCCGTCCATGCCCGTGGTGCAACGCAGCGCCTGCGACGGCAGGTCGCTCCAGGGCCGATCGCCGCCGGCGAACTCCAGCAGACCGTCGCGCAGGTTCCAGCCCTCGGCCGCGTCGCGGTGCAGGGCCGCACCGGCCACCACGACCTCGGCGTCCAGCCGATCGCCGACCGCGACCACGTCCGTCTCCGCCCCCGCCGGGGCGCCGCGGCGCAGCTCGGCGAGCAGCTGGCGCCGTCGTCGCTCCAGGTGCAGCCAGCTCGACGCCGACCGCAGCTCGCCGCGTTCACGGTCGCTCATCTCGGTCGTCGAGACGCGCGACTGCAGCGTGAGGATCGCCGCTTCGAGCTCGTTCAACGCGCCGGCCTGGGCGGCCGCCTCGCGCGCCCGGCGCAGCCCGGCCAGCAGCGACTCCCGATCGAGATCGGTGTCGGGCCGCTCCTCGCGCACCCGGATGACGCGCGGCCAGATCTGCTCGCCGACGAACCGGTCGCCGTCGCGTTCGAGTTCGGCCACCAGTTCGCCGACGCCGACGAGTTCGTCACCGGCCAGCGACACGACCACGGTGCCGAGCGACAGCTGCGCCGGCGGCACCGCGCGCAACGCATCGATGCCGTGCTGCCGCAACCAGGCGACCAGCTCGGTGAAGCGGAACTCACCGAGCCGCGCCGCGCGCGCCGGCTGGCCGATGCGCTGGCTGGTCAGTCGGAAGGTGTCGCCCGCCGGCTCGGCGCGCAGCTCGACCGCCTGCGCCAGACCGCTGTGCGGGAACGCGACCACCGGCACCGTGCAGCGGGCGATCGCCGCCAGCACCGCGCGCTCGACCGCGCGCGCCGCGGCGAGCGCTTCCTGGTGGCGCCGCAGTCGCTCGGCCTGCGCCGGCGTCGTCGGTTCGGTGCCGGCCAGCACCGACAGGGCATCGTCGGCACTGCCCTGACAGAACGTGCGCCAGACCAGGTCGCAGCGGCGTTCGAACCGCAGGTCGGTGGCCTTGGCCGTCGCCGCCAGGATCTCCTGCTGCAGCGCGCCCAGACGCCGCTCGATGCCGGGCCACGGATCCTGACCGATGCGGAACCTGCCCGGCGGTGGCCAGACCTGGGCGAGATCCTGGCGGAACCGGGCCGCCGCGGCCGCCACCAGCTCGGGGTCGTCGCCGGCGCGCAGCTGCTGACCCAGCCCGGCGGCGACCTCGTCGACCTCGCTGCCGAGCGCCGCCGCCACCGCGGCCTCCGCCGCCGCGACGTCGGGCAGGGCGGCGCGGCGGGCGCGGTCGACCAGATCCGTGACGCGCTGGGCGACGACACCGCTCAGGCGTTCGGGCAGCGGCTGGCGTACGCCGTCGAAGAACATGCCGATCGCGTCGCGCCACAGCCGTTCGGCGGCCGCGAAATCGCCGGCGCGGACCCGTTCGTCGACGCGCGCCGGCAGCGCCGACTCGAGATGGGTCTCGAAGCGACGCAGCAGCTCCTGGTCGCGCTGCACGAGTTCGCGGTCGACCCGCGCCAGCAGTTCGTCGAGCCGCAGCGTGCGCACCTGCGGTGGCAGCTGTCCCAGTTCGACGCCGGCCGTGTCGCGCAGCCGCGGCGCGATGCGTTCCCGTTCGCAGCGCTGCCGATCGGGCCACTGCAGCGGATCGCGCAACCAGGCCGCCAGCTCGGGCCACTGCTCGCCCAGCATCGCCGCGACGACGCCGTCCACCGCCGACTGCAGCGCGGCGATCACCACGCGCTCCCGCTGCAGCAACTCGACCTCGCAACCGGGCGGCGGCACGACGTCGGCGAGCCGCAGGTGTTGCAGCCGGGCCGCCGGCGTCGGCAGTTCGGCGAGCGTGCTGTCGAGGCGCGCCAGGAACTCGTCGGCCGTGGGCGGCGCCGGCTCCCCCTGCCGCAGCTGCATGCCGACCCACAGCGCCAGCGCGAGCAACGCCGCGCCGGCGACGACCGCGACCGCCCGCCACCAGTAGCGCACCCGCCCACCCTCGCCGGCCGTCAGGCGCGACAAGTCGACCTCCGGCGGCAGCTGCCGTTCGACGCGATCGAGATCGTCGAGCAGTTCGCGCGGCGTCTGGTAGCGCACCCGGAGGTCCTTCGCCAGCAGCTTGCGCAACACCAGCGACATGCCCTCGGACAAGGCCGGGTTCACCTCGTTGGGCGGCACGGGGACGGCGCTCAGCACCTTGGTGATCAGCTCGGCCATCGTGTCGCCGCGGAACGGTGGCACGCCGGTGGCCATGTGGTAGAGCGTGGCGCCGAGCGAGTAGAGATCGCTGCGCACGTCGACGTCCTGCGGGCTGCGGGCCTGCTCCGGCGAGATGTACTGCGGCGTGCCGACCGTCGCGCCGTCGCGCGTCAGCGTCAGGTCGGCCGGTCCCTTGGCCAGCCCCATGTCGGTGAGCTTCACCTCACCGCGCTCGTCGATCAGGATGTTGCCCGGCTTGATGTCGCGATGGATGACGCCGCGCTGGTAGGCGTGGTCGAGCGCGAGCGCGACCTGCCGCGCGACCCGCCGCACGTATTCCTCGGCGAACATGCCCCACTCGACGAGCAGCGCGCGCAGCGACTTGCCCTCGACGAACTCCATGACGAAGAAGTGGTAGCCGCCCTCTTCGCCGAGGTCGTAGCCGGTGACGATGTTGGGGTGGTTCAGCGACGCGACGATGCGGGCCTCGCGCCGCAGCCGGTCGACGTAGCGCGTGTCGCGGGCCAGCGACGGCTTCAGCACCTTCAGCGCGACGATGCGGTTCAGGCGCTTCTGCCGCGCCTTGAACACGGTGCCCATCGCGCCGGCCCCCACGCGATCGAGGATCTCGTAGTCCTGGAATGGCTGCGCGAACGTCATCCGTGGCTGCCGGCGGCCGGGTTCATGCGGAATCGTCGTCGGCGGCCGGCCCGCCACCCGCCGGGGCGCCGGTCGGCCGCCCCGACGCATCGAGCGCGTACTTGTCGAGCTTGCGCTGCAGGGCGAAGCGCGACAGGCCGAGCAGTTCGGCGGCCCGGCTCTTGTTCGACTGCGCGCGGTCGAACGCCTTGCCGATCTCGCGCACCTCGAGGTCGCGCACCATGTCGGGCAGCGTGGTGCCGCGCTCCGAGGGCACCATCCCGTCGTCGGCCAGCGACGACCCGGGTCCGCTGCGGCCCTCGCGCACGTGCTGGCTCAGGTGCGTCTCGAGGATCACGCCGTCGCACAGGATCGCGGCGCGACGGATCTCGTTCTGCAGTTCGCGCACGTTGCCGGGCCAGTCGTACTGCACGATGCGCTCCATCGCGTCGGGACTGACGCGCACCCGCGTCTGCTGCTCGCGGGCGAGGTCGCCGAGGAAGCGCTTGACGAGCTGCGGCACGTCCTCGCGGCGGTCGCGCAGCGGCGGCAGGTGCACGGGCAGCACCGCGAGCCGGTAGTAGAGGTCCTCGCGGAACTCGCCGTCGCGCACCATCAGTTCGAGGTTGCGGTTGGTGGCACAGATCAGGCGCACGTCGACCTGGACCGTCTCGCGGCTGCCGAGCGGGCGCACCTCGCCTTCCTGCAGCACGCGCAGCAGTTTTTTCTGCAGATCGGGCGGCATGTCGCCGACCTCGTCGAGGAACAGCACGCCGCCGTGGGCGGTCTCGAGCAGTCCCTTCTTGTTGGTCGTGGCGCCGGTGAAGGCGCCCTTGACGTAGCCGAACAGCTCGCTCTCGAGCAGCGCCTCGGGCAACGCGGCGCAATTCTCGCTGACGAACGCGTGCCCCGACCGGCGGCTGTGCGCGTGGATCGCGCGCGCGACCAGCTCCTTGCCGGTGCCGGAGTCGCCGGTGACGAGCACCGGATCGTCGGCCTCGATGTACTTGTCGAGCAGCGCGAACACCTGCCGCATCGCGCGGCTGCCGCCGACGATCTGCTTGTAGTCGTACTTGGTGCGCAGGCCTAGGCTCTGCGAACTCAGCTCCTCGCGGATCTGCGTCAGTTCGCTGGTGCGCTCCTGCAGCTGGCCCTTCAGCGCCGCGTTGAGCTGATCGACGCGATCGAGCGCGGCCTGCAGCTCGAGCTGCTTGCCGCGCAGCTGCTCGACGCTGCGCGCGTTGTGGATCGCGGTGCCGGCATGGTCGGCCAGCGACAGCAGCAGCGCTTTCTCCCGCTCCTGGAACACCTGCTGTTGCAGCCGGTTGTCGACGTAGAGCACGCCGGCGACCTCACCCTGGATGCGGATCGGGATGCACAGCACCGAGCGCAGCCGCAGGTCGGCGACCGACTGCAGGTCACGAAAACGGTCGTCCTCCTGCGCGTTCGTGGTCAGCTCGGGCACGCCGGTCGTGGTCACCCGATTGGCGATCGTGCGCGAGATCTTGAACTCCGGCGACAGCACCTCCTCCTGGGCGAAGTTGCGCGCCACCTCGACCGAGTGCTCGCCGGACTTGCCGAGCATCAGGAAGCCGCGCTCGGCGCCGCAGAGCTGGATCGCGGCGTCGACGATCTGCGTCAGCAGGCGGGTCAGGTTCTGCTCCTCGTTGAGCGCCCGCGCGATCTGCAGGAACGCGACCAGGTCCTGGGCGCCGCGCGGATGCTCGCCGGGCTTGGTCTCGTCGACCGAGGCGTTCTCGACCGCCGGCGTGCCGAGCGCGATCTCGTAGTTGCCGAGCGTGAAGGCGTCGCCCGGCTTCAGCTCGGCGCGCAGCACGGGTCGGCCGCGCAGTTTGGCCGGGTTCTGCGCGCCGGCGTCGACCAGCGCGAACGCGCCGTCGGCGCGCTCCACGCGGCAGTGGATGCGCGAGATCAGGCGATCCGGCAGGAACAGATCGCACTCGCGCGAACGACCGATCGACACGACGTCCTGGTGGAACGCGTGCGTCTCGGACTTGCCGTCGCAGGTGACGACGAGCAGGAAGGGGCCTTGGGACATGCGGGCGTCGACGGTCACGGATAGGCTCGGGCACCCTCGCTGTAACGCCAGAAGCCGGCGCGACCTCGTCGCATGCTACCCGGCATCGCCGGGATTGCCTCGGCGGCCCCGACCTCCGACGCGATGGAAGCAAGCGACCAGACCCGGCCCGACACGCTCGACGACCGCCCCGCCGTGCGCGCCGTCGACGTGCAGCGCACCGACGGCGGCATCGCGCTGACCGACCGGCTCGGCATCAGCGAACCGACGCTGGTGCCGGACGAACTGCTGCCGATCGTCGGCCGCTGCGACGGCACGCGCTCCCTGGCCGAGATCGCGCGCGAAGCGAGCCGCCAGCTGCGCCGCAAGGTGCCGCTCGCGTTGGTGCGCGACCTCGTGCGGCAGCTCGACGACCGGCTGCTGCTGGTCGGTCCGCGCTTCGAGACGGCGCTGCAGGCCGCGGCCGCGGCGTTCCTCGCCGCGCCGGACCGCCCCGCCCGGCACGCGGGTTCGGCGGGTTGCCCGGCCGAACCCGCGGCGCTGCGACGCGCCCTCGACGAACTGCTCGGCCGCGCGGCCTCCACCGACGGCCCTCCTGTGCGCGGCCTGGTCGCGCCGCACATCGACCTCGCGCGCGGCGCCGCCGGCTACCGCGCGGCCTATCGCCGCCTGCTCGCGGCCCCGGCCGCGGACCTCTACGTCGTCTTCGGCACCGGCCACGCCGGTCCGTCGACGCCGGTCACCGGGCTGCGGCTCGACTGGTCGACGCCGCTCGGCACCGCGGCCACCGACCGCGCCTTCGTCGACGCCGTGCACGCCGAGTTCGGCGCACCGGACCCGGCCTCGGTGCTGATGCACCGCGACGAACACAGCCTCGAGTTCCAGGTGCTGTTCCTGCAGCACCTGCACGAACTGCGCGGCGACCCCGCGCCGCGCATCGCCGGCTTCCTGTGTGGCGCGCTGCCGGCCGCCGCCGGCGATCCCCTGCGCGAACCCTGGTGCCGGGCGCTGCTGGCCGCGTTCCGTGGCGCCGAGCGCGCGACCCCCGGCCGCGTCTGCTACCTGGCCGGCGCCGACCTGGCGCACATCGGCCCCGTGTTCGGCGATGCGACCGCGGTCGGCGACGACCGGCTCGCCGCGCTGGACACCGCCGATCGCGGTTACCTGGCGCTGCTCGAGCGCGGCGAACCGGGCGCGTTCCACGCCGCCATCGAGGCCGCGGGCAACGGCGATCGCATCTGCTCGGCGCCGGCGATCACACTGTGCGGGGCACTCGCCGGCGGCCGCGGCGAACTGCTGCACTACGGCCAGGCGCGCGCCGAGGACGGTTCCCAGACGGTGTCGTTCGCGGCGCTGGCGTTCGGCGCGCCGGCCGTCACGCCGTAGTCGATCACGCGCGCGCGAGCAGCCGCTCGCCGGCGGCGACCACCTCGTCGACCGTGATGTCGCGCATGCAGCGGTGATGGCCGAGAGGGCACACCTTGCGCTGGCACGGCGAGCACTCGAGGTCCTTGCGGATCAGCGCCGTGTGCTCGAGGCAGTAGTTGGTGTAGTTCGGGTCGTTGGGCCCCATCAGGCACACGACGGGGCGGTCGAACGCCACGGCCAGATGGCGCGGCCCGGTGTCGCCCGTGACCATCAGCGCACCGCGCTGCACGAGTGCCTTCAGCTTGTCGAGCGGCAGCACCGGCCGCGACAGCGCGATGCAGTTCCCCGCCGCGGCGATGCGTTCGCCGAGTTCCACCTCGGCCGGACCGACCAGCACCAGCGCGCGCATGCCGTGGCGCGCGGCGAACTCGCGCGCGACCCCCGCGAAGCGCTCCGGCAGCCACAGCTTGCTGGCGCCGAAGTTGGCGCCGACGACGAGCAGCAGCAGGCGTTCGTCGTCGGCGATGCCGAGCGATCGCAGGTGCTCGGCGACCCATTGCCGCTCCGCGGCGCTGACCTCGAGCACCGGGTGAACGCCACCGGGCGGCAGGCCCAGCACGTCGAGCAGCACGTTGTAGTAGTCGGGCATCGGCGTCGGCCGCCGGCTCGGCCCACGGCGGCGCTGGAACCAACGTCGGTTCGTCTCGGCGCGCAGCCCGAGGTTCATCAGCAGCGGGCGGCCCTGCTGGTAGCCGAGCCGCAGCGGCACCCGCGCCAGGAACGGCGGCAGGCCGGTGGCGAGCGAGTTCGGCAGCACGATCGCGAGGTCGTGGTCGCCGCGCCGCAGCTGCGCGACCTGGCGCCACAACGCCGCCAGTCCCTGGGCCCGCGGCGTGTCGACGATCTCGTCGAACAGCCGCGTGCCCGACAGCAATGGCCGCAGGTAGGGTCGGATGCCGACCGTGATGTGGGCCCCGGGGAACGCGGCGCGCACGCGGGCGAACGCGGCGGTCGCCATCACGAAGTCGCCGAGCCAGTTGGGCGCTCGCAGCCAGATCCGCCGCACGCCCGAAAGGTCCACGGCGCGGGTCACAGCGAGGTCGGCGGGCGGCGCATGGGAAGGCGGCGGGATCTTGCGGCAGTCGGCGGAACCCTGCAACAGCGTTCGCCGGACGGCGCCACGGGAACGAGGCCGAGGTGGCGATGGACCGGGCCCGTGCTACCCTACTGCGCCCTCCACTGCCGGCTCCGCCCGCACCCAACATGGCATCCCAAGCCACGCTCGATCGCCTGCTCGCCGAATTCGACAGCCCGCCCGAAGTCATCGGCGCGGTCGTGACCCTGCTCGAAGACAAGGCGACTCCCTCCTACCTCGCCCGCCACCGCCGCTGGGAGATCGGCAACCTGCTGGAGGAACGCATCCAGGCGATCGCCGATCGCCTGCACGCACTGACCGAGATCGAGCAGCGCCGCGAGACGATCCTGCAGCAGGCGACGGAACGCGGTCGGCGCACGCCCGAGCTGGAAGCCGCGGTGGCGCAGTGCGTCGACCAGGACCAGCTCGACGACTACTACCAGTCGATGCGTCCGCGCCGACGCAGCCGGGCGATGGAGATGGAGGAGAAGGGACTGCTGCCGCTGGCGCTGGCGATCCAGCACGGCCAACTCGGCGACCAGTCGCTGCAGGAGGTCGCCTCGGCCTACCTCGCGCCCGAGGCCGGACTCGCCGCGCCCGAGGCGGTGCTCGAGGGCGCCCTGGTGATCCTCGCCGACCGCATCTCGCACGACGTCGCGACCCGCGCACGCTTCCGCGACGAGCTGCGGCGCGGCATCCTGCGCGCGCGCGCCGTCAACCCCGATCGCAGCGCCGAGCCCGCGGACAGCGCGCCGGCGACCGGCGGCGACGCGACGAAGAAGAAGGACCTGCTCGACTTCGCCGAGCCGATCGCCCGCATTCCCGCCGGTCGCATGCTCGCGCTGCGCCGCGCCGAGCGCGAGGGCATCCTGCGGCTCGAACTGACGTTGCCCGAGGGCCGCCACCGCGAACTGCTCGCCAGCATGCACGCGCCGAACCTGGTGCCCGATTCGCCGCTGCACGCGTTCTACCAGCTGGTGTTCGATCAGGCGGCGATGCAGCTGCAGGAAGTGTGCGGCAAGGACGTTCGCCGGCGCATGAAGGAGAAGGCGGACCGCGAGGCGGTCCGCACGCACGCGCGCAACCTGCGATCGCAGCTGCTGGCCCCGGCGCTCGGGGCCAAGAAGGTGCTGGCGCTGCGCACCAGCGGCAAGGGCGCCTGGGCCGTGCTGCTGGCCGAGGACGGTTCCGTCGCGCAACACAAGACGCTGCCGGTCGACACCGACGAGCAGAAGCAGGGCTCGCTGGCCTGGATCGTCGAGTTGATCCGCAGCGAACAGCCCGCTGCGATCGCGGTGCCGCACGGCCGCCGGCAGGCGAGCAGCGAGCGCATGGTCGCCGAACTGCGCACCGCGCTCGGCGACACGCCGCTGCCGATGCTGGTCTCGGTCGACGAGGCCGCATCGACGATCTTCGCCACCAGCGCGGCCGGCAAGAAGGCCATCCCCGGCATGGAGGTCGGCGCCCGCACCGCGGTCTCGCTGGGCCGCCGACTGCAGGACCCCCTGCTCGAGCTGGCGCGCATGGACGTGCGCGCGCTCGGGCTCGGCCACACGCTCGACGAGGTGCACCAGGGCATGCTGCAGCGCGAGCTCGGCGCCGTGACCGCCAGCTGCCTGGCCCAGGTCGGCTGCGACCTCAACACCGTGCCGCAGGAGCTGCTCGAACTGCTGCCGGGCCTGAACGCCGACCTGGCCAAGGCGATCGTCGACCATCGCCGCCGCATCGGCGGCTTCCCGAATCGCGCCGCGCTGCACGAGGTTCCCGGCCTGGATGCGGCCACGGTGCGCAGCATCGCCGGATCCCTGCGCGTCGTCGGCGGCAGCGAACCGCTCGATGCGACCCCGATCCACCCCGACGACTACCCGATCGTCGCCGCGGTCGCGAAGCAGCGCGGCGTCGAGCCGATGGCGCTGCTCGGTCAGAACCTGCGCGACACCGCGCTCGACGAACTGGTGACGCCCGAATGGCCGCGCCAACGGGTGATCTGCGTGCTGCAGCTGCTGCAACGCGCCCACGAAGATCCGCGCGGCGAACTGGTCAACAGCAGCAACGAGGGCGTCAACAGCCTCGCCGACCTGCACGCCGACCGCGAGCTGCGCGGCCGCGTCGCGACGCTGACCGAGTTCGGCGCGTTCGTCGACCTCGGCATCGGCCAGGACGGGCTGGTGCACATCTCCCAGATCCCCGGCCACCGCCTGCGCGATCCGGGCCAGATGCTGCGCGCCGGCGAGGTGGTGACGGTCTGGGTGCTGAACGTCGACACCCAGAACCAGAAGATCGCGCTGTCGATGCTGAAGCCGCGTCACCTGCAGGAGGGCCGCCTGCCGACCCTCGGCGAGCGCATGGACCAGCAACAGGGTCGGCGCCGGCGGCGACCGGAAGGGGATGCGCCGCCGCGACCAGGTCGCTTCGCCGGCGCCCATTCGAGTCGACCGACGCAGCGGCGCGGGCCGCCCGAGCCCGGCGGCCAGGGCGGCGGCGAGCGACGCTTCGGCGGTGGGCGCGACGATCGCGATCGGGGTGACCGCGGCGAGCGCGGCCGGCGCGACCGGGGCCCGCGCGAGCAGCGCGTCTACACGGTCGAACCGGCCAAGGAAGTCGTCGAGGCGCGCACGCACAAGGGCGAGGTGACGTCGCTCGCGAGCCTGCGCGCGCTGCTCGGCGGCGCGGCGCAAGCGCCGGCGAAGCCCCCCGACGACCAGGCGACGAAGTAGCGACCGCCGATGGCCCAGGTGTTCGTCGTCGACCGGGCGTCGTTCTTCGGCGGCGACTGGCCGCAGGGGTTTGCCGCCATGGCCGGCGCCGAAGCGATCGAGTTCCTCGACGCGGCGCACGCCCGCGGGCGGTTCGTCGAGCGCGCCGTGGCCGAGCAGACCCCGGCCTGGAAGCAGTGGATCCCCTACTGCGTGCTGCGGTGTCGCGCCGCCGCACCGTCGCCGGCCGAGGGACTGGCTCCGGCCGCGTCCCTCGCCGGGATCTTCCGGGTCCAGCGCACCAGCGGCCAGGGCGAAGCGCGGCTGCATGGGGCCTGGTCGATCGGTCTGGGCGGCCACGTCGAGCCGGTCGACCGCGCGCCGGCCGCCGACCCCGAACGAGGGGCGAACTTCTTCCAGCGGGCCCTGGCGCGGGAACTGGCCGAGGAACTCCGCCTCGCCGGCGCCCTGCCGCCCCCCCGCTTCGTCGGCCTGCTCAACGACGACGCGACCCCGGTCGGACGGGTCCATGCGGGCCTGGTGTACGTCTGCGACCTGGTGGCCGACCTCGACACTGCCGACCGCATGATCGCAGTTGGTGAAATAGCCAAGATGCGTGGGGGTTTCGGGTCCCTTGTCGAGTTCGCCGAACTGTGGCAAGATCCCTTCCGGTTCGAGTCCTGGTCACAGTTCCTGGTTCAAGCTGGAATCGCCGGTCCCATGGGCGATTCCGACGTGTCCCAGCTGGCCCCCAGGCGGCGCACCGGTGACGACCCGTTCCAGACCCCCAATCCCTGACCTTCCGCGCCGCCGTCGACGCCCGTCGCCGGTGCAGGAGCTGCTTACCATGTCCGATCGGCATACGACCCGCCCCACCCGCGACGAAGTCTACGACCTCCTGATGAACGCCCGTCAGGCGGAGTGGGTCGAGTTGTTCCTCGAGGACGGCCGTGCCCTCGCCGGCGCGATCATCTTCAACGAGTTCAAGGGCACGGGCCGTCTGATCAACGTCGACGAGGAATTCAGCTATGACTTCCACGTCGACCACGTCGTCGACGTGAAGTTGTAGGCGCTACTTGTCCAGGCAACGTTGGTTGCGACGATTCGGTTAGGACAACATCGAGCCCCTAGAGGGCCCGCGTCACCCGCTCCGTCACCCGTCTAGCTGGATTGGGTGACAGTTTCGTTCGCT
>JAEUHS010000133.1 GCA_016794035.1 Planctomycetota bacterium
TCCTGGGCCCGATCCAGCAACGACAGCAGTTCGTCGCCCTGGACGGCGGCGGCGGCGGCGAGTTCGTCGAGCACCGGCGGCCGGAAGCCGCGCTGCTCACAGCAGGCGACCAGGCGATCGAGCTGCTGCTGCTGTCGGTCCGGCAGCGGTCGCAGCCGATCGAGGAACAGCACCTGGCCCTGGCTGCCGGCGCGCACCCGACCCGCGGCGACCAGGCGATCGAGCACATGGTCGACGAGCCCCTGCGGCAGGGTCTTGGTGGTGCGCAGCGCCGACCGCTTCACCGATGCCGCCGCCGGCCGCTTCGCCAGCATGCGCTCGACCGCGGCCTTCAGCTCCTGCTCGCCGGCCTCGACGAACCGGCGCAGGAACGCGCGCATCGACTTGCGGTGCAGTTCCACGGCCGGCATCGCCTCGATCACCTCCAGCACGCGCGTCTCCGTCGCCTCCAGCGCGTGCGCAAGGTCGTCGACGGTGCGGCCCTCGGGGCCCGCCTGTTCGAGTTCGTGTTCGACGCGGGCCTCCGGACGGTCGCCCGCGGCGAGGATGCCGGTCAGCTCCTGACCGAGGTCCCGGCGCCGATAGCGACCCGACGACTGCACACGCAGCACCTTGCCACCGCCGATGGTCACGGTCGGGTTCTGCAGACGCAGCAGGAAGCGGTCGCCGTGCGCACAGCACACCGGCTCGTCGAGTTCGAGCCGGGCGACGATCGTCTCCCCGGGTGCGGCGACGTCGCGGTCCAGCAACAGCAGCTGGCCGCGCACCTCGATGGTGCCGGTGTGGAAGCGGATCGGCTCGCGGTGCGCCAGCACCGGCGCACGCAGGGTCGTCGTCAGGTCGACGTCGACGGCGTCGCCGACCACGAACACACCAGGGGCCGCGCAGACCATGCCGCGGTGCACGCCAGCCTCCTTGGCGTCCGGCACCGACAGCGCGGTGCTGTGGCCGGCGACCGCCTCTTCGACCTTGCCGCCGTAGGCGTGGATGCCGCGCACCTTGACCCGCTCGCCGATCGGCAGGATCTCGATCTCGTCGCCCTGGCGCACGCTGCCGCTGTGCGGGATGCCCGTCACGACGGTGCCGATGCCGGGCAGCGAGAACACGCGCTGGATCGGCATGCGGAACGCCCCGCCGCTGACGCGCGGGGTCACCGACAGCGCCAACGCCTCGAGCTTCTGCTTCAACTCGGCAATGCCCTCGCCGGTGACCGAGCTGACGCGCACGACCTCGGCGTCGCCGAGCACGGTGCCCTGGGCGAGCTTGCGCACCTCCTCGGCCGCCATGTCGGCGAGCTGCGCGTCGACCATGTCGATCTTGGTCAGCACGATCAGGCCCCCGCGCACACCGAGCAGGTCGAGGATGTCGAGGTGCTCGACCGTCTGCGGCATCACGCCGTCGTCGGCCGCGACGACCAGCAGCGCCAGATCGAGGCCGGTGCTGCCCGCCACCATGTTGCGCACGAACCGCTCGTGGCCCGGCACGTCGACGAGGCCGAGCCAGCGACCGTCGCCGAGGCGCATGCGGGCGAAGCCGAGGTCGATCGTCAGGCCGCGTTCCTTCTCTTCCTTGAGCCGGTCCGGGTCGATGCCCGTCAGCGCCCGCACCAGGCTGCTCTTGCCGTGGTCGATGTGGCCGGCCGTGCCGACGACGACGGGATGGATGCTTCGGGCCATCTTGGATTCAGCGGCGGCGCACCCCGCTCACGGTCGCGGCGCGCCGGGTCACTTCCCCATGTAGAGGATGCGCTGGCAGGAGCCGCACTTGACCACGGTCGACTTGCCGAGCAGCCGCGCCGTGTCGTTCATCGTGATCTTGTTGTAGCAGCCCTGGCAGTAGCCGTTCTCGACCGGGCACACGCCGATGCCGTCGCGGGTCTTGAACAGCCCGTCGTAGTCGTGCAGCAGGTCCTCGGGGATGCCCTCGCTCATCGCCTTGCGGCGACCGCGCACCTCGGCGATCGCGCCGGCACGCGAACCCCGCAGCGCCTCGGCCTCACGCAGGAACTCCTCGAGCACCTTCTGCTCGGCGGCGACGGCAGCCTCGGCGGCGGCGACCTCGGGCCGCAGCGACTCGACCGATTCGAGCAGCTTCAGGCACTCCTCCTGCATCACGTCGCGGTCCTTGCGCACCGCCTCGATCTGGAACAGGGTCGCCTGGTACTCGGCGTTGTTGCGCACCTGGCCGAGGCGCTCGTTGAGCCGCTTGATCTCGTCGTCGCTGCCGCGCACCGCGTTGTCGAGGGCGCGCGCGTCGAGTTCGGCCTTCAGGAACCGGTTGCGGCTGTCGGTCGCCGACCGCTGCAGTTCGTCGAGCCGGCGCCGCCGGCGCGCCTCCTCGGCCGGCAGCGAGTCGATGTCCTTGGTCAGGGAGGCGATCTCCTGGTCGACGCTCTGCAGTTCGAGCAGCTTCTTGACGAGTGGGTGCAACGGTGTGTCGGGCGGACTCTGCCGCGATCGGGCCGAGGGAGTCTAGCCGCGCGCCGACCTCGCTCAAGGCCGACGTGGCCCGATTGCGATCCCGGCAGCGTGCCCAACCACGCCCCTGCAGGCCCGACCCCGGCGCCGGCGGCGACCGCTCAGCCCGGATCGCCGACGGCGCTGTCGAAGAAGCCGCCGAGCCGCCGCGCGCGCACCGGATGCTGCAGCTTGCGCACCGCCTTGGCCTCGATCTGGCGCACGCGCTCGCGCGTGACCCGGAAGATGCGGCCGACCTCCTCGAGCGTGTAGGTGTAGCCGTCGCCGATGCCATAGCGCAGCTTGATGATCTCGCGCTCGCGGAAGGTCAGCGTGCTGAGCACGTTCTCGATCCGTTCCTTCAGCATCTCACGGCTCGCCGAGTGCACCGGCGACTCGACCGACTCGTCCTCGATGAAATCGCCGAAGTAGGAGTCGTCGCTGTCGCCGATCGGACGATCGAGCGAGATCGGGTGCTTGCTGATCTTCATCACGCGCTTGGCCTCGTCGACCGAGACCTGCGCCGCCTCGGCGACCTCCTCGATCGACGGCTCGCGCCCCTTCAGCTGCGTCAGCTTCTTCGACACGTTGCGCAGCTTCGACATCGTCTCGATCATGTGCACCGGGATGCGGATCGTGCGCGCCTGGTCGGCGATCGAGCGCGTGATCGCCTGCCGGATCCACCACGTCGCGTAGGTCGAGAACTTGTAGCCGCGGCGGTACTCGTACTTCTCCACCGCCTTCATCAGGCCGGTGTTGCCCTCCTGGATCAGGTCGAGGAACGACAGGCCGCGGTTGCGGTACTTCTTGGCGATCGAGACCACGAGGCGCAGGTTGCCGGACGACAGCTTGCGCTTGGCGTCCTCGTAGTTGGCGTAGGCCTGGCGCAGGAACTCGAGCCGCTTCTGCAGACGCTCGGTGGTCTCGAGCCCGTCGATCTGCATGTCGAGCAGGCGACGCTTGGTCTCGAGCGCGTCGGGGTTCTGCAGCTGGGCGCCGCGGTAGCGCTGCAGGCGGTTGTTGAGCCGGTGCATCTCGGCGATGCGGCTGTCGAGCAGGTCGATCATCGGCCGCACCTTCTTGCCCTGCAGGTTCAGCTCCTCGATCAGCGCGACCGC
This sequence comes from Planctomycetota bacterium, assembly GCA_016794035.1. Lineage (GTDB taxonomy): Bacteria > Planctomycetota > UBA1135 > UBA1135 > UBA2386 > JAEUHS01. The sequence goes on from JAEUHS010000133.1 coordinate 3,575, forward strand.
CTTGCGGCGGCGCGAGAAGATGCGCTTCTTGACCGCGACCGCCTGCACCGGTCCGAGCTCGCCGCCGAGGTAGCGGCCGAAGTCGAAACGCGCCGCCTCGTAGATCAGCCGCAGCGTCGTGATGTTGCCCGGCAGCCGGTCCGAGAGATCGGCCTTGCCGACCTCGGGATCCTGCTGGTTGACCTTCAGCGTGCGGTCGAAGGCGAGTTCGCCCTTCAACACGTCCTCGAGGATCTCGATCGCGTTGCGCAGGCCGAAGCCCGACGACAACACCTCCTTGCGGAACTGCTTGCGCGTCAGCTCGATCTTCCGCGCCAGCGAGATCTCCTCCTCGCGCGTCAGCAGCGGGATCTCGCCCATCTGCGTCAGGTACATGCGCACCGGGTCGTCGATCTTCTCGGTGATGTCGACGATCGGCGCGGCCAGCTCGGCCTCGGTCGGCTCGACGATGTCGAGGTCCGGCGACAGATCGGCGTCGTCGCCGCCCTCCTCGTCGTCGCGGCGGCCGCCGGACTTCTTGCCCTTCTGCTTCTGGTCGTCCTCGACGACGTCGAGGCCCGCCTCCTCGATCATGGCGATGGCCGACTCGATCTTGTCGGGGGTCGACATGTCGTCGGGCAGGGCACCGTTGAGCTGGGCCAGGGTGATCGACCCGGACTTGCGGTGGGTCTTGATCAGGGTCTTGATCTTCTTGTCGAAGTCGGTCGGTGCAGACATGGGGGTCTCGGGTCGCGGGCCGCGGTGTGCGGGTCTCGTGGAGGTGTGTGGTTCAGGACGGCGGCGGGGTCGTCTCCGTCGCGGTGTCGGGGGCGGTGTCGGTTTCGCTGCCGCTGTCGGTCGGGTCGTCGGCGGGGCCGTCGGCCGTCGCCTGGAGCGCGCGGGCCGGCGCGGTCGGTTCGGCCGCCGCGCCGGTGGCACGCGGGCGGTCCCGACGCAACTGCTCGAGCAAGCTCCGCTGCAGCTCGTCGGCGGCGGCGCGGTCGCCGGCGGCCAGCGCCTGCTGCAGCTGCTGGCGCAGGGAACGGCGCCGCGGCTCGCCGCCGAGACGGCGCCGGCCTTCGACCAGGCCGGCCAGTTCGGCCTCCGGGTCGGCGAGGCGGGCCGCCCGGTCGGCGGCGGTGCCGAGCAGGGCGCGCAGTTCCGGCCGTTCCGCCGCGCGGGCGAACAGGTACTTCAGCAGGTCGTCCTTGGTGGCGCGGCCCACGACGACGCCGTCGGCGGCCATCGCGAACAGTTCGGCGATGCCCTCGTGCGCGAGCGGCGCGTCGTCGAGATCGAGGTCGACCAGCACCGCGGGCCTGGCCAGCACGCACGCGAGCAGATCGATCTCCGAGCGCTCGAGCAGCGTCGGCGGCCGGGTCTCGGCGACCGCGACCTGGGCGGGCTCGGCCTTGCCGGCGCCGTCGGTGCGGCGCGGCCGCGCCTGCCGCCGCAGCAGCCGTTCGAGCGACGGCGCCGGCACCGCCAGGTGACGCGCCATCTCCTGCAGGTAGGCGGACTGCCGCACCGGCGACTCCACCAGCCCGAGCAGCGTCGCACACTCGCGCGCGGCGGCGTCGACGTGCACGGCCTGCGACAGATCGAGCCGACGGCGCAGCAGCCGGAACCAGACCGACAGCGCATCCTCGGCCCCGTCGATGACGTCGGCGAACCGCACGCGGCGCTCGGCGACCTCTTCGGGTTCCTCGCCGGCGCGCGCGGTGACGATGTCGGCGGGGTCTTTCGCCGAACCGTCCTCGGCGTCGGCCATCAGCGCGATGCGCACCGGGACGCGGCTGTTCAGCAGTTCGCGCAGCGCCCGCTCGGCGGCCTGCGCGCCGGCGCGATCGCCGTCGAACATCAGCACGAGGCCGTCGGTCGCGTAGCGCTCGATCATGCGCGCATGGTCGGCCGTGAACGCGGTGCCCAGCGAGGCGACCGCGCCGGTGAAGCCCGCCAGATGGCAGGCGATCACGTCGGTGTAGCCCTCCATGACGACGATGCGGCGCTGGCCGGCCTGCTTGGCGCGGTGCAGTCCGAACAGCACGCGCCGCTTGTTGAACAGCGGCGACTCCGGCGAGTTCAGGTACTTCGGCGGCGTGTAGTCGCTGTTGGCCGCGGCCGGCAGCGGCAGCCCCGGCACCAGGCGACCGCCGAAGCCGACGATGCGTCCGCGCTCGTCGGCGATCGGGAACATCACGCGGCCCGCGAACGCCTCGCGCCCGTTGCGCATCAGTCCCGCCTGCTCGAGCACGTCCCGCGGCAGCTTGCGTTCCTGGGCGAACTTCGCCAGCGATCCCGCGCGCGGATGGAAGCCGATCTGCCAGTCCTCGATCGCCGGTGCGAGACCGCGCCCGTCGAGATACGCGCGCGCCGGACCGCCCTCGTCGCCGGCCAATGCCTGCCGGAAGAACGCCGCGACCTCGGCCAGCGCCCGATACGGATCCGGCCCCTTGCGAGTCTGCGGGCCGCCGCCCTTCCACACGCCTTCGAACGAGATGCCGAGCCGTTCGCCGAGCACCTCCATCGCCTCGCGGAACGTCAGCCCGTCGCGCTCCATCAGCCAGGTGAACACGTCGCCGGTCTTGCCGCAGCCGAAGCAGTGGAAGTGCTGGCTCTCGCGGAACACCGTGAACGACGGCGAGTTCTCGGCATGGAACGGACACAGCGCGACCAGCGTCCGGCCGCGCGGCTTGAGCGGCAGGTAGCTCTCGATCAAGGCGACCAGATCGGTCGCTTCCTTGATGCGCAGCTTGGTGTCCTCGAAGCGGTCCATGCAGAAGTCGGGGCAGACGTCGGGAAGGGGACAGTTCAGGGCCAGATCCGACACGGCGCAGCGAAACTGCCGACCGCATCGGGCCCAGCATTCGGGCGGAGAACCATACTCCACCACGGCGGTGCGGCCGTGGCTTGCACCCGGATCCTCGGCCCGCCGGTCGCACGGCCCGGACGTTCCCGCAGGATCCGTCCCAGGAGCCACACCACCGCCGCGCCGAAATGGCCCAACCTGCCTGCTCACCTACCCGCACTGCCCTGCCAGCTGGAGCCCCGCGGGGCCCAGCCGAAGACCGGGATGATCGTGTGTGTTGCCCGGGGACGCTGCGAGATGTGAAACCGTGCCTTGTAGCATGCTCTCGGTGCGTGTCAAGCGGCGCGGATGCCTTCAGGCCGGCCGACAGGCCCGCCACCAGTCCGCGATCACACGCGGCGCGATCGTCTCCGCCCGCTGCCCCAGCAGCGACGCCTCGACCACCGGCGGCGAACCACCGATGGCAGCGGCCGCTGCCCGCAGCGTCGTGCGCAGCGCCTTGCGCCGCTGCCGGAACAGGTGCCGCACGAACTGCAGGAACTGTCGCCGCTGTTCGCTCGAGCCGGTCAGCGCATCGTCACGCCGCTGCAGCCGCAGGATCGAACTGGTGACCTTGGGCCGCGGCCGGAACACGTCGGGTGGCACGTCGCGCAGCAGCGCCGCCTCGAACGTCGACTGCACCGCGACCGAGAGCCCGCCGTAGTCGGCCGCGCCGGTGCCCGCGGCCACGCGCTGGGCCAGTTCCTTCTGCACCAGCAGCACGGCGCCGTCGATCGCCGGGGTGGCCGCGACCAGTTCGGCGAGCAGCGGCCCGGACACCGCGTACGGCAGGTTGGCGATCACCAGCCGGCGCCCGCCGGGCGGCAGCGCCGCAGCCAGCGCCGCGCCGATCGCCGGATGCAGCGTGCGCGCGGGTCCGCCGAGGGCATCGCCGGCGATCCACTCGATGCCGGCCGTGTCGTCCAGCTCCTCGCGCGCGAGCTGCAGCAGGCGCGCGTCGATCTCGACGCCGACAACGCGACCGGCGCGCGCGGCGAGTTCGCGGGTCAGGAAGCCGAGGCCGACGCCGATCTCCACCACCGTGTCGGCCGCCGTCGGCGCGATGCAGTCCGCGATCCAGCGATGCAGCGACGGGTCGAGCAGGAAGTTCTGCCCCAGCGCGCTGCTGGGCCGGAAGCCGAGCGCCGCCATGCGATCGCGGTAGCGCGCGAACGGATCGCGGTCCGCCGTGCTCACGGCGCCAGCTCGTCGTGCAGCAGACGATACAGCGGCGCCTCCGCCGGCGCGGGCTTCGCCACCGTCGGCCACGCGGCGGCGAGCGCCGCACGATGCTGGTCGCGCCGCACGAAGCGGCGCAGCTGGTCGAGGTCCTCGGCCCGCGGCTTGACGTCGGTGGCGAGCAGGGCCGCCAACAGCTCGCCGGGCGTCGAGTAGACGCGCAGACCCAGGCGCAGGCGGCGGTCACCGGCGAGCACCGGCTCGACGGTCACCGCCATCGGGCTCAGGAAATCCGAGCCGACCGCATCGCGCGGCACCCGCTCGCCACCGGCCGCGGCGGCCAGCACGAGTGGCACGAGGCCGCCCGGCCAGCCCCAGACCGCGAACGCCGGCGTGCGCAGCAACCGGTCACGGCCGACCATGCACGACGCCACCGGGTCGAGCTGGTTCGCGGTCCAGCCGAACGAGACCGACTCGGTCCACTCGCTGACGTTGCCGATCAGGTCGTAGGGCTGGTTGCCGCCGGCCCGGCGACCGGCCTCGAACGTGCCGACCGGCACCGGCTCGCCGAGCCCGAGTTCGCCGGTGTTGGCGCGCGTCGGGTCCTCCTTGCTGCCCCACGGGAACTGGTGCCGGCCGTCGCCGATGGCGGCGGCCCACTCGTCCTGCCGGGGCAGCCGCGCGAACCGCCAGCGCGCGAACGCGCGCGCCTGGCGCAGGTCGACGTAGCCGACCGGCAGGGCCGGGTTGCCGTCGGCGATCGCCTGCTCGGCGCCCACCTCCCGCCCCGCGGCCGTGGCCGCGAACTCGGCCCAGTCGCCGCGCGTCACCTCGAAACGGTCGACGAACAGCGGCGCGCCGCGGCCGCGATCGATCAGCACGAAGTCGCGCAGGGAGCCGAAGCGGCCGGCGCGGGGCGGCGTGCCGGCGATCGCCGGCGCGGCCGGCGGACCACAGCTGGCCAGCAGCGCGAACGCAACCAGCAGGCCCGCGCCGCGCACCCCACTCACGCGATGACCGAGCTCACGGGCTCACTTGTCCAGCAGCAGGATCTCGACGCGGCGGTTCTTGGCCCGCGACGCGTCGTCGGTGCCGGTCACCGCGGGTCGGAACTCGCCGTAGCCGGCGACGCCGACGCGCGCGGCCGGCAGGCCCGCGCTCTGGATCAGGTAGTCGGCGACCGCCATCGAGCGCTCGACCGACAGCCGCAGGTTGGTGCCCCACTGGCTGCGCTGGATCGGCACGTCGTCGGTGTGGCCCTCGACGCGCACGCGGCGGCCTTCGAGCGACGTCGCCAGTTCGCTGAGGGTCTTCTTGCCCTGCTCGCTGAGCGTGTTCTGGCCCGACGAGAACAGCACGCCGCCGGCGACGCGGAACGCGTAGCCCTCGGGTGTCGAGACCAGTTCGACACCCTCGGCCGCGGACTGGGTGCCCTCGCCGTAGCGCGCCAGCAGCGACGCGAGCTTCTTCTTCTGCTCGTCGATCCACGCCGCGTCGGCGGCGCGCTTGCTGAGGTCGCCGACCTCGGCGCGCAGCCGTTCGTTCTCGGCGGCGAGCGCCTTCTGGCTCTCGGACATGCCGGCGATCTCGGCCTGCAGGGCGGAGTTCGCGCCGACCACCTGGCGGTGGGCTTCGGGTGAGACGCAGGCCGCGGCGGCCAGACACAGGCCCAAGACGATCAAGGTGTGCTTCATGGTGTGCCCCCTCACAGATCAGGGTGCAGGAGCTGCCGACCGGTGGCAGCCCTTGCGGCGGGGAAGCTAGCCGCCGCGGCGCGCAATTACCATGTTCTGGCCGCGGCGGCCCCGGCCCGTCGGGCCGCGCGCCGCACGGCGGGCCGGCGCGCTACTTCTTCTCGTTGGCGAACGCCGACGTGAACATGCTGTCCTTCGGGTCCGCCTCCTGCGAGATCGAGTAGCTGATCAGGAAGCCCCAGACGAGCACCAGGAAGCCGACGATCGCGACCGCCGTCACCCAGCCGGGCTCCTTCTCGCCCGGCTCGGCGCTGGCGGCCACGGCGCTGCGCGGCGTGCGCACGGCGGCGGCGCGGCGGGTCGGCCGCGCCTCGACGACGTCGTCGTCGGCGATCAGCGTGTCCTCTTCGGAGATCTGCTCGGTGACCATGCCCGTGTCGTCCTCGAGCGAGTCGGCGAACGACAGGTTCGAGTCGCCCTCGGCCTTCGCCGTCAGCGCGGTGACGTCTTCGCGGCGGAACTTCATCGAGTCGCCGTCGCGGAAGGCGCGGATCTCGCCTTCGGAGACCAGCTTCTTCAGTTCTTCGCTGCGCATCTTGAGTTCGCGCAGGGCCTTCTCGAAGGAGAGGAAATCGTCGCTCTTGTCGGACACGTACCTACCTCACAACGTCGTTGGCACGACTCAGGGGAGAGCAGAGGGGAGGGTTCTGGGAACGGGGGCGAAAACCGGGTCCGGCCAGCGAGGACCGGCCCACGGTGCGGAGGAGCTTACCTTGCAGCCGGCGTTTGTGTAGCCACTACCTGCGGTCTAGCGATCGCGTTCGAGCCCGGTGCGCACGGACGTGTCGGTGCCACCGCGCTTCTCGAACAGGTTCTTCAGGTCCTTGTACTCGTATTCGCTGCGGTCGTTGTAGCCCTGCAGCTGCAGGTCGAGGTCGATCTTGCGGGCGCCGACCAGCACGATGCGGCGCTGTTCGGTCGAGCCGCCGCGGGCCTCGTAGACCGCCAGCTGGCGGTTGACGGTGTCGACCAGGTAGAGCACCGAGGTGCCGACGCCGTAGCTGCCGGTGACCGCGACGAAGCCGTTGCCGCTGGCCGCCGAACCGGACTCCTCGCTGTAGACGATGGCCGGCTGGGTGGTGTTCGGCGCGGTGGTGCCGGGCGGGGCCGGGGCGGGCGGCGGATTGGCCGGGCCGCGGCCCTGGGCCTGCAGCTCGTCGGCCGGGCGCTCGGCGTGCGTCAGCCACTGGCCGCACAGGAAGGCGGCGCCGAAACCGGCGCCGAGCAGGAACGAATGATGCCAGGACTTCATGGGCAGGCTCGCGGGGGTCCGTCGAAGGGCGGCCACTCTACCGCTGCGGGTCGGTCGGCGCGAAGGCCCCCTGCCGCAGGAAGTGCAGCACCTGCACGCAGACCGACGGCGCCATGGTGATCCGCGTGTGGCCCAGCGGCAGCACGACGCAGTCGGCGGCACCGGGCAGCCTGGCCTCGTCCACCCCCACCGTGCCGTCGTCGTCGCCCGGGATCGACGCGTTGCCGGCGCCGAGGTCGCCGACGATCGTGCCCGAGCGCTCGGGGAACGGCACCGGCCGCTCGTACAGCGGCTCCCCCGGCGACAGCTGCAACGCCGCACCCGTACCCATGACCAGCCGGTACAGGAACCAGTGCTTGCGCAGGTCGGCCAGGATCGCGCCGCGGTGCGGCACCGCCAGGTAGACGCAGCGGGTCACGGGCCGCGCGTCGGCGCGGCGCAGGTACTCCTCGATCACCAGGCCGCCCATCGAGTGGCCGACGAAGCAGAGCTCGTCGACCGGCTGCGCATGGATGCGTTCGACCAGGTCGTGCAGGCGCTGCGCGAACTGCTGGATCGTGCCGGCGGTGCTCGGGTAGCTCTGGTTCCAGACCTCGTAGCCGTGCGCGCGCAGCGTGCGTTCGAGTCGGCCGAGCGACGCCGCGGTGCGCCACATGCCGTGCTGCAGCACCACGACGCGGCGGCGGCCGTCGGCGGGCGCGCGCAGGTCGTCGCAGCTCGGCGCGAAGCCGACGTTGACGACCGCGTCGAACGGCCACGAGATCGGCACGTGGGCGACGATCGCGCAGCCGTGCAGCAGCGCCAGCAGCAGCATCGACAGGCCGAGCCAGCGGCGCACGCGGCGGCGCCGAGGTGTGCGTTCGGTGGTCACGGGCTCCCGCCCGCATGCAACCGCGGCGCGAACGGCAACGCCGTCAGCACCGCCTGTTCGTGCCGCGACAGCACGTCGAAGCGCGCCGTCAGGTCGTCGGCCGGCAGCAGGCTCGCGGCGAGCGCGGCGTAGAGCGACTCGTGCCGCGCCTCGGCCTCGCACAGGTCGTCGTAGAAGGTCGCCAGCTCGTCGTCGCGGCCGCGCAGCGCGCGCGCGAGCAGGGCCATGCGTTCGTGCGAGCGCGCCTCGATGATCGCCGCGACCAGCAGTTCGTCGGCGAGCCGATGCGGCATCGTACGCGAGATCGCGGTCTTCAGCCGCTCGGCGTAGCGCGATGGCTGCAGCGGTTCGAAGCCGATGCCGCGCGCGGCGAGCAACCGCAGCGTGCGTTCGAAGTGCACCAACTCCTCGCGCGCCAGCGCCGACAGCGAGCGCTGCACCTCGTTGCCGCCGGGCACGCGGAACAGGAACGACAGCGCGCCGGCCGCGGCCTTCTTCTCCAGGTGGCCCTGGTCGACCAGCAGGGTCGCCGTGTGTTCGAGCAACGCCGGCGCCCACTGCGGCGGCGTCGCGTACGGCAGGGGCGGCAGCGCGGCGGTGGCGGACTCGGCGGACGTCATCGACACGAACCTACGGCCGTGGCGGGCGGCGGGAAGGGTGCGGGGAGGAAACACGGGCGGCAGCGCGGAAACGCGGTCCCTGGTGGCCGGCGGGCGCCCGCCGATGTCGCCGCGGCCGGCGTCAGCGCGCCGGCGCGAAACCCGCCGCCACCGCTGCGGCCGCCGCGGCCCGAGTGCGCACCCCCACCGCGTGGTAGGAGCCGTCGAAGCGCAGCCGCTGGCCATCCCAGGCGAACGCGAGCACCTGCGCCCCGTCGCCGGCCGGGCGCGCGACCGCCAGAACGATGCGGTCGCCGCGCACCTCGCCGGCCAGCAGCGGCCGGTCGAGCCACTCGGCCTGGGCGACGTCGGCGCCGAGCGCGCGCAGCGTGTCGGCGTCGAGCGTGCGGTCGAGGGTCGCGAGGCGCCGCTGCAGATCGTCGCGGTGCGCCGGCGTCGTCGCCGCGGCGAACGCGCGCAGGTCGCCGCGCGCGCACGCCGCGTCGACGGCGACCGCGGCGGCGCGCAGCTGCGGCAGCCGCCCAGGCGGCACGGTGCCCTCTGGCAGCGGGTTCGGCCACACCGCCGGCACCCAGGCGAACACCGCCGCGGCGGCGCCGAATGCCACCAGCGCCGTCACCAACAGCCCGCGCCCGTCACTGGCCATAGAAGATCTCCGTCGTGCCGCTGCGGAACCGGATCAGCGTGCCGCCGGCGGCCGCCGCGGCCGCGGCCTCGGCGTCCCGGTGCGGCAACGCACCCTCGGCGACGATCTCGCCGTTCTGGATGCGCGTCGGGCGCGGGCCGCGCAGCACCGCGGTCCACGGCAACTCGAACGGTCGCCCGGCGTCGGGCGGCGTCACCAGCACCAGTGCGCGCCGTTCGGCGACGTAGCTGCAGTGCACCAGCGGCGCGCGCGTGGTGCGCACGCCCGGGCCGGCACCGCCGCCGCGCGTGCTGCATTCGATGCGGTAGGTGCCGACGCGGTCCGGCAGGAACACGGTGCGGCCGTCGCTGCAGGCCCACGGCTGGCCATCGAGCCGCACGTCGTCGAAGTCCTGCCCCATGACCACGCTGGGCGGTTGCAGCAGGCTCGGCTGCACCACCTGCACGGTGACGCTCGCCGGTTCTGGATCCTGCAGCGCGAGCAGGTGCAGCGAGCCCGGACCGGGCCGCGTGCGCGCCAGCACCGACGGTCCCGCGACCAGCCGCACGGCCCAGCCGACCTCGTGCCGCACGCGCAGCCACCGCCCGCCGTCGGGCGCCGGCTGCGTGCCGCGCCACGTCCACCAGCCGTTCTCCTGCACCAGCACCGGCGCGGTGCCGGCGCCGTCGAGGTGCACGATGCGCGTCCACGGCACTGACAGGTCGCTGTGCAGCACCGCTTCGCCGGTGGCCGCGAGGTCGAGCGGCGTCGGCTGGTCCAGCGACCGGCACATCGTGGTCGCGGCGTCGCGCACCGCGGCGCTGACGGCGCGCGGCACGAACAGGAAGCCGAGCCGCTGCTGGCTGCCGGCGCCGGGCGCGCTGTGCAGCACCAGGGCGCCGTCGTCGACCGAGAAGCGGTCGTGGCGCTCGAGCTGCAGCGGCACGACGACGATGTCGGGCAGCTCGCGGTCGCTCGCCGCGAGCACGAACGGCTGCCGCAGGTCGGCGGCGCCGGGCACCCGGTAGCCAGCCAGCTGGAACGACCGTTCGACCTGCAGGCCGCGCGCGGCGCTCTGCCAGTCGATGCGCAGCAGGAAGCCGGGGAAGTCGGCGGCGGCGACCAGCTCGACGCGTTCGCCGTGCAGCGACGACTGCGAGCGTTCCTCGAGCCGCGCCAGGCTGCCGGCCGGTTCCAGCACGCGCGCCGCCGCGCCGACGTCGCCCTGGCGCACGATGCGCAGCCGGTCGAACGCGACCGCGCCGCCCTCGAGCACCTCGAACTGCAGCGTGCGCGGCCCGTCGCCGGTGACGTGCAGCGGCACCGCGCCCTGCACCGGGGCCTGGTCGCTGCGCCACGCGACGCAGGTCAGCAGTTCGCCGTCCAGCGAGATGCCGACGATGCCGCGACCGGCGACACCGCGCAGCTGGTAGTCGAGTTCGTGGTAGCCGGTGCTCGCGGCCCAGTCGACGGCGACCGCCGCCGGCCAGCGCGGCGCCTCGGCGAACGCCAGCACCGCGGGCAGCCGCGCCGACTCCGCCGCGCCGGCGCGCACCGTGCGCGCGTGGCCGCCGGCGCCGGCGAGCCCGCGCGCCAGCAGGTCGAGCGTGCCGATCGTGCGCTGGTCGAGGTCGGGCCGCGCGCCGAACAGCCGCGTGCGCAGGAACGACGTCGCCAGCACCTTGGCCTCGCCGGCGCGGAACCGCGCCGTGCCGCCGGCATCGAACAGCAGCGGCCCGCCGCTGCCGGCGAGCCGGAACCAGTTGTTCTGCAGCACGTGCACCGCGGCCGGCGCCGGACTCTCGGCGCCGAAGCCGACCGGCGCCGGTTCGAGCAGCGCGCGCGCCGCGGCGCGATGGCCGTCGCTGCCGGTCGCCGACAGCTGCATCGCCACGGCGGCGACCAGCGGCTCCTGCGACACGCCGTGCACGTAGGCGACGGTCTCGCGGTCGAACGCGGCCGGGTCGAAGCGCCGCCACCACATGCTGCCGCCGAGGCCCGCGCGGGCGCGCACGAAGTCGTTCGCCTGGGTGACGATCCAGTCGCCGTGGCTGCCGCCGCCGGCGACCGCGTCGACGGCGACGGCGGCGGCGCGGCGCGCGCGCGCGTCGAGCACCCCGAGCGGGAACGTGTCGGCCGCGAAGCCGGAACGCCAGGTCGCGCTCAGGCCGGCGAGGCCGAGGCCCTGGACCGCGCCGTCGTCGGCGTCGAGCGCGCGCAGGCCGCCGGCGAAGCCGGCGGCGCGTTCGCCGGTGCTGTAGAGCGCGGCGCCGGGATGGAAGTCCTGCAGCATCAGCAGGCCGTGGCCGCCGTCGTCGCGCCAGCCGTCGCGCACGCCGAGGCCGTCGAACGCGCCCTGGCCGAGGCGCCGCACGTCGGTCAGTTCCCGCGCGAGGAAACGCATCGCCGCCAGCCGTTCGGTGGTGCGTTCGGCCGCGGCCAGCGGCGCGATCGCGCCGAGCAGCAGCATGCCGCGCGCGTGCGCCTCGGCGGCGAGCCGGCGCGCGTCGGCGAGGTTCCACAGCGGGCGGTCGGCCGTCGGCCACGCCGCCGGGCGCTTCAGCGGATCGCGCGCCGGCCAGGCCAGCGGCGTCTGCTGCTGCGCGTCGCTGACGTCGATCTCGAACAGGTCCGCGCCGGCGAGCCAGCTCGGCAGCAGCACGTCGCGCACCAGCGCGTCGGTCGACTGCAGCGTGCCGTCGTCGCGGTCCTGCAGCGGCACCTGCCAGCCCCAGTGCGCGAGCAGCGGCAGATTCGGGCCGTCGCGGCGCGCGAACGCGGGCCGCACCGCGACCGGCGCCGCCGGCTCCGCGTGCGGCACGGTCAGCAGCACCAGCGCACCGCGCGTCGGGCCCTGCAGCGACTGCGCCGCCGCGCGCAGGAACGTGACCGCGTTCGCCCGCACGGTCGGGTCGGCGTTGTCGACGTCGGGCAGGAGCCCGAGCGCCAGCACCTCGCCGCGGCCGTGCCGCCAGTGCACCAGCACCGGCGCGCTGCCGGGCGCCACCTCGCCGTCGCGCTGCGCGACCAGCCGCGCCAGCACTTCGCCGCGCCGCGGTTCGCCGATCGACCACGCGCACAGCGGCACCGCGCACGGCTCGCCGCCGGCGACGAAGAACGTGTGCTCGCGCTCCGGCGCCACCTGCAGCGCCTCGAACAGTTCGGGCGAGCGACCCGACACGACCTCGAAGCCGAGCCGCGCGCGGCCCATGGTCGCGCGCCGGTCGAAGCCCCAGCGGAACGTCGACGACTCCGGCCACTCGGGCTCGAGGCCCATGGCCGCCGCGAGGCTCGCGCTGTGGCCGAGCAGCAGCACGCGCCCGCCCTTCTGCACGAAGTCGCGCAGACCCTGGCGCTGGCCCTCGCCGAAGCCGCGGTCGCCGTCGTCGCCGCGGTCGTGCGTGATGACGACCGTGGTGTGCTCGTCGAAGTCGAACGCGCCGGCCTCGTTCGGCAACGACGCGGTGACGACCGGACCGAGGTCCTGCAGCGCCTGCTGCCAGGGCAGCAGGTCCTGGCCGCGCGGCGGCGGCGGCAGCACGCCGGTGCACGCCGCGAGCAGCGCGGCGGCGACGTACGGCAGCGCCCGGCGAGCGACGTTCGCGCGGGCCATGCGGAATCTGGCGCGACCTTCTAGCATCCTTGCCACCGATGCATCGACACGAACCCACCCCCTCGCTTGAGGACCGTCTGGAATTCCGACAGTGGCTGGCCGGCCGCGACTTCGCGGTCGGCGACCCGATCGCGACCCAGATGGTGAACTTCACCTACCTGATCGGCGACAAGCAGAGCAAGGAGGCGCTGCTGGTCGATCCGTGCTACGCGGTCGGCGAACTGGTCGACCTCGCCGAACGCGCCGGCTACCGCGTGACCGGCGCGCTGGCCACGCACTACCACCCCGACCACGTCGGCGGCGACATGTTCGGCCACCAGCTGCAGGGCGTGCGCGAACTGCTGACGCGTTGCCCCGGCAAGGTGCACGTGCAACGCACCGAGGCGCCGTGGGTCAAGCGCATCACCGGCTGCAGCGACAGCGACCTTTCGCTGCACGACAGCGGCGACGTCGTGCAGGTCGGCCAGATCCCGATCACGCTGATCCACACGCCGGGCCACACGCCGGGCTCGCAGTGCTTCCTGGTGCAGAACCGGCTGGTCGCCGGCGACACGCTGTTCCTGCAGGGCTGCGGCCGCACCGACCTGCCCGGCGGCGACCCGCGCCAGCTCTACCTGTCGCTGACGCAGAAGCTGGCGCACGTGCCGGACTCCGCCGTGCTCTACCCCGGCCACCTCTACGACCCGCGGCCGCATGCGAGCCTCGGCGAGACCCGCCGGTCCAACGCGGTGTTCAAGCCGAAGAGCGAGCAGGAGTGGCTGCAGATGTTCGGCAGCTGAACGCGAGCCTCAGCCGGCGCCGCGGCGGCGTTGCGACGCCCGCTTCAGGATCGCCTTCTCGCCCTCGCTGAGGCCGCTCATGCCGACCCGGTGCACGCGATCGAGGATCTCGTCGACCTGCCGGTCGAGCAGTTCGGCCTGGGCCGCGGCGTCGGCGGCCTTGCGTTCGGCGCGGGCGCGGCGCCAGCGCGCGAACCAGCCCGGCTTGCGGGCCCGCTGCTCCTGCGGATCGCCGCCGTGCTTCCAGGCGTCGGGGTCGACGGCCCACGGATCCTGCATCGTGTGCTGGTAGACCAGCACATGCTGCGCCATGCGGCGTTCGTTCAGCGACGCCGAGATGCAGGACAGACCGATGACCAGCAGCACGCCGCTCTGCAGCTCGCTGCGCGTGAACGCCATCAGCACCAGGATGCCGCCGCCGATCATGCCGACCGTGGTCGCCCACATCGTCGCGCGGTTGGCGTGCACGCGCATCGCCAGCAGTGCGCGCAGGCAGCGGCCCCCGTCGAGCGGGAAGATCGGCAGCAGGTTGAACACCAGCATCACCTGGTTCAGGCCGACCAGGTACCAGACGGTCCACAGCGACACGCGCCACAGCGCCCCGTCGGTGCCGAGCACGTAGTCGGGCAGCAGCTGCTGCAGCGGCCAGAACAGCGCCAGCCACAGCAGGTGCACGGCCGGACCGGCGAGCGAGATCAGCAGTTCGCCGCGCGGGGTGGACGCCGGCGCGTTCATGTGCGCGACGCCACCGAGCGGCGACAGCGTGATCAGATCGGTGCGGATGCGGAAGTGCCAGCCGGCGACGATGTGCCCCATCTCGTGCGACCACACGACCAGGAACAGCCCGACGAACCAGGCCGTCGTCAGCAGCAGTGCTTCGCCGAACGACGGCGACACCGGCACCGCCCAGCGCAGCACCAGCAGCGGCATCAGCAGCGCCGCCGCCCAGTACATGCGCACGTGCACGCCGAAGAACGTGCCGACCGCGAAGCTGCGCGTGACGAAGCGCACGAACTGCATCAGCGGCGAGTTGTCGTAGTCGCGGTAGGCGCTCACGGGGCGGATCTTACGGTAGCATGCGGCGCATGCACCGCCGCGTCGCCATCGTCCTGTTCGCAGCCTCCCTCGGCGCGCAGACTCCCGCCGTGACCACCCCCAGGAACCCCGAACCCGAACTCGGCACCGTGCGGTGGCAGCGCGACTTCGACGCCGGCATGGCCGCGGCCGCCACGGCCCGGAAGCCGGTGTTCCTGCTGTTCCAGGAGATCCCCGGCTGCGCGACCTGCACCGCCTTCGGCCGGGACGTGCTCGGCCACCCGCTGCTGGCGGCCGCGATCGAGCAGTGCTTCGTGCCGATCGCCGTGCGCAACAACGTCGACGGCAAGGAGGGCGAGGTGCGCGAGCGCTGCCGCGAACCGGCGTGGAACAACCCGGTCGTGCGCCTCGTCGACGCCGACGGCAAGGACCTGCTGGCGCGGCAGGAAGGTGTCTTCGACGCGCACGGCATCGCCGCCCGCATGATCGAGGCGCTGCTGGTGGCGAAGCAGCCGGTGCCCGGCTACCTGGTGATCGCCCGCGACGAGAGCGATGCACAGGTCGAACGCGCGGTGTTCCAGATGCACTGCTTCTGGGAAGGCGAAGCCCTGTTCGGCGTGGTCGACGGCGTCGTCGCGACGCGGTCCGCGTTCGTCGGCGACGCCGAGGTCGTCGAGGTCACCTACCGCCCCGCCGTGCTGACGCTGGCGAAGCTGACCGCGCTCGCGCAGCAGAAGAGCTGCAAGCCCGTCACCACGGGCGAACTGCGGGCGGCACCGGCCAGCGACCAGCAACATGCGCTCGGTGGCACGCCGTACGCGAAGCTGGACCTGACGCCGATGCAGCGCATGAAGGTGCACAGCGCGCTGACGCTGGGAACGGACCCCAGGCGGTGGTTGACGCCGACACAGGTGGCGACGCTGGCGAAGAAGTAGGCCCGCCGGACCGAGACGACGCGTGGTCGTCCACCTCTGGGCCCGGTCCGTGAGCGGTGCGGAGCTGAGGGCGCTGCGCGCCGCAGCACAGCGGGGCGATGCTCACGGGCGGCGCGGCCTGCCGGACCATGCGACGAGTGCGGGGCGCCCGGCGTGCAGCCATCACCGACTGCCGACCACCACCCCCGCCGCGACCAGGAACAGCGCCAGCACGACCCAGCACAGCCAGAGCACCAGCACGCGCCTGCCCTCGCGCCTCGGTCGTGCGTCGGCCGGCGTCATGCCGCGCTCATCGGCGGG
Organism: Planctomycetota bacterium; assembly: GCA_016794035.1. Classification (GTDB taxonomy): domain Bacteria; phylum Planctomycetota; class UBA1135; order UBA1135; family UBA2386; genus JAEUHS01. The sequence goes on from JAEUHS010000133.1 coordinate 19,365, forward strand.
GACGCGGATCGAAACGTAGGGATCATCCGCCGCGGCGGCGTTCTTCCAGTTCGGCCAGGGTCTTCGGCCAGTCCCGCTTCAGCAGCGCCGACAGGCCGCGGTCGGCGAGCAGCCGGCCGCCGCACTGGCACACAGCGCAGTAGTTGCACTCGTTGTCCGCGTAGCGGATGCGCTGCACCGGCGCGCCGCAGTCGGGGCACGGCTTGCCGTAGCGGCCGTGCACGGCCATGCCGTCGCGGAACGCCGTGACCTTGCTCGGGAAGCCGTCGCCGGTCTCGTCGCGCAGCTGCTGCGTCCAGCGGTCGAACGTCTGCACGATCGCGGCGCGCAGCCGCTCGCTCTCGGCATCGGTGACGCGCGCCGTCAGCGTCGCCGGCGACAGCCGCGCGGCGTGCAGGATCTCGTCGGAGTACGCGTTGCCGATGCCGGCGAACAGCGTCGGGTCGCACAGCGCGCGCTTCAGCGTGCGGTTCTCGGACCGCAGTCGTTCGGCGAACTGCGCCGGCGTGGCCCCCTGCACCTCGAGCCCGCCGCGGTCGAACGCGGCCAGCGCCGCGCGGCCGCGCACCAGATGCAGCGACGCGCGCTTCTTGCTGCCGGCCTCGGTCAGCACCAGCGTGCCGGGCGCGAAGTCGAACGCGGCGAGGTCGATGCGGCTGCCGAGCTTCTTCTCGCGCGGGCACCAGTGCAGACGGCCGGCGATCATCAGGTGCAGCACCAGGAACAGGCCGCCCTCGAAGCCGAACACCAGCCGCTTGCCGAGCCGCTCGACGCCGGTCAGCCGCGTGCCGTGCAGCGCCGCGAGCGGCGGCTCGACGGTGCGCAGCAGGAACGTGCTGCGCAGACGCAGGTCTTCGAGCACCTCACCCACCAGCAGCGCGTCGAGGCGCTCGCGGTAGACGGTGACGTCGGGCAGTTCGGGCATGGGCTCCGCGTCACTTCGCGACCGACAGCGCGACGTCGTCGACCCACACGTCGCCGCCGAGCACGAGGATCACCTGCACGACCGCGCGCACCGCACCGTCGCGCGGCCAGGTCTTCTCGACGCGCTGCCAGTCGCCGTCCTGCGGCACCCGCAGCAGATCGACGTCGCTGCCGATCGCCTCGCCATGCGCGTCGTAGCGCCACACCTTGACCCAGGCGTTCGCGGCGCCCTGGCTGCGCACCATCGCCGAGGCGGTCAGCGCGCCGCCGGCCGGCAGTTCGACCTCCTGCACGACGAGGTCCAGCGGCCCACCGCCGGTCTTGCGCACGTGCAGCGAACGCTTGCCGCTCGCGTGCTCGCCCTTGTCGATCTCGACCACCAGGCGGGTGCTGTTGTCGACCTGGCGCCAGCCGTCGAGGCCCTGTTCGAAGCCGCCGTTGACCACCAGGTTGGTGCCTGGCTTCGGCGGCGGCGGCCACTTCGGCGCCGGCGCCGGCTGCTCGCTCCACAGCCAGCGCAGACCTTCCTTCAGCCGCGGCAACGGCCGGTCGTGCCAGCCGTGGCCGCCGTCGTAGACGCTGACCCGCACGATCGCGCCGGCATCGGTCAGGGCCGCGTGTGCTGCGCGCACATGGCGGAACGGCGTCGTCTGGTCGTCGGGCGACTGGTCGAGCACGAAGCGGCGCCCCTTCACCGCCGTCAGATCACCGGTCGCGACCTGCTCCGGCCACACCGACATCGCCACATAGCCGCGCGGGAACGGTCCGTCCGCCGCGCACAGCAACGGGTAGACGGCTGGCCCGCTCGACGACCACGCCAGCACCGCGCGCTCTGCCGGGTCGACCGCGAACTCCGCCGTCAGCTGCTTGACGACCGCGGCGACGTAGTCCTCGGTCGGGTAGGCCATGTCGGCCACCGGTGCCTTCGCCGTCGGCCAGACCACCTGCTGGTCGTCGCGCCACTTCACCGCCGCGAGCATCGCCACGACGCAGTCGTCGGGCACCTGCGCGGCGATGCCGTCGCGCACGAACGGCAGGAACTCGCGCGAGCCGTCGCCGCCCGGCAATACGACCAGCAGCCGAGACAACTTGCCCTTCGCGACCGGCTTGCGCGGCGCGATCACGAAGTAGCTGCTCCGCGGCAGGAACACGAAGTGACGCTCCTGTGCCTCGACCGCCGGCTTCTGGCCGATGGCATCGGCGCCGAGGCCGGCGAGCACCAGGAACGCGACGCCGGCGAGTTGCTGCCTCATCGGCGCCATGCTAGCGCGGCGCCGTTCCCGCACTAAGCTGCCCGCCCCCGCACCCACATGCCGTTCCCCGAACCGTTCTACAGCTGGCGCCCGCACCCCTGGCACGGCATCGCTCCCGGCCCCGACGCGCCCAAGGTGGTGCAGGCCTACATCGAGATCACGCCGTTCGACCTCGTGAAGTACGAGATCGACAAGGTCAACGGCATGCTGCGCGTCGACCGGCCGCAGCGCACCAGCTCGCAGCCGCCGAGCCTCTACGGCTTCATCCCGCGCACGCTGTGCGGCCGGCGCACGGGCGCGCTGACGCCCGGCGCCCGGGACGGCGACGGCGATCCGCTGGACATCTGCGTGCTCAGCGAACGGCCGATCACGGCGCGCGAGATCCTGGTCAAGGCCAAGGTGATCGGCGGCCTGACGATGCTCGACAACGGCGAGGCCGACGACAAGATCGTCGCCGTGCTGGCCGGCGACTTCGTCTGGGGTGAGGTCGAGGACCTGGCGCAGCTGCCGCCGGTGCTGGTCGAGCGCCTGCGTCACTACTTCGCCACCTACAAGCTGCTGCCTGGCGCCGTGCCGGTGCCGGTGACCCCGTACGACCAGCAGCGCGCCTACGAGGTCCTCACCGCCTCGCTGCAGGACTACCACGCCGTCTACGGCGGCCCGGCCAACGCATGACGGCTCCCGACGGCGACAGCGGCTGGAACCCGCGCATGCACCAGGGCGGCAAGCTCGCGTTCCGTTCGCGCGTGCAGGACGGCACCGACGACCCCGGCGCGTTCCTGGTGCTCGGCGGCAAGGACCCGCCAGCCCTGCACGAACTGGTGCCTGCGGGCTTCGACCGCGTCGAGATCGAGATCGGCCCCGGCAAGGGCGCGTTCGTGCTCGCCGCGACCGCGGCCAAGCCCGACACGTTCCTGCTCGGCATCGAGGCGGCGACCGGCTACGCGAGCCTGGCGGCCACGCGGTTGCGCCAGTCCGGCCGCGGCAACGGCCTGTTCCTGGTCGACAACGGCAAGCTCTACCTGCAGGACCGGGTCGACGAACACGCGCTCGACGCCGTGCACGTCTACTTCCCCGATCCGTGGCCCAAGCGCCGCCACAAGGGCCGCCGCTTCTTCACCGACGACGTGCCGGCGGTGCTGTGGCGGGCGCTGCGCGCCGGCGGCCACCTCTACGTCGCCACCGACAACGCCGCCTACGCCGGCCAGGTCGCGCGCGTCATGGGCCACAGCGACCTGTTCGTGCGCGACGAGGCCGAGGAGGCGCGCGTGCTGGCACTCGGCGCCGGCCACGCGTTCTCGCCGACCAACTTCGAGCGCAAGTACCAGGAAGAGGGCCGCGTGATCCGCCGCTACGCGTTCCGGAGCCTGCCGGCATGAGCTGGGTCGACGTCGGCCGGATCGACGAGCTGAAGTTCACGCCGGGATCGCCGTTCCGGATCGGCGACCACTGGATCGCGATCTTCCGGCTCGACGACGCCTGGGTCGCGATCGACAACAACTGCCCGCACGCCAGCGCGCCGCTGTGCGACGGCACCGTGCTCGACGGCAAGGTCGTCTGCTACCTGCACTGCTGGGAGTTCGACCTGCGCACCGGCGCCTGCGACGTCGGCCCGCAGTGGAACGTGCAGACCTATCCGGTGCGCGAGGTCGACGGGCGCCTGCAGGTGCACTGGCCCGGCCCGAACCCCGTCGACCCGAACCCCGTCGACCCCAACGCCGACGACCGGCAGCCAGACGGCGATCAGTGACCGGCGGCGGCCGTCGCGGCCGTCACCGCGTCGCGTCGCAGCACCCGCCCGTCGCGCAGGATCCAGCTCGGCTCGCCGGCGGCGTCGAAGCGCACCTCGGTCACCAGCGCCTGCAGCGCCGGCTCCGGGCACGGCGGCGGCAGGCGATGCTCGGGCGCCACCACGCCGGATCGCAGCGAGATCAGGTGCACGTTCGCAGGCGGCGCGACGACGCCGCCACGCGGACGCAGGCACGGATTGCCGACGGCGAGCGCTCCGAACAGCACGGTCAGCGCGAGCGCGATGCAGGTCTTGGCGGCCATGCGTTGCCCACGGATACGCAGCGGCCGCCGGCGGGTGGTCGGACTTTTCCGCGGCGCCGATGGCACCGGACATTCGCGCCTTCCCCCAGCCGCCGCGCGTACCTAGGATCCCTCCCTTTTGCAGAAGGGCCAGAGCGCCGTGACCGACGGGATCGCCAACGACCGACTCGAGAAGCTGCAGGCAGTGCGCGCTGCCGGCCAGGATCCGTTCCCGGCGCGGGTGCCGCGCGGCCAGCCGGTGGCCTCGGTGCTGACCGACTTCGACGCGCGCACCGGCCAGACGGTGACACTGTGCGGGCGCCTCGGCCAGATCCGCGACTTCGGCAAGCTGCGCTTCGCGCACCTGCAGGACCGCTCCGGCTCGATCCAGGTCGGCTTCCAGCGCGAACGGCTCGCCGCATTCTGGCCCGACCGCAAGCGCATCGAGGGCAACGACCTGGTCAGCGTCACCGGCGAACTCGGCACGACCCAGAAGGGCGAGCCGACGCTGTGGGCGACCGACGTCGTGCTGGCGAGCAAGGCGCTGCGGCCGGCGCCCGAGAAGTGGCACGGGCTCACCGACACCGAGCAGCGCTACCGCATGCGCTACGTCGACCTGTTCGCGAACGGCGCGGTGCGCGACAGCTTCGTGCGGCGCTCGCACATCGTGCGCGAGGTGCGGGCCTACTTCGATTCGCTCGACTACCTCGAGGTCGAGACGCCGATCCTGCAGCCGATCTTCGGCGGCGCCGCGGCGCGGCCGTTCCGCACCCACCACAACGCGCTCGGCATGGAGCTGTTCCTGCGCATCGCGCCGGAGCTGTACCTGAAGCGCCTGATCGTCGGCGGCATGGAGCGCGTCTACGAGATCGGCCGGGTGTTCCGCAACGAGGGCGTCAGCACCCGGCACAACCCCGAGTTCACGATGCTCGAGAGCTACGAGGCGTGGGCCGACTATCGCGACATCATGGCGCGCGTCGAGGGGCTGTTCGCGCACCTGACGGCGAAGGTGCTAGCTGGCGACGGCAAGGTGACGTTCCGCGAACGGCAGTACGACCTCGCGCCGCCCTTCCAGAAGGCGCGCTATCTCGACCTGTTCGCGCAGCAGAACCCCTCGGTCGACTGGTTCGACCACGGCGCGGTCACGCGGCGCGCGCGCGAGCTCGGGCTCGAGACGAAGGACAAGGCGCCGCACACGCTGGCCAACGACGTGTTCGAAGCGACGGTCGAGGACACGCTGCAGGGACCGATCTTCGTCTACGACTATCCGGTCGCGATCAGCCCGCTGGCCAAACGCCTCGCCGAGGACCCGCGCGTCACCGAGCGCTTCGAACTGTTCGTCGCCGGCATGGAGCTCGGCAACGCGTTCAGCGAACTGAACGATCCGATCGACCAGCAGCAGCGCTTCGAGGCGCAGCTGCTGCACAAGGACGACGAGACGCCCGGCGAGGTCGATCTCGACTACGTGACCGCGCTCGAGTTCGGCATGCCGCCGGCCGGCGGCCTCGGCATCGGCATCGACCGGCTGTGCATGCTGCTCAGCGGCTCGGCGTCGATCCGCGACGTGGTGCTGTTCCCGCTGCTGCGCCGGCTGGACGCGGCCCCCGCCGCCGACGCGGACGGTGCGACGCAACCGTGATCGCCGCCTTCAGTCCGTTCCTGGCGCTGCGCTACCTGCTGACGCGCCGCATCAACCTGCTGGCGATGTTCGGGGTGACGTTCGCGGTCTGGGCGATGATCGTCGTCAACAGCGTGTTCACCGGCTTCGTCAGCGAGATCCGTACCGACGTGCGGCGCGCGTCGCCGGAGATGATGCTGACCGACCTGCCGCTCGACACCGGCTACGAGCCGCTGCGGGCCGCACTCGAGGCCGACACGGCGGTCGCAGCGACCGCGCCGCGGCTGCGCCACCACGGCCTGCTGCAACCGCTGCGGGTGCCCAAGGGCCTGCAGCCGCGCACCGAGGCCGCCGAACTGAACTTCGACCACATGGAGAGCGGCTTCGCGCTGCTGCTCGGCATCGATCCGGCGCGCGAGGAGGCGGTGACGCCGCTGCGGCAGTGGGTCGCGCGCAGCGAGGAGGTGTTCGCGCTGCACCACGTGATGCTGCCGCCGTCGACGGTGCTGCTCGACCCGGACCCGGACCGCCGCGCGCAGCTGCTGCTGCCCGACGCGACCGAGTGGCTCGCGCGCCGGCGCGCCGGCCTCGCGGTCGACACGCCGAAGAGCGAATACCGCAGCGCCTGGCCCGGCGTGCTGCTCGGCTGGCGGCGCGCACCGTACACGCCGTGGCTGCGCGAAGGCGACCCGATCGACCTGCTGACCGCCGCCAGCGTACCGACCACCGATGGCACGCCGCAGCTGCGCTCGCACCGCGTGCGGGTCGCGTTCGCCGGCTACTTCGCCACCGGCTACCGCGCCTTCGACGAGACCACGGCGCTGCTGCCGATCGAGACGCTGCGCACGATGTTCGGCCAGGACATCCACGACCCGGACAGCATCGACCTGGTCACCGACGTCGCGATCCGGTTGCAGCCGGGCCTGTCGGCACACGCGATCACGGCCGCCAGGGACCGCCTGCAACGGGCCGCGCAGGCCGTGCTGCCGGCCGGCAGTGCGCCGTGCAGCGTGCTCGACTGGCAGCAGCAGAACACCGTGTTCCTGAGCGCGGTCGCGACCGAGCAGGCGATGATGCAGTTCGTGCTGTTCGTCGTCATGCTGGTCGCCGCGTTCGTGATCTACGCGGTGCTGCACATGATGGTCGTGCAGAAGTGGAAGGACATCGGCATCCTGTCGGCGCTCGGCGGCACGCCGCGCGCGGTCGGCGCCGTGTTCCTGCTCTGCGGCGTCGTCGTCGCCGTGCTCGGCACCGCGCTGGGCACCGGCCTCGGCACGCTGTCGGCGCTGTCGCTCAACGACGCCAACGAGTGGCTGTTCGCGACCACCGGCCTCGAGCTGTTCCCGCGCCGCCTGTTCGACCTGCAGCAGGTGCCCGTGCGGCTCGACCCGGCCTGGCTCGTGCAGGTCGCGACCGGCGCGATCGTGTTCGCGGTGCTGGTCGCCCTGTTCCCGGCCCGCAAGGCCGCCCGCATGAACCCCGTCCAGGCCTTCGCCCACGAATGAGCACGCCCGTCCTCGCCGCCGCCAACGTCACCAAGAGCTACCGCCTCGGCAAGCGGGAGATCCCGGTGCTGCGTGGGGTCGACCTCGCCCTGATGCCCGGCGAACGCGTCGCGCTGCTCGGCGCATCCGGCGCCGGCAAGTCGACGCTGCTGCACGTGCTCGGCCTGCTCGATGCGCCGACCAGCGGCCAGGTGCTGTTCGACGGCCGGCCCGTGCACGACCTGCCGGTCGCCGAGCGCGCGCGCCTGCGGCACGAGCACACCGGGTTCGTGTTCCAGTTCTACCACCTGATCCCCGAGCTGACGGCGCTGCAGAACGTGCTGCTCGCGCGCATGATGGCGACCTCGACGCTGGCCTACTGGCGCACGCGCGGCGCGGCCAGGGCCGCGGCCATGGACCTGCTGGCGCAGGTCGGGCTGCAGGACCGCCTGCACCACCGGCCGTCGGAGCTGTCGGGCGGCGAACGGCAGCGCGTGGCGATCGCGCGCGCGCTGCTGGCCGAACCCAAGGTCGTGCTCGCCGACGAACCGACCGGCAACCTCGACTCGGCGACCGCCGCCGGCGTCGTCGAGCTGATGTTCTCGATCCAGCAGCAGCGCGGTCTCGCGTTCCTGCTGGTCACGCACAACGAGGACCTCGCGCGCCGCTGCGACCGCATCGTGCGCATGCGCGACGGCGTGGTGCAAGGCGAGCCGGCGAGGACCTGATGTACCGGCTGTTCCTCGCGGTGCGCTACCTGCTGACGCGGCCGATCAACCTGCTCGGCATGGCCGGCATCCTGGTCAGCGTCTGGGCGCTGGTCGTGGTCGTGTCGATCTTCTCCGGCTTCCTGCAGCAGATCGAGCTGCACGTGCGGTCGGCGAGCGCCGACATCAGCGTGCACGAGCTGCCGGCCTGGGCCGAGTGGACGCCGCTCGAGCGCGCGCTGCGCGACGACCCGAACGTCGCCGACACCGCGCGTCGGCTCGTGCACTACGGCATGCTGAGCCGGCCCGGCCAGCGCCCGGCGTCGCCGCCGCTGCTCGGCCGCAGCGCGCTGCACGGCGGCGACCAGCCGTTCCTGTTCGTGCTCGGCATCGACGCCGCCGCCGAGGCGCGCGTCACCGGCTTCGGCAGCTGGCTCGAGAACCCCGAGATCCCGGCCGAGCTGCGCGTCGCCGACCGCACCCGGCCGCTCGCCGCCGACGCCGGCCGCCCGCGCGTGCTGGTCGGCCTCGAACGGCTGCAGCGCGAAGGTCTGCACCGCGGCGACACCGTCGTGCTGACGTCGGGCCGGCTGCAGAGCGAACCGGACGGCCAGAAGGGCCTGCAGCAGGTCACGCTCGAACTGGTCGTCGCCGGCGCGTTCAAGACCCACCACGGCGGCTTCGACGGCAACAACGTGTTCGTCGACCACGAGGTGCTGCGCGCGGCGCTGTTCCCCGATGCGCCGGACGGGGTGCAGGAGATCGCCGTGCGCTGCCGCGACGCGGCGACGCTCGACGCGACCGCCACCCGCCTGCAGCGTGCGGTCGCCCGCGTGCTCGACCGCGGCGACGACCGCGCCTACGGCAAGGTGCAGACCTGGCGCGAGAAGAACGGCCAGTTCCTGGCGTCGGTCGAACACCAGCGCGGCCTGCTGAAGATCGTGCTGATCGTCATCATGGTCACGGCGGCGTTCCTGATGCTGGCGACGCTGTCGATGATGGTGACCGAGAAGACGTCCGACATCGGCATCCTGACGGCGATGGGCGCCACACCGCTCGGCGTGCTGCAGGTGTTCCTCGCCTGCGGGCTGACGATCACCGCCGCCGGCGTCGTGCTCGGACTGCTGCTCGGCACGGTGACGTCGGTGTTCCTCGAGGAGATCCGCCAGTTCGTGCTGTGGGCGACCTCGATCGACCTGTTCCCGCTGAAGGTCTACAACCTCGATCGTGTGCCGTGTGCGATCGATCCGCTGTGGCTGCTGCAGGTCGCGGCGATGGCGCTCGCGGTCGGCACCGTGGTGTCGGCGTGGCCGGCGTGGCGCGCGGCGCGGCACGACCCGCTGGTCTCGCTGCGCGGCAACTGACGCGGTAGAGTGCGGGCGTGCGAGCCAGCGCCCCCATCGCCTGCACCGTGCTGCTGCTGAGCGCCTGCTGGTCGCCGCCCGAACTCGGCCGGCCGCGCACGCCGCTGCAGACCCTGCAGCGCCCGCTGGCACCGGATCTGACCACGGCGGCGTTCGCCGCTCGCACGCGCGGGCTGGCGGCGGCGTTGGCGGGACTGCTGGCCGAGCCGGCGCGCGTCCGCAACGCCGCGCCGGTGGGCGAGCGCCTGATCGGCGGCGAGCTGAGGCGCGCCGGCGAGCTGCCGGCCCGGGCAGCGGGGCTGCTGCACGGTGAGGCGGACCGCGCCGCGGTGCTGCCGCACGACGCCGGCGGCCTGCTGCGCCAGGTGGCGGAGCCAGCTGGCGACCGCGACCACCACCTGGCCGCCACCGCGCGCCTGCTCGGCGTCGACCGGCGGCCGCTCGGCGAGATCGACGACCAACGACACCGGACCGATCCCGACGACGATCGGCCCGAAGCCGGCCTGTGGCGACGCCTCGTCCGCCGGCTGCGCCTCTGACCGCCTCTAGCACGCCCACCGGGCGGGCCGTAGAACGGCCACCCCTTAGCCCCGGAGTCCGTCCCGTGCCGTCGATCCCGCTTGCGCTGCGTGCGTCCGTCCCCACCCTGCTGCTGCTGTTGCCGCTGACGGCCCAGGCCCCGACGACCCAGCCGCTGCCCGAGGACCGGCGCGCGGGCGCGGCGACCGTCGACGTCGACCTGTGCAAACAATGGCTCGGCGCACTGGCGTCGCAGGAGTTCGAGGGCCGCGGCACCGGCCAGCCGGGCTTCCAGAAGGCCGCCGACTTCGTCGCCGCACACTTCCGGGACCTGGGGCTCGAGGCGCGCGGCGACGGCGGCAGCTACTTCCAGCGCGTGCCGTGGGGCAGGACGCAGATCGACGCGGACAAGACGTTCGTCGAGTTCCGCGACCGGCGCGACGGCGTCGTACGCATCCCGGCGGCGCGTCTCGCCGGCAGCGCCTCGGTGGCGATGTCGGCCAGCGGCGACGTGCTGCTGCTGTGCGTCGACCCGCCGGCCTCGGTGCCCGAGGGCAGGTCGACCGCGCCTGCGATCCCGGGCCTCGACGCCGTCGACGCCGAGGGCAAGGTCGTCGTCGCCTACGTGCGCACCGGCGACGACAAGAGCGCCCTGGCGATGGCGCGCTTCGCGGTGCTGCAGGGGCTGCAGGGCAAGAACGCCGCCGCGGTGCTGTTCGCGCAGAGCGACGCGGTGCCCGAGGGCCTGCGCGGCGGCCGCGGCGCGTCGCGGCGCAGCAACCCGGCGGCGGCGGCGGCGCGGCGCCAGCCGTTGGACGCCACGTTCGGCGGCGACGATCTGCAGGCGCTGCTGCGGGCCGGGGGCCAGTCACCGGCGGTGCTCGCGGGCAGCGTGCTGGCGACGCCGCTGCCGCTGCGCGGCACGGTCGAGGTCGCGATCGACGAGCAGGCGGCGCCGGCGATGAACGTCTGGGCGGTGCTGCCCGGCAGCGATGCGAAGCTGCGCGACGAGTACGTCGTGGTCGGCAGCCACCTCGACCACCTCGGCAAGCGCGGCGAGACGATCTTCGCGGGCGCCGACGACGACGGTTCGGGCACCACCGGCGTCATGGCCGTCGCGCGCATGTTCGCCAAGAACCCCGTCAAGCCCGAGCGCAGCGTGCTGTTCGTCTGCTTCTGCGGCGAGGAGAGCGGCCTGATCGGCTCGGCCTTCTTCGCCGACAACTGCCCGATCCCGCTGTCGTCGATCGTCGGCGAACTGCAGATGGACATGATCGGCCGCGACGAGGAGGAGAACGCCGAGGGCAACCAGGGCGAGAAGGCCGAGGACAACCGCAACTCGCTGCACCTGGTCGGCTCGCAGAAGCTGTCGCCGGCGCTGCACGAACTCTGCCTGGCCGCGAACGCGCGCGCCGGCTTCGACCTCGAGTACGACGAGGAGCGCATGTTCGGCCGCAGCGACCACGCCAACTTCGCGCAGAAGGGCGTGCCGATCGCGTTCTTCTTCACCGGCCTGCACCGCGACTACCACCGGCCCAGCGACACGCCGGACAAGATCCACTACGAGAAGCTGCTGCGCGTCGCGCGCTACGTCTACGACATCGCCTTCGAGCTGGCGACCGCGCCCGGGCGACCGGAGATCGACCCGGACCTGTGGCGCAGCTATCGCGGCAAGCGTGGCGGCGACCCGGCCGCGCCGATGCGCGGCGCCAGGTAGTCCGTCACTGCAGGCGCGCCGGATCCGGCGGGCGCAATGCCAGCGGCGGCCCGAGGATCTCGCTGAGCACCAGCGCCTGGCGCAGGTTGGTGCGCGGGAAGCGATCGGCGATCTCCCGCACCCGGCGCGGCCGCTGCACGCGGCCGCCGAGCGTGCCCAGCTCGCTGGTTTCGACCCGCGGCCGCGACGCCGCCTCGCGCTTGCCGATCTGTTCGCCGACGTGCGGATCGACGTGGATCTCGAGCTGCCGCCGCTGCGTGGTCGACACCATCGGCGTCGGCGGGCGTTCGGACTCCGCCAGGCGCCGTGGCTTGCTGGGCGGCAACGTCGGCGCCGTCGGCGGCCGGCTCGCCCGCGCGGGCGGGTCCATGCCGAGGATGCGCCGCATCTCGGCGGCGACGTCGGCCTCCGTCGTGCGGCCCGGCGCCCCCGGCGGTGCCGGCGACCGCACCGCCGGCGGTGCCGACGGCATGCGCCGCTGCTGCTCGGCGCGTTCGCGGTTCTTGCGCGCCGTCTTCGCGATGTTGCCGATCATGCCGGCCACCCACGCGACCAGCACGAAGATCAGGATCGGGTTCTGGAACAGGATCTCGAGCAGGCGGCGCATCGACTACTCCTGGCCCGGCATCTTCTTCTTGTTGCTCTCGGTCGACAGGTGCGCTTCCTCGCCGGCCGCGATGCCGGAACGCATGCGCGTGTCGCTCTCGAGGTTCTTGATGCGCTGGTAGTCCATGATGCCGAGGTGGCCGGACCGGAACGCGTCGGCCATCGCCTGCGGCACCTCGGCCTCGGCGAGCACCAGCTTGGCCCGGTTCGCCGCGATCTCGGCGACGTTCTCCTGTTCGGCGGCGACCGCCATCGCGCGGCGGCTCTCGGCGGCGGCCTGCGCGACGCGCTTGTCGGCCTCGGCCTGGTCGGCCTGCAGCCGGGCGCCGATGTTGTCGCCGATGTCGACGTCGGCGATGTCGATCGACAGGATCTCGAACGCGGTGCCCGCGTCGAGACCCTTGCTCAGCACGCCCTTGCTGATGCGGTCGGGGTTCTCGAGCACGTCCTTGTGCGAGTCCGACGAACCGATCGTCGACACGATGCCTTCGCCGACGCGGGCGATGATCGTCTCCTCGGTCGCGCCGCCGACCAGCCGCTTGATGTTGGTGCGCACGGTCACGCGCGCCTTGGCCAGCACCTGGATGCCATTCTTGGCCATCGCCGCGACCTTGCCTTCCGGCGGGCAGTCGATGACCTTGGGCGTCACCGACGTCTGCACCGCGTCGAGCACGTCGCGGCCGGCGAGGTCGATCGCCGCCGCCTGGCGGAAGTCGAGGCCGAGGTTGGCGCGGTCGGCGGCGATCAGGGCGCGCACGACGTTGATGACGTTGCCGCCGGCGAGGTAGTGCGCCTCGAGATCGCGCACGTTCAGCGGCAGGCCGGCCTGCGTCGCCGAGATCGCGCCGCGCACGATCACCGTCGGGTTGACCTTGCGCAGCGACATGCCGACCAGCTGGAACAGGCCGATCTTGGTGCCCGACATGTAGGCCTGGATCCACAAGTTGATGAACTTGAGGAGCACGAGGACCAGGATCAGCAGGAGCGCGAGCAGCCCCCACAGGAAGTACGTCAACGGATCAGTCGCAGCGATCATGTTCGATTGCAGTTGGTTGGGTCAGCGATGGGCAACGACGACGCGGTTGCCGGTGACTTCGACGACGACGATCTCGGCATCCGCCGGCACCATCTCGCCGCGGGTGACGACGTCGACCTTCTTGCCGTCGATGCGGGCGAAACCAGCCGGCCGCAGGGCCGACAGCGTGACGCCGGTCTTGTGCAGCAGCGCCTGCAGACCCGGGTCGGCGGCGCCGGCGGAACCCGGGGTCGCCGGACCGGCGAGGATCAGCTGGCGGCCGAACGGCGTGCGCGGCAGCAGTTTGAACGCCATCGCCAGCACCAGCGGCGCGGCGACCGCCTCGACGGCCACCATCGTGACGCCGAACGAGGTCGATTCCTGGAAGGCCACGAACACGGCGCCGAACAGCGCGGCCCCCGCCAGCAGCGCGATCACGCCGAACGAGACGAAGAACACCTCGGCGACGATCAGCACCAGCCCGACGATCACCAGCAGCACGACGACGCCGACGCTGCCGCGTTCGCCGGCGCGCCCGGCCGCCTCGGCGGCGACCACGACCCGGTTGCCCTGCACGTAGAGCACCCGCAGCGGCGTGCCGGGCTCGACGAACTCACCCTCGGTGACGACGTCGTAGGGCTCGCCGTCGACCTCCATCGTCCCGGTCGGCCGCAGCACCGTCGCCGCCTTGCCGGTGCGCCCGACCAGCGCGGTCAGGCGCTCGTTCGGCATGCCGAGCCCGCTGTGACCGCCGGCGGCCGGCTGTGGCTGTGGCGGCGGCAGGAACACGCGGTTGAACCACGGCACCTTCGGCAGGATGCGCCAGGTCGCGAAGCCCAGCACCAGCACCATGACGAACAGCAGCGTCACGTTGGTCAGGTTGTGCAGCAGGATGTCCTCCTCGATCGCGTTCTGCGGCATCACGAACGACTGCTGGCTCAGCACCAGCGCGAGCACGAGGCACAGGAAGCCGACGGCGCCGAACACGACGGTGCCCGGCAGCAGGAAGATCTCGACCGCGATCGCGGCGAGGCCGAGGAAGAACACCAGGATCTCGGTGACCTCGGCGAGGCCGACGAGGTAGCTGTAGAACATCGCCAGCGCGAGGAACGCGGTGCCGAGCAGCCCCGGCAGCCCGACGCCCGGCGTCTTGACCTCGAACAGGATCAGCACGAAGCCGGCGACCAGCAGGAACGGCTGCAGCAGCTCGAGCCAGCCGACCATGTGCTCGGCCCAGTCGACCACCAGCTCCGCCATCGCGTCGCGGTCGACGGTCAGCACCTCGGCGAGCTGCTCGACGCTCTGCAGGGTGCCGTTGGACAGCCCGTACTGCTCGGCGCCCTGGGCGCGGACCTCGGCCGGTCGCGTCATCTTCTCCGGCGCGATCACGGTCGCCCCGCTGCCCTGCAGCGCGGTCAGTTCGTTGGTGTCCAGCAGCCGCGTGCGCTCGAAGCCGCCCTCGCGCACGGTCGCTTCGAACAGCTGCGTGCGCGGGTCCGCCATCGCCAGCACCAGCTTCTCGGCCTCCGGCCGCAGCTTCTGCTTGCGCCGCTCGAGCCGGCCGCGCAGCGCCTCGCGCATCCCGTCGAAGCGCTGCGCCATCGCCGAGTCCGGATCGGCGGCCAGCAGCTCGTCGAGTTCGCCCTCGTGCTTGGTGATCTCCCCCAGCACGCCGTTGCCGAGGAAGTAGAGGCGGTCGGTGCAGACCGCGAGCTGGGCGGCGCCCTGGGTCGTGCGTCCCTGCACCAGCGCGACGGTCTCGATCGCCGAGGCCTGCACGCGGTCGAGCAGGCTCTGCACGTCGTCGAGGTCCTCGCCCTGACTGCCGGCGTCCTGCAGCCGGAACACCACGAAGCGCACGCCGTGGGTCGCGGCCTCGCGCAGCGCGCGCGTGCAACGCGCCAGCTCCAGCGTGCCGAGCTTGCCGCTCAGCGTGACGACCAGCACCTGCGGCGCGACGGCCGGCGCCTGCGGCCTGGTCGCGTCGACCGGCGCCAGAGGCCCGCCGCACGCGGCGAACACGGCGAGTCCGAACAGGAGCCAGAACCCGAAGAGATGCTTCGCCACAGGGCAATGTTTAGCAGGAGCGCCCCCCGGTTGGCGACAGTCGTTCCGCGATCGGCGGGGCTTCCGGCGGACGGTGCGTGCAGTGGTAGGCCGAAGCCTGCCGATAGCAACCGGCGTGGTGACGACCGAGGCATCCCGCCGGCAGCTCGCGCGCGACGCGGCCCTGCGCCTGCACGACGCGGTGCGGACCCTGCGCCAGCACCCGCACCACCAGGTGCTCTGCCGCACCGCGGTACGGCGCGGCGTCGACGCCGTGCTGGCGGCCACCGGCAACGACCCGCTGCGACTGCGGCTCGGCGACGGCGCCGCCAGCGTCGACGGCGAGGATCTGTTCCCGTTCGCGGCCCAGCAGCCGCCGTTCGGCACTCTGCGCGCGGCGGGCATCGGCGAACTGGTGCTGCCGCGCGGCATCCACGCCGCCGCGGTCGAGCGGTTGCTGCACGCGCTGGCGGCGACCAGCCACGACGACCCCGGCCACGATCCGGCCGCGGCCCTGCGCGACGCCGCGCCCGAGGTGCACCTGCGCGCCGCCACCGTCGACGACGCCACCGACGACGCCGCGGGGCCGCGCGCGGACTGGTGGCTGCTGCCGGCGCCGGCGCCGACCGCCGCGCGCCTGCAGCCCGGCATCGAACGCGCCCTGCACGACAACCTGCCGGCCCGCTGCGCGCGGCAGCTGTTCGCCGACCTCGACGAACACGGCGCCGGGGCGACCGAGACGCTGCAGCCGCTGTTCGCGACGCTGCTCGCGCGCGGCGACCTCGCCACCGCGGCCTGGCTGCTCGAACAGGCGCACCACCACGCCGCGGTGCCGCGCGACGCGCTCGCCGCGATGCAGCAGCTCGCCACCGGCCACTGCGACGAAGCGCGGCTGCGGGCCCTGTTCGCCAGCGCGCCGCGGGAGCACCTGCTCGACCTGCTGACGCTGGTGATGCAGCTCGGCTGTGACGCCACCGAACGGCTGGCGCGACTGGCGTGGCAGCTGCGCCACCCGCTCGCCGACTGGATCGACGACCTGCTCGGCCGTCGTTCGTAGCGGACCGGCCCCGCTAGCGCGCCGCGCGCGCCAGCGTGTCGAGGCACAGCAGCGCCATCGCCGTGCCGTAGCAGCGGCCCAGTTCGTGGCTGTCGACGAAGCAGCCGTCGAACTCGGGCAGCTTCAGGATCAGCTCGTGCTGCTGCGCCGCCAGGCGGTGGCGCGCGTCCGCGTCGGTCAGTGCGGCGATCGCCTCGCTGCGGCCGAGCATGTCGAACCAGAAGAAGAAGCCGCCGTAGTGCAGCCGGTCGGCGTGGTCGTCGTACTTGCGCACCGCGGCCAGCAAGCCGTGGTGCTGCAGCCCCGCCTCGACCGACGCCAGCAGCCTGGCCTGGTCCGAGCCGCCGTGCAGGTAGAGCCCGAGTTCGCACAGCGGCATGCGCCCGGCCGCCGCCTCGACGCTCTCGCGCGGCGCGCGGCCCGCGCGCGTCTGGCCGTAGGTGAAGGCGCCCTTGTCGGTGCGGTTCATGGCGAGCGCGCGCAGCCCCTTGTCGACGGTGTCCTGCGGCACCTCGAAGCCCTGTGCCCTGGCGCACGCCAGCGCCTGCAGCGCCGTCGCGATCGCGAACGGATTGCCGTACTCGTGGAACCACACGCCGGTGTCCGGCTGCAACGCGATCAGCGCGGCGATCGCGCTGCGGATGCCAGGGTCCACGGTCCCGGCATCGGCCACGCGGTGGCGCTGCCACGCCAGCAGGAAGCGCAGCGCGTAGGCGCGCGCCCAGAGGATCTCGTCGCGGTCCGACAGGGCCAGCCAGCCCTCGGCCAGCGCGTTGTCCCGCAGCTGCAGCAGCAACGTGTCGACGCGCGCGGCGACGGCTTCTGGCAACGTCAGCGTGCCGGCATCGACGCGCGCCCGCGCCGCCAACAGCGCCTCGCCCACGAGGCATGTCACCGCCGCGTGCACGTTCGGCAGTCCGTCGGTGCCGCCGAAGTCGTAGATGCTGTCGCGGTAGACGCCGTCGTCGTCGGCCATCGTCGACAGGAACGCGACGCTGCGCTGCCACAGCTCGGGCTCGGTGTAGGTGCCCTCGGGCGCGCGCGAGCCGTCGCTGGGCGTGGTGGCGAGCACCGCCGCCGGCAACTCGCCGTAGACCTCGAAGCCGTGCACGAACGGACCATGGCCTTCGACCTCGAGCGCGGCCTTCCAGCCCCAAGGACTGTCCTTCGCCTCGGAGGCCAGGGCCCGCCAGGTCGCGATTGCTGCCGACCGTTGCCCGGCGCGGAACTGCAGCACACCAAGCAGCCAGCGGCCCTCCGGCCCGTCGCCAGGCGAGTAGGGCGCGGCCACCTCGAGCGCGCCGAACGCCGCGGCAAGGTCACCGGCCTGCAGACGCCGCCATGCCTCGGCCGCGGTCACGCTGCACGGGAACCGCTCCAGCGGCTGCCCCACCAGCCGCCGCAGCGGCGTCTCGAACCACTGCGGGTGGAACGTCGTGACCTGGTCGAGCTTCGCCTTCACGACCCCGTCGCCATCGAGCACCACGTAGCCCGGCTCGAGGAAGGTGCCGTGCACGAGCCCCAACTCGTTCGCGCGCGCGCCGCTCGCGACCTGCTTCACCGGCACGAAGTGTTCCGTCAGCAATTCGATGGTCGACGGCCACGAGAACGGTCCGCCCATCAGGTAGCGGTCGATCTCCGCCTTGCGATCCATCGGCGAGCGGGCCACCGACGGCACGTACCAGAACACCGGCTTCCCGTCCCGCTTCGCCTCGACCAGCGCCGCTTCCACGTCGTCGCGCCACGGCACCCCACCGCCCGCCCGCGCCGCCAGCTCCGACGGCGCGTTGCGGATCTTGCGCGTCGAGTTCTGCGCCGGCAGCGTCGCCGCCGCGAGCAGCAACGCGACTCCCAGCGAGACCCGCCGCACGGTGCGATTCGACATGGCCTCCGCAAGCGTGCCCGCCGCCACCACCGGCGTCAAAGCCGGGCGCGGACTTCGCAAGCCGACGCCGGGTGCGTATACGGATGCCATGATGCTGCGCTCGCTCCTGCTCTCCCTCGCCGCCGTGTGCCTGCTGCCCGACGAGGGGCAATGGCTGCCACAGCAGGTGCGCGACATGGACTGGGCGGCGCTGCAGCAGCGCGGCATGAAGCTGACGCGCGACGAGTTCTGGCACCCGGAGCAGGGCGGCGTGCTGTCGGCGACCGTGCAGATCAACGGCTGCACGGCGTCGTTCGTGTCGAAGGCGGGCCTGTTGGTGACCAACCACCACTGCGGCTTCGGCGCCGTGACCGCGCTGAGCACCGAGACCACCAACTACCTGCGCGACGGCTTCGCGGCCCAGGACCGCGCCGCCGAACTGCCGGCGCCGGACATGGTCGCCTCGGTGCTGAAGCGCATCGAGGACGTCACCGCGGTCGTGCACGAGGCGCAGGCCAAGGCCGCGACCGACCTCGATCGCTGGAGCCTCACCCAGCAGACGCTGGCGCAGCTGATCGCCGACGGCGAGGCGAAGGAGCCGAACACCAAGTGCTCGGTGGCGAGCTTCCTCGAGGGCAAGGAATACCACCTCTACTACCGCACCCAGATCCGCGACGTGCGGCTGGTCTACGCGCCGCCGCGCGCGATCGGCGAGTTCGGCGGCGAAGTCGACAACTGGGAGTGGCCGCGCCACACCGGCGACTTCACGTTCTTCCGCGCCTACGTGGCGCCGGACGGCAGCGTGCGCGACTACGACCAGGACAACGTGCCCTACGTGCCCGAGCACAGCCTCACGGTCTCGACCGAAGGCGTCGCCGCCGGCGACCTGGCGATCATCATGGGCTACCCCGGCCGCACGCAGCGCTACGAATCGAGCCGCGCGGTCGCCATGCAGCAGGGCTACGTCTACCCGCGGCGGGACCACGTGCTGACCGAGACGCTGGCGGTGCTGAACGCGGCGGCGGCGACCAGCGAGCAGAAGGCGCTCGACGTCGCCGATCGCATCAAGTCGCTGGCGAACGTGCAGAAGAACGCCAAGGGCATGGTGTTCGGCCTCGACCGCAACGCCGTCGTCGCCCGCAAGCTGCGCGAGGAGGCGCAGTTTCGCGCCTGGGTCGCGGCCGAGCCCGAGCGGCAGGAGAGGTGGGGCACGGTGCTCGACGACCTGCTCGCGGTCGACGAAGCGGCGGCGGCGACGATCGAGCGCGACACCATGATGTGGTTCCTCGCCGTGCTCGGCGGCGACATGCGGCTGCTGGCGGTGCTGGTCGAGATCTGCGGCGCCGCCGCCGCCGATCCCGAAGGCAACCTGCCGGGCCGCTTGCGGCGCGTGCTGGCCAGCGAGTCGCTGACCGCCGATCTCGACCTGCTGCAGAAGCCGATCTTCGCGATCTTCTGCGCCGAACTGGGCGGCGTCGCCGCCGCGCAGCGGCTCGCCGGCACCGAGGGGCTCGACGCCGAGGCGCTGTGGCGCGACACGGCGATGACCGACCCCGAGGCGCGCCAGCAGGCGTTCGCGAACGGCGCCGAGGGCATCGCGAACAGCACCGACCCGCTGCTGGTGCTGGCGCGCGGCCTCGCCGCCGAACGGGCGCAGGCGCAGCAGCGCGCGCGCGAGCGCGCCGGTCGCATGCTCGACGTCGGCCGGCGCTGGATCGAGGCGCAGGAGGCGTTCCGGGGCAAGTCGTTCTATCCGGACGCGAACAGCACGCTGCGCGTGTCGATCGCCGAGGTCGCCGGCTACGTGCCGCGCGACGGCGTGCTCTACACCCCGCACACCACGGTCGGCGGCCTGGTGCAGAAGGAGACCGGCCAGGAGCCGTTCGCCAGCCCGAAGGCGTTGCTCGCGGCGGCGAAGACGCGCGCGACGAGCCGCTGGGTCGACCAGCGGCTGCACGACGTGCCGGTCTGCTTCCTGACCAACGGCGACACCACGGGCGGCAACTCCGGCTCGCCGGTGATCGACGGTCGGGGCCGCCTGGTCGGCCTGAACTTCGACCGGGTGTTCGAGAACGTCGCCGGCGACTTCGGCTGGAACGCCGAACGCTCGCGCAACGTGGTCTGCGACATCCGCTACGTGCTGTGGGTGATCGAGAGCGTGTTCCCGAGCCCGAACCTGCTGCGCGAACTCGGCGCCTGAGGCGCCGCCACCCGATGGCCACCGGCGACGACGTCGACGACGAGACCCTGCTGGTCGCCGAGGCGCAGCTGCTGCTGGCCGAGAAGCGCACGTCGCTGTCGACGATCCGCACCGGCATCGCGGTCGCGGCGCTGCCGCTGTCGGTCGTCAGCATCCTGATCGCGACGTCGCGCATGTACGACCCGGCCGGCATGGCCCACCTGCTGGTGCCGCTGCTGGGCGCGTGCGCGCTGCTGTTCCTGTTCGGCGCCTGGCTGATGCTGCACGCCACGATCCGCATCCACCGCTACGACCAGCGCCTGCGCGCGCTGCAGGCCCGCAACCGCCGCGTCGCCGAACTGCTGCAGTAGTCCGCCAGTCGTGCGGACATGGCCCCCGAGGCATGGAACCACGGTGCGACCCGGCCCTTCGCCGCCGAGCTGCGGCGCGCAGCGCCGTCAGCTCCAGCGTGGGCGGGCGTAGCCGCGACCCCGCACGTTGCTTGGCAGGTCGGGGCGAACTCAGCGCGCCGACGCCTGCCGCTGGAACGTGCGCTCGACGTCCTGTTCGTAGACGACGACGTCGGGCAGTTCGCGGTAGCGGCCGTCGAGGTCCATGCCGAAGCCGAGCACGAACTCGTCGGGGATCTCGAAGCCGACGTATTCGAGCTCGAGCGGCACGACGCGCCGCGACGGCTTGCTGAGCAGGGTCGCGGTGCGCACCGAGTGCGCGCCCTCACCGAGGAAGTGCTCACGCAACGCCGCGATCGTGCGACCGGTGTCGACGATGTCCTCGAGCAGCAGCACGTCGCGGCCGCGCACCGGCAGGTCCTTGCCGAGCGTCAGCTGCACGCGGCCCGAACTGACCGTGCCGGACCCGTACGACGAGGCGCGCACCTCGTGCAGGGGCAGGTGGCCGGGCAGCAGCTTCTGCAGCTGGCGGGCGAACGTGCGCGCGCCCTCGATCACGACCACCAGACACAGCGGACCGTCGCCGGCATCGGCCTGGATCTGGCGCGCCAGTTCGTGCGTGCGGCGCAGGATCTGGTCGCGGGACAGCAGGACTCGGAACGGCGGATGGGCGGGAGTGGTCGTCACGGCAGCACGAACGAGAGGGCGGGCGAGACACCGGGCACCGAGCTGAAGGACAGGTCCAGCAGCACGTGCGCGGTGAAGAGCGGATACGCGGGGTAGGGCGGCCCGACCGGGATCGACCACGAGCGGTAGCCCTGCGCCGGCAGGAAGGCGATCGCGCCGCCGGCGCCGACCGCGCCCTGGAACAGCGGGTCGAAGTTCAGCGGGATCGAGGCGTTCAGGAACGGGAAGCCCGGCGAGTCGCCCTGGGCCAGGCCGAGGATGCTGATCACGCCGCCGTCGCCGAGCGCGGTCGCGTGCAGCGTCATCACGCCGTCGGCGAACGTCTGGTCGACCTGCACCGGGTACACGGTCGTGTCGCCGTCGTTGCGGCGGCCCGGCGAACCCAGGTCCCCGGCGCCGAACGCCACCGTCGCGGCGGCGAAGTTCGCGGCCGCTGTGCCGCCGTAGAGGTCGCGCCGTTCGGCGGCGACGCCCGCGCCGCCGGGGAAACCGCTCGCGTAGGCCACCGCGTCGATGGTGACGGCGTTCTGGCGCAGCGTCACCGAGTCGGTGGTGTCGGCCAGCGAGATCGAGCTGTACGGCAGCGCCATGCCGAGCGGCAGGTCGCCGTTGCGGCTCGGCGCGCCGTCGACCTGGAACAGCATCGGCCGGCCCGGCAGCAGCGCGAAGTTGCTGGCGATCGTCACCGTGCCGGCGTTGTCGACCAGCTGCATGCCGCGCAGCGCGACCGGCCGGCTGCCGATGTTCTGCACCTCGACGTATTCGCCGTTGGTGTCCGGCACCATGCTCGGGTTGCGGTGGATCTCGCTGATGCGCACCGAGCCGGCGGCCAGGTTCGGCAGCACGACCTCGTCGCAGTAGAAGTCGAGGCAGCTGCCGTTCTGCGCCGTCGCGCGGTAGCGGCGGCCGTCGGTGTCGATGCGCGTGTTGCCGGTGACGCCGAAGCCGATCGTGTTGGCGCTGCCGGTCGTCGTCGACAGCAGCAGCCGCGCGGCCGCGGCCTGGTTGAGGCGGTTGACGACCGTGGAGTTCGGATGGCCGTAGGAGTTGCCGCTGCCGCAGCTGACCACCGCCAGCTCGGGAGCGAGCCGCGCCACCAGGTTCAGGTTGGTCGACGTCGTCGAGCCGTGGTGGTTGCACTTGTAGACGTCGACGTCGCCGCAGGCGAGCGACGCCGGACTCTCGACGTCGGCCGTGCTGCTGGCGCCGCCGGTCAGGTCGCCGCCGAACCACATCGAGAACATGCCGTAGTCGAGCCGCAGCGCGATCGAGCGCGAGTTCTCCTCCTGCGCCGACGGGGTCGGATCGACGAACGCGCCGCCGGCGACGAAGCCGTTCGCGGCGACGCAGGTCAGCGTCGCGCCGCCGCCGAGCTGGTAGACCGCACCGACCGTGATCGTCGCGCGGCGTGCCCCGGCGGCCGACAGGTAGTTGTTGACGTCCGTGTTCGACGGGCGGTTGACGTCGCCGCGGTCGTAGGCGGTCGTGAACGGGCGTGCGTTGAGCACTTCGTCGAGACCGCCGAGGTGGTCGACGTGGAAGTGCGACAGGAAGCTGAAGCCGTAGGCGGTCGGCTGCAGCGCGGTGATCGCCGGCAACATCGCCGCGGTCCCCTCACCGGGCGGACCGCCGTCGATCACGTGCACGGTGCCGTCCGGCGCCTTGACGATCAGTCCGTCGCCCTGGCCGACGTCGACCATGACGACCGTCAGCCCGACCGGCGCGTCGGCTTCGCCGCCCTGGGGCAGAACGGTGGTGACGCATCCGAACAACAGCGCGGCGAGCATCGCGGGAAGATAGCAAGCCGGGCCGGTCAGGGCAGAAAGAACTGGCCCCGGCTATGGTGCTGCTGCCGCCGCCATGCTCACCCACCACTACGGCCCCGACGTGCTGCTGTTCGACGATGCCTACTTCGCCACCCTGTTGGCGACCATCGGCAGCCCCGATACCGGCACGGCGCAACTACCGGGGCTGGTGCGCTCGGCCTACCGCCGGCTGCTGCAGGAGATCCTGGCGCGCGAGTTCCCGGTGCGCGACCAGCAGGTGGCGACGCGCATGACGGCGATCGAGCCGCGCGCGTTCGTGCGCGGGCCGCAGCTGTGCCGCGAGACCCGGCTGGTGATCTGCGCGGTGATCCGCGCCGGGCTGCTGCCGGCCCAGGCCTGCTACGAGGCCGCGGTCGAGGTGCTGCCGTCGGCGAACGTGCGGCTCGACTTCCTCAACATGTCGCGCACCACCGACGCGGCGCACCACGTCACCGGCGTGCGGCTGGACGGCAGCAAGATCGGCGGCCCGGTCGACGGCGCCGTGGTGCTGATCCCCGATCCGATGGGCGCGACCGGCGGCACCGTCTGCCGCGCCGTCGACGTCTACCGGCAGCTCGACGGCACGCCGCACCGCCTGGTCGCCGCCCACCTGATGGTCACCCCCGAGGCGATCGGCCGGGTCACCGCGGCGCACCCCGGCGTGCGGCTCTACGCCGGCCGCGTCGACCGCGGCCTGTCGAGCGAGCGCGCGCTGCGCAGCCCGCCGGGCGCGTTCGCCAAGGAGGAGCGCGGGCTCAACGACGTGCAGTACATCGTGCCGGGCGCCGGCGGCATGGGCGAACTGCTGACCAACAGCTGGGTGTAGCCGGCCGGCCGCAAGCGGCACCGGCAGCGGCGTATCCGGCGCCCGCCGCGAACGCGGCGCAACGCAACGGAACCGGCATTTTCCGCGCGAATTGGACCCGTTCGCACCACTGCCCTGGTGGTCGCACCCGCACCGGACCAACTCGCGCCCATGCCCCGACACCCGCCCTGCCCGCCCCCCGCCCGGCACCTTGCCGGCGAAGGCACCGACGACGTGCCCGACCTGCCCGCCTGGTGCGCGGAGTCCGGCTGCGACGCCTGCCGGCAGGCCGACGACGACGCCGCGCTGAGCCGCGCCCGGGCACCTGACCGGTCGGCACGTTCGGCGACACCGCGCTTGCCCCGGCACCGCCGCGCCCGCTATCCCTAGCGGAGACATGAGCACCATCGTCCACGTGCAGGGCCGCGAAGTCCTCGACTCCCGCGGCAACCCCACCGTCGAAGTAGACGTCGAACTCGAATCCGGGGCGCACGGCAGCGCGATCGTGCCCTCGGGGGCGTCGACCGGCGCGCACGAGGCGGTCGAGCTGCGCGACGGCGACAAGAAGCGCTACCTCGGCAAGGGCGTGCGGCAGGCGGTCGAGAACGTCGACACCGTGCTCGCCGAAGCCCTGCTCGGGCAACCGGCCGAGGACCAGCACCTGTGCGACACGCTGCTGTGCGAGGTCGACGGCACCGACAACAAGGCGACGCTCGGCGCCAACGCGATCCTCGGCTGCAGCCTGGCCGTCGCCAAGGCGGTCGCCAACGAGCTCGGCATGCCGCTGTGGCGCTACGTCGGCGGCAGCAAGGCCAACCGCCTGCCGGTGCCGATGATGAACATCCTCAACGGCGGCGCGCACGCCGACAACAACGTCGACTTCCAGGAGTTCATGGTGATGCCGATCGGCGCCAAGAGCTTCCGCGAAGGCCTGCGCATGGGCGTCGAGGTGTTCCACGCGCTGAAGGCCGAGCTGAAGGCGAAGAAGCTGATGACCGCGGTCGGCGACGAAGGCGGCTTCGCGCCGAACCTCGCGTCGAACGCGGCGGCGTTCGAGATCATCCTGCAGGCGATCAAGAAGGCCGGCTACAAGGCCGGCAGCGACGTCGTGCTCGCGCTCGACGCCGCGGTCACCGAGCTCTACCAGAAGGGCAAGTACACGCTCGAAGGCGAGGGCAAGACGTTCGACAGCCAAGGCATGGTCGACTTCCTCAGCGGCTGGTGCCGCGAGTTCCCGATCTTCTCGATCGAGGACGGCATGGCCGAGGACGACTGGAAGGGCTGGGCCGCGCTGACCGCGAAGGTCGGCAGCAAGGTGCAGCTGGTCGGCGACGACCTGTTCGTGACCAACACCGAGCGGCTGGCGCGCGGCATCCAGGAGAAGTCGGCCAACGCGATCCTGATCAAGGTCAACCAGATCGGCACGCTGACCGAGACGCTGCAGGCGATCGACATGGCGCACCGCGCCGGCATGAAGGCGGTGATGTCGCATCGCTCCGGCGAGACCGAGGACAGCACGATCGCGGATCTCGCGGTGGCGTGTGGCACCGGTCAGATCAAGACCGGCGCGCCGTGCCGCAGTGATCGGGTGGCGAAGTACAACCAGCTGCTGCGCATCGAAGAGATGCTCGGCGACGGGGCGGTGTACGGGATCTGAGCCACCGGAGCGTTCGACCAACCCGAGTGCTTGGTCCCGAGCTCCCGACGTGCGCGTGACAACCGATTCGAGCCGGAACTCACACGCCGCAGTTCCGACTGCCACGGGTCACCACAGCATCACTTCGTCGTCCACGTCTTGACGCCCGTCGAGACCCTGCGGCTCCAGTTGCAGAGAAGACGTCATTCCTCTTGGAACATCCGGAAACCGCGCCTTCAACGCCGCATCCGCCTGACTGGTGACCAGGACTCCCGACCGGGCACTGTTGGCGAACCAGCCGCTGCCGCCACCACCCACAAGGTATCGGCGTCCTTCTGCGTAGTAGAACTGCCGACCGCACACCTCGCATCTCCTCACTCTGGCGTTGCGCGTCCCGCGCACGATTCGCAACCTCCGGTGCCGCAGCACGCACCAATCATCCACTCGCCCGCCCTTGCTGAAGACGCCTCCGATCGCCCCTTCCTTGCCGTCGCAGAAACCCAGAAGGACCTCTGCCAGATCGCGCCGCACCAGTACGAGCCCGTTCCGGACAGCCCATGACATCATGGCGCCAGGTGGGCATTTCTCTTGGATGTGGAGGTCGAGGCTCTTTACGCCGAGCTTTGGAAACCCACACTCGCACATCCAGTCCACAGGGACTGTCCGGTCCCGTGTGCAGGTGTCCTTGATGCTCGCCCACCAGTGCCATGCAAGGTCTGCTGTCATCCTGCGCCTGGAACTCGGATCGATGCCCGCCCGATCTGCTCACAAGCCGAAATGCTCTCAGCTCCGTCCGAGTTGGTTGGCGGACGCATCGCAGCCTGCGAGTTTGCGTCGATCGCCTGCCTTGCGCATCAGGACTCCTGCGAATCGTCCGCACGCCGCCGGCCTTCCCCGGCTCATGCAGGCCCTCAGGCTCCGCCAGCAGACCGGCCTTGGCCTCACGCCCGCGATCGAGTTCCCGATCGGCAGCTGAACGCGACGCCGCGCAGACGCTACATTTGCGGCGTGAGCGAGGAACGCCCTGTCGCCAGCGGCACATCGCTGGTCGCCGAACGCACGCAGTTCGCGATCTGGCGCCGCATGACCCCAGCGGAGAAGTTCGCCGCGTTTCTGGACCTGCAGCAGGCCGCGATCGATCTCGCGGAGGCGGGCATCCGCCTGCGCTATCCGCAGGCGGACGCGCGGGAGGTGTTCCTGCGCCGGGTGGCACGCCGGCTCGACCGCGCCACGATGCAACGCTGCTACGGCTGGGATCCGGACGCGACGACTTAACCGGATCGGGGTCGCCTGGACCTCGGCACTTGCGCCGCCTTCCGAGACGCGACCCTTCTCAACCGCGAGCGGGCATCTTCAGCAGGAGCAGCGCCTCTGTCCGGTGTGCCTCGAACTGCTCGATGACCGGCAGCCTTTGTTCGAGCAATCGCGCAACAGCCTCGGTTGCCGCATTACCGACAACCAACCAGACCACCTTCGGTGGCATGCCGCGCAGGAACGCCAACTGGCGAAAGTCATCGTCCTTGCTGACGATCATCAGGGCATCCGCTGCCGCCCGCGACCAGACAGCGGGATCACCGGCACCCCGAAGGCCGAGGTCCCGCACGTGCACACTGGCCGGATACACGCTGGCGAGACGACCCACCAGGCGATGGCTGAGGTTCTCGTCGAAGAGCAGGCGCGGCACGTGCGACTCAGGCAGCCGGCGGCTCGCCAAGACGCCGTTCGCGAGCCGCGGCGAAGGCGAGCACGGCGCGGATGTGTTCCGGCTGCAGATCCGGGAAGTCGGCCAGGATCTCCGCCTCGGTCATGCCGCCCGCCATGTACTCCAGCACGTCCGCCACGGTGATGCGGGTGCCCTTGATGCACGGCTTGCCGCTGCGCACACCCGGCGTCACCGTGATGTAATCCTCGAACGGCATGGCCAAATCCTAGCACGCGAGCCGGTTCGTCGGCACCAGCGACTACCCCCCACGCCCTCTGCCCGCTACCATCCGGCCTTCGCCGACCATGACTCGTGAGGCCAAGGACAGCTCGTCGTCGTTCCCCTACTGGGTCGCACTGTCGAGCCTCGGCGTCGCGCTGTGGCTGTTCTTCGCCAACGCGGTGCCCGCGGTGCAGGAACGCGCCGAACTGGAACAACTCGGCAGCGACCTCGAGCAGCTGCGGCAGAGCTACGACACGGCGATCCACGAGGCGCGGTTGGCGCGCGGCTCTGCGACCCGGCAGGACCTGCAGGCGCTGCTGGTGGCCATCGATCGGCTCGGGCTGACGCCGGCAGAGCTGTGCACCCTGCACCCGGAGCCGCCGCCGCCCGCGGACGGCGTCGCCGACGGCTCCCCGGACGCTGCCGCTGCCCCGCGCGGCCCGAGGACGAAGTTTCCGTGACGTCGTCCCGTCCTACGCCACCTCGCCGCCAACTTCCGCGCCGCACCGAACGTAGGTGGCTTCGTGCCCGTTCGCGGTCTACCCGTGCGCGGCCGCGCCCGTCCACCCGATCGTCCACCCCACCGATTTCCCGCCCGCGCCGGCATCCGCCGCGCACCCGATCGAACCCATGAGCCAACCCAACCCAGAGACGTCACCCAAGGACCTCGAGCAGGTCGCGAAGCTGCAGCAGGCCTACGCGGCGATGAAGGCCGAGATCCAGAAGGTGATCGTCGGCCAGGACCACGTCGTCGACGAACTGTTCATGGCGCTCTTCTGCCGCGGCCACTGCCTGCTGATCGGCGTGCCCGGCCTCGCCAAGACGCTGCTGATCTCGACGCTGGCCAAGGTGCTGTCGCTGTCGTTCAAGCGCATCCAGTTCACGCCGGACCTGATGCCGAGCGACATCACCGGCACCGAGGTGATCCAGGAGGACAAGGGCACCGGCAAGCGCGAGTTCAAGTTCCTGCCCGGTCCCGTGTTCGCCAACGTGGTGCTCGCCGACGAGATCAACCGCACGCCGCCGAAGACGCAGGCGGCGCTGCTCGAGGCGATGCAGGAGTACCAGGTCACGGTCGGCGGCATGCGCCACGAGCTGCAGAAGCCGTTCTTCGTGCTGGCGACGCAGAACCCGATCGAGCAGGAGGGCACCTACCCGCTGCCCGAGGCGCAGCTCGACCGCTTCATGTTCATGGTCAAGGTCGACTATCCGTCCGCCGCCGAGGAACGCGAGATCCTGCGCCGCACGACCGAGGACCGCAGCACCGAGATCCGCGCCGTGCTGTCGGCCGACGAGATCTTCGCGCTGCAGTCGATCGTGCGCCGCGTGCCGATCGCCGACGCCGTGCTCGACTATGCGCTGCGGCTGACGCGCCTGACGCGACTGACCACCGGCGAGGCGCCGCCGTGGATCAACGAGATGCTGCAGTGGGGTGCGGGCCCGCGCGCGAGCCAGAACCTGGTGCTCGGCGCCAAGGCGCACGCGCTGCTGCAGGGCCGCTTCTACGTCGCCGCCGAAGACGTCAAGGCGGTCGCCAAGCCGGTGCTGCGCCACCGCCTGATCACCAGCTTCGCCGCCGAAGCCGAAGGCATCACTACCGACCGAGTCATCGAACGCCTGCTCGCCGAGGTCGACCCGAACGCCAGCGCCGTGCTGCAGGACGGGAAGTTGCCCAAGGTGGTTGCTCAGGGCTGAAGGCCCTGAGCTGCCACCTTGCGCAACTTGCCCCTTCCGCCGACCGGGCCGAACGACAACAACGCCGCGAGGACGCACCAGGCGGCTGCCGGTCGGCGGGAGTGGTTGCACGACGCATCCGACACTCACCTGGTTCGTCTTCTGCCCGGTTCGCCTTCTTATCCCTGTCCTCCCTTGCTCGCTCCGCTTCCGGTTCCTTCTGGTGACGCCGCACCGTGCCGCGGTGCACCTTCGCCCCGCCCCTCCCCCTCGCCATGACCGAGATCCCGACCAACTACCTCGACCCGCGCGTGCTCAACAAGGTCGGGCGGCTCGAGCTGCGCGCGCGGCTGGTCGTCGAGGGCTTCGTGACCGGCATGCACAAGTCGCCCTACCGCGGCTTCTCGGTCGAGTTCGCGCAGCACCGTGAGTACGTGCCGGGCGACGACCTGCGCCACCTCGACTGGAAGATCTTCGGCAAGGCGGACCGCTTCGTCGTCAAGCAGTACGAGGAGGAGACCAACCTGCGCGCGCACCTGTTCCTCGACCAGAGCGAGTCGATGAACTACGCGCACGACGGCGGCATGTCGAAGTTCGACTACGCGGCGACCGCGTGCGCGTCGCTGGCGTTCCTGATCCAGCAACAGGCCGACGCGGTCGGCCTGACGCTGTTCGACGAGAAGGTCGCGCGCCAGGTGCCGCCGTCGAACACGCGCGCCAACCTCGGCAACCTGTTCACGGCCCTGGAACAGGCGCAGTCGCGCGAGCAGAAGACCAAGGTCGGCGCCGTGCTGCACGAACTGGCCAACCAGCTGCGGCAGCGCGGCATGGTGATGATCTTCAGCGACCTGTTCGACGAGCCGGACGCGGTGATCAAGGGCCTGCGCGAGATCCGCAGCCGCGGCCACGACATCGTCGTCTTCCACGTGCTCGACCGCGACGAGGTCGAGTTCCCGTTCGAGCGCATGACGCTGTTCAAGGGCCTCGAGCAGATGCCCGAACTGCTGTGCGACCCGAAGTCGCTGCGCGAGGCCTACCTCGCCGAGATCGAGGGCTTCGCCGAGCGGATCCGCAAGGGCTGCCTCGCGCAGCGCATCGACTACGTGCGCATCGTCGACGACGCGCCGCTCGACGTCGTCCTCACCTCCTACCTGAGCGCCCGCGCGTCGCGCACCAAGCGCCGCAAGTGACCTGAACCAGCTTGCAGTTCCTCAACCCAGCCCTGCTCGCGGGCGCCGCCCTGTTCGCGGTCCCGCTGATCATCCACCTGCTGAATCGCCAGCGGCACAAGCAGCGCACGTGGGCGGCGATGGAGTTCCTGCTGCGGGCGTTCCAGAAGCAGAAGAACCGGCTGCGCACCGAGAACCTGCTGCTGCTGCTGCTGCGCTGTCTGCTGCCGATCCTGCTGGCCCTGGCGATCGCGCGGCCGATGCTGCAGGCCGCCGCCGGGCTGCTGGCGGGCGCCGGCACCGTGCACCACGTGATCGTGGTCGACACCAGCTACAGCATGGGGCTGCGCGCCGACGGCGCGCAGAGCCCGTTCGAGCGCGCCCGCGCGCTGGTCGGCCGCCTGCTCGATCGCTTCGAACAGGACCCGCGCCGCAGCGACAAGGTCACGCTGGTCAGCGCCGGCGTGCGGCCGCGCTTCCTGGTGCGCGGCGACCTCGACCTGACCGCGGCGCGCAGCCAGTGGCTGCTGCTGCAGAAGCCGGAAGACGCGGCCTCGGACCTCGGCGACGCGCTGCTGCAGGTCGCCGACCTGCTCGACGAGGGCGGCGACCCGGCGGTCGAGGTCTACGTGCTGTCGGACCTGCAGGCGCGTTCGTTCGGCAAGGCGCTGCAGGCCCCCACCGACAAGACCGCGCCCGAGTTCACCGACACGCTGCACGACCTGGTGCAGCGGCTGCAGCAGCGCGACGGCACGCGCGTGCACTGGATCGACACCGGCCCGTTCGCCGACCAGGGGCTCGGCGGCAACGCCGACAACGAGCAGATCACCGACCTGCGCATCGAGCAGCCGGCCGCGGTGCTGCGCACCCCGGTCGACTTCACGGCGCAGCTGAAGAACCGCGGCCAGGCCGCGGCGACGTTCGAGGTCACGCTCGAGGTCGACGGCGGCGAGCCGATGCGTCGCGTCGTCGCGGTGCCGGCCGGTGCCGAGGGCGAGGCCGACTTCCAGGTCTCGTTCCGCGAGGCGGGCCGCCACCGCGTGCGCGCCCAGATCCAGAACGACGGCCTCGCCGCCGACGACGAACGCTACCTGACGGTCGACGTGCGCGACCGCATCCGCGTCCTGCTGGTCGACGGCGCCGCCGACGAGGACCCGCTGCGCGCCTACCAGTACGTCTGGCGCATGATCCTCGACCCGGATCCGGCCGCGCTGCCGACGTTCGCGATCGAGGCGGTCGACACGCTGGCGCTGCTGAGCGGCCAGCGGCGGCCGCGCGACTACGACGTCACGGTGCTGGCCGACGTCGATCGGCTGAACCAGCGCGCGACGCAGGGCCTGCTCGAGGCGCTGCGCGCGGGCCGCGGTCTCCTGGTCGCGTTCGGCAGCCGCACCGATCCCGAGAGCTTCAACCTGCAGCTGCACGCCAACGGCGACGGCCCGCAGCCGTTCCGCGTGCTGCAGGCGACCGGCGGCAGCGCCGGCAGTTCCGTCGTGCGCACGCCGGTGATCACGGCGCCCGACCACCCGCTGTTCGCCGAGTTCGAGGAGCCGATCTACCGCGAGGTGCTCCAGGCGATCCCGGTCTGGCGCTGGCAGACGATCGCGCCCGATTCGCTGCGCGAGGGCGCCACCGTGCTGGCGCGCCTGACCGACGCCGAGCAGAGCCCGCTGCTGGTCGCCAACCCGTTCGGCGAGGGCAACGCGGTGTTCCTGACCTCGGCGATCGCGTCCGAGTACCGCGCCGATCGCTGGAACCGCCTCGACGACCCGATGGTCGCGTTCCCGCTGCTGCACGGGCTCGTCAAGTGGCTGGCGCTGCCGGCCGTCGACCCGTTCCTGGTGCCGGTCGGCGCCGAGCTCTCGTGCACATTGCCGGTGCGGCCCGAGGAGGTGCAGGTGCAGCGCCCCGAACGCGACGGCCGCAGCCGCACGCCGATCGGCGAGGACGCGCAGCCGCTCGCCGGCGGCCGCTTCCGTCTGCCGCCGGTGTCCGACACCGTCTACGCCGGCTTCTACGTGCTCGACATGGTGCTCGACCAGGAGGCCGGCAAGGAGCCGCTGTCGCTGCCGTTCGCGGTCAACGTCGATCCCGACGAAGGCGACCTGCGCTACGCCGCCCACGAGGAAGTCCGCCAGGCGCTCGGCCTCGAACGCGTGCTCGACGCCCTGCCGGCGATCGCCAGCGCCGACGACGATCCGCGCCAGAACGAACTGGCGCCGTCGCTGTTGCTGCTGACGCTGCTGTTGGTGCTCGCCGAAGCGGCGCTGGCGAGGTTCATCGCGGTGCGCCGGAGCTGACGCATGGTCACCACCCCGATGCAACCCGTGCTCGCGTGCGCCGCCGACCTGCTGCGGTGGCTGCCGCAGGAACCCGCGGCCGACGGCGGGCAACCGCCGGCGGCCGATCCCGCCGCGCAGACCTACGTCGAGGAGACGTTCCGCTTCCTGCACCTGCCGCCGACCTGGGTGCTGGCGCTGCTGGTGCTGCCGGCGACCGTCGCGTTCGCCTGGTGGTCCTACAGCGGCCTGCAACGCCTCGAACGACCGACCCGCGTCGTGCTGTCGGTCTTGCGCTGGCTGGCGGTCGCGATCTGCTGCGTGCTGGTGTTCCAGCCGGCGTTCGAGACCACGACCTACCGCAAGACGAAGAACCAGGTGCACGTGCTGGTCGACGACAGCGCCAGCATGCAGCGCAAGGACCGCTATCCGGCCGCCGAACAGCAGCAGGCGCTGCAGGCGCTGGTCGGCGCCGAGGCGCTGTCCGCCCGCACGCGCCAGGAGCTGGTGCAGGCGGTGCTGGAGCGGCCCGAGGGCCTGCTGGCGAAGCTGCAGGCCTCGCACGACGTGCGGCTGTTCCGCGTGCAGCGCAAGCCGGTGCCGATCCGCTCGCTCGCGGAGCTGACCGCGCGCGGCAACCGCACGACGCTCGGCGACGCGCTCGACCTGCACCGCGGCGCCGTCGCCGGTTCCAACCTCGATGCGGTGGTCCTGGTCTCCGACGGCCGCAACAACGCCGGCCTCGATCCGGTCGAGGTCGCGCGCGAGTACGGCCTGCGCGGCATCACCATCCACACAGTCGGCGTCGGCGACCCCGAGCCGCCGCGCAACGCCTGGCTGGTCGGCCCGCCGGGCCCGAAGGAGTCGCTGCGCGACGAGGAGGTCGGCTTCGACGTCACCGTGCGCGCCGAGGGCCTGCGCGGCCAGGGCTCGCGCGTCGAACTGCACGGTTCGCGCGACGGCGGCCCGTTCGTGCCGCTGGCCACCAGCCCGGTCGAACTGCCGGCCGACGGCGAGAGCGCGCGCGTGCGGGTGTTCCACGCCTTCCCCGAGGCCGGCGACTGGACGCTGCGCTTCTCGCTGGCGCCGCTGCCCGAGGAGAGCCAGATCGACGACAACGAGGACACCCGCTTCCTGCGCGTCAACGACGAGAAGATCCGCGTGCTCTACATCGAGGAGAAGCCGCGCTGGGAGTACCGCCGCCTGCAGGCGTGCCTGAAGCGCGTCGATCCGAGCATCGAGATGCAGGCGTTCCTGTTCGAGGCGAGCCCGCGCTTCCCGCAGGAGCACAGCCCGGCGCTGCAGCCGCTGCAGGACATCCCGCGCACCGAACGCGAGCTGCTGCAGTACCACTGCGTGCTGATCGGCGACGTCTCGCCGGAGCGCATCGCGGCGACCGAGGAAGGCATCCGCAGCTGGCTCGAGATGCTGGTGCACTACGTCGAGTTCGGCGGCGGCGTCGGCTTCCTCTACGGCGACGCGGCGATGCCGGAGCGCTACCGCAACACGCCGCTGCAGGACCTGCTGCCGGTCGTGCTCGAGGACCGCGCCTGGGTGCAGCAGAACCGGCCGCCGCGCGACCGCACGTTCCGGCCGGTGCTCGAGAACCCGCTGCAGCCGCACGACATCCTGTTGCTGCAGCGCGATCCCGGGCTCAACCGCCGGCTGTGGGAGGAAGGCCTGCCCGGCTTCACGGTCTACTACCCGGTGCAGCGCTCCCGGCCCGGCGCGACGGTGCTGCTGCGGCATCCGACCGACGGCAACAGCTACGGCAAGCGACCGATCGCCGTCGTCGCGCCGTACCCGCGCGGCACGACGTTCTTCATCGCCACCGACGAGACCTGGCGCTGGCGCGACCCGTACGCCGAGACCTACATGGACGCGTTCTGGCGCAACGTCGTGCGCTCGCTCGCGCAGGGCCGGCTGCAGCGTCGCAACGCCCTGCTCGAGCTGACCGTCGACAAGAACCTGCTGGAGACCGGCGACAAGGTGCGGGTGCAGCTGCTGGTGCGCGACGCCGAGCTGCAGCCGGCCGTCGCCGCCGAACAGCCGGTGTTCCTGCGCGACCAGAAGGGCGACGCCGAGAAGCGGCTGCTGCGCGCGGTGCCGGGCGAGCCGGGCACCTACCAGGCCAGCTTCACGCTGCCGGATCCGGGCGCGTTCAGCTTCCTGGTGTTCGCCAACCAGAATCCGGCCGACGCGGTGCTGGCGCGCGAGGACGTGCTGGTCAAGGTGCCCGACCGGGAGCTGGCGGACTCGAGCCAGGACGCGGACCTGCTGCGCCGCATCGCCGAGGCCAGCAAGGGCACCGAGGGCGCCGGCCGCTACGTGTTCCTCGCCGACGCAGACAGCCTCGTCGCCGAGTTCGCCGGCCGCAAGAGCGTCGAGAACCGCGAGGACACCCGCACCCGACCGGCCTGGGACAACATCTGGTCGCTGCTCGGGTTGCTGGCCGTGCTCGCCGTCGAATGGCTGCTGCGCAAACGCGCGCGGCTGGTCTAGACCGGTGCCGCGCAGTGCCGGGCAGCGACCGCCGCCAGTCCCACCCCGTGTTCTTCCGATGCACAATCTGACCATGACGAACGGATCGCGCGACCACCGTCGGACGCGCGGTGGCATCGGGGTCGTGTGCGCGGCCCTGGCGACCGCGCTGTGCCTGCCGGCACAACGGGTGCCGGCGCGCATCCAGCCGCGACCCATCGAGTTCGCGACCGGCGAACAGGACAACCTGTTCTCGCTGACGCGCTCGCAGGAGGACATCCACGCGTGGGAACTGGGACTGCAGGAGCTGGAGGCCGGCGCGTTCCCCGCCGCGGTCGAACGGCTGCACCGCCTGCTGCAGAGCGAGACCGGCGGCGTGGTGCCGATCGCGCCCGGGCGGTTCTTCGGGCTGCGCCTCGCCGTGCTGACGACGATGGCCAACCTGACGCCACCCGCCGCCGAGGCCTACGAGGCCCTGGTGCAGCGCGAGGCCGGCAGCCTCGGCACCCGGCCGCTGCCCGAACTCGACCGCGACCAGCTGCGGCTGCTCGCCGACCGCTTCCCGACCGCGACGCTCGGCCGCCGCGCGCGGCTGCGCCTGGGCGACCTGGCGTTCGCGAGCGGCGACGGCGCCGAGGCCGCGAACCACTACCGGCTGGCGCTGGACGCCGCGCCGATCGGCAGCAGCGACGAACGCCTGCTGACCGAGCGGCTGCTGTGCGCCGACGTGATGATGCGGCCCGCGACCGCGCGCGCGGCGGCCGCCGCGCGGCGGCTGCCGACCAGCGGCGACGACGTGCTCGCGGTGCTGCCGGCGGCCGCGGACGGCACCAGCTACGGCACGATCGGCGGCGGCGACGGCCGCCGGCCGATGGCCGCCCCGGCGGGACAGCCGCAGCCCGCGGTGACCGAGGACGTCGAGGCGCCCGGCTTCGATCGCCGCGAGATCGGCCAGTTCGCGATGTTCCCGGTCGGCGATCTCGACGGCATCTACCTGAACACCGGCCGCGAGGTGGTCGCCTACGACCCGCTGCGCCGGCAGCTCGCGTGGGTGTCGCATTCGCCGCTGCTGGACGCGCCGCGCACCGGCGACGATCCGGGCGAACACGTCAACGCCGGCATGGTGCTGTCGGCATCGCTCGGCGACGACGTCGTCGTCGCGGCGCTGCAGGTGCCCGACAACTCGGTCAACGTCGACTTCCAGGCCAGCTTCCGGATCATCAGCAAGATCCCGCAGCGGCGCCTGTTCGCGTTCTCGCGACGCACCGGCAAGCTGCTGTGGGCGCACTTCGACCAGCTCGAGGGGCCGCGCACCCGTCGCTTCCGCGGCCACGACGCCTGCGGCCCGCCGCTGGTGCTCGGCGACACCGTCTACGCGCCGGTGCACGACCGCTCCGGCGCGATCGCGTTCTCGGTCGCCGCCTACGACCTGCGCACCGGCGAACTGAAGTGGCGGCGCCTCGTGTGCAGCAGCCAGCAGGACGTCAACATGTTCGGCAACGCGCTGTCGGAGTTCGCCGCGTCGCCGCTCGCGGTCGCCGATGGCGTGCTGTACGGCGTCTCCAACCTCGGCGTCGCCTACGCGATCGAACTGGTCAGCGGGCGCCTGCGCTGGATCACGTCGTACGAGGTCGTGCGCATGCCGCGCACGATGCTGCAGGGCCAGGCCGATCGACCGGTCTACTTCGCCAACAACCCGCCGGCCATCGCCGAGGGCGTGGTCTGCTGCACACCGCTGGACTCGCAGTACGTGCTCGGCCTCGACACCGAGACCGGCGGTCCGGTCTGGCGGCTGTCGACCGATGCGACCATCGCCGGCACCGAGAACCGCGTGCGCTGGCTCGCCGGCGTGCTCGACGACGAGTTCGTGCTGTCGGGCCGCGGCGCCGTCGCGGTGGTGGCCCGGACCGACGACCCCAGCCGCGCCGCCGTGCGGCAGCTGGTGCGGCCCGAGGCGCTGCGCCAGCGCGGCGACTCCGCGGGCAGCGCGCGGCCCGCGATCACCGCCGACCACGTCTGGTTCGCCGCCGGCGACCGCATCCTCGGGTTCGACCGCGCCGGCAACCCGGTCCCGGCCGAGCGGCAGATGTCGCTGGCCCACCACCAGGCCGGCAACCTGCTGTTCGTCGACGGCATCGTCGTCTCGCTGCGGCAGCGCGCGTTCGACGTGCTGCTCGACCCGGCCGCGCTGGTCGAACGCGTCGAGTCGCGGCTCGCCGCCACTGCCGACGACCCGTCGGCGATCCTGCGGCTCGCGCGGCTGCGCGCGGCCCTCGCCGGCGACGACCGCGACGCGACGGGCGGCGGCGACGAGGCGCTGACCGGACTCTACCGCCGCGGCCTCGCCGCCTGCGTGCGCCAGGGTCTGCCGCCCCAGCACCCGCTGCGCCTGGCGCTGCAGCGCGAGCTGTTCGAACACCTGTTCGCCGCGGCCGAAGCGGCCCAGCGACGCGGCGACCCGGACGCGCTGGCGCGCCTGGCCGCGGCGCGCGACGCGGCGCCCGACCCGCGTTCGTTCGTGCGCGTGCAGGCGCTGGTGCTCGCGGCCACCGGCGAGCCGCGGCAGCGGCGCGCCGAACTGGACCGCCTCGAACAGGAGGCCGCTGGCGAGCTGTTCCCGGCCGCGACCGAGATCCCGGTGCCCGCCTACGTCGCCTGGCAGCGCGCGCTGCTGCGCGACCTGTCCCCGACGGACGCGGTGGCCGCCTGGCAGGACCTGCTGGACCGGCACGGCACCGCCGTGCTCGAGACCGACACCGCCGCCGCCACCGCCGAGGCCGCGATCGCACGACTCGTGGCCGCGCACGGCCCCGCCGTCTACGCCGAGGTCGCGGCGCGCGCCGACGCGGCGCTGGCGCAGGCCGGCGACGACCTGCAGCGACTGCGCGAGGTCGGCACGCGGTTCCCGAACGCCGCCGCCGCGGCCACGGCCCGCCTGCGCCTGCTGGATCGCTCGGTGCGCGACGGCGACCTGACGCTCGCCTGCGACGTGCTCGCGCAGGGACTGCGCGGCGGCACCGTCGCACCGGGCATCCTGCGGCGCGTCAGCGTCGCCGCGCTGCAGCGCGGCAACCGTGCGCTCGCCGCGGCGATGCTCGAACGACTGGCCCGACACGGCACGGAACGATCCGACTGGGCCGACGACGGCGGCAGCACCTACGCCGACGTCGCCGCGCGCCTGGCGCCGCAACTGCTGCCGCCGCCGCCGCTCGAACACGGTCTGCCGGACCAGGTGATCGCCCGCATCCCGCCGCGCTCGGCGCGCGAGCCGATGCGGTCCGCGCCGCTGCTCGTCGCCGACGGCTTCCCGGCGCCGGCGACGTCGCCGCTGCTCGCCACCACCGGGTCCGAACTGCTGGCGTTCGATCTGGCGGCGTCCAGCGCCACCAAGCCGCTGCTCTACAGCCTGCCGATCGAGTTCCTCGAACACGTGCTGGTCTGCGGCCCGACGCTGGTGATCCCGGACCTGCAGCACCTGTTCGGCGTCGATCACCGCAGCGGCGCGATCCGCTGGGAGCTGCCGCGCGCGACCGGCGAGCAGTTCGAGAGCCTCGGCGTGTCGGACGGCGTCGTGCACGTGGTCGCGCGCAGCGGCAGCGCGCCGGGCGAGTCCGAACTGCTCGGCATCGAACCGTTCTCGGGCACGGTGCTGTTCCGGCGGCCGCTGCCCGGCGAGCTGATGCCGCCGATGCCGAAAGCCACGGCCGGGCGCCTGATCGCGATGGAGACCAAGGCCGACGGCGGCGCCCGCCTGCACGACCTCGACCCGATCTCCGGCGCGATCACCCGCAGCGTGGACGTCGCCGCGGCGGCGCTGCAGGAACACGTCCGTCTGCAGCCCGGTGGCCTGTCGACCTGGATGTTCCCGCAGGGCCTGACCGGCGGCGGCGGACGCGTGTTCCTGCCGATCGACGCCGCGTCGACCACCGATGGTCCGCGCGTCGTCGCGATCGGCCAGCGCGGCGACATCGCCTGGCACTGGCTCGGCACGCCCGGCAGCCAGGTGAAGCTGCTGCAGCGCGACGACCGGCTCGTGGTCGTCGAGGGCGACGAACGGCGTCCCGGTCGCGTGCTGCTGCTGGCGGCCGACGACGGCCGCCTGCTGCGCGAGGCGCAACTCGGCATCGATCCGACGATCCTGAACTGGCAGCGCGGCTGGACCTCGAACCCCGCCCCGGCGCTGCTGGCGCTGTCGGACCGCCCCGATCCGGGCTCCCCGCAGCGCCGCCTCGTCGTCTTCGCCGTCGACGACGGCGGACCGACGTTCGAGGTGCGGCTGGCCAACGACGACGGCGACGTCGAAGCGCAGCCGGTGTTCGGCCCCGACTTCGTCACCTTCGGCGTGCGGTCGGCGCGGCGCGCCGCATTCCGACTGTATTCGCTGCGCCTCGAGGACCGCGCCGGCGCGTTGCCGTCGGGCCAGCGCTACCAGCAGATCCCGCTGCGTTCGACCGGCCAGTATGGGGTCGCGGCGCTGGGAGCCTACACTGTCGTCTCCGGCACCGACGGCCTCGTCGTGCTGGGACCGAACCGTGCAGACAAATGACCCAGGGTACGAAATGAAGCTGTTCTCCTGCTTTCGGTCGGCGAGCCTGCTGCTCGTCGGCCTCGGCTTCGGCCTCGGTCCGGCCGCCACCGCCACCGCCCAGGAGGTGCTGCGACGCGGCACCAGCAACGTCGGCCTGATCGACGATCGCCTGCGCGAGTCGGTCGGCCGCGGTCTCGACTGGCTGCAGGCGCACCAGCACCGCGACGGCTACTGGGCAGAACTGGTCGGCTACAAGCTCAACACCGGCTACGAGGAACTCGACGAGCGCCCGCTGCCGCACGTCGGCGTGACGTCGCTGGCGCTGATGAGCTTCCTCGCCGGCGGCCACCTGCCCGATCGCGGCAAGTACGGCGACGTGCTGCACCGCGGCCTCGACTTCGTGCTGTCCTGCTCCCAGGACGACGGCCAGATCACCGCCAACGGCACGCGCATGTACAGCCACGCGTTCGCGACGCTGTTCCTGGCCGAGATCTACGGCATGGTCGATCGCCCCGACGTCAAGCAGGTGCTGCAGCGCTCGGTCGATCTGATCGTCGACTCGCAGAACGCCGAGGGCGGCTGGCGCTACCGGCCGTTCGCGCGCGAGTCGGACATGTCGATCACGGTCTGCCAGGTGCTCGCGCTGCGCTCGGCGCGCAACGTCGGCATCCACGTGCCGATCTCCACCATCCGCAACGCGCAGAACTACGTCTACCGCAGCGCGGTGCGCAGCAACGACCGCAGCTTCCGGTTCCGCGGCCACGGCAGCTTCGGCGACGACGGCGGCTCGTTCCGCTACCAGAACCGCGAGAACACGCGCGCGACGTTCCCGCTGACCGCGGCCGGCGTCACCACGCTCTACGCCGCCGGCGAGTACGACAGCCCGATCATCCGCGATGCGCTCGACTACATGGATCGCCAGGTCGACTCGTTCAGCAGCGACTGGCAGAACCACTACTTCTTCTTCTACGGGCACTACTATGCGGTGCAGGCCTACTACATCACCGGCGACCCGAAGTGGACCAAGTACTTCCGCACGATCAAGGAGCTGCTGTTGCGGCAGCAGCTGCGCGACGGCAGCTGGTCGTGCCAGATCGGACCGGGCGCCGCGTTCGGCACCGCGGTGTCGACGTTGATCCTGCAGATCCCGCTGCAGTACCTGCCCATCTTCCAGCGGTGACCCCGCCGCGAGTCCGACCCACGTGACCGATCCCACAGCGAGCGCCCCCACCGGCGGCGGAACCACGGCAGCCGATCCCGTCGCCGCGACGCTGCGCCCGCTGCTGGCCGAACAGCTGCGGCGACTGCGGCGCCGCTACCTGTGGCACGGCCTCGCGATCGCGATCGCCGCGCCCTCTGCCGCGGTGCTGCTGTTCTTCGCGCTCGACCACTCGCTGCGGCTGCCGACGCCGATCCGGCTGCTGCACGCGACCGTCGTGGTGCTGCTCGGGGCGTTCGCCGGCTGGCGGTTCCTGCGCTATCCGCTGCAGCGCCGGTTCACCGACGTCGACCTCGCCACCTGGGTCGAGCGCACGTTCCCCGAACTGCACCAGCGGCTGGTGTCGGCG
The DNA here is from genome assembly GCA_016794035.1 of Planctomycetota bacterium. GTDB lineage: Bacteria > Planctomycetota > UBA1135 > UBA1135 > UBA2386 > JAEUHS01. The sequence goes on from JAEUHS010000133.1 coordinate 60,715, forward strand.
CTGCAGCTGCACGGTCTCGCCGACGACGACCTGCGCAACCAGTCGCGGCCGATGATCGACCGCCTGCTGCAGGAGACCGCCAGCCAGGCGCGTGCGCTGCCGCTGGACCGGCTGTTCGACGACACCCGCATCCGCCGCCTCGCGCTCGCGGCCAGTGGCCTGCTGCTGCTGCTGCTGACCGGCGCCGCCGTGTCGCCGACGACCGCGCGCGTGTTCGTGCTGCGCCATCTCGGCTTCGCCGCCGAGTACCCGCGGCAGACCAACCTGATCGTCGAACTGCCGCCGTCCGGCCCCGAGCTGCAGCGCCAGGACCGCGACGGTGTGACCGAGCTGCTGCTGCCGGCCGGCGCCGACCTGCACGTGTCGGTGTTCGCCGACGGCGTCGTGCCGAAGGACGTCTTCCTCGACGTGCAGCCCGATCGCGACGCCGGTGACGGCACGCTGCCGGCGCGCAGCATCGCGATGACGCCGCGGCCGGGCGACCGCTTCCGCCACGTGTTCCGCCGCCTGGCCGGCGCCTTCACGTTCCACGCGCGCGGCGGCGACGACGAATCCGGTGACCGCATCGTCGTCGTGCGCACGCTGCACCCGCCGCAGGTGGCGACGCTGCGGGCCACGGTCACGGCGCCGGCGTACACCGGCGCCGCGCCGGCGGTGCAGACCGGCGGCGCCATCGAAGCCCTGATCGGCAGCAACGTGGCGCTGTCGCTGACGACGACCGCGGCGGTGCAGAAGGCGACGATGGTGTTCCTCGAGAGCGGCCGGCGGCTGGAGCTGGCGCCGACGACGCTGCAGGACGACAGCGCGCAGGCCACCGTCTACGACACGAAGTTCGTCGTCGAGAACTCGGACCGCTACCAGATCGAGCTGTTCACCGACAACGGGCTGCGCAACCCCAACCCGGGCACGTATCCGATCGCCGCCTTGCAGGACTACGCGCCGGTCGGCCGCTGGCTGTTGCCCGACGACGAAGCGCTGCTGCTGCTGCCGCAGGCCCTGCTGTGCGTGCGCATCGACGCGCACGACGACTTCGGCCTGACCGCGATCGAACTCGGCATCGACCACGCCGGCGCGCGCGTCGCCGACCACGCGCTGCTGCCGCCGGACCCGGTCGCGGGCGGCGCCCCCACGACCACGATCCGCACCGGCTTCTACGAGGTGCGCGAGCTGCTCGGCGGCACGCAGACGGCCGGCGACGGCCTGCTGCTGGGCATCGCGCTGGTCGACAACCGGAAGCCGGACGCGAACCGCACCGAGCTGCCGCGCCGCATCGTGCAGGTCGTCGACGAGCCGCAGCTGGCGGCGGCGATCGCCAAGGCGTTCCGCGTGCTGCGCGAGGAGGCGGCCCAGGCGCTGGAGGTGCAGACCGACCGGCATGCCCGCCTGCTCGACCTGCTCGCCAAGGAGACCGGCGGCACGGCCGAGGGCTCCCATGTGCTGACCGGCATCGAGGTGGGCCAGAGCCGCGTCGCCGCGGCCTGTGGCCGCCTCCACACCGGTCTGATGCGCGCGTTCGACCTGCACCTGTGGAACCGGCTCGAGACCAGCCAGCACGCCGCCGAGGTGCTCGAGATCTACCGGCAGCGCAGCCGGGAGCTGCAGAACGCCCTGGCACTCGACCCGGGCTTCTACCGCGACCTGCAGGCCCGGCGACGGGCGGGTACGCTCGGCGCCATGGAGACCACCCTCGATCCGATCCTGCAGATGGTCGGCATTGCCGATCAACTGACCAGCGAGGCGGTGCCGGAGCTGGCGCGCCTGCTGACCGAGGCGCAGGTCGCGCGCGGGCCCGCCGACCGGCAGCAGGCGCTGACCAACGCGACGGTGCTGCAGCAGCGCATCCAGGAGTCGCTGCAGCAGTTGCTGCTGCGGCTCGAAGAGTGGAACGACTACCAGGACCTGATCCAGGAAACCCGGGCCCTGCGCGACCGCCAGCGCGACGTGCAGGGCCGCACCGAAGAGGCGCGAGGCAAGTGATGCACTCCATCCGTTCCATCGTCGTACTCGCCTGCCTGGGCGGCGTCGCCTTGCTGGCCACCGCGCCGGTGCTGCGCGCGCAGACCAGCCCCGATCGAGCGGCGGACGCCGATCGGATGGCGCAGCTGCGCCGCGACCAGGACGAGATCCTGCGCAAGGCGGAGCGCTTGCAGGGGCTGATGCAGCGGCTGCAGCAGCGCTACGAGCGCGAGGGCAAGCAGGAGCAGGTCGAGCTGCTGCGCCAGGGCCAGGAACACCTCGAACGTTCCGGCGTGCTGCGCGAGGTCGCCAGCATCCGCGACGACCTCGCGGCCACCGCGCTGACCGAAGCGCTGCGCAAGCAGAAGGAGGTCGTCGACGACCTCGAGCGCCTGCTGAACATCCTGCTGGAACGCAAGTCGGTCGAACAGCTCGACGAGCAGCTGCGCGTCGCCGGCGAACAGGCCGCGTCGGCGCGCGAACTGGAGCGCCGGCAACGCGAGCTGCAGCAGCAGACCCGCGCGGCGCTGCGCAGCGAGAACTCCCCCGCCGAACAGAAGCTGGTCGACCAGCTGCAGCAGCTGGCCGCCGCGCAGCGCCGCGAGGCCGAGCGCAACGCGGTCGATGCCGGCACGCGGCGGCCGTTCCTCGAGAGCGCGCTCGAACGGGTCAAGGCACTGCTGCGGCAGCAGGACCGGCTCGAGGCGGGCATCGACGCCGAGAGCGCAGGCCGCGCCGCGGACAGCCGCGCGCGCGAGTTCGATCTCGGCGAGCTGGCCCAGCGCACGCGGGAGCTGGCGGCGAGCCTGCGCGACCAGGCGCGCCAGGCCGAACTCGGCGAGGCGGCGCGCGCGCTGCGCGAGCAGACGCAGGGCAGCGATCCCGGCGCCGTGCGCGAGGCGCGCGATCGGTTCGAGGCCAAGGTGCAGGACGCGCCGCGGCAGCCCGGTGGCCCCGACGGGCCGATGCGCGACCAGGAATGGGAGGCGCTGCGCGAGCAGTTGCGCGCCGCCGGCGACGGCGCGACCGCCAGCGAACGCGAGGCGCTGCAGCAGCTCGCCGAGCGCGGCGAGGCCCTGGCGCGGCAGCGCAGCGACGAGGCGGCGGCCGCCAACACGCAGCAGAGCGCCCGCCTCGGCCAGGACGCCGGCAAGCTCGCCGAACAGCTCGGCAAGGCGCCGCAGCCCGCGAGCCCCGAGACCAGCGCCGCCGCCGCCGCCCGCGAGGCGGCCAAGCAGCTCGCCGCCGCCGAGCAGGCGATGCGCGACGGCAAGCTGCCGACGGCGCGCGAGGACGTCGACCGCGCGCTGACCGCACTCGAACAGGCGCGCCAGCGCCACCAGCAGGAGAACCCGGACGCCAGCCGACAGGCGGCGCAGAGGGCCGCGGAATCGGCGGCGACGGCGCAGGAACTGCAGAACACGCCGGACGCCGAGGCCACCGAGCAGACCGCCAGCGAGCAGCTGCGCGCCGCCGCCGAGGCGCAGCGGCAGGCCGAGGCCGGCCTCGAGGCCGCGCGCGACCGCGGCGCCCGACCCGACGTCGGCGCCGCGACCAAGGCGTCGCGCGAGGGGCTCGAGCAGGCCCGGCAGCAGCTCGAGCAGGCGTTGCAGGCCGCCAACCAGGGCGGCGCCGATGAACTGGCAGCGGCCGCACAGCGGCAGCAGCAACTGGCGCAGCAGGCCGAGCAGGCCGCGGCCGATCTGCAGCAGGCGGCGCAGGCCGGCGCGATCACGCCGGCGCAGCAGCAGGAGGCCGCGGAACAGATGGCCAAGGCCGCGCAGCAGATGCAGCAGGCCGAGCAACGGCTGCAGAACGGCCAGCAGGCCAACGCGGCGAACAGCCAGCAGCAGGCGGCCGACGCGCTGCAGCAGGCGGCCGAACAGATGCAGCAGAAGCGCCAGCTCGGCGAGCAGCAGAAGCAGGCCCTGGCCGAGCAGGCCAAGCAGCAGCAGGACCTCGCCGAGGACATCATCCGCCTGGCGCAGGAGCTGAAGCAACGCCAGAACAAGGCCGCCGAACGCGCGGCGCAGCAGGCGGCCAGCGCGGCGCAGAAGGCGAAGCGCGCGATGGAACAGGGCGACGCCGACGAGGCGCAGCAGCAGCAGGAGCAGGCGCGACAGAAGCTCGAGGAGGCGGCGCAGGACCTCGAAGAGGAGGTCGACCGCTACCAGGACCTGCGGCAGGAGGAACTGCTGTTCCGCATGAAGGACGAGCTGACCGCGTTCCTCGACAAGCAGCGGCCGATCACCGCGCAGACGCTCGAGGCGCAGCGCGAGTCCGCCGCCGACGGTCTGTCGCGCCCGGTGCGTCGCAAGCTGAACACGCTCGGCGACGAGGAGCAGGAGCTGGCCGGCCGGCTCGAGTTCCTGGTCTCGGCGCTGACCGAGGAGGGCAACCTCGTCTACCAGACCGTGCTGCAGGCCAGCGTCGACGACCTGCGCGAGATCTCGCGTCGGCTGGCGGGCCGCGCCCCGGACCCCGGCACCTACACGACCCTGCTGCAGCAGGACGTCGAGCGGCGCACCGAGGACCTGCTCGCGGCGCTCGAGAAGGAACGCCAGCGTCGCCAGGAGCAGCAACAGCAGCAGCAACAGCAGCAGCAGGGCAAGAACCGGTTCAGCCCGCAGCGCGAACGGCTGGTGTCGCTGATCGCCGAGCTCGAGATGCTGAAGAAGCTCGGCACCGACACGCGCCGCGCCACCGACAACCTGCGCGCGCTGGTCGACGCGCGCGGCGACGACACGATCACCGAGGCCGAGGTGGCGTTGATCCAACGCCTCTCCCACCGCCACGGCGAGATCACCAAGCTGTTCCAGCAGATCAAGCAGGGCATCGAGCAGGCCATGCAGGCGATGCAGGAGCAGAACCAGGACGACCAGGGGGGCGGCACCGGCCGCTGAGCACCATGACGCGACACCGACTGCCACTCTCTGCACTGCCGCTCTGGGCCGCCCTGTCGCTTGGCGCGACGGTGACGCTGCCGGCGCAGGGCCGCGACCCGATGCACGAGATCCAGGAGATCGCGCGCAGCGTCGACGAACAGCTGCAGGAGATCGACCGCCTGCTGCTCGAGTCCGGCAAGCAGAGCCAGGCCCGTTCGCGGCCGAAGGAGCTGCTGGAGCAGGCGAGCGAACGCTCGACCACGGTCGAGGACGGCATCGAGAAGCTGATCCAGAAGCTGACCGAGATGAAGAACCAGGGCGGCGAAGGCTCGCCGTCCGACGGCGAGCCGCAGCCGGGCCAGGGCCAGGGCCAGCAGCCACAGCCCCAGGGTTCGCCGCAGAACCGCCGCGAGAACCAGACCCCCGACTTCGTGCAGCAGCCGAAGCCCGACGGGGAGCAGCCCGGACAGGAACCCAAGCCCGGCGAGCCGAAGCCGGCCGACGGCCAGCCGCAGGGCGGCGAACAGGCCCAGGACACGCCCGAGAACCGGCGCGGCAACCGCCCCCCCGAGTCCGAGACCGGCCCCGCGCAGGCGGGCGACGGCGACGGCACCTGGGGCGAGCTGCAACCCTACGTCAACTTCCTGAAGAACCGCGGCTCGTCGCCGAAGGTGCCGGAGAAGTACCGCAAGTACTGGGAAGCCTACCTGAAGAACAAGCAGGGCAGCGGCGGCAGGTAGCGCTGGCAACGGGCCCTCGCGGCCGCTCGGCGGGTGGCGTGCCGTGCGCCGCGGCAGCGACGTCACCCGTTGCGTCACCCATCCGCGCCGCATCGAGCGCCAGCGCCGGCCGGTGACGCGTCGTCACCACCGGACCAGATGCAGTTCGCCGCGCTGCCACAGGACCTCGCGACCCGCCGGATCGTAGGTCAGGTAGAACGCACCGGGCGGCAACCCCTCGCGCGCACACGGCGGCGTCGTGCCCTCCAGGTCGAGGCCGACCCCGGGTGGCTGGTAGCGCCGCGGCTCGCGGTCGTCGACGACGTCGGGCGGCGGCAGCACGGCGTGGCACTTGTGGTCGAGCACCGCGGTCACGGCGAGAAAGTTGCAGTCGCAGTACAGCGGCGCCGACCCGACCAGCCGCAGCAGTTCGCCGCGGCTCTCGCGCACGGTGTTCTGCGGCGACGCCCGCTTGATCGCGCGCGCGCCCAGCGGCGACACCGGGAACGCGACCGACAGCGCGGTGACGGCGACCAGCAGACCGGCGAGCACCGGGCGGACCGACCAGCGGCGTGCCGTCCAGTCGCCGGCGCGCGCGAGGCCGTTCGCGGCGACCGCCGCCACCAGCGGGATCGTGGGCGCCAGGAAGCGCAGCGTGGCTTCGCCGGTCACCACCAGCACGGCGACACACGACGCGAACAGGAACACGCACCAGCGCAGCGCCGCGTCGCGCACCCGGATCCCGCCGACCACGAGCCACAGCAGGAACGCCCAGCCGACGCCGAACGCGACCTGGGGCGCCAGGAAGTAGAGCAACGTCCCGGGCATCGACCGGCGCCATTCACTGCGGTCGCCGAGCATGCGCCACGGCTGCGTGTCGGTGCACCAGAGCACGGCGCCGACCAGCGCGGCGAAACTCGCGACGGCGATCGCCGCACCGGCCAGGCGCTGCCGCCGCCAGCCGAGCACGATCGCGACCGGCAACAGCCAGCCCAGCGGCCAGCGCGACAGGAACGCCAGCCCCGCGAGCAGCCCGATCCAACCGCCGGCGCCGCGCGCGGCCGCCAGCGCGAACGCGGCCAGGAACGCGGCGCCGTACGGCTCCGACAGCAGGCTCGCGCTCGGCGCCGACAGGCGGCTGGCGACCAGCACCAGCAACGGCGCCGCCAGCGCCCACGGCGCGCGCACCGCGCGTTCGGCCAGCAGGTAGGCGAACCAGGCCGACGCGGCACGCAGCAGCAGACCGACGAGCGGCGGATGCCACGGCACGCAGAGCGCGCCGAAGCTGGTCATCGGCGGCCGGTTCCAGCAGTGCCAGAGGTCGTGGTTGCCGGCGTAGACGTGCGCGTTGATCGCGTAGAAGGTCTCGTCGACGCCGATCGGCACGAACGGCGTCGTCACCCACAGCATGTAGGTGAGGTCCAGCAGCAGCAGCACCAGCACCGTGCGCCGCGGATGATCGCCGAGCTGCCGCCGGCCGAACGCCGTCGCGCACGCGAGCACCGGCAGCACGAACACGGTGCTCAGGTAGATCGCCTGCGAGACCCGCACCGGCCACCCGGTCACCGCGCGAGCGCCCGCCTCGGCCAGTGACCACGGATCGGGCATGCTAGCGGAACCCGTCCCCTGCGAGGATCGGCTCGCGCCGCGCGCCGATGTTCAGGCACAGCGCGACGCCGAGCAGCGTCGCCAGCGTCGAGCTGCCGCCGTAGCTCAGCAGCGGCATCGGCAGACCGGTCGCCGGCGCGAGCCAACCGCAGACCGCGACGTGACACAGCGTCTGCACGCCGATCCAGGTCGCGATGCCGACGCAGCACAGGCGGCCGAAGCGTTCGCGGGTGCGCATGGCGATGCCGAGGATGCCGAACACCAGGGCGGCGACCAGGCCCAGCACGACGACGCAGCCGAGCCAGCCGACCTCTTCGCCGACCACCGCGAACACGTAGTCCTCGCTGCGATACGGCAGGAAGTCGTAGCGGTTCTGCGGCCCCTGGCCAATGCCGAAGCCGGTCATGCCGCCGCCGCCCAGCGCGATCAGCGCCTGCCACGGCTGGTAGCCCGGCCCGCGCAGCACGTCGCGCACCGCCGAGGTCCCCATCGCGTCCTCGGACCAGGTCCAGTGCTGCAGCCAGACCGCGACCCGTTCCTGCTGGTACGAGTGCAGCACGGTCAGGTAGGCGGCGACCGCGACGCCGAGGCCGATGCCGAGCACCAGCAGGATGCTGCGCGCCGGCGCGCCGGCCGCGTAGCACATCGCCAGCAGCACCGGGCCGAACACCAGCGCGCTGCCGAGGTCCGGCTGCCGCAGGATCAGCAGCGCCGGCACGCCGACGACGACCATCGGCAGCAGCAGGCCATCGAACGTCTTCGCGCGGCTCTTGAAGCGCAGCATCGCCGCCAGCGCCATCACGACGGCCAGCTTGGCGAACTCGCTCGGCTGGATCGAGAAGCCCGGGAACGCGTACCAGCGCCGGGCGCCGTTGATCTCCGGCGCGAAGAACGGCAGGCCGAGCAGCGCCAGCACGACGCCGCCGTAGAGCAGCCACGAGCCGCGCAGCAGGTGCACGTAGTGCGGCAGCACCAGGAAGAAGCCGACGCCCGCGCCGCAGGCGAGGAACAGCGCCTGGCGCGTCTGCTGGGCCGCGAACAGGGCGTCGTCGCTGGTCGCCGAACCGATGAACACCAGTCCGCACAGCGCCAGCGCCGCCGTGCACAGCAGCAGCCAGCCGTCGACGCGGCGCAGCACCTCGAAGCGCCGCCGGGCCCGCGCTGCCGCGAGGTCGCTCATCGGCCGCCCTCCGGCGGCAGGTAGCGCGCCGCCAGCGCCGGCGTCGCCTCGACCTCGGCCAGCCACTGCGCGACCAGTTCGCCCGCCGCCTCGTCGCCGTGCACCTGGTCCTTGACCCAGTAGACCACGGCACAGAAGCACAGCTGCGTGCCCTCCGGGCCGACCGTGGGCAGGTAGCCGGCGAACCAGGCATTGTTCTGGTCGTTGCGGCCGACCTCGGCGGTGCCGGTCTTGCCCATGACGCCGAAGTGCCGCAGCAGCGGGATGTTCTTCGCGGTGCCGCTGTCGACGCAACCACGCAGGCCGGCGCGCACGATGTCGAGTTCGGTGTCGATGCCGAGCAGTTGCACGCGCGGACGGACTTCGCCGGCGCGCAGGCTCAGGGTCGGCAGGGCCCCGGTCGCCAGCGCGGCGTAAGCGCGCGCCACCGACAGCGGCGACGCCGCGACGCCGTAGCCGACCGCGCGCATCGGCACGGCGCGCTCGGTCTCCAGGCGCGGCGCGGCGACGGCCAGGCCCGGCACGTCCTCCTGCCAGCAGGCGGCGAACGCATCGTCGGCCGCCGCCGGTCGCAGCAGGCCGAATCGTCGCAGCGCGTGCCCGACCCCGTCGGCACCGAAGCCCTCGGCACACTGGAAGAAGAACGAGTTGCACGACTCGGCGATCGCGTCGACGGGGTCGCGGCCACGTTCGCCGTGCGCATGGCCGCAGCCGAAGCGCTGGTTGCCGAACACGTACTTGCCGGCGCACGGCGCGAACGATGCCAGGTCCTTGTGCGGCAAGCCGAGCGCCTGCCGTTCGAGCTGTTCGACCAGCATCAGCGGCTTCACCACCGAGCCGAGCGACCCGTTGCCGAGCCAGACCACGCCGGGCACGTCGCGCGGCGAGTTGCTGACGATCGGCGCCCCGGCGTAGACCAGCACGTCGCCCGAGACCGCGTCGATGACCGCCAGCGCCGCCTCGACCAGTTTCTGGTCCGCCGGGTCCGCGTGCAGCGCCGCGTTGCGGGCCTGGGCGCCGGCGACCAGCCGCTCGGCGATGCGCTGCAGGTCGTCGTCGATCGTGATGCGCACGTCGGCGCCCGCCTCGACGCGCAGGTGGCTCCACAGCAACTGCTCGCGGTGCCGGCTGTCGTGCTCGACCAGCCGCATGCCGAGCCGCCCCATCAGCATGTCGTCGAAGGCCCGCTCGCAGCCGCGGGTGCCGCGCCGCTCGCGCCGCACCAGCGCGTACTCGTAGCGCTCGCGCGCCTCCTGCTGCAGCCGTTCGCGCTCGGCGCCGGTGGCGGCCATCGCTTCGGGGGCGAACTCCTCCAGCCAGTCGGGCGGCATCTCGCGGGCCAGGAAGCGATCGACCCACTCCGGGTCCGGTTGCGCGCGATCCAGGTTGGCGACCGAGCCGATCAGCACGTTGAGCGCGGTGCGGTTCGGCGGCTCGACGATGCGGCGGATCGACGGGTGCACCTCGAGCCCGGGGTGCTGCTCGGCGCCGACCCGCAGCCGCGCGGCGAACTCGAACGGCACGTAGTCGTCGAACACGTTGCGCACGGTCTCGACGAGGCTGCCTTCGTGCTCGACCTCGTTGCCCTCCTCGTCCTGCGTGGTCCAACGCACGCGCGCCTGGTCGAGGCTCTGGCAGCGCAGCTCGTCGAGCCGCGCGAGCAGGCCCTCGACCTCGTCGGGCGGCAGGCCGGCCGCGACGTGACGCGCCCGGCGCAGCGACGCCAGCTCGGCGTCGAAGCGCCGCAGCGAGTCGAGGTTCTGCCGGTAGGCGGCCAGCAGGCGGTCGCGCGACATCGGCAGCACGTCGCCGCAGGCGATGAAGCCGTCCGCGGCCGCCGCCACGCGCAGCGCCGCGAACACGCGCTTGCGCGGCAGGCCGCTGCACGCCGACAGCACCGTGGTGACGACGAAGCGCAGGTCGCCGGCGACGTTCTTCGGCAGCACACCCGGGCGCAGCACGCGCGCCGGCATCGCCAGCAGGTGTTCGGCGGCCGCCAGCGGACCGAGCGCGCCGTCGACGTAGCCGTAGCGCGTACCCTCGCGACCCGGCTGCAGCGCCGCCCAGCTGGTCGCACCGTGCACCGCCGCGCCGACCGGGTGCCGCAGGCGGAACCGCAGGTAGTGCAGCGACAGCTGCATCGTCGGCTCGTCGTGTGCGAGCACGCGGCCCTGACGATCGAGGATCGCGCCGCGCTGGCTCGGCACCGAGCGGAACGCCCAGCGGTTCTCGCGGCTGCGGCGCGCCCAGACGTCGTGTTGCTGCACCATCACGAACCACAGGTGCAGCAGCACCACGCAGAAGCCGGCCGCGAGGCAGCCGCCGACCACGCCGATGCGCGCGCGCGTCGAACTCACGTCGCCTCCTCGAAGGCGCGGAACGGCGGCAGACGGCGCAGGATCGCCAGCATCGGCGGCAGCAGCAGCGCCGCCCAGAGCACCGCCAGTCCGTCGAGCTGCGCGCTCGCCGAAGGCTGGTCGAACAGCCGCCCGCACAGCCCCGCGAGCCGCGGCACCGCGACCGCGCACACCGCCGCGGCGATCGCCTGCCACAGCCAGTGCTGGCCGAAGAACAGGCTGCGCAGCGGCAGCAGCGCCGCGGTCGGCACGCCGAGCACCAGCAGCTGCACCGGCAGCGACGCCTCGTCGACCATCGCCCGGCCCAGCGCCGCACCGAGCAGCAGCCACGGCAGCGCCGACCGGTCGGCGAAGAACGCCAGGAACAGGCACAGCAGCACCGCGACGTCGAGCGGCGGCAGACCGGCGTCGCGCCAGAACCCCGCCACCAGGAACGCCTGCGGCAGCAGCAGGAACCAGAGCAGCCAGCGCATCAGCGCAGCCCTCCGGCGGTCACGACTTCGGCGGCGCGCGGCCCGGGCAGCGACGACGTGTGCACGATCAGCAACGAACGGTCGTAGGGGTGCGGTTCGGCGCTGCCGATCCAGAGGCCGGCGGGACAGTTCGGCCCGTTGCTGCCGGTGAACAGATGGCCCGCGGGCAGCCGTTCGCCGTCGCCACCGACCGCGTCGTGCTGCCACCGCAGCCAGCAGTCGGTGCCGTCGGTCTGCACGATCACGCCGTCGAGCTCGCGCGGCCGCGCCGCCGGATCGGCGGGCAGCAGCAGCAGACTCCAGCGGTGCCGCGAGGCGGGGAACGACGTCACCAGTCCCAGGCCGAACGACAGCGCCCGCGCGGTGCCGAGGAACAGACCGTCCTGCACCACGGCCGCGCCGTCGGGCACCGCGCTGCCGGCGCTGAGCAGGTGGCGACCGTGCACCGCGCCGGGCAGGTCGCGCACGATCGCCGGCTGCCGCCGCAGCGGCAGGCCGTTCGCGGGCGCCGGCGTG
>JAEUHS010000046.1 GCA_016794035.1 Planctomycetota bacterium
GGCCACGGTCTCCCGTTCGCGTCGGCTGGCGCGCGCGGTGCCCTCGCGCGCGCGGCTGACCAGCGAGGTGACCACGAGGCCGATCACCAGCATCACGACGAACGCCACGACATAACCTGGGTCCGTGATGGTGAACGTGAAGCGCGGCTCGGTGAACAGGAAGTTGAACGCGGCCGCGCTGCCGAACACCGCGGCGATCGCCACCATGCGGCTGCAGCGCAGCGACACCACCACGATGCCGAGGATCAGCACCATCGCCTCGATCGACAGGTCGCCCGGTTCGTGCACCGACAGCGCGACCAGCGCCGCGACGCCGACGACCGCCGCCGCCATCGCCAGTTCGCGCACGGCCGGCCGCGGCTCCGCGGTTGCGTGCGCGGCCGCGTCACGGGCACCGGCGGCCGCCGGCTCGTCCTCGGCGCCGCGGATCACGTGCACGTCGATGTCGCCGCTGCGTCGGATCACGTCGATCGGGAACGAGCCGAACAGCAGTTCCTGCCAGCGGGTGCGGCCGCTCTTGCCGACGACGATGCGCGCGACGTCGTGGGCACGGGCGAAGGCGACCACGGCCGTGGCCGGATCGTTCGCCTCGATGGTCGCCGTGCGGGCGCCCAGCGACTCGGCCAGTCGCAGGTGCGCGGTCACCCGATCCCGCAGCGCCGGCGGCAGCGGTCGGCCGGGCTCCTCGACGAACACCGCCAACAGCTCCGCGTGCAGGCCGCGGGCGGTGCGATGGGCGGCGCGCACCAGCCGCGCCGACAGTGGACTGGGGCCGACCGCGACCAGGATGCGCTCGCCGGTCCCCCACACGCGCTCGACACCCTGGTCGCGCCGCCACGCCTGCAGCTGCCCGTCGACCCACTGCGCGGTGCGTCGCAGCGCCAGTTCGCGCAACGCGGTCAGGTTGCCCTTGGTGAAGAACCGTTCGACCGCGTGCCGCGCGACCTCGGGCACGTAGACCCGGCCGGTGCGCAGCCGTTCGAGCAGCGCGTCGGGCGGCAGGTCGACCAGCACGACCTCCTGCGCGCGGTCGACGACGCGGTCCGGAACGGTCTCACGCACCTGCACGCCGGTGACCTGGGCGACCAGGTCGTTCTGGCTCTCGAGGTGCTGCACGTTCAGCGTCGTGTCGACGTCGATGCCGGCCTCCAGCAACGCTTCGACGTCCTGCCAGCGCTTCGCGAACCGCGAGCCGGGCACGTTCGTGTGGGCGAGTTCGTCGACCAGCAACAGCGCGGGTCGCCGCCGCAACGCCGCCTCGAGGTCGAACTCGCGCAGCGCCGTGCCGCGGTACTCGACCGACCGCAGCGGCAGCACCTCGAGCCCCTGCAGCAGCACGGCGGTCTCGGCCCTGCCGTGCGTCTCGACGCAGCCGACGACCGTCTCGTGGCCCTGCGCCAGCCGGCGGCGGGCCGCCGACAGCATCGCGAACGTCTTGCCGACGCCCGGCGCGGCACCGAGGTAGATCTTCAGCCGACCGCGGCGGCCGTGCGCCTCCGCCGCCTGCACTTGCCGCAGCAGGCGGTCCGGGTCGGGGCGGGCGGGTTCGGCGGACTCCATGGCGCCGGTGCGATGCTACCGCTCGAGCGCGCGGTTCAGCTCGAGCACGTTGACGATCCGTTCGCCGGCGAAGAACCCGCCGGGCGCGAACGCGAGGCCGCGCACGATCCGCTCGATCTCGGCGCGCGGCCGGCCGCGCGCCGCCGCCACGCGGGCCGCCTGGTAGAGCGCCGCGCGCTCGGTGACATGCGGATCGAGCCCACTGCCCGAGGCCGCGGCGAGGTCGGCGGGCAGCGGCTGGTCGCTCGTGGCGCCGTAGGCGGCGACGAGCTGCTGCGCGCGGTCGGTCACGTCGGTGCTGGTCGGCGACTTGTTGCTGCCGCCGGCACCGGCGGCGTGGTAGCCGACGGCCGACGGCCGCGGCCAGAAGTACCGCGGCTGCGTGAACGCCTGCGCCAGCAGGTGGCTGCCGACCACGGCCTCGCCGTCGGCGCTGGTCAGCAGGGATCCGTTCGCGGTGTGGGGCGTCGCGAGCTGCGCGAAACCCAGGATCAGCGCCGTGTAGCCGGGCACGCACACCAGGACCGTGATCACGGCGAGCCTCAGACTGGTCAGGATCATCGACATGGGTCTTCTCCTCGGCGTCACTTCGGGAACTGCAGGTGTTCGGCGACCGGACCGAGCGCCGCCGCGGGAAAGAACGTCAAGGCACCGAGGAACACGATCGTCGCGAGCAGCATCCCGCCGAATGTGATCGTGTCGACGCCGAGCGTGCCGGCCGACGCGCTGGACGCCCGCTTCCGGGCCAGCGAGCCGGCGATCGCCAGCGGCAGCAGGATCGGGAGGTAGCGCGCGAGCAGCATCACGAGCCCGGTCGCGACGTTCCACGGCACCGTGTTGTCGCCAAGGCCCTCGAAGCCCGACCCGTTGTTCGCCGACGCCGACGAGAACTCGTACAGGATCTCGCTGAAGCCGTGCGCGCCGGGGTTGTTCAGAGTGCCCTGCCCCCAGGCCGTCGCCGCGAACAACGCCGTGCCGCCGAGCACGAACAACGCGTGCGCGAACATCGCGAGCACGGCCAGCTTGACCTCGCGCATCTCGATGCGGCGGTTCAGGTATTCGGGCGTGCGGCCGACCATCATCCCGGCGACGAACACCGCCAGCACGACGTAGAGGAACATGTTGATCATGCCGACGCCGACGCCGCCGAAGGTCGCGTTCAGCCACATGCCGACCATCGGTACGAGGCCGGTCAGCGGGTTCAGGCTGTCGTGCATGCAGTTGACCGAGCCGTTGCTGGTGCAGGTCGTGGCGACGGCCCACAGCGGCCCGGCCGCGGCGCCGAACCGCAGTTCCTTGCCCTCCAGGTTGCCGGTGTCCTGCGCGATCGGCAGGCCCGCGAACGCCGGCGTCGGCGCCGATTCGGCGACCACCGCGGCTCCGATCTTCACCAGCAGCAGCAACAGCATCACGGCGAACAGCACCGTCGCATGCCGCAGGTGCCCGACGATGCGACCGAACATCCACACCGACGCCATCGGGATCAGCAAGATCGAGACCGTCGACACCACGTTCGTGAAGAAGCTCGGATTCTCCAACGGGTGCGCGCTGTTAGGGCCGAAGAAGCCACCGCCGTTGGTGCCGAGTTGCTTGATCGCGACGAACGCGGCCACCGGTCCGCGCGCGATGATCTGTTCGACGCCTTCGAGCGTCATGACCTTGGCCGCGCCCTGCAGGGTCATCGGCATGCCGCCGAGCACCATGAGCAGGGCGACGAGCGCCGCGAGCGGCAACAGGACGAGGAACGTCGCCCGCTGCAGATCGACGAAGAAGTTGCCCATCTGCGCGCGCCCGGGGAGCCCACGCGCCATCGCCGTCAGTGCCGCGATACCCGTCGCCGCCGAGACGAACTGCGGCCACATCAGCGCACCGAGCTGCGACAGGTAGCTCATGTGCACCTCGCCGCTGTAGTGCTGCAGGTTCGTGTTCGACGTGAACGACGCGGCGGTGTGGAAGATCAGGCTGCCCTCGAGCGCCCCCTTGCCGTCCGGGTTCAGGGGCAGCCACTGCTGCAGCCCGAGGATGCCGAAGGCGAGCGTGAACATCACCACGTTGAAGACCAGCAGCGCCGAGCAGTACTGCTTCCAGTCCTGCTGCGCCGCACAGAGGCGCCCGCCGAACGCGCGGAACAGCCGATCGAACCGGCCGGCCGGGCCGGCCAGCGACAGTGGGTCCATGGCCCAGCGCAAGTAGCGACCGAGCGGCCACGACAGCACCGCAGTTCCGCCGACGACGATCGTGATCAGGAGGATTGCATCCATGTGGGGAGGCCTCGCTTGCTCAGGCCCTCTCGAGCCACGGGGTGAGCAGGAACAGGAACCCGAAGACGATCAGGCCGAGCAGCAGGTAGAGCAGGAGGGTGAACATGGGGCAGTCGCGGTTCAGACCAGGTGCAGGGCGGTCAGCAGCAGATCCAGGAGCTTGATGCCGGCGAACGGCGCCAGCACGCCACCCAGGCCGTAGAGCAACAGGTTGCGCCGCAGCACCACCGCCGCGGCCGCCGGGCGATAGGCGACGCCACGCAGCGCCAGTGGGATCAGGGCGACGATGACGAGCGCGTTGAAGACCACGGCGCTCAGGATCGCGCTCTGCGGCGAGTGCAGGCCCATCACGTCGAGAGCCGCCAGCGGCCCCGGCGATCCTGCGTTCGCGGCGTAGACGCCGGCGAACATCGCCGGCAGGATCGCGAAGTACTTGGCGACGTCGTTGGCCATGCTGAACGTGGTCAGCGCGCCGCGGGTCATGATCAGCTGTTTGCCGATCTCGACGATGTCGAGCAGCTTGGTCGGGTTGCTGTCGAGGTCGACCATGTTGCCGGCCTCGCGCGCCGCCTGGGTGCCGGTGTTCATGGCCACGCCGACGTCGGCCTGCGCCAGCGCCGGTGCGTCGTTGGTGCCGTCGCCGGTCATCGCCACCAGCCGCCCCGCCGCCTGCTCGTCGCGGATGCGCTGCAGTTTCATCTCCGGTGTCGCCTCGGCCAGGAACGAGTCGACACCCGCCTCGGCGGCGATCGCCGCCGCGGTCAGCGGGTTGTCGCCGGTGATCATCACGGTGCGGATGCCGACCGCTCGCAGGTGCGCGAAGCGCAGCTGGATGCCGCCCTTGACCACGTCCTTCAGGTGTACGACGCCGAGCATGCGGCTGCCGTCGGCGACGACCAGCGGCGTGCCGCCGCGGCGCGCGATCTGCTCCGCGGCGACCAGCACTTCGCGGTTCGGCCGGCCGCCCTGTTCGGCGACGAACGCGCTGATCGCCTCGGTGGCGCCCTTGCGGATCTTGCGGCCCCTGCCACCGGTGTCGGCGAAGTCGACCCCGCTCATGCGCGTCGCCGCGCTGAACGGCACGAACGTCGCATGCGGCGCCGCGACCTCGCGGCCACGCAGTCCGAAGCGCTCCTTCGCGAGCACGACGATGCTGCGCCCCTCCGGCGTCTGGTCGGCCAGCGATGCGAGCTGCGCGGCATCGGCGAGTTGCGCCGGTTCCACGCCCGTCGCTGGCACCATGTCGGTCGCCACCCGGTTGCCGAGCGTGATCGTGCCGGTCTTGTCGAGCAGCAGCACGTCGACGTCGCCGGCGGCCTCGACGGCGCGGCCGCTGGTGGCCAGGACGTTGCGCTGGATCAGGCGATCGATGCCGCTGATGCCGATCGCACTCAGCAGCGCGCCGATCGTGGTCGGGATCAGGCAGACCAGCAGCGCGATCAGCACCGGCGTCGACAGCTCGGCACCGGCGAACGCGCCGAACGGGCGCAGCGTCACGCAGACCAGCAGGAAGATCAGCGTCAGCGCCGCCAGCAGCACCGTCAACGCGACTTCGTTCGGCGTCTTCTGCCGCCGCGCACCCTCGACCAGCGCGATCATGCGGTCGAGAAAGCCGTGGCCGCGCTCGGCGCTGACGCGCACGACGATGCGATCGCTGAGCACGCGCGTGCCGCCGCTGACCGCGCACCGGTCGCCGCCGCTCTCGCGGATCACGGGCGCCGACTCGCCGGTGATCGCCGATTCGTCGACGCTGGCGATGCCCTCGATCACGTCGCCGTCGGCCGGGATGGTGTCGCCGGTCTCGCAGACCACGAGATCCCCCTTCTTCAGGTCGGTCGCCGCGACCCGTTGCTCGCCGCCGCCGTCGCGCAGCCGCCGCGCCCAGGTCTCGGACCGCTGCCGTCGCAGCGCGTCGGCCTGTGCCTTGCCCCGCCCCTCCGCCATCGCCTCGGCGAAGTTCGCGAACAGCACCGTGAACCACAGCCACAGCGCGAGCTGCAGCACGAAGCCGGTCTCGTCCCCGGCCGCCGGGATGCAGAGCGTCGTCAGCAGGGCGCCGACCATGGTGACGAACATGACGGGGTTCTTGGCCATCGTCCGCGGGTGCAGCTTGCGGAACGAGGCCGTGACCGCGGGCCGAACGAGTTCGGCGGCGAACAGCGACGTGGTCTTGCGGGCCATGGGTCCCTCAGAACTTCTCGGGCCGGAGCACGGCAACGAGCAGGTAGACGAAGGCGGCCACGGCCAGCAACAGCAGCAACACCGCAGTCATCGGTGCCACCGGGTCGGGCTTCGGCCCGTCATGGGGGCGCACCCGGACGAGCAGGCGTTCGAACGCCCGCTCGAACGCGACCACGTGGGCGAAGCAGGCGATGGTGGACAGGATCTGGAGGGTGGCACGCATGGTCGGACTCGGCTCACGGCCGCACCCTAGTCCCTTGGTGAACGCGCGGCGATCAGGGTGCCATCAGTCCGCCGCAGGCCTGCACAAAGGCGCCATAAGGACGCCCTCGCACACGATGCTTGACCTGCCTCCCCCACGACCGCACCCTTCTGCGCACCTCGATGCAGCAGCAGAAGGGCATCCCGCTCCGTGCGTTCGCGATCTTCCTGCTCGCTGCGATCATCGGCGTGCTCGGCGGCCTGCTCGGCAGCTACTTCCAGTTGGCGCTGAACTGGATCCAGCACACCCTGTGCGGCCCCGGCGCGTCGTTGTCGCTCGCGGTGCGCGCCAACCTCGAGTGGTGGCAGACGCTGGTGGTGCCGACCGCCGGCGGCCTGGCGGCGGGGCTGCTGCTGCTGCTGCTGCGCGGCAAGAAGCCGCCGTTCGGCATCACCGACCTGGTCGCGCTGGTGCAGCTGCGCAAGGGCACGATCCGGGTCCGGGAATGCGCGGTGCAGATCGTGTCGTCGGCGTGCACGATCGGCAGCGGCGGCAGCATCGGTCGCGAGGGCGCGAACTCGCAGATCGCGGCCACCGTCGCGACGCTGATCGCGCGCTGGACCAAGGTCGGCTCGCGGCCGCGCGCGGTGCTGATCGGCTGCGGCGTCGCCGCCGGCATGGCCACCAGCTACAACGCGCCGATCGCGGCGGCGATCTTCGTCATGGAGGCCGTGCTCGGCAACTTCGCGATGAGCGTGTTCGCGCCGATCGTCGTCGCCTCGGTGCTGGCGACGATCGTGCGGCAGAAGATGCTCGGCCAGGACGCGCTCTACAAGCTGACCGCCGAGTACGTCACCACGCTGCCGTGGACCCTGATCCTGGCGGCGATGCTGCTCGGCGTGCTGTGCGGCTTCGGCGGCATCCTGTTCCGCGCCGCGCTGTCGGCCGGCCGTCGCGGCTTCCAGCGCCTGCGCCTGCCGCTGCCGCTGCTGATGGCGCTCGGCGGGCTCGTGGTCGGCGCGATCGGCACGTTCATGCCGGAGACCTGGGGCAACGGCATCGAGGTGATCGGCATCGTCGCCCACGGCAACCCCGCGATCGGCGTCGTGCTGACGTTGTTCCTGTGGAAGCAGATCGCTACCATGGCGACGGTCGGCTCCGGCGGCCTCGGCGGCATCTTCACGCCGAACCTGGTCATCGGCGCCGCGTTCGGCGCCATGTTCGCCTACGTGCTGCGCACGCTGGGCTTCAGCGATCCGAGCCAGACGTCGACGTTCGTGTTCGTCGGCATGGCCGGCCTGACGGCCGCGACGATGCACGTGCCGGTGACCGCGGTGGTGCTGGTGTTCGAGCTGACCGGCCACTACGAACTGACGCTGCCCGTCATGCTGTGCAGCATCGTCGCCAGCATCACGGCCAGCCTGATCGACGAGGACAGCTACTACACCGCCGCGATCAAGGCCAAGGGCGAACACCTGCCGGGCGGCATCGAGGACCTCGCGGTGCGCACGACCTACGTGCGCGACGTGCTGCGCCGCGACTGCGTGACGGTGCGCGACACGGCGCCGTTCGGCGAGGTGATGGCGCTGCTCGGCGAACACCGCGGCGACACGCTCTACGTCACCGACGGCACCGAGGCGCTGATCGGCCGCATCGAACTGCAGGACGTGAAGCACTTCCTCAACGACCCGAGCCTGACCGGCGCGGTGATCGCGGCCGACCTGACGCGGCCGGTCGTCACCGCGCACCCCGAGGACTCGATCGCCACCGTGATGCCGCGTTTCGACGACCCCGAGCTGCGCGAGCTCGCCGTCGTGATGCCGGGCAAGCCGGCGCGGCTGATCGGCCGCATGCGTCACCAGGACGTGATCACGACCCTCGGCAGCGAGGTGCTCGGCCAGCAGCGCCGCAGCGCGAAGCTGTCGCTGCACGGCCTCGGCAGCGGCGACGACCTGCGGCTGCCCGACGGCTACGGCGTGCACACGCTGCCGGTGCCCGACGCCTGGATCGGCCTGTCGGTCGACGCGATCCCCGAGGCGAGCCGCAGCGGCATCGTCGTCGTCACCGCGATCCGCAGCGAGAACGGCCGCCGCGTGCACACGGCCGCGACGCCGGACCTGGTGCTGCAGGAGGGCCAGGAGGTGGTGCTGCTCGGCACCAACGAGGCGATCCAGCGGCTGCAGGACGGCAGCGCCGATCCCGACGAGTAGCCAGCCGACCGGTCGAGTAGGCTCTGGGGCCCCGCGGCATGCCGCCGCCGGAGAACCGCCCATGCCACGCCCGTTCGCCGCCTTCGTTCTCGCCGTCTCGCTCGCACCGCTCGGCGCCCAGGACGAGCCGCCCCGCCCGATCGCGGCGACGCTCGGTCTCGACGACCACATCGCCTGGCGCAGCGACGGCCAGGAGTTCCACGAACGCGACCCGAAGCCCGAGCGGGTCGAGGTCGACCGCGGTGCGCTGCTCGACGCCGCCTGCGCCGAGGCGAAGCGGCGCGGCACGCTGGTGCTCTGGTACGTGCACCGCATCCAGGAGCAGGGCCTGCAGGGGCGGCAGATGTACCGCGCGCCGGTGCTCGACGTCTACATGCGGCAGGTGGTGTTCGGCGACCCCGAGGTCGCGGAGCTGTGCAATCACGCGTTCGTGCCGCTGCGCTGCATGATGGACGAAGGCCTGTGCGAACGCTTCGGGCTGCGGCCGCTCGCGTTCGTCGAACCGGCGGTGATCTGGCTCGACGGCGACGGCAGGGTCGTGCACTGGGTCGAACGCTTCCGCACCTTCCACGGCCACTGGTTCGCGAGCCTGTGCGTGCGCGTGCTCGAGCACGCCGGGGTCGAGCTCGCCGCCGCCACCGTCGACGAGCTGCGGCAGGTCGGTCGCTGGAGCGACGCGCTGGCGCTGGCGCTGAAGAACGACACGAAGTCGCAGGACGACTGGCGCCGGATCGCCCACCTGCAACGACTGCTGCGACAACCGGAGCAGGCACTCGCGAGCGAACGCAACGTCCAGCCGACCGTGGAGCAGCTCGACAGCGCCGAGGCCGGCTACCGGCGCGCCCTCGACGCGCTGCGCGAAGGTCGCGAGTCCGAAGCGATGCGTCGCTTCGAGGCGGTCGCCGCCAGGTTCCCGGATGCCATCTGGGGCCGGCGCGCGCGCGCCAACTCGACGCCCGGCCCCGACGACCGGCCGCTCGGCGCGGCGTTCGCGGGCTTCGAGTCGATGGACGCGCTGCCCGAGTCCGCCTACCAGGGGCTGCCCAGGGACACGACCTGGCAGGGCGACCGCATGACGCCCGACGCGATCGCGCGCGCCGGCGTCGAGTTCCTGCTCGCGCACCAGCGCGACGACGGCGGCTTCACCGACTCGCGCTACGCCTACTGGCCGGACAGCGAGATCACGCCGAACGTCTGGGTCGCGATCACCGCGATCGCGTGCACGGCGCTGCTCGAGTACCGCCCGACGACGTCGAACCGGCTGCAGCGCCTGACCGACCGCGCGCTGAGCCGCGGCGAGCGCTACCTGCTCGATCCGACGCACCTGAACCGCGGCAAGAACGAGGACTGCTACTCGGACGCCTACCGGCTGATGTACTTCGCGCGCCGCGCCGAGACCAGCGGCGACGAGGGCCGCCGCCGGCAGCTGCTGCGGCAGATGAACGAGCTCGTCGCCGCCGCGGCCGGGCGCCAGCGACCGAGCGGCTTCTGGGCGCACGAGTACGAGAACGCGTTCGCGACCGGCGCCGTGCTGCAGCAGCTGCTGGTCGCCAAGGCCGCCGGTGCTTCGGTGCCGACCGAGGTCACCGACAAGGCGGCGGGCGCGCTGCTCAGCGCGCGCTTCCAGTCCGGCGCCTACGTCTACGGCGGCACCGCCAAGGGCCGGCCGACCGGCCTCAAGGACAGCGCCGGCCGCATGCCGGTGTGTGAGGGCGTGCTGCTGCAGGTCGGCCGCAGCGACCTCGACAAGCTGCGCTTCGCGCTCGAGCAGTTCTGGGGCCACATGCAGAACCTCGAGACCGTGCGCCGCAACGACTTCCACAGCGACGGCGAGCTGGCGGGGTTCTTCTTCTTCCACTCGCTGTTCCACGCCAGCGAGGCCGTGCGCCTGCTGCCCGAGGCGGAGCAGGCGCCGCACTGGCAGCGGTTCGTCGAGCTGCTGCAGCGCATCCCGGAGCTGGACGGCAGCTTCGTCGACAGCCACGAACTCGGCCGCAGCTACGGCACGGCGATGGCGCTGCTGACGCTGCGCAATGCGACGCGCGGATGATCGACCGCAGCGCCGGCAGCCGGTAGCCTGGGCGCGTCGATGAGCCGCCGCACCGCTGCCGCCCTGCTGATCACCCGCGGTGACGGCGGATCCCTCGAGGTCTTCCTCGCCGAACGCTCGCCCGAGCTGCGCTTCTTCGGCGGCTACTGGGCGCTGCCGGGCGGCACGGTCGGCGACGAGGATCGCGTGCACGGCGACGAGGCAGCGGCATTGGCCGCCTGCGCGCACCGCGAGCTGTTCGAGGAGACCGGGCTGGTGCGGCACACGCTGCCGGCCTCGCGCACCGACGGCGACAGCCTGCGCGACCTGCGCGAGCAGCTGCTGGCCGACGAAGCGCGCGGGCGCGAGGCCACGCCGCCGCCGGGCCCCTCGCCGTGGCCCGCGCTGATCGCCGGCGTGGCGCCGCCGAAGCCGCTGCGCGAGCTGTGCCGCATCGAGACGCCGCCGTTCGCGCCGGTGCGATACGACACGGTGTTCTTCCACGTGCCGCTCGCCGAGTGCACGGCCGGCACCGCCGGCCCACGCCCCGACGTGTGGCCCGGCGAACTGCAGCGGGGCCGCTGGTGGCTGCCGCAGCAGGCGCTGGCGTCGTGGCGCAACGGCGACCTCCTGCTGGTGCCGCCGGTCGTGATCCTGCTCGAACACCTGGCCCGGGCCGGCTCGTTCGCCGCGTTCGCCGACGCGATCGCGCACACCGCCCACGAGTACGCCGCTGGCCGCCTGCACCAGGTCCGATTCTCGCCCGGCATCGTGATGGCGCCGCTGCGCACGCCGACGCTGCCGCCGGCGACGACGACCAACTGCTACATCGTCGGCCACGAGAAGCTGTGGGTCGTCGATCCGGGCTCGCCGCACCAGAGCGAGCAGCTGCGACTCGTTCGCCTGCTGGAGGAACTGACGCGCGGCGGCGCCACGCTCGAGGGCATCCTGCTCACCCACCACCACGTCGACCACGTCGGCGGCGTCAACGCGCTCAGCGGGGCGCTCGACCTGCCGGTGCGTGGCCACCCGCTGACGCTGTCGCGGCTCGAGCCCGGCTTCCGCGCCGGTGCGGCGCTCGACGACGGCATGCGCGTGCCGCTCGGCACCACGCCCGACGGCCGACCCGGCTGGGAACTGCTGGCGCTGCACACGCCCGGCCACGACCGCGGCCACCTGTGCTTCCGCGAGTCGCGCTACGGCTCGATGCTGGTCGGCGACATGCTGTCGACGGTCAGCACCATCATCGTCGATCCGCCCGAGGGCCACCTCGCGACCTACCTGCAGAGCCTCGAACGGCTGGCGCAGAGTCCGATGACGACGCTGTACCCGGCGCACGGCCCCGCGCTGCGCGACGGCCACAAGCTGGTCGCGAAGTACCTGCGCCACCGCCGCCAGCGCGAGAGCGCGCTGCTGGGCGCGCTGTCGACGACCGGCCGCACCGTCGAAGAACTGCTGCCGCAGGTCTACTGGGACGCCGACCCGAAGCTGTTCCCGTTCGCGGCGCGGTCGCTGCTCGCCGGCCTGCACAAGCTGCAGGAGGAGGGCCGCGCCACCGGCATCGCCGGGCGCTGGGCGCTGGCGACGAGCTGACGATGCCATCCGCAGGTCTGACGACCGGCCGCACGCTGCTGCTGGGACTGGTCACGTTCCTGCTGCTGCTGCCGGAGACGCTGCCGGTGCCGGTGCTGCGCGCGCTGGTGCTCGAGCGGTTCCAGGTGTCCGACGCGCTGACGACGCTGTTCCTGTCGGCCAACCAGCTCGGCGCGCTGCTGGCGGCGCCGCTGATCGGCCTGTGGGTCGCCCGCTCCGGCCGCCGCCGCGAACTGGCGCTGGTCGCGCTGCTGCTGGACGCGGTCCTGATGCAGGCGCTGGCCCACCCGCTCGACTACACCACGTTCCTGCTGCTGCGCACCGCCGAGGGCGCCGCGCACATCACCGCGCTGACGCTGCTGATGGGCCTGGTCGCCGACGCCGCCGGCGAACGGCGCGGGCGTGCGCTCGGCTGCGTCGGCGCCGGCCTGACGCTCGGCGTCGCGCTCGGCGCCGCGCTCGGCGGTCGCATCGGCCGCGACGACCCGCTGCTGACGCTGCACGTGGCGAGCGTCGTGCTGCTGCTCGCCGCCGCGATGGCCGCCTGGCTGCTGCCGACCAACACGCCGGTACGGCGGCAGCACGGCTGGCGCGACGTGCTCGGCGCGGTGCGCCACGAACCGCGCCTGCGCGCGCCGCTGCTGCTGGCGTTCGCCGACCGCTTCACGGTCGGCTTCTTCACCGCCGGTTTCCCGCTGCTGCTGCGCGGCGTGCACGGCGTCGCAACGCCGCAGATCGGCATGCTGCTGGCGGCGTTCCTGCTGCCGTTCGCGCTGCTGTCGTACCCCGCCGGCCGACTCGCCGAACGCTGGTCGCGGCGCGCGCTGGTCGGCTGCGGCAGCCTGCTCTACGGCCTCGGCGTCGCGCTGGTCGCCGTCGTGCCGCCGGGCTGGCTGTGGGGCCTGATGCCGTGGCTCGGCGTCACCAGCGCGGTGATGTTCGTGCCGACGCTGCTGTGGCTGCTCGAACGTGGACCGGCGCTCGACCGCACGACCGTGATGGCGTCGTTCCACGCCGCCGGCGCGCTCGGCTTCCTGCTCGGGCCGCTCTGCTGCGGCGGCCTGATCGCGCTGGGCGGACCGGGCCTGCGCGGCTACGTGCTGGCGTTCGCGATCGCGGGCGCGGCCGAGGTCCTGGGCGCGCTCGTCGTGTGGCGCGCGGCGCCGGCTCAGGCCTTCGGGCCGAAACCGCCGCCGGGCTGATGGCCGTAGCCGACGATGCGCGCCTTGTCGACCTTCGGCGGCTTCTCGGGCTTCAGGAACCACTGCTCCAGGCGATCGGTGATCGCGCCCTTGACCTTGTCGACGGCGCCCTTCTGCTCGGCGATGCCCTTCGCCGT
The DNA here is from genome assembly GCA_016794035.1 of Planctomycetota bacterium. Taxonomy (GTDB): domain Bacteria; phylum Planctomycetota; class UBA1135; order UBA1135; family UBA2386; genus JAEUHS01. The sequence goes on from JAEUHS010000046.1 coordinate 13,376, forward strand.
CGCCATGCCGGGGATCTCGAGCCGCGACGCCTGGATGTAGGCACGTGAGCGCTCGAGCACCGGGTCGATCTTCTTGATCAGGCGCTCGGCGTCGAACACGAAGTTGGGCGTGCCGTAGTCGCCGACGGCGAAGTTGATGATCGTGCTGTGGTCCTGCACGCACAGGAAGTAGCAGCCGAGGATCGGACTGATCTCGAACAGGTCGAGGTTCAGCGCTCCCAGGCGCAGCGCCTCGTTGGCGGCGGCGCACTCGCGGTAGTCACGCACGTACTCGACGATGGTCTGGAAGATCTCGGCCAGGGTCTCCAGCAGACCGACGACCGGTCCGCTGACCGCGCCACCGTCGAGGAACACCCCGAGCGCCTTGCCGGCGAACGCGCCGGTCTGCACGCCCGCCTTCGCACTCTTGCTGGCGATCTCCCGCTGCAACAACACCATCAGGCCGTCGAACGCGGCCTCGGGATCACCGACCGCGATCGCGAAGCGCTTGTTCTCGATCGAGTGCTTGTCCCACGCGGTCTTGGCGACGCCGGCCCAGCCGACCAGCGCCTTGCCGCCCGACGACACGGCGCCGAGGAACGGCGCCAGGTCGACGGCGAACTTCTCGACCGAGCCGAGGCCGATGGCCGCGAACACCTGGTTCGGGTCGAGGCCGGGGCACAGCTGCCGGCAGAACTCGGTCGCGTGCTGCCGGATCTGCGCGAACTGCTGGCTGGTCGCGGCCTGCGACGCGGCCATGCCGCCGGCCTTGCCACCCTGCGCGAACAGGTCGACGCCCTGCTTGACGTCCCGGACGCCGGTGACGAGGTTCTTCGCCGTGCTGCCGCCGGACTTCAGCGACTTGGCGCCGGTCTTGAACC
>JAEUHS010000088.1 GCA_016794035.1 Planctomycetota bacterium
CACGCCGACGTCGTGCACGGCGTTGCCGGGGCCGTCGCAGACCTCGCCCTCGACGTCGTGCTTCATGAAGCCGTCGCAGTCCCACTTGCCGTCCTCGTCCTGGTGGTTCTTCAGCCACCGCAGGCCGGCGTCGATCGACTCGGCGAACGACTTGTGGGTCGTGCGGCAGCTCCTGGAGCCCCTGCGTCCGCCAGAGGGGCCGCCGGCGCCGCCGGTGAGGCCGACTGCGGTGTTCCACTGGTCGCTCGTGAACGACGATTCCGTCGAGGGCACGTCGCTCTCGGCGCGGTCGAACGACGACTCGGTGTCGGCGACTTCGGTCTCGCGCACCTCGGTCGGCTCGTGCACCGGCTCGGGCGTGGTCGTGGGCGGCTCGATCGGGCGCGGCGTCTCGACCGGCTGCACCGCCTGCTGCGCGACCTCGACCTTCTTCGCCACCTGACGGCGTTCCTCGGCGGGCAGCAGCACGTAGAGCAGCAGCAGCGCGACCGCGTGCAGGCCGACCGAGACCATCAGCCACGGCGCTCGGCGGAACTGCTCGGCCATCGTGTCCTGGAACGACACCTGCGTTTCCCAGACGGGCTGGGCATCGGACGCGACGTGGATCTTGGTTGGATCGAGCTGGGCCATGGCGACTCCTCGTGGGTTCTCGCGGGCGCGAGCCGGGCCGACTCGCGCGGACGCCAGGCCGAACGCTCTCGCGCGGCGTGCGGTTCACGCGGCGCGTCGGGCTCGCGGCGACGGTGGCGCGGGGCGCGCGTCGGCGCGCGGAGCCACGCGAGCCTGCCGGTACGCGACACGGCCCGCACCGCCGATCGGGCGGTGCGGGCCGTGGTGGAGGGACCGTGACGGGTGCCGCGGCGCGGCACCACCGGGCTCAGCGGACCAGCTTGCTGTAGCGGTAGTAGGCCTCGAGCGTCAGCACCAGGATCGCGGTGCTGTAGACGCGGCCGCCGTCCTCGCCCCAGACGCCGATCGGGTCCCACGAACCGTAGAGGTTCTTCTTCGCCGGGTCGGTGCTGCGGTGCTGGGTCTTCACGACCGCGGCCTCGAGCTTCTTCTGCCAATCCGTCCAGTGCTTGCCGCCGTACTGGAACAGCGCGTAGGTGGCGTAGTACCAGTAGTAGTGGTCGATCGTGCCGGCCTTCTCGTCCCAGAGCGGCGGCTTGGCGGCGATCAGGTTCGCGGCGGCGTTCATGATCGGCTTCTCCTTGGGATCCTGGCCCATGAAGTAGCGGCAGAACAGACCGACGGCGGTCATCGCCTCGCCCTTCTCGACCGGGAACTTGGTCTTGTGCTCGCCGGGCTTGCGCGAGCTGCGCTCGCCGGCCTTGGTGTAGCCGTGCAGGCCGGTCGGGTCGGAGACCTGGTCGAGCCAGATCGCCGAGTACTTCAGCGCGTCCTTGTTGATCTCGAGGCCGAAGAACTCGCCGGACTCGTAGGCCATGATGCACCAGCCGGTCACCGACGTGTCGTTGTCGTTGTCGCGCGGCTGGTAGCGCCAGACCGAGTACGGGTTGCGGTGCGACTCGAGGTAGTTGACGCCCTTCTGCGCGGTCGGCTTCAGCAGCTGGTAGTTCGACAGGCCGAACGCCTCGCACATCGCGTAGGCCGCGATCGCGTGGTCGTAGATGAAGTCGTGCGACGCGTTGGTGCCGAACAGGCCCTTCTCGTCCTGCTGGCCACGCAGCCACTGCACGCCGTCCTTGATCACCTGGCGATAGGGGCCCGAACGCATCGTGCTGCCGTCGCCGAGGAAGGCCAGCAGCGCGAGGCCCGTCACGCCGACGTCGTGCACGGCGTTGCCGGGGCCATCACAGACCTCGCCCTCGACGTCGTGCTTCATGAAGCCGTCGCAGTCCCACTTGCCGTCCTCGTCCTGGTGGTTCTTCAGCCACTGCAGGCCGGCGTCGATCGCCTCGGCGTACGACTTGCCGCCGCCACGGCCACCCTTGCCACCGCCACGACCGCCGTAGCGGCCACCGGCGCCGCCGCCGAGGCCGACGGCCGAGTTCCATTGGTTGCTGTCGAACGCCGACTCCTTCGACGTGACCTCGCTCTCGACGTTGTCGAATGCGGTCTCGGTCTCGGTGACCGTGGTCTCGGTGACCACCACTTCGTCGACGACCTCCTCGGGCTTCGTCTCCGGCGGCGGCGGCGGCGGCGGCTCCTCGACCTGCTGGGTCTGGTTGTCGGTCATCTCGATCTTCTTCTCGACGACCTTCTTCTCCTCGACGGGCATCAGCACCCACAGCAGCAGCAGCACGACCACGTGCAGCGCGGCCGAGAGCACCAGCCACGGCGCGTGGCGGATCTGCTCCGCCATCAGGTCCTGGAAACTCTCTTCGTGCTCCCACACCGGCTGGTGGTGGGAATCAACTTTGATCTTGGTCGGGTCGAGATGGGCCATGACGGCTCCTTGCGGGAACGAGCAGCGGGCTCAGGCGGTCGCCACGTTGGCAACCGGTTCGAGGGCCCGGACCGGTGTCGCCGCAGACAACGGCGGCGGCGGCGGTTCGGTTCAACGAGAGGGGCGTCAGAGTAGAGCGGCCGGCCGAAGGGGTCGCAACCGCCGGCTCGGCGAAACGCGGGCGGCCCCGCGGCCGCCGGCCGGGTTCACCAAGGCCCCTGCGCCCGCCAGACTTCGGTACGCTGGCGGGCCCGTTCCAGCGCCTGCTTGCGGAACTCCTCGACGACCCCGCGGTGGCACATCAGCCGCAGTTCGTCCTGGACGTCCAGGTCCTCGAAGCGGCCGTTGCGGGCGGGCAGGTAGCTCATCACCTTGGCGACCTGCACCTTGCCGCCGCTGCCGATCGGCGCCGAGACGTTGCCCTGGGGTCCGGCCAGCGCCCACTCCGCGAGTTCGGGCAGCTGCAGGCGGCTGGCGATCACGTTGTCGGTGGCCAGCGCGCCGGGGTAGCGCGCGGCCAGTTCGCGGCTCGACACGTCCTCCTGTCGCCACGCGGCAGCGGCCGTCTCGGCCTGGCTCGCCGCGTCGGGCCCGGCGAACACGACCAGCGCGACGATCGCCTCGGCCGGCCGCACGAAGCGGCCCTGCTCGCGTTCGTAGGTCTCGCGCAGCATGCGCGGGGTCAGGAACAGGTTCGACTGCCGCTGCAGCCGCATGTCGACCGAGAACTCCTCGGCGTACTTGGCCAGCTTGTCGACGCGCTGCTCGCTGACGTAGGTCTGCCAGGTGCGGCCGGCGTTCTGCAGCGCCTGGTTCCACGCCTGGTGGCTGCCGAAGTCGCGGATCTGCTCCTGCTCGTCGCGCTCGAGGTCGCGGCGGAAGAACGTCTCGATCTGATCGGGTGTGTAGACGCCGAAGGTCTTCGCGGCCTGCGCCATCGTGTGCAGGTCGATCAGGTCCTCGAGCTCCTCGCGCGAGACGCGCTCGATGTCCTCCGGCCGCACGCGGCCGTAGCGGGCCTCGAGCAGGCGCAGCTTGCCGAACGTGTTGGTGCGCAGGGCGCTCCACATGATCGCGCTGTCGTTGACGGTCGCGACGACCTTGTCGATGCGGATCGGCCGCGGCGGCGGTGCGGGCGCATCGCCCTGCGCCGGCATCGATGCCAAGGCGGTCAGGGCACACAGCAGGAGTCGGTACACGCTGCCGCATGATGCGGCATCGTCGCGCCGGCGGCAACCTCGTTGCTTTCCGCGCGGCGGCTGCGTCTCCTAGTCCGCCCATGGTCTCCCGATCCGGAACCTGCATCGTCGTCGGCGCCTCGTCGGGCATCGGCCTCGCCGTCGCCCGGCGCCTCGCGATCGCGGGCCGCAAGGTCGCGCTGCTGGCGCGCCGCGAGGGCGAATTGCGGGCGATGGCGGCGACGATCGACGACGCGCTGGGCCGGCAGGCCGCCTTTCCCTACGTGCACGACGCCGCGGATGCCGCCGCCGCCGAGCCGCTGTTCGCGCGCATCGAACAGGACCTCGGTCCGGTCGACGAGCTGCACTACGTGGCCGGCGTGATGCCCGAGGTCGCGCTCGACGAGTTCGACCTCGAGAAGGACCGGCTGCAGGTGCAGGTCAACCTGCTCGGCTGCATCGCCTGGGGCAACGCTGCGGCACGGCGCTTCCTCGCCCGCCAGGCGGGCTGCATCGTCGGCGTCACCTCGGTGGCGCAGGATCGCGGCCGGATCGGCAAGCCCGTCTACCACGCCAGCAAGGCCGGCATGGACACCTACCTCGAAGCGCTGCGCAACCGGCTGTGGCGGCACGGCGTGCGCGTGACGACGATCCGCCCCGGCTTCGTCGAGACGCCGATGACCGCCGGCCTGAAGCTCAAGGGTGCGATCGCCGCCGACAAGGCGGCCGAGCTGATCCTGCGCGCGCGCGACAAGCAGAAGGCGATCGCCTACGTGCCGTGGAAGTGGCGCCCGATCATGTTCGTGATCCGCAACGTGCCTTCGTTCGTGTTCCGCCGGCTGTCGATCTGAGGCCATGACGACGACGGCGCAACCGACCTGGCGCGACGAGGACGTCCGCGGCTTCGGCATGGCGGTCGGCGGTCCCGCCCAGGTGCTGCGGCCGACCAGCGCCGAGCAGATCGCCGCCGCGTTCGCCGAGGTCGCGGCCCAGGGCGGCTCGATCGCGCTGCGCGGCGCCGGCTGCAGCTACGGCGACGCGGCGACCAGCAAGGGCGGCCGCGTGCTCGATCTGTCGGCGATGAACCGCATCCTCGGCTTCGACGCCGAGACCGGCATCGCCACCGTCGAGCCCGGCGTCACCGTGCGCGACCTGTGGCGGCGAGCGATCGCCTACGGCTACTGGCCCAAGGTCGTCAGCGGCACGATGGCCGTGACGATGGGCGGTGCCGCGGCGATGAACATCCACGGCAAGAACAACTTCGCGCTCGGTTCGTTCGGCGAGTGCGTCGAGTCGTTCGACCTGCTGACGCCGGGCGGCGAACAGGTCCACTGCACGCGCGAGAGCCAGCCCGAGCTGTTCCACGCCGCGATCTCCGGCTTCGGCATGCTCGGCTGTTTCACCCGGCTGCAGATCAGGACCAAGCGCGTGCACTCGGGGCGGCTGCGCGTCTGGGGCATCGTCGCGCGCGATCTCGCGCACAACCTGCAGATCCTCGAGGACCTGCGCGGCACGGCCGACTACCTGGTGTCCTGGGTCGACCTGCACGGCAAGGGCGTGGCGCTCGGCCGCGGGCTGATGCACCGTGCCGAACAACTCGCACCGGGCGAGGATCCGCCGGGGCTGCGCTACTTCGACCCGGTGCTGCAGGACGTGCCGACGACGCTGTTCGGCGTGGTGCCGAAGGGCTGGCTCTGGCCGGGCATGTGGGGCGCCGTGCACCTGCGCCAGGTCGCGCTGGTCAACTGGCTGAAGTTCCAGGCCGGCGCGCGCGAGCAACGACACTCGCCGTACCTGCAGACGCATGGCGCGTTCCACTTCCTGCTCGACTACGTGCCGCGCTGGCAGTGGATGACGAAGCCGGGCGGCCTGATCCAGTTCCAGCCGTTCGTGCCGTTCGCGCACGGCGAGCGCGTGCTGCGCCAGATCGTCGAACGCTGCCAGGCGGCCGGCCACGTGCCGTATCTCGGCGTGCTGAAGCGACACCGGCCGGACCCGTTCCTGATGACCCACGCCGTCGACGGCTACTCGCTGGCGATGGACTTCGCGGTCAGCACCAACCGACGCCGGCGCGACGCCCTGTGGCGGCTGTGCCAGGAGCTGGCCGACCTCGTGCTCGACGTCGGCGGCCGCTTCTACTACGCCAAGGACGCGGTGCTGCTGCAGTCGTCGTTCGCGCGTGTGCACGGCGAGGCGACGGTCGGCCGGTTCCGCGAGCTGAAGCGGCGATGGGACCCCAACCGCTTGCTGCAAACCGACTTGTCGCGTCGACTCGGGGTCTAGGCGGCCGCCGCCGATCGCGCCCGGCAGCGGCGGCGATCGGTCGGTGGCACGGCGGCGTCGAGGTCGACTCCAGCAATGTGAAGACCGCGGACGATGACCGATCGGATGAAGGGTGTCGTCTTCAGTGAACTGGTCGACTGGATCGAGCAGCGCTACGGCGTCGAGGTCGTCGACGAGGTGCTGCTCGAGGCCGAGTTGCCCCATGGTGGTGCCTACACCACGGCCGGCACCTACGACTGGCGTGAGGTGCACGCGATCGTCACGGCACTGGCGGCGCGCATCGCCCACACCGCCGACGACGTGTTGCGCAGCTACGGGCGTCATCTGTTCCCGGTCTTCGCCGAGCGCTTCGCCGGCATCATCGGGCGCACCACGGACCCGCTCGACCTGCTGGCCGGGATCGGCGCGCACATCGAAGACGAGGTCGTCAAGCTCTACGCCGACTCCGAGTTGCCGACGTTCCGGGTCGAGCGCACGCCGGACGGCCTCGTGCTCGACTACGAATCGGCGCGTCCGTTCGCCAGCCTGGCGCACGGCATGATCGAGGGCTGCTTCCTGCACTTCGGCGTCGACGCCGACGTGAAGATGACCGGCGGCGGCAACCGCCGCCGCTTCGACATCGCGGTTCCCCCGGAGGCGAAGTGTCCCGCGACTCGCTAGCAGCCTGGCAGCGCAAGGCCGCCCGCGAGCGCCGCGCCCGCCGGCAGGCCGAGAATCTGCTCGAGCAGAAGAGCCGCGCGCTCTACGCCGCGGATCGGCGGCTGGCCGACGCCAACCAGGACCTGGAGCAGCGCGTCGTCGAGCGCACGCGCGAACTGCTGGTCGCCAAGGACCAGGCCGAGGACGCGAATCGCAAGAAGAGCCAGTTCCTGGCCAGTCTCAGCCACGAGATCCGCACGCCGCTCAGCGGCGCGATCGGTTCGCTGGAACTGCTGCGCGAGAGCGGGCTGGCGAGCCACCAGAGCGAGCTCGTCGACACGGTGCTGCTGTGCGCCGACACCCTGCTGGAGTTGATCCAGTCGGTGCTCGACACGGCGAAGATCGAGGCCGGCCACCTCGAGCTCACCAGCGAGCCCTGCGACCTGCGGCGCCTGGTCGAGGACGCGGCCAGCATCTTCCACGCGCGCGCGCAGCAGCAGGGCGTCACGCTGGAGACGTCGTTCGGTGGCGACGGTCCGCCGCACGTGCTCGGCGACTCGGTGCGGATCCGGCAGATCCTGCACAACCTGGTCGGCAACGCGGTCAAGTTCACGCCGATGGGGAACATCCGCATCGAGCTGGCGACCGAGAAGATGCCCGACGAGCGCATCGCGGTGACGCTGCAGGTGGTCGACAGCGGCATCGGCATCGCCGCCGACGACCAGGAGCGGGTCTTCGACGAGTTCCAACAGATCCAGTCGGCGCAGGCGCGGACGCACGGCGGCACGGGCCTCGGCCTGTGCATCTCCCGCCGGCTCGCCCGCCTGATGGGTGGCGACATCACGCTCGCCAGCGAGGTCGGCCACGGCTCGACCTTCACGTTCGCGATGCTCGCGCTCGCGGCCGAGTCGGCGGGTGCGGGCAAGGCGTCGCCGGTCGACACGGGCGTGCTGCAGGGGCTGCGCGTCCTGGTGGTGGACGACAACGTGCAGAACCGACTGGTCGCCAGCCGCATGCTGACGCGCATGGGCAGCCAGGTGACCACGGCCGACGGCGGCGAGATGGCGCTGGCACTGCTCGAACAACAGGACTTCGACGTCGTGCTGCTCGACGGCCAGATGCCCGGCATGAACGGCGACCAGGTGGCGCGCCGCATCCGCGCGCCACGCTCGCCGGTGCGCGATCGGCGCGTGCCGATCCTCGGTACGACCGCCGACGTCGTCGCCGAGCGCATCGAGCAGTACCGCAAGGCCGGCATGGACACGGTGCTGCCCAAGCCCTTCCGCATGCACCGGTTGCTGGAGGCGATGGTCGATCTGGTGCAGGCGCACCGCGAGCGGGCGCGCGCCCGCCCGGCGCAACCTGCTCCGTCGGCTTGAGATCCGGCGCCCCTGGCCGTATCGTGCCGCCGGCGGAGGGTCGCCGGGCGCCGGGTGGCCTCGGCGCAGACCCTGCCCCGGAAGGCTCGTCTCAAGTCGAGGCGCCGCTTCGCCGATGCAGCGATGTCGTTGTGCAGTAGCACGACAGCAGGCGCTGCCGGAGTCGCCCCCCGCGACTCCGCGACCTGACCAACTGGTTTTCCACCGAACACGCGCCGCGAAGGCTTCGACCTCGGCGGCGCACGCGAGAACGATCTACGTGAGTTTTGCTTCCCTCGGGCTCAAGGAGCCCATCCTGCGCGGTGTCCGCGCTGCCGGCTACGACACGCCGACCGACATCCAGGCCCAGGCCATCCCCAAGATCCTCGCCGGCGTCGAGCTGATCGGGCTCGGCCAGACCGGCAGCGGCAAGACCGCGGCGTTCGGCCTGCCGATGCTCGACAAGCTGTGCGGCGGCGAACCGGGCCTGCGCGGCCTGATCGTCGTGCCGACCCGCGAACTGTGCGTGCAGGTCGCCGAGAACCTGCGCACCTACGCGTCGCACGCCGGCCTGCACGTCTGCACGGCGTTCGGCGGCGTCGACATGTCGATCCAGGAGTCGGCCTTCAAGCGCGGCCTCGACGTCGTGGTCGCCTGCCCCGGCCGCCTGATCGATCATCTCGAACGCCGCAACATCAGCCTCGAGAAGGTGCAGATGGTCGTGCTCGACGAGGCCGACCGCATGCTGGACATGGGCTTCATGCCGCAGATCCGGCGCATCTTCGTGCGCCTGCCGCAGGAGCGGCAGAACCTGCTGTTCTCGGCGACGATGCCGAAGGAGGTCGAAGGCCTGGTCAACGACTTCCTGCCGAACGCCGAACGCGTGCAGATCGGTTCGCGCAGCCAGAGCGCCAAGACCATCACGCACCGCTTCGCGGCGGTCAACGCGCACGACAAGCAGAGCGCGCTCGAGCGTCTGCTGCAGCGGGAGAGCGGCCGCGTGCTGATCTTCGTCAACAAGAAGATCGGCTGCGAACGGCTCGGCAACGCGTTGAAGCGCGTCGGCCTGCCGGCCGACTCGATCCACGGCGACAAGAGCGCCGAGGCGAGGCACGCCTGTCTGCAGGCGTTCTCGCGCGGCAAGACGCGCTTCCTGGTCGCGACCGACGTCGCCGCGCGCGGCATCGACGTCGACGACATCGAACTGGTGGTCAACTTCGACTTCCCGCTCGGCCTCGAGGACTACGTGCACCGCACCGGCCGCACCGGCCGCGCCGGCAAGACCGGCCGCGCGCTGTCGCTGGTGGCGCCGAGCGAGAAGCGCCTGTTCGCCGCCGTGCAGGCGCACCTGCAGGGTCGCGAGGTGACGGACGCGCCGAAGCCGCCCGGCCGCGGCTACGGCATGCCGAAGCGCCGCGAAGGCGGCCGCGAGGGTGGCCGCGAGGGTGGCCGCGGCAGGCGCGGTCCCGGCGGTGGTGGTGGCGGTGGCCGCAGCCGCAGTCGCGGCAGCCACGCCGCGGCGAGCTGACACCGGCGTTCAGCCGAGGATCGCGCGCGCGGCCGCGACCGGGTCGCTGGCCTGGACCAGCGAACGGAACACCGCGTCGAGGTGCACGGCGTCGCCGGCGCCGACCTGGTGGCGCAATTCCGCGGCGGTGCCGCACGCCAGCAGGCGTCCCTTGTCCAGCACCGCGATGCGGTCGGCGGTGGTCTCGACGACGTCGAGCAGATGGCTGCAGTGCAGCACCGCGCCGCCGCGGCGCGCGAACTCGCGCATCAGCTCCTTGACCACCAGCGTGGTCGTGACGTCGAGGCCGGTCAGCGGCTCGTCGAACACCAGCACCGAAGGATGGGTCAGCAGCGCGGCCGAGATCGACACCTTCTGCAGCATGCCCTGGCTGAAGCCGACCATCGGCTCGTCGCCGCGGTCGAGCAGGCCGAAGCCGGCCAGCAGCCGTTCGCCGGTCGCGCGCGTGCGCGCGTCGTCGAGGTCGAACAGCCGGCCCTTCAGCAGCAGGTACTCCCACGGCGTCAGCGTCTCGTGCAGCCGAGCGACCTCGGGCAGGTAGCCGACGCGGGCGCGCGCGTGGGTGGGATCCTGCAGCGCGTCGAGGCCATCGACGTGCACGCTGCCGGCGTCCGGTTGCAGCAGCCCGACGATGCACTTCACGGTCGTCGTCTTGCCGGCGCCATTGGGGCCGAGCAGGGCCAGGATCTCGCCCTTGGCGATGTGCAGGTCGAGGTCGTGCAGCGCGACGAGGCTGCCGTAGGCTTTGCGCAGTCCGTGCAGGCGGAGCATGCGGCCCATCTTGGCCGGCGGCGGCGTCGCTGGCCACCGCTGCTTCGCGCGCGCACCGTCCCGAGGCGGC
>JAEUHS010000008.1 GCA_016794035.1 Planctomycetota bacterium
CACCGAAGACGACCGCCCGCGGCAGCGAGGAGCAGGCCGCCTACTCCAAGGCCCGGTGGGGCGTGCGTCTCACCCACCGCGGGTGGCTGCTCGCGCTGCTGGCCCTTCTGGTGCTGGCCATCGCCGCACTGATCACGGCGCTCACCTGACCGGCGGCGCGGCGCGGCGACTCGCGGCCTGACGGCCCACGCTGCATCGCCATCGCCGGCAGGCCCGCGGCCTCGCGCCTGCCGCGCGCTTCAGCTCCCCTGCCGGAACAGGTCCAGGAACCGGTCCTCGTAGGCGCCGAACAGGCCGTGGCGATCGAGCAGCGCCTTCAGCTCCAGCGCCTTCTCACGGTCCTGGCCGGCGACCGCGAACAGCATCTCGATGTGCTGGCGCAGCTCGGCGGGGATCTGCTCGCCGGGCCGCTCGGCAGGGGCTGCCAGGGCAGGCCACTGCGCCGGGGCCTGGGCGACGAGCACGGGCTCGAGCCGGTTCGCCTCGGCGTGCAGTCGGGTGAGGTCGAGGTCGAGGTTCGCGATGCGGGCGAACACGGCCAGCACGGCGGCCGCGGGCCTGGGGTTGGGCAGGCCCGCGGCGAAGAACGGCATCTCGCCCATCAGCCCCAGGGCCTCGATGCCCTGCTCCGCCGCGGCGCCGAGCAGGACGCCGTTCATGCCGCTGATCTCGCCGTCGTCGAAGCGGATGGCGCCGGCCGACGCCGCCTCGTCGAGCAGCCCCGACGACGTGGCGGTGGCGAACACTCGCGGCGTGCCGGCCGGATGCATCGGCGTGCCCATCGCCGCGAACGTGGCGATGCGTTCGACGCCGAGGCCGCGCGCGCGCTGCACCAGCGCCTGCGCGTGGGTCCGCAGCAGCTGCGGCGGCTGGCGCTCACTGAGCAGCACCAGCAGGTCGCGGCCCGCCCGCGGATGCCGCCAGCCGTGCAACAGGTCCCGGGACGCCCGCCACGGCTGCACGAGGCCGCCCTTCACGTGGACCGACGAGGGCTCGTCGTCGCGCCTGGTGTCCATCGCCTCGATCGGCTGCGCGTGCAGCTGCAAGGCCAGATGGGTCGCGGCGATCTGCGCCACCGCCCCCATGCCGGGCCATGCCGCTACCAGCCAGGCCCGGCGCCAGTCGTCCCGCTCGTTCATGGCTCACCCATTGCCGGACGGAATGTGCCGCGCCGCCCGCGGGCGCGAGGCCCGCGGGCGGCCACAGCAGCCTCCACCTCCGATCACTCCGATCACGAAGTCTTGATCGGGATCTTGGTCGCCTGCTGCTTGGCCTTCTCGGTCTTCGGCAGCTTGACGGTCAGGATGCCCTTGTCGAACTTCGCCTCGGCCTTGCCGGTCTCGACCTCGGTCGGCAGCGGGATCGAGCGGCGGAAATAGCCGTACGAGCGCTCCGTGTGGTAGCAGCCCTCGTCCTCGGTCGTCTTCTCCTGCTTCTTCTCGCCGGCGATGGTCATCACGCCGTCCTGCACCTCGACGTCGATGTCCTTCATGTCGACACCGGGAACCTCCAGCGTCACGCGCAGGAAGTTCTTGTCGTCGGTGACGTCGAGCTTCGGCTGGAACTCGGCCACGCTGAAATCGCCGAACCAGCGGTCGGGGCTCTCCATCGCCGCCATCGGGTCGGTCCAGAAGCGATCGAACATGCGCTCCATCTCGTCGCGCATCGTCGCGAGGCTCGACGGCATGGCGGCGGTGCCGCGAACGGGCAGCCTGGCCTTGCCGTTGTCCTGGCGCGGGAACCGGAACGGAATCCACTTCTTCAGTTCGACCATGGCGTACTCCTGTTGGTTGTGGGATCTGCACCAGCCGCGGTCGCGACGGTCACAACTCGCGCGACGCGTATCGCGCCTCCCGCGACTGGCGACCGGGCATTGTCGGCCACGCCTCGCGCCGCCGGAATGACCTCATCACCGCAGCGCCACGCCGCAGAGAGGGCAGGGCCGGTTCGCAGGAGTGCGCAGTCGCTGCGCGCGAAGGGGAACTTCCGCGCGCGCCCACGGCGGCCCATGCTGTCCACAGGCACGGCCGGACCGGCGCGCGCGCCGACGGCGCTGCTCGACCGCCGCTCTGCTCCGCCGGATGACGAGCCGATGAAGCTGCGCGTTCTCGCCCTGGACTACGACGGCACGATCGCCACCGACGGCCGCCTCGATCCCGCCGTGCGCGCCGCGATCGGTCGCGTGCGCGACCTCGGCCACGTGGTCGTGCTGGTGACGGGCCGCATCCTCGACGATCTGCGTTCGCTGGTCGGCGACCTGCGACTGTTCGACGCGGTCGTGGCCGAGAACGGCGCCGTGGTCGCCTTCCCGTCCGCCGGTCGATCGACGCAGCTCGCACCGGCCCCGCCGGCCACCTTCGTCGCCGAGCTGCGGCGGCGTCACCTCGACGTGCGGGTGGGACACTGCGTGGTCGAGCTCGCGGCGGCCGACTGCATGCAGGCCCTGCAGGTCGTGCGCGAGCAGGAACTGCCGCTGACGCTGCACTTCAACCGCAGCCGCCTGATGGTGCTGCCGCAGGCGGTCAGCAAGGCCACCGGCCTGCGCGAGGCGCTGCGCACCCTGCGTCTGTCGCCGCACAACGCGGTGGCGATCGGCGACGCCGAGAACGACCACGAGCTGCTGGCCGTCTGCGAGGTCGGCGCCGCGGTCGCCTGGGGCAGCGCCGCGCTGCAGCGCACCGCGGACATCGTGATCCCGGGCAGCGGTCCCGCCGCCGTCGCCGGCTATCTGGACGAGGTCACGCGCACCGACCGCATCGCGTCTCCGACCGGTCGCCGGCGCCTGGTGCTCGGACGCGACCGCAACGGCGACGTCGTGACGCTGGCGATGCGCGGCCGCAACATCCTGATCGCCGGCGATCCGCGTTCGGGCAAGTCCTGGGTCGGCGGACTGATCTGCGAGCAGCTCGTCGTGCAGCAGTACTGCACGTGCGTGCTCGATCCCGAGGGCGACTACCAGGAGCTGGAGATGCTGCCGGGCGTGAGCGTGCTCGGCGGTGACGGCGCACCGCCGTCGATGAACGAGGTCGTGCGCCGGCTGCGGCACTCCGACGTCAGCCTCGTGATCGACCTCAGCACGCTGTCCACCACCGAGAAGCGCGACTACGTCACCGGCGCGTTGCGCGTGCTGACGGACCTGCGGCAGCGCACGGGACTGCCGCATCGCATCGTCGTCGACGAGGCGCACTACTTCCTGCACGAGTCCGGCCAGGCGACCATCCTCGACCAGTCCCTCGCCGGCCACATGCTGATCACCTACCGCGTCACCGGCCTCGATCCCGGCCTGCTGCACGGCACCGACTGCGTGCTCGTGACGCGAGAGACCGACCCGAACGAAGCCAGGCTGCTGCACGCGACCTTCCGCGGCGAGGGCGACGCATCCGCGTGGACGGACATGCTCGGCGACCTCGACCTCGACGAGGCCGTGCTGCTGCCGATGGACGGCGGCGGCCTGCGCCGGTTCCGCATCGCACCGCGGCTCACGCATCACGTGCGCCACCGCCACAAGTACCTCGACGTGCCGGTCGCCGCCGATCGCCGCTTCACGTTCCGGTTCGGCGACCAGCAGGGGCCGGTGGTCGCGTCGCTGCAGGACCTGAGCAACGCGCTGGCCCGCACCCCCGTCGAGCGCCTCAGCGGCCACGTGCAGCGCGGCGACCTCTCGCGCTGGATCGGCGACGTCGTGCGCGACGACGCGCTCGCCACGGCCGTGCGCGACCTCGAGGAACGCCACCGGCTGGGCACCCTGCCCGACTTCAACGACGCCGTGATCCGCGTCATCCACGAGCGCTACGGCACTGCTTCCGAACTGCTGTGAGACGGGCGCCCGAGCACTGTCGCCCACCCACCTGACCGCGGCCGTCGCCTCGGCTCCGCCGAGGCCCGACCTCTTCCCTCCGCATGTCCGACTTCCTGTTCGCGATCGCGCAGGCCCTGTGGCTGTTCCTGCCGCTGCTGTTCGCGGCGGCGATCGGCGGCGTGGTGTTGCGACGCGACCTGCTGCGCTGGGCCCGGCGGCCGATCGACGGTGGCGCGACGTGGCGCGGCCGTCGCCTGTTCGGCGACCACAAGACCTGGCGCGGGGTGGTCGTCGCCGTGACCTGCGGCAGTGCGTTCGCGGCGTTCCAGGAACACGTGGTCGGGGATGCGGTCGGCGCGCTGGCGGTCGTCGATTGGCGCACGGTGCCGTCGCCGGTGTTCGGCGCACTGATGGGGCTCGGCGCGATGCTCGGCGAGCTGCCGAACTCGTTCGTGAAGCGGCGCCTCGACATCGCGCCCGGCCGCACCACGACCGGCCCGTGGTCGATCGTGTTCTACGTCTGGGACCAGGTCGACCTGCTGTTCGGCGCATGGCCGCTGATCGCCTGGTGGGTGCAACCATCGGCACGGCTGGTGGTCGCCAGTCTCGTGCTCGGCATGCTCGGCCATCCGACGGTGTCGCTGCTCGGCCGGCTGGTCGGCGCCCGCCGGACCGCGCGCTGATCGTCAGCCGCGTTGCCGCTGGTAGGTGCCCATCAGCACCGCCTCGGCGAGCACGTGCCCGCGCATCGCCTGTTCGAGCTTCGCCTGCGTCGGCCGACCGAGGTCCGGCAACACGGTGTCGAGCGCGTAGAGCTTGTGGCAGTAGCGATGGCGCCCGATCGGCGGGCACGGGCCGCCGTAGCCGGTGCGCCGCCAGTCGTTGCGCCCTTCGCACGTACCGGGTGGCAGGGACGCGACGGCCTCGGACAGGCCGCGCGTGTCCGGCGGCAGGTTGTAGAGCAGCCAGTGCACCCAGACGGTCTTCGGCGCCGCGGGATCCGGCGCGTCCGGGTCGTCGACGACGAGCGCGAAGCTCTCGGTGCCCGGGGGACCGGCGGTCCATGCGAGCGGCGGCGAGACGTCGCTGCCGTCACAGGTGTGCTTGGCCGGAATGGCGCCTCCGTGATGGAAGGCAGGCGACGTGATGCTCAGGGTCATCGGATCCTCCGGCGACGGAACGACAAGGCGAATGCACGGTCATCCCTCCCACGCGACGCGCACCTCGTTCTCCTCCCCATAGTGCAGGCTCGGTTTCGCGTGCAGGCGTCGGGCGAGCTGATCGGCGATGCGCCGTGCGAGATGCAGGCCGGTCGTCGTGACCAGGATGCCGTCACCGTCGTCGTCGATCGCCATGATCCGCTCCAACGGGTGCGTCTCGGCCTCGGCCTGCTCGGTGTGGCGGATCAACCGCACGATCTCGTCGCGCGGCGCGAGCAGCCGCGCGGGCACGCGGATGGTGCCGGCCGGATGGCGATCCCGCGTGCGTTGGCACGCCGGGCACAGGGCACCGCGCACGGCGTCCACCGGCGGTTCGGCGCGGGACCAGCGACCGGCGACCTGCACCAGGCCGCAGGTGTCGCACACCTGCGCCCCGGCGGGCTTGGCCTCGCTGGCATAGGTGTCATGGTGCTTGGGTTCGACGTTGCGCGCGCGGTGGCGCTTGCGCGGTCCGGGGCCACTCTGCTTGCCACTCATGGTCGTCCTCCTCGGTTCGGTGTTCGGGTCATGCCTCCCTGCCGGCGGCGGCCGTCACGGCTCCGCTGGCACGGATCAGGCCCGCATCACGGCCGCTGCCGCGAACGCTCGACCCGATCCACGCGCCCAGCATCGCCGGCGCGGCCATCGGCGCCAATACGCACCGATCCCCCCGCCGCCTGGCTCGCTGCCCGACGAGTTGCAGCACCTGGGCGTCGTCGGCGGCACGGCGAGCGAGAACGTGCCGGACGAGCGCAGGACGCGCGCCGCCGGCGCATTTTCAGTGCACGCCCGCGTCGCCTTCGGTCAGCCGCGGACGCACGCTCTGCCCCAGGGTGCGCCCGACGGCGCCGCACGAGACCGGCGGCGCGAGCAGGTCATCTTCTCGGCACGCATCGCGCGCCACGTCGTCGAGCGCCAGCAGTCCCAGCAGACTGCCCATCCGCATGCACGAGCGGCCATCGCAGGACCCGGTGCAGGACCATCAACTGCCCCGCCGCAGCAATCGCGCGATGTCGGCCCACGAACGGGTGTTCAGCACGTCCTCGGCCTGGAGCCAGCCGCGGCGCGCATAGCCGACCCCCGCTGCCAGCAGCGCCAGCTGCGCCGTGCTGTGGGCATCGGTCGAGATCGCGATCTTGACGCCGGCCTCCTTGGCGGCCTGCAGCCACACGTCGGGCAGGTCGAGGCGCGTCGGCTGGCAGTTCAGCTCCAGGCAGCAGCCGCGTTCGGCGGCGCCGGCGACGATGCGTTCGAGGTCCACCGCGAGGCCTTCGCGTTCGCCCAGCAGCCGACCGCTCGGATGGGCCAACACGTGCAGGCGCGGATGGTCCATGGCCCGCAGGATGCGTTCGGTCTGCGCGCTGCGCGACTTGCGGAAGTCGGAGTGCACGGCGGCGACCACCAGGTCCAGCTCCGCGAGCAGGTCGTCGGGCAGATCGAGCGAACCGTCGGCGAGGATGTCGACCTCGGCCGAGCGCAGGATGCGGATGCCGCGCAGCTGCCGGTCGAGCCGTTCGATGCGCGCGAGGTGCCGCCGCATGGCGCGCACGTCGAGCCCGTGCGCGATGCGGGCCGCCCGGGTGTGGTCGGTGATCGCCAGGTACTCGTGCCCCAGCTTCTTCGCCGCGGCAGCCATCGCCTGCAGGCCGTCGGCGCCGTCGCTGGCGTCGGTGTGCGCGTGCAGGTCACCGCGCAGGTCGCCCAGCTGCACGAGGCGCGGCAGCGCGCGCTTGCGCGCGAGCTCGATCTCGCCGCGGTTCTCGCGCAGCTCGGGCTCGACGAAGTGCAGGCCCACCGATCGGTAGACGTCGCGCTCGGTGCGTCCGGCCACGCGTCGCGCGCCGCGGAACGCGCCGTACTCGTTCAGCTTGAGCCGGCGCTGCACCGCGAGCCGCCGCAGGGCGATGGTGTGCGCCTTGGACCCCGTGAAGTAGACCAGCGCGGCGCCGTACGCGGCGCGTTCCACCACGCGCAGATCGACCTGCAGCCCCGAACGCAGGCGCACCGAGGCCTTGGTCGTGCCGCGCGCCAGCACGCGCGCCACGTCCTCGTGGCCGACGAAGTGCGCGACCACCGTCGCGCCGTGGCGGCTCGCGACCAGCAGATCGAGGTCACCGACGGTCTCACGGCGCCGACGGAAGCTGCCGGCGACTTCGACGGCCTCCACGCCCGGCAGCCGCCGCAGGTCGGCCACCAACTGCCGTGCGACCGGCTCGGCCTCGCTCCAGAGCGTGCGCTTCGCGGCGCCGGCCGGTTGCGCGGCGAGCGCGTCGAGGATCGCCTGCTCGGTCCTGGCGCCGAAGCCCGGCAGCGTGCGCACCCGATGCTGCCGCGCGGCGCGCAGCAGCCCGGCGCGACTGCGGATGCCCAGCTCCTCGTGCAACCGGCGCACGCGCTGCGGGCCGATGCCGGGCACGGCCAGCAGCTCCGCCAGCCCCCGCGGCACCTGATGCCCGATCTCGGCGAGCTGCCGCAGCTTCCCGGTGCGCACGATCTCGGCGATCTTGCCGGCGAGGTCCTCGCCGATGCCCGGCAGGCGCGACAGGTCTTCGCCGCGGGCAACGAGTTCGTGCAGGGCCCGCGGCAGACCGCGCACCGTCTGCGCCGCGGTGCGGTAGGCGCGCACGCGGAAACGGTTCGCCTGCTGGATCTCCAGCAGGTCGGCGACCTGCTCGAAGATGCGCGCGATCTCGGCGTTCTGCACCGGCATCGTCGCCACAGTGTAGGCGATGCCCGGACCCTCTCTTCGGCCCTACGCCGGGTGAGCCGTGCGCCTGCGGACTCGAACGCATTCCGGCGCGCGAAGACGCACGACGTCGGCTCCCTGGTGGTCGTCGACGAGCACCGGCACCCGATCGGACTCGTCACCGACCAGGCACGGCGGCTGGCGGCAGCTCCGCCAGCGGAGGCGATCGCACCGTGTCCTCGAGCGCCATTCCGCCGGCGCCACCCACTCACTCGCTGCGCAGCAGCCACGCGTCCATGCGCGTCTCGATCTCGGTCCAGTGCCGCTTGTAGTCCATCTTCGGGCCCATGTCGTAGCGCTGCGCCCCCTCCTCCCCGAGCCACCGCACCTGTTCGACCTGCAGCAGGTTGCCGATCGAATACGGGCTCCAGGACTCGACGTAGCTGAACTGCTGGCCGCGGTACACCGCGCCCGCCATGCCGCCGAAGATGAAGCCGATGTCGTCGTCGCCGCAGCGCGCGAACACGACCCGACCGCCGCCCGACAGCGCGAGGCGCCGCAGCATGACGGCATAGAACTCGCGCGACGGCGGCTCGGCCATGCCGCAGCGACCGATGCCCTTCCAGCTGCGCGACTCGACGGCGAGCATGCGCGCATACACGGCATCGGCTTCGGCGGCGCTCGTCGGCACCTGCCGTTCGTAGCGCACGCCCTGGTCGGCGGCGCGGCGGGCCTGCTGGCCCAGGTTGCGGCGCAGGTGGCCGGTGCGGCGCGACAGGAAACCGTCGAGGCCGCCGGCGAGCGACGCGCTGACCTGCACGTTCGGCTCGAGCTGGTAGATGCGGTAGCGATCGCGGAACGTGGCGAGCAGTTCGTCGCGCAGCGCGCTGCCCGGCAGGATGCCGCTGAGCAACACGTTCGGCGGCGCCGTCGCGGCCCGCTGCCGCAGCAGGGCGTCCAGCAGCGACACCGCGTCGGCGCCGAGCAACGGACAACCGAACAGCCAGCTGCTCTCGACCGGCTCGAGCAGCGGGCCCAGCCGCTCGTCGAGGCGCTCGGCGAACGCCGCGATGCTGCCGCGGTAGCGACGCAGGTGCAGTTCGCGGCGCGGGGCGAAGGTGTCGTGGAACGACAGCTGCCACTCGGTGCGACAGCAGAACGGATCGCCGTGCGCGGCCTTCGCCGCGGCGCGGTTCCACACCGAGTCGGGCGCATCGAACTCGGCCGCGGGGCGCGGGCGGCTGCGGGCACGCGGTGTGGCTCGTGGTCCGGCGCGGCGCATGGTCGTCGGCCGGCAGCATAGGCAAACGGGCGGCGCGTCGCCGCGTCGCGGCGCCGTATCTGGCGACCTACACCGGGGCGCGATCCGTTGCCGCAGGCGAAGGCGAATCGGCGGCTGCGGCACG
The DNA here is from genome assembly GCA_016794035.1 of Planctomycetota bacterium. Taxonomy (GTDB): domain Bacteria; phylum Planctomycetota; class UBA1135; order UBA1135; family UBA2386; genus JAEUHS01. Next base: position 9,091 of record JAEUHS010000008.1, read on the forward strand.
CTGCCGCGCCACGGCTTCGGCCGCCCGTTGCAGGCCGCGCAGCATGCCGCGGAACACGAGGCCGTGCAGCGGCAGCACCGAGTACCAGTAGGCGATGCCGAGCAGACCGCGCGGCTTGAACTTCGCGGCCACGGTCAGGCGCGACTGCCCGCCGAGGTCGTCGACGTCGAGCTGCAGCAGCGCGGTGCCCGGCAGCTTCATCTCGGCGCGCAGTTCGAGGCTGCGGCCGGGCCGCACCTCGACCACGCGCCAGAAGTCGAGCGCGTCGCCGACCATGACCCGTTTCGGGTCGCGCCGGCCGCGGCGCAGCCCGGGCCCGCCGACGAGCTTGTCGAGCCAGCCGCGCACGCGCCACAGCCAGTTGCCGCCGTACCAGCCGTTGGCGCCGCCGATGCCGAGCACGGTGGCGTAGGTCACGGCGGCCGGTGCCTGCACCAGGGTGGACCGCGTGTCCAGGTAGACGGTGCCGCCGGCCCAGTCGGGATCGCCGGGCATCGCGCCGGCGTCGGTCCACGCGGTCTCGACGACGGCGTCCTGCTCCTTGCCGAGCGCCGCGTCGATCGCCTCGCGCATGGTCAGCAACGGCTGCGGCATCAGCTTCTGGGCGGTGGCGTCGCGGCACACGGTGCGGTTGCGCAGCCCCTCGGCGAGCGGGCGCGCGATCGTGTGCGGCACCGGCGTCACCAGGTGGATCCACCACGAACTGAGCCGCGGCGTCAGCACGGGCACCGGCAGGATCCAGCGCCGCGGCAGGCCGCGCGCCGAGGCCATGACACGCATCAACTCGTGGTACGAGACGACCTCGGGGCCGCCGATGTCGATCGTGCGACCGATCGTGGCCGGCACGTCGAGGCAGGTGACCAGGTAGTGCAGCACGTTGCGGATCGCGATCGGCTGCGACTGCGTGCGCACCCAGCGCGGCGTGACCATCGCCGGCAGGTGTTCGACCAGATAGCGCAGGATCTCGAACGAGGCCGACGCCGAGCCGATGATCATCGCCGCGCGCAGCGTCGTCACCGGCACGCCGGTCGCAGCCAGCTCGGTCTCGACCTCACGGCGCGACGCGAGGTGTTCGCTGAGGTTGTCGCCCAGCTCGCCGAGGCCGCCGAGGTAGACGATGCGTGCCACTCCCGCCGCGGCCGCCGCCTGCGCGAACGCCGCCGCGAGCTGACGATCGTGGCTGCGATACGCGTCGCCCTGCGCGATCATCGAATGCACCAGGTAGTAGGCCGCCTGGCAGCCGCGCATCTGCGTGGTCAGCTGCTCGACGTCGCGCAGGTCGGCGCGCGCCACCTCGACGGCGGGATGCTGCCGCCACGGCCGGGTCTCGAGCTTGCGCGGCTCGCGCACGACGCAGCGCACCGCGACCCCGCGCGCCAGCAGCGCCGGCACGAGTCGGCCGCCGACGTAACCGGTCGCGCCGGTCACCAGCACGCGCGGCGGCGCTGGGATTGCGTTCGTTGCATGCGCGACGGGGAAGGTCATGGCTGGGCGCACTGCCGGCACGGGTGCCCCGCACCCGCCTGGCCGCGTCGCGGTGTTCGCCCGCAGCAGGCGCCAGATGCACCGCCGCAGCGATTCTGCTGCCGCGAGCCTGGTCCGACCAGCACAGCGCCCACGGCAGCCGACGATCCGTGCATGCGAGCGCGCGAGCAGGCACCACGACCGAGCGCTGCAGCGCCGATCGCGACCGCCCGCTACGCTGCGCGGCGACGGGTCTGCGCTGCTCGCCCTCGTCCACCCTCGCCGACCGGCGCCCGCCATCATGACCATCCGACGCGACCTACTCGAACACGCCGGGCACCTGCGCCTTGGCACCGAACTGCTGCACGATCCAAAGCGCAACAAGGGCACGGCGTTCACCGACGCCGAGCGCGATGCCCTGCGCCTGCGCGGCCTGTTGCCGCCGCACGTGTTCACCGAGGCCGAACAGGCCCAGCGCGCGCTCGCGAACATCCGCCGCGCCCCCGACGACCTGCAGCGCTACATGGCGATGACGGCGCTGCAGGACCGCAACGAGACGCTCTACTTCCGCGTGCTGGCCGACAACCTGACCGAGCTGATGCCGATCGTCTACACGCCGACCGTCGGCGAGGCCTGCCAGAAATTCGGCCACATCTTCCAGCGACCGCGCGGCCTGTTCGTCTCGGCCGCCGACAGGGGTCGCATCGGCGAGGTGCTGCGCAACTGGCCGGCGTCCGACGTGCGGGTGATCGTCGTCACCGACGGCGAACGCATCCTCGGCCTCGGCGACCTCGGGGCACACGGTATGGGCATCCCGGTCGGCAAGCTGAACCTCTACGCCGCGTGCGCCGGCGTCGATCCGCGCAAGTGCCTGCCGATCACCCTCGACGTCGGCACGAACAACGCGGCGCTGCGCGACGACGTGCTCTACGTCGGCCTGCGCCAGCCGCGCATCACCGGTGCCGCCTACGACGAGTTGGTCGAGGAACTCGTGACGGAGGTCGCCCGCAACTACCCGTACGCACTGCTGCAGTTCGAGGACTTCGGCAACCACAACGCGTTCCGGCTGCTGGCCCGGTATCGCAACCGGCTCTGCTGCTTCAACGACGACATCCAGGGCACCGCGGCCGTCGCGCTGGCCGGCATGCTGTCGGCGCTGCGCGTGACCGGCGGCCGGTTGCGCGACCAGCGCATCCTGTTCCTCGGTGCAGGGGAGGCGGGCACCGGCATCGCCGATCTCGTCACGGCGGAACTGGTCGCCACGGGCATGCCGGACGCCGCGGCACGCCGGGTGTGCTGGTTCGTCGACTCGCAGGGGCTGGTCACCTCGCAGCGCCAGGACCTCGCCGCGCACAAGCGGCCCTATGCGCACGAACACGCGGCGATCGTGGACCTGTTGGCGGCGGTGCGCACGCTGCGGCCGACCGCGCTGATCGGCGCCTCGGGGCAGCCGCAGACCTTCACGCAGCCGATCGTCGCCGCGATGGCCGAACACCACGACCGGCCACTGATCTTCGCGCTGTCGAATCCGACGTCGAAGGCCGAATGCACCGCCGAGCAGGCCTACCAGTGGTCGGGCGGCCGTGCGATCTTCGCCAGCGGCAGCCCGTTCGCACCGGTCGAACTCGACGGCCACAGGCATGTGCCTGGCCAGGGCAACAACGCCTACATCTTCCCCGGTGTCGGGCTCGGCGTCGTCGCCAGCGGCGCCCGGCGCGTGCCCGACAAGATGTTCCGGATCGCAGCCCGCACGCTCGCCGACCTCACCGCCGACGCCGACCTCGCCTCGGGCTGCCTGTATCCGCCGCTGGCCGACATCCGCGCCGTATCGTTGCAGATCGCAATCGCGGTCGCCACGTTCGCCTACGCCAACGAACTCGCCACTGGCCCACGGCCAGACGACGTCGCCGCACATGTGCGCTCGTTCGTCTTCGAGCCCAACTACGTCAGCTACGTGTGACCCTCGGCGGCGTCAGCAGGCGCTGATGGCGATCACCGTCCCTGCAGCCACTGCACCAGCTGCGCGCGCTGCAGCGCACCGGCGATGCGCCGCACCTCGTGGCCGGCCTGCAGCAGCACCAGGCACGGGATCGAACGGATCGCGAAGCGCGCCGCGAGCGCCGGCTCGGCTTCGGTGTCGACCTTCGCGAACACGACCTCGCCGGCGAGGTCCTGCGCCGCCGCGGCGAAGTTCGGCGCCATCGCGCGACACGGGCCGCACCAGGCGGCCCAGAAGTCGACGACGACCGGCAGCGTCGTGCGCGCGGTCACGCGCTCGAAGTCGGCGGCGGTCAGTTCGATCGGCGCGCCGAGCAGATGCGCGCGACAGGACGAACAGACCGGCACGTCGGCGACGCGGCTGCGCGGCAGCCGATTGAGCGCGCGGCACTGCGGACAGGGCACCACGATCGGATCCATGGTCGCGATTGTGACCGAAGGCGCGTGCGCGGGCGACCGCACTGTGGCGCCGGCGCCGATCAGCGCTGCAACTCGAAGGCCGCACGCGCGACGATGCGACCGTTGACGCGCAGTTCGACGTCGTGGCGGCCGGGATGGTCGCGGCGCGTGGTCACGGGCCGCAGCGAATGGCGCCGGGTCAGCACCCGGCGCTCGCGCGCGCCGAGCGTCAGCGTCCAGCCCTTCCACACCTTGGGCGAGGTCGCGCCGCTGGCCTTCCTGTGGTGCACGGTGTAGTCGACGACCAGCGCCTGGGCGCGCGCCGAGGTCGACTGCAAGGTCGCGGTCAGCACCACCGCCGAACCGATCGCCGCGCGCCGGGGTGCGATCGCCAGGCTGGCCGTGCCCCCCAGGGCGCCGCCGAGCCCCCACGCCGTCAGCACCCGCGCATCGCCGCGCTTGATCAGCGTCCGGCTGGCATGCTGCAGCAGCGCGCGGCGCGGCGGCGGCGCGCCGGGCAGGTGGCGTTCGAGCCACGCGGCGACCACGCCGGGGTGGTCCTTGGCGATGTCGTTGAGGTGGTTGGCGACGCTGCGCCGCACGTAGGCGCTCGGATCGTCCTGCAGCACCTCGAGCAGCGGCAGCGTCGGCGACGGATCGGCGATCAGCGGCGCCAGCTGCACGCCCCAGGGCAGACGCGGGCGGCTGCCCTCGCTGACCAGTCGCCGCACGTGCGGGCTCGGATCGGCGACCCAACGCCGCAGCGCCGCGAACGTCCGTCGCGGGTGCTGCAACAGGAACGGGCGGATCGCGTACTCGGCGGTGTGGCGCTGCGTCAGCGCATGCAGGCACCGGAGCGCGCGCTCGGGCCGGTCGAGGCCGGCGCGCGCGACGAACGCGCACAGCGGCCACACGGCCCAGCCGGCGAGTCCCGCCGGACCGGGCCGCAGCGCCGCGAGATCGGCGTCCATGCGCGCGGGCGCCAGGCTGCCCTCGAGCACGTCGGCGGCCTCGGCGAACGCCGCCGGCAGCGTCGCGGCCAGCGCCGTGGCGACGTGTTCGACGCGCGCCTTCAGTTCCAGCGCCTCGAGGCCGTCGAGCGCGCGCCGCTCGAACTCCGCCTGCGGGAATCGCCGCCAGACGCGACGCAGGTGTTCGGCCGTGACCCGCACCAGGTCCCGGTCGATCCGCTTCTTGAACGGCTCCGCCACGGCGGGGCAGCGTGGCGGCCGAGCCGGCGAAACGCCAGTGCTCGCGATCGACTTGTGCGGCGGCGCTGCGGCCACCTTCGCCTATCCTCGCTGCCGACCCGGAACACCCACCATGAACCTGCGCCAACCCCTGCTCGCCGTCTGCCTCGTGCTCCCGCCGCTGGTCGCCCAGACCGAGGCGACCCCCACCGCGCCGCACGTGCGCATCGAATCCGTGGGCCCGGACGGCTGGCGCACGCGCTTCGCGCCGACCAACCTCGGCAGCCTGCTCGACGCGCAGGCCGGCCGCGCGCTGTGGGAACCGAACCTGACGCCGCTGCTGGACATGTGGCAGCACATCGTCGGCGACGAGGCGCAGTTCTCGCCGGCCCGCGACCGCCTGCTCGGCTACGGCGGGCGCATGCTGCTCGCGGTGTGGCTCGGCGAAGGAGACCTCGGCGACCAGGGCGTCTTCTCCGTCGCGCTGCTGCTCGAAGGCGACGGCCGGACCGACCTCACGGCGCTGGCCGCCGATCTGCGGCAGCTGCAAGGCGAGATCGACGGCGACTGGGTCGAGCAGGACGTCGGCGGCAGCAAGCTGCGCCTGCTGACGCACGGCTCGGACACGATGACCGCCCCGATCGTCGGCGAGCACGAAGTGCTCTGCGTGATGGCGAGCCGGGAACGACTCGCGGCCACCCTCGCCGACGCGCGCGCGCTCGCGGCGAGTTGCACCGGCAAGCCGCCGGCCCCGACCACACCCGCGCTGCGCATCGAGGTCGCGCTGCCGGCGCTGGTCGGTCTCGCGCGCACGCACGGCGAGGCCGCGCCCGGCGGCGACGGATGGCCGACCGCGAAGGCGCTCGGCGTCGAGTGCCTCGGTCCGCTGGAGCTGACGCTGACGACTGCCGGCCCGCACGTGCAGTTCGAGCTCGCCCAGTCGTTCCCGACCGGACCGCGCGGCTTGTTCGCGGCGTTCTTCCCGACGGCGGCCACCGTGCCGACCCTGCAGCACCTGCTGCCGAAGGACGGCTCCTGGAAGATCGGTCGCTTCGACCCCTCGGCGCTGTACGCGGCGATCGAGAGCGCCGCGGCCGTCAACGACGTCGACCTCGACGACATGCGCAAGGACATCCGCGACAGCATGGGCGTCGATCTGCACGACGACCTGCTGACACACATGACCGACGAGGTGCTGTTGCTCGGCTGCCCGGTGCGCGACGTCGATCGCCTCGCCGAGACCGGCTGGGCGTTGGCGTTCCGGCTGCGCGACCGCGCTGCGTTCGCGAAGAGCCTCGAGACCGCGCTGGCGCACGCCAAGCCGGCGCTGTCGCGCGAGGCGACGATCGAAGACGGCGACGCGAAGCTGCACCGCTACGGCAACATGTTCGGCTACGACCTGTGGTTCGCGGTCGGCGGCGACATGTTCGTGATGGCGGGCGGCGGCGACGCCGAGCCGCGCATCAAGGGCTTGTTCCACGCCGGCACCGGCGCGAACCCGCCGACCCAGACCGGCGAGGCGACGCTGCCGACGGCGCTCGCGGGTCTGCGACGCCACCTGCCGCCGGGCCTGAGCGGCATCGCCAGCGGCGACCTCGATTCGCTGGCCGTGATCCCGGCCGCGTGGTGGCTCGGCCTGCTGCACGAGGTGGTGCCGTTCCTCGACGTCGGCGAACGCGGCGAACCCGACGACGACCAGCCCGAGCAGATGCGCGAGCTGCTGCACAAACACAACCTCGACGTGCTGCGGACCGCGACCGGCTACGCCGAGCGCACGTGGCGCTGGCGCGTGTTCTGGTGAACGCGGCGTTGCGCGCCGCCCGGCTCGGCAACGCGGGCGGTTGCGCGGTCAGCGCGGCGTCGGCTCCGGCGCCGGCTGCCGCTCCGGACTCGCCGGTGGCCGCGGCGGCAGCGAGCCGAAGAAGTCGAGGATCGCGCCCGACGCGTCGAACGGGAACGGCGTGTCGGCGAGCGCGCGCGGCCTGACATCGGTCCCGGGCCAGGCATGGCCGCCACCATCGAGCGTGACGACGCGCACCGGCGTCGGCGACTCGCCGCCCGCGCGCGCGTTCGCGTAGTCGTCGATGCGCACCTTGCCGTCCTGCCGCGACGTCGGGTAACCGCGCAGGTCGTTGCGCGCGACGTAGTAGTCGATCGCCTGCTGCACCGACGCGTCCGCGCGGTTGCCGGCACGCCCGATGGCCTCGCCCGGCGCGCCGCCTTCGTAGCGCACGTGTTCGTCGCCGGTACCGTGCACCAGCAGCACCGCGATCGGCGCCGCGGCGTCGGCGGCGGTGAAGTTCATCGCGCCGGCGACCACGGCAATGCCGGCGAACACGTCGGCGGCCTCGCGCGCGAGCCGATGGCACATCATGCCGCCGTTGCTGTGGCCAGCCGCGTACACCCGCCGGGGATCGATCGCGACGCGCTGCTGCACGTCGGCGACGACCGCGCGCAGGAACGCGACGTCGTCGACGTCGTGGTCGGCGGCGTAGGTCGGAATGCCGCCGGAGTTCCACGTCAGCAGACGGCTGCGCAGCGGCCCGGTGCCGTCGGCGAACGCGACCACGAAGCCGGCGCGCACGCCACGTTCCGCGAGCCCGGTGGCCGCCTGCGCCTGCTCCCCGCTGCCGCCGCCGCCGTGCAGCACCAGCAGCAGCGGCAGCCCCGGCGAGCCTTCGGCCCCGGGCGGCACGTGCAGGTGGTAGCGTCGCTCGCGGCCACCGTTCGCGAGGGAGACGGTCGACGACGTGCCGGCGACGGCGGGTGACCGCACGGCGCTGCGCACCGCGTCCTGCACCCGGCGCAGCTGCGTCGCGATCCGGCCGACCCGGTCGCGCACCGCGAACACACCGGCCACGTGCAGATCCAGGTCGATCCATGGCGTGAAGCCGAACGCGCCCGGATCGCTCACCCGGCGGCCGCCGTCGGCCAGCGTCTCGATCCAGGTGCCCAGCCCGTAGCGCACTCGCTCGGCGTCGAAGCCCAGCGCACGGACCTCGACCATCTCCGGCACGTGGTCGCGCCACATCGACTGCACGCTCGCCTCGGCGAGCAGCCGGTGATCGTGCCAGCGGCCGCCGGCCAGCAGCATGTGCAGGAACGTCGTGTAGTCGTCGAGCGTCGACACCGCACCGCCGGCGACCCACGGCAACGCCGCCGTGCCGGCCTCGCCGCCGATCGGCGACAGCGTGCCGAACTTCGTCTGCGAGAGCCCGAGCGGGGCGGCGATGCGCGCGGCGAACAGTTCGTGCCAGCTCTTGCCGGTGACCCGCTCGGCGGCGACGGCCGCGATCTGGAAGCCGACGCCACCGTACAGGAACACCGACCGCGGGTTGCCGCGCAGCGCCGTGTCCGCAGCCTCGGCCGCGAACTTGTCCATGTCCCAGCCGCGCATGCGATCCGGCAGGCGCGCCGGCACGCCGCCGGTGCACGACAGGCACAGCCGCAGCGTCAGCGACTCCTTGTCGGCGCGATCGAACTCCTTCACGTAGCGCCCCACCGGCACATCGAGGTCCAGCAGGCCCTCGTCGACCAGCGTCAGCACCGTGGCGACCGCGAGCCACTTGCTCGCCGACGCGATCGGCAGCACCGTCCCGGCGGTCAGGTTGCCGTGCACGCTGCGATGCAGTTCGCCCTCGTCACGCAGGACCACCAGCCCGGCCGCATCGAGCCGCAGGTCGGTGACCGCACGCTGCATCGCCGCCGCAACGGGCGGCAGTTCCTGGGCACGGGCGGCGGCGGTGGCGACGAACAGGACCGCCAGCAGCGGCAGGGAGCGGACGGCGGTGGAAGGCGGCGTCATGACCCTTCTTATCGGCCCGATCACCCGCGGGGACGAAGGTCCCGACGGGGGTGCTGCGCGTCTCAGCATCGCGGTGCAATCCGCGCCCCCATGGTCACTTCCCGCCCTAGCTCACTGGCCAGGCAGCACTTGCAGCAGCTGCACGCAAGTCATCAGCCCACAACGCGACGCTACCGACCGCGCTGTGGGCCGCCTTCCCGGAGGTCCCGACCCATGAACATCCCGACCCGCCGTTCGCTGCGCACCCTGCTACTGGTGCTGGTCGCCGCGAGCTTCTCGGCCTGCTGCTTCCACGACCACCACTGCCGCAGCTTCCGTTTCGGCTACTCCCACGGGCACGGGTACGGCGGCCACTGCCGCTGATCCCGCCCTGCCTCGCTCCGGTGCCCCGACCGCGACATCCAGCGGTCGGGTCGAACCGCATAGCATGCGGCGATGCAAGCGACGAACTGTCTCCGCCTCGCCGCCCTGTTCGCCGGCACCGCCGTCGGCCTCGGCGCCTTCGCCGCCCACGGCATGAAGGGCAGCTACGACGCCGTGGCCCTGCAGACCTTCGAGACCGGCGTGCGCTACCAGATGTACCACGGCCTGGCCCTCGGCCTGTGTGCGGTGCTGGCCCAGCTCGGCTGGCGCATCCGCGCCGCGGCGATCTGCTTCCTGATCGGCATCGTGCTGTTCTCCGGCTCGCTCTACGGCCTCGTGCTGCTCGACGCGCGCTGGCTCGGCCCGGTGACGCCGATCGGCGGGGTCGCCTTCCTGGCCGGCTGGGCGCTGCTGCTGCGATCGCAACGCGGCGCAGCCACCGCCGCCTGACCCCCCTCGTCCACCGCCGTTTGCGCACGTCGGCCCAGCTGGCTGCCGGCGCCGATTCGCTCTACTTGGACGCGCTCGAGTTCCCTGCTTTGCGACGGGACGGGAACCCGGGCCAGGGCTCGGACGCCGCGCTGGCGCCCGGGCCCTTCTTGCTTCGCGGTGCATGCTGCCGTCCGACCTGTGGGCCGACTACACTCGGCGCATGCACGTGACGATCGAATACTGCGTGGTCTGAAACTACCTGCCTCGCGCGGCCAGTCTGGCCGCCGCCATCGAGAAGGCCGTTCCGGGCAGCAGGGTCGAGACGATCCCCGGCGGCAAGGGCGATTTCCGGGTCAAGGCCGACGGCAGGCTGCTGTGGGACAAGCGGGGCGACAACGACGGCGAGTTCCCGGAACCCGCCCAGATCCTGTCTCAGCTGGGGCGCCGCTGATCCGCGCCCAACTTGCGGAAGCGCAGGAAGTAGTTCTCGCGCAGCTCCACGCGCACTTCCTCGATCAGCTCGAAGCCGGCGCCGAGCACTTCGACCACGACCTGGTCCTTGCCGCAGCGCACGTGGTCGAGGATCCAGGGGCGGCTGACCCCGGGAATGCGTTCGAAGTCGACGACGACGAGTTCACCGCCGTCACGAAGCGCCCGATGGATCGAAGCCAACGTCGACCGTGGATACTCGAAATGATGGTAGGTGTCGCAGGTGAACACGACGTCGACCGAACCGGCCGCGAGTCCGACGTCGCGATCGCTGCAGAGCACGACCTCGACCTGTGTCTGGCCGCGCGTGGCGGCGCGCTCACGCAGCAGATCGACGAACTTCGGCGCGATCTCGACCGCGAACACGCGACCGGTCGCGCCGACGTCGCGGGCGAAGAAGTCGACGAACACGCCCGTTCCGGCACCGATGTCCGCGACGGCCATGCCCTCGCGCAGGCCGACGGCGCGTGCGATCGCGGCCCGGCGCGCGAAGATCTCGCGACTCTCCGCCTCGAACCGACGCACCATCGCGTCGACGTCGAGCGCCGGGTCGAGGAAGTCCTCGTTGATGCCGGGGCGGACACTGGCCTCCGGCGGAGCACCGGCGCACGCGACGAAGAACGCCAGGACCACGGTGCAGGCAGCGAGGTGTCGCATGCCCCCTAGCCTACCGACACCGCTGCGCGCGACCATCGTGACACCGGCGCCGCGTCGAAGCCGCCAGGGCAACCGGGTGACCGCGCTGCGCTGGGCCGCGCTGCTGCGGCGCCTGGGGGCGCGCGTTCGCGTCGTCGAACGCTGGCACGGCGAAGCCTGCGACCTGCTGGTCGCCGTACACGCGGTCAAGAGCGGCGACAGCGTGCTCGCCGCCGCCAGCGCGGTGCCGGGTCTGCGCGTGGTGGTGCTGCTGGCCGGCACCGACATCTACCCGCGGTTCGCACCCGATGCGGCGACCCTGGCGGCGCTCGCGCGCGCCGATGCCCTGGTCGCGCTGCAGCCGCGAGCGATCGACAGCCTGCCGGGCAACCTGCAGGCGAAGGCGCGCACGATCGTGCAGTCGGCGGCCGTCGCCCCGCGGCCGCGGCCGATCGGCGTCTTCCAGGCCTGCATCCTGGCACACCTGCGCGCGGTCAAGAACCCGCTGCTGGCGGCGCGGGCGCTCGCGCTGCTGCCGCGCGATCTGCCGCTGCACCTGCACCTGGCCGGCGAGGCACGTACCGCGCCGCTCGCCGATGCGGCGCGGGCCGCCGCTGCAGCCGACCCGCGCTTCCGCTGGCACGGCAGCCTGCCGCGGCGGCAGGCGCTCGCGCTGCTCGCCGAGAGCCACGCCTGCATCGTCGCGTCGGCGGCGGAGGGCGGCGCCAACGTCGTCTCGGAGGCGATCGCCTGCGGCACGCCGGTGCTGGCGACCGCCGTGCCCGGCAACCTCGGGCTGCTCGGCGACGACTGGCCGGCGCTGTTCGCGGTCGACGATGCGGCGGCGCTCGCCGCGTTGCTCGAGCGCGCCGCCACCGACTCCGCCTTCCACCAGTTGCTGGTCGCTCGCACACGGGACCTACAGCCGATGGTGGATCCGCGTCACGAGTTGGCGGCGTGGCGGCGACTGCTGAGCGACCTGTCGCTGCCGGCGAACGGCGCCGACGACGCGACGCGCTGACGGTTTCTGCGGCCGGCCTGCCCCCATCGGCGCACTTTCCGGTGCAGCCGCTTCGGCTCGTCCATGCCCCGAGGAACCACATGCACACCCCCACCTCACCCGCCAACGCCCATGCCTCCCTGCGTCGCCTGGCGATGCCACACGCGCTCCACTTCGGCAGCCGCCTGCTGCATCGCGGCACCGGCGGCGTCATCACGTTCCGAGAGTTCGTCGCCGTCGCGCGCGAGCTCGTCGTCCAGCGCCCCGAACAGACCGCCATCTACCTGGCGGCCCTGGTCGCGCTCGACATGCAGAACGAGAACGACGCGCTCGAACCCGCGCGCGAACCGTCGCCGAACTGACGCGGCGCGGGCCCGTGGCCGCTACGGCGTCTCGGGTGCCGAAGCCGGCGCCACCGTCGATGCGGCGGCCGCCGCCGCCGCAGCCGCTGCCGCCCGTTCCGCATCGTCGATCAGACGCTCGAGCGCGACGAGCCGCGGATTGCGGGCGTCGGCGCCGGCCGCGAGGGCGCGGCGCAGGTTCGCGCGCGCATCGTCGGGCCTGCCGGTCGACAGCTCCGCGAAGGCGAGGTTGGCGTACAGCTCCGGCGGCGCCGCCACGCCCACCGCGCCCGCCATCAGCACCCGCGCACCTTCGAAGTCGCCCAGCGTCAGCAGCGCGGCGCCCAGATTCGCAGCCGTCAGGGGCGTGCGGCCGAGGTCGTGCGCCCGCTCGAGGTAGCGGCGCGCGGCGAACGGCGAGCCGTCGTCCAGCTCCAGCGCGCCGCGTCCGGTCAGGCCGACGATGTCGTCGGGGCTGCGTTCGAGCGCACGATCGAACAGCTGCCGCGCGCGCGCACTCTCACCGCGGCGCTCGTAGAGCACCGCGCCGGCGATCAGCGCCTCGACGCGGTTCGGTTCGAGCAGCAGCGCGCGCTCGATCTCGTGCAGCGCCTGCTGCTGTTCCCCCTCGGTCAGCTGCCGGTTGGCGATGGTCAGCAGGTGGCTCGCGAGGCCGCGGCGCGTGATCGTCGTGCCGCGGTCCGCGGGGATCGCCGGCGGCTGGGCGGCGGCGACCCGCACGTCCGGCGCCGTCGCGGCCTGCGCGTCGCCCTGCAGCGAGCCGCCGGACCAGTCCTCGGGGCGGCAGCCGTCGAGCTGGATCGAGTTGAACTGGAAGCCGCGCCGCAGGTGCACCAGACGGTGCGCGCCGCGCGCCATCTCCTCGCCGATCCAGGTGTCGTTCAACACCCGCGGCACCAGCACGATCATCAGCTCGACCTCGAGCCGCTCCTGCACGGTGTTCGAGAACAGCTGGCCGAGGAACGGCACGTTCATCAGCAGCGGCACGCCCTGGCGCGACTCGCTCTTGCGCGTGCTGCGCAGACCGCCGAGCGCGATCGCCTGGCCGTCCGCCACCCGCACCGTGGTCGTCGCCTCGCGTTCGCTGATGATCGGCACCGTGATCAGTCCGTCGGGCGTGACGACGGTCCCGGTCTGTTCGCGGACCTGCGGCGTGATCGACACCGACAGCATGCCGTCGTCGCCGATCATCGGCCGCACGTTGAGCACGACGCCCGCCTCGACGAACTCGACGCCGAACTCGGTGCGCGCGACGCCCTGGTCGTCGACCACCTCACGCGTGATGTAGGGGATCTGGTCGGTGACGCCGATCGAGGCCGGCTGGTTGTTCATCGTCGAGACGCGCGGGCTGCTCAGCACGCGCACCTGACCCTGCTTCTCCAGCGCGTCGACGAACACCGAGAAGTCGTTGGTGTCGAGGATGCCGAACGAGAGCGCCGTGCCCCCGGACGCGGCCGCCTGCCGCAGCACCGCACCGCCACCGGCCTGACCGACCTTGTTGCTGTTGAACAGACCCGGCAGCAGCGACCAGTTGACGCCGAGGCTGTACTCGTCGCCGAGCCGCACCTCGAGGATGCGCGCCTCGAGCGACACCTGCTGGTTGGCGCGGTGTGTCGTGGTGCCGACGTATTCCCGCAACCGACCGATGCCGCTCGGTCGCGCCTGCACGTGGATCGTCGACGCCGTGCGATTGACGACGAACGACGCCCCGTCACCGAGCAGGCTCGGCAGGCTGGTCTGCATCTCTTCCCAGAACGCACTGACGCCGCCCCCGGACGAGTTGCCGGAGCCGGCGGGCGACGAGGACTGCGCCGATCCGGTCGTCGCCGTCGACGTGTCCATGATGTCGACGTGCACGGTGTCGCGCACCTGCGTGCTGACGCGCAGGAAGCTGCCGTCCCACTCGTAGCCGAGGTCCTGGCTCTGCAGCAGCGCATCGAACGCCTCTTCGATCGTCGACCGCTTGATGTCGAACGTGCATTCCGTGGCCTGCACCTCCGGGTCGATCAGCAGGTTGATGTCCGAGTCCTTGAACAGCGCCAGCAGCACGTCGCCGATCGGCGACCGCCGCGCCTGCAACGCCTCGACCTGGCGCCCGCCCGCCTCGACGCCGGTCTGCAGCGCCGGCAACGGCACGACGAGCATCGGCTGATAGACCGGCGCGCCGACCCCCTCGAGGTGATCGAGGCGCGGGCTCGAAGGCTCGCCGTGCATCGCACAACTCGCCAGGACCGCCGCGACGGCGGACAGGGAACACGGGACGGACTTCACTTGGACTCCTGGCTCTTGTCGTTGGCGCCCGCGCCGGACGCCTGATTCGGTTCAGTGCCGCGCCGCCTCAGTTCGGCGCGAAACTCACGTGGCTGGTCGCCGTCGAGGTCGTAGGTCAGCCGCTTGCCGCCCCACGTCGTCGTGACCGTGTCCCGGTCGATGGCGACGATCAGCGCCTTGCCGACCGTGTCGCCGAGACCGACGACGCGCCCGTCGACGACGGCGCGGCGCACGGTGTCGCCGATCATCAGCACGCCGAGGTGCATCGTCGGCGGATCGGCGCCGACCCAGCGGGACGCTGCCGCCGGCGCGGTCTCGCCGATCGGGGCCGCGGCCACGGCCGCGTCCACGGCGCTGACGAACGCCATGCGCACCGGCTCCTTGCCGCTCCACGAGCCGTGCCGCAGCAACAGGTCGATCGTCGGTGCCATCGCATCGTCAGGCGGATCGCCGCCGTCGACATCCGCGTCCGGCATCGACTCGTCCGCCGGCGCCACGGGGCCGCTGCCGCCGCCGAACTGCCCGTGCAGCGAGAAGGCGGCGATCGCCGCGCAGACGACCAGCAGGCCGACCGCCGCGCCCGGAGTCGCTCCCTTGCGTTGCTTGCGGCGCCTCATTGGGCACCTCCGCGGTGATAGGTGGCCAGACCGAACTCGAAGTCGACGACCTCGTCGGAGCGCGGCGCGAGACGCCCCGACTCGATCACGATCAACCGCGGGCAGCGCTCGATGCCGGCGGCGAGCTGGCACACCTGCTCCGGCCGCCCCGAGCCGCTCAGCAGGAACAGCTGCCGCCCGCCCTTGCTCGACGGCGACGCCTTCGCCGCGACCAGCGTCACGCCGCTGGCGTCGACCAGCGTCTGCAGCGCCTGCAGCGTCGCCGTGACCTCGCTGCCGTCCAGCAGCCGCCACTGCTGGTTCGCCTCGTCGGCCGGCAGCCGGCGCTGCCACTCGGCGTCCTCCAGTTGACGGCCGAACTCGGCGACCAGCTGCTGCTCGCGCGCCAGCTCCGCCTCGTTCTGCGTGCGCACGAACCGGGCGACGCCGGCGAACGTCATCGGCGCGAGGGTCGCGAGCAGGATGAACACGACCAGCAGGACCGTACGATCGACGCGTTTCACGAAGTCCTCCACGCCATGGTCAGGCGGAAGCGGAAGCGGCTCGGTGTGCCAGCCACCTCGCTGACGTCCTCCTGCCCGACCGATTCGAGGTACGGCAGGTCGCGCACGCGGCCCGCGAACTCGGCCAACATCGCCAGCGCGGCCGCGCGAGACGGTCCGCTGACGACTCCCGAGACCACCACCTGCTCGGAGCTCGCGAACTGCAGCCCGTCCAGCGCCACGTCGGGGGTGGCGGCGTTGCTGACCTCGGCCAGCAGCCGACTCACGGGCCGCCGGCGCCCGAGCGCCTGCCGCAGCAGTTGCGCGGACTCGCCGTCGACCATCGCATCGGCGGGCTCACCGGTCACCGCGACCAGCTGGTGCCGCAGGTTCTCCCGCTCGCTGCTCGCCTCGACGACCTCCCGTTCGACCGTGGCGCTGGCCTCGAGGTCGCGCACGCCGTGCCAGCCGAGCAGCGCCCCGACCGCGACCGCCGCGGCGAGAGTGACCGGCCGCCACGGCGACGGTGGCAGCCGCAGCCGCGGACCCGTCAGCAGCGACACCGGCTCGTGGCCCTGGCACAGTTCGGCGAGCAACGCCGTGCTGGCGAGACTCGGCGCCTCGAACCCGCGACCGCTGTCGGCGACGAACGCAGGCAACACCACGCGCGCCAGGTCGCCGCGGATCAGGTCGAGCGTGCCTTCGTCGACGCTGATGCGATTGCCGAGCACCAGCGCCGACGGCACCTGGTGGCCCGTCTCGCGCAGCCACTCGAGCGTGCGCGGCAGCTCCATCGCCAGCTGCGCGGCCAGCGCCTCGGGGTTGCTCTCCGCGCTGCCGACCATGAAGCGGCGCACCTGCACCGGCGACCTGCCGTCGCACAGCACGAAGCGGGCGCGGCCGCCGGAGCACTCGACCACGGCGTAGCGTTCCTGGTCCTCGGGCGGCACCGCCAGGGCGAGGCAGGACTCGGTCGACTGCAGGGAGGCGACGCCGACGTTGCCGGCGGCGAACGCGAGTCGCACCGGCTCCCAGACGCTGCGCGGCAGCGCCGTGCCGCCGACGATCCACTTGCCGCCCTTCAGGCGCCGCACCAGCCGCGACGCCACCAGGGCCTCGCCGGCGTTCGGCATGCTCGTCAGACGCAGGGCCTCGCGCACCACGAACTCGTCGATCTCGCGCGGCCGCATGTTCGGCAGCGAGCTGACGAAGTGCTGCATGCGCCGATCGCCGAGGATCACGTGCACGCCGTCCGTCTGCTGCAGCAGGTCGAGGGCGATCGGCTGCAGCGCCGCCGCCACGGTCTCGCGGCCGAGGTCCGCCAGCGCCACCCGATGGCAGTGCAGGACGCGGGGCGCGCCGTCGATGCGGCCACCGATGGTGACCGTCAGCGCGCCTTCGTCCAGTTCGATGATCGCGTGGTTCTTCATGTCTGGTTCACAGCGTGATGTCGTCGGCGGTGCCGAGCACACGGTCCGGTCCCGCGCTGCGCAGCGTGTGCGTGGCCGCGGTCCAGTCGAGCACGGTGCCGAAGCCGTCGCGGTCGTAGGTCGAGCCGAGCCCGATCGCGGCGCGCAGCGGCGGCCACGTGCCCGCCACCGAGCCGCCCGTCTCGATGTGGTTGGCGAGCACCTCGACGATCAGGCGGAACCGCTGGTAGGTGAGCGCGATGCCCGGCACGGCGCCGTGCACGACGACGAGGTGTTCCTCGCCGGCGATGCCGTCGTCGATGCCGTTCTCGCCGCGGCTGCGCACGGTCGCCGTGTTGGCGACGTTGTCGAGCGCGTAGAGATACGGCTGCCCGGCGCCGAACGCGTCGACCAGGGTCGTGCCGCCGACGCCGGTCTGCAGGTGCACGCCGACGAACGTCGGATCCGCCAACGACGCCGGGAACGCCGCGTGCTCGAGGTAGAACGACTCCAGCGCCGTGGCGATGTCGGCCAGCTCGCGCCGCACCTCCTGCCGACGATCCGCCTCGACGACCGCCCCGGCCAACGGCACGGCGGCGGCGAGCAGCACGCCGAGCACGCCGAGCACGACGATCAGCTCGATCAACGTGAAGCCCCGTTCCCGCTCACATGTCGTCATCGGTGCCTCCCGTGCGGTCGTAGCCGCCGGCGCGCACGCCCAGCACCGTGTCGACCAGCAGGGTGCGGCCGAAGCCGTCGACGGCCTTGGTGTCCGGCATGCCGAGGCGCGACATCAGGCCGTTGCCGCCGGTCACGCGGTTCGGCAGCGCCGGCATGCCGTGGGTGACGCGCATCGTCTGGATCGTCGATGCGCTCG
This sequence comes from Planctomycetota bacterium, assembly GCA_016794035.1. GTDB lineage: Bacteria > Planctomycetota > UBA1135 > UBA1135 > UBA2386 > JAEUHS01. The sequence goes on from JAEUHS010000008.1 coordinate 26,885, forward strand.
TGTTCAGCACGGTCGTCAGCGTCGCCCGCATGGCGGCGTCGGCGGTCAGCCAGGCGCGTTTCGCGATCGCGTGGTCGCGCATCGCGTCGCGCATCGCCACGACGTCCGTCGGGGTCATCGTGCCCGCAAGGCGGTACTGGCTGCGCAGCAGCACGGCGCGGATCAGGCGCAGGCGGCCGCGCTGCCGCGCGCGCACCAGCGGTTCGGCCCCCACCACGTCGATGACGTCGTCGGCCGTGTTGCGCCGACGGTCGGGGCCGCGGCTGCGCACCCGCTTGCCGCCGCCGACATTGCCGTAGTCGAAGTCGGTGGGCGAGAACCAGGGGTCGATGCGCCAGTCGCCGTTCGCATCGAGGCCCGCCGCCGCCGCCAGCGCGTCGAGCGACGTCGGGAAGCTGCCGTTGGCGCGGAACGCCCGGCGCATCGCGCGGTCGGCGACCTCGAGGTTGCGCTCGGTCCGTTGCGGCCGCTCCGCGAACGGGTTGGCGATGCCCTGCACGGCGAGCAGGATGCCGACGCTGCCGGCGCCGATGATCGCCATCAGCACCAGCAGCGCGAAGCCGCGCTGGGCCGCGTTCGGGTCGGGTGTGCGGTGTGCGTTCACTTGCCGAGCCCCTTCATGGCCGAGTAGATCGTCGTGACGACGAGCACCGCGATGCCGCCGACGACGACGCCGAGCAGCACCGTGACGATCGGCTCCATCAGCCCGAGCGCGCGCTTGACCGCTGCCTTGACCTCGCGGTCGTAGAGCCGGCTCAGCCGCTCGAACGTGACCGGCAGGCGGCCCGCCTCCTCGCCGACCTTGACCATGCTGAGCGCCACCGGCGGCAGCAGCTCCACGTCGCTGGCGACGTCGACGAGCCGCTCGCCGCCGAGGATGCGGGCGCGCACCGCCTCGATGTCGGCACGGAAGCGCGGCGACGAGACCGACGCGGCGGCCAGCTCGAGCGCGTGGGTCATCGTCAGGCCGGCCTGCAGGAGCACGCCGAACGTGCGGCAGAACTGCGCGATCGACAGCGTGGCGACGACGTGCCGCAGCACCGGCAGCGCCGCCATCACCGAGGCCATGAAGTCGCGCGCGCCACGCGTGCGCAGCGCGAACACCGCGGCCACCGCCGCCGCGATCGTGACGAGGATCACGGCGACGACGTGCTCCGCCACGAACCCGGAGGTCGCGATCAGCATGCGGCTCGCCGCCGGCAGTTCGGTGCCGATCTTGCTCAGCACGGCCCCGAGCCGGGGGATCACGAACGACAGCATGAACAGCAACATGCCGTAGCCGGCGGTCGCGACGACGACCGGATAGACCATCGCCTGCTTGACGATGCCGCCGATCTCGAGCCGCCACTCGAGGAAGCCGGCGATCGAATAGAGCACCTGTGGCAGGCTGCCGGACTGTTCGCCGGCCCGCACCAGCGCACAGTAGACGGCAGGGAACGCGAGCGGATGGGCCGCCATCGCATCCGACAGCACCTGACCCGCTTCGATGCGCTTCGCCACGTCCTGCAGCAGGTCGACGATGCGCTCGTCGTCTTCCTGTTCGGCGACCGCCTGGAACGTCGACAAGAGCGGCACACCGGCTTCGAGCGCCTCGGCGAGGGCCTGCGTCAGCAGCAACAGGCGGCGCGGCTTCAACTCGACGTCGACGACGGCGGCGGCGAGGTCGCGGTCGAGCGCCTTCGCGCGCAACAGCGTCTGGCCCTGGCGATGCAGCTGCGCGTGCAGCGCCTGCACATCGGCCGCCTCCAGTTCTTCACGAACCGTGGTGCCGTCGCCATTCAGGACTGTCGTCAGGAAACGCATGGCCCTCGGGGGTAGGGGCCGCGTCCGTCGGCACGGGGGACCGACGTGACGGGCTCAGCTCACTGGCGTTGGGCGATCATCAGGCCGATGTCGTCGCCGCTGAGTTCGGTCGTCGCGGTCGCCGCTGCCGGCGTGTCGATGCGACCGTTCGAACCCGCCGACAGCACCCACAGGCGCTTGTAGTTGGTCGCGTGCGTGCTGAAGCTCGAGATGACGTTGATCACGTAGGGCCGCCCCCAGGGATCGAGCGGCGTCGAACCGGCGAAGTACGGCCCGCGCCAGCGCGCCGACCCGGTCATCGGGTAGGCGCCGGCCGACTGGCCCTGCGGCGTGTTGAGATTCAGGTGGTTGTCGAGCAGATCGCCGCGCGCCGCGTTCATCGCCCAGGTCGCCCACTGATGGCCGGCCGCGAACGGATTGCTGGTCGGCATCGTCGGCCCGGTGAACAGCGAGTAGAGCGTGCTGTTGGTGCCCGAGCCGTTGCGCGTCGGGAACGTGCCGACGTCCTTGTTCAGCGACATCATGGCGGCGGCGATGACCTTGACCTCGCTCTCGGCCTTGGCGCGGCGTCCGTCCTCCATGTAGCCGCTGAGCATCGGCACGGCGATGCCGGTCAGCAGAAGAACGACCGAGAGAACGACGATGACTTCGACGAGCGTGAAGCCGCCTTGACGGGTCGCGGGTGTCCGCTCGCAGGGCGTGAGCTGATGCATGTGTCGCAGATCGACGCAGCGCGCCACGGCGCTTGAGCCGGCTGCGGGGTTTCCCTTGCCGGCCGGGTTCAGTTGCCGGCCCGGCGCGGCCGATCCCATGGCATGGCCGAAGCCAAGTCCGAACTGCTCGACGCGCTGGCGACCAGCATCGACGAAGACCGCCACTTCCTCGAGGTCGCGCTCGGCGACTGCGCGCCGGGTGAGGCGGCCCAGATCGAGAAACTCGCGTCGCTCGGCCTGGTCACGCCGGAGCGCGCCTACCGCATCTGGGCCGAGCAACTCGGCATGCCGTTCCACCCGCTCGACGAACGCAGCCTCGACCTGCAGCAGCTGCATCGCCTGCCGCTCGACATCGCGATGCGCCACAACGCCGTGGCCGTCGAGGAGAACGACGGCGTGCTCGCGGTGGCGCTGCGGAATCCGTTCGATCTGCTGGCCGTCGACGAGATCCAGGAGGTCACGGGCCTGCCGGTGCAGGTCGTGCTGGCGACGCCGCGCTCGATCGCGGCGATGCTGGAACGCATGCAGCGCGGTTCCTCGGGCATCGAGGGCCTGATCCAGCGCCTGCTGAAGTCCGAGATCGACATGCAGAGCGTGTCGGACGCGGACAAACTGCGCCGCATGGTCGGCGACGACGCGGTCGTCAAGCTGGTCGACCATCTGATCGCCGAGGCGATGCGCGCGCGCGCCAGCGACATCCACGTCGAGCCGCAGCGCGACGGCCTGCGCATCCGCATCCGCATCGACGGCGACCTCGACACGCTCTACATGCTGCCGGCCGGCCTGCACCGCGCCGTCGTCGCGCGCATCAAGGTCGTCTCGGGCATGGACATCGGCGAGAGCAGGAAGCCGCAGGACGGCCGCATCGCCGTCTCCGACAAGGTCGAGCTGCGCGTCTCGGTGCTGCCGAGCGTGCTCGGCGAGAAGGCCGTGCTGCGCGTGCTCGACCGCACCGCCGCCGTGCACGACGCCAAGCAGCTCGGCATGGGCCAGCACAACCTCGGCCTGTTCCGCCGCGGCTACACCGCGCCGAACGGCATCGTGCTGCTGACCGGCCCCACCGGCTCGGGCAAGACGACCACGCTCTACACGGCGATGGCCGAACTGAACCAGCCGGACTGCAATCTGGTCAGCGTCGAGGACCCGGTCGAATACGAACTGAAAGGCGCGACGCAGGTGCAGGTCGACGTCAAGGCGGACCGCACGTTCGCCAACGCGCTGCGGTCGATCCTGCGCCAGGACCCCGACGTCGTGATGATCGGCGAGATCCGCGACCTCGAGACCGCGACCATCGCGATCCAGGCGGCGCTGACCGGTCACATGGTGCTCAGCACGCTGCACACCAACAGCGCGCTCGCCGCCGTGCATCGCCTGTGCGACATGGGCATCGCCCCTTATCTGCTCGGCCCGGCGCTGCGCTGCGTCGTCGGCCAGCGGCTGGTGCCGCGCGTGTGTCCGCAGTGCAGCGCGCCGGCGCTGCCGTCGCCAGCCGTGCTGGCCGAGTTCGGCATCGATCCGGCGCGGCCGCCGCAGGGTCTGCGCAAGGGTGTCGGCTGCCAGGGCTGCCGCAACCGCGGCCGCAACGGCCGCACCGCGATCCACGAGGTGATGTACGTGTCGCCCGAACTCGGCGCCGCGATCTCGCGCGGCGCCGCCGACGCCGAAGTCGAACGGCTGGCGACGGCCGCCGGCTTCCGCCGCCTGCTGCAGGACGGTCTCGAGAAGGCGAAGCAGGGTCTGGTCACGCTCGAGGACGTGCTCGCGGTCGCGCGCACGGAGTAGCGCGCGCGTCGGTACGGTCGGCGCTACTTCACCACGAAGTTGACCAGCTTGTTCGGCACGACGATCTCCTTGACCACCGTCTTGCCCTCGAGCTGGCTCGCGACCGCGGCGCGCGCGGCGGCGAGCACGACGTCCTTCGGCGCATCGGTCGGCACCATGACGCGGCCGCGCACCTTGCCGAGCACCTGCACGGCGATCTCGATCTCGGCGTCGACCAGCATGCTCTCGTCGACCGCCGGCCAGGCCGCGTAGGCCAGCAGGCCCTCGCCGCCGAGCCGCTGCCACAGCTCCTCGGCGAGATGCGGCGCGAACGGCTGCAGCAGCTGCGCGAACCGCAGCACCTGGCTGCGGCTCAGCTTGTCCATCGCCTTGGTCGCCTCGTTGACGAAGATCATCATCGCCGCGATCGCGGTGTTGAACGCGAGCCGCTCGATGTCGCCCGAGACCTTGTGGATCGTGCGATGCAGCGCCTTCTCCAGGTCCGGGTCGTCGGCACGATCCTGCCGCAGGTGCGCGTGGATGCTGCCGAACTCGGCGAACTCCGGCACCGCGAGCCGCCACGAGCGCTGCAGGAAGCGGTACACCCCCGGCACGTCCTTCGGGTTCCACGGCTTGCTGTCGGCGAGCGGCCCCATGTACATCTCGTACAGCCGCAGCGTGTCGGCGCCGTACTCCCCCACCACCTCGTCGGGGTTGATGACGTTGCCGTAGCGCTTGCTCATCTTCGTGACGATGCGCTTCAGCTTCTCGCCGGTCTGTCTGTGCACGACCTCGTCGTCGCGTTCCTCGACGTTCGCCATCGGCACGGTCGCCCCGCGCGCGTCTTCGTAGGCGAACGCCTGGATCATGCCCTGGTTGTAGAGCTTGTGGAACGGCTCGACGACGCCGACGCGACCGTCGTCGTGCAGCACCTTGGTCCAGAAGCGCGAGTAGAGCAGGTGGCCGACCGCGTGCTCGGTGCCGCCGACGTAGAGGTCGACCGGCAGCCAGTAGTCGCTCGCCGCCTTGCTGCAGAACTCGCGCTCGTTGTGCGGGTCGCAGAAGCGCAGGAAGTACCAGCTCGAACCCGCGGCGCCCGGCATCGTGTTGATCTCGCGCTGCGCCGGCCGCCCCTTGCCGTCCCGCGTCGCGACCCAGTCCCTGGCGCGGATCAGCGGCGACTCCGGCACGCCGCCGGGCTGGAAGTCGTCCATGTGCGGCAGCTCGACCGGCAGCTGGTCGTCGGGCACCAGCTCGATGCCGTCCTGCGTGTGCAGCACCGGGAACGGCTCGCCCCAGTAGCGCTGGCGCGAGAACAGCCAGTCGCGCAGCCGGTAGGTGACCTTCGCCTCGCCGCGACCGCGCGCCACCAGCCACGCGATCGTCGCCCGCTTGCCGTCGGCCAGCGACCTGCCGGCCAGCACCAGCGAGCCGTCGGCGGTGCGGCAGTGCGCGGCGTACGGCACCTCGTCGGTGCAGCAGCGTTCGCCGGCGGCGATCGCGGCGTCGGCGGCCGCATCGCCGGTCTGCGGCGCGAAGATGCCGGGCACCGGCAGGCCGAACGTGTGCGCGAACTCGAAGTCGCGCTCGTCGCCGGCCGGCACGGCCATGATCGCGCCGGTGCCGTAGGTGACGATCACGTAGTCGGCGATCCAGATCGGGATGCGCCCCTGCGGGTCGTCGGCCGCGAACAGCGGGTTCTGGGCGAAGGCGCCCGTGAAGACCCCGGACTTGTCCTTCGCCAGGTCGGTGCGTTCGAGTTCGCTCTTGCTGGCCGCGGCCTTCCGGTAGGCGTCCACGGCGTCGCGCTGGGCCGCGGCGGTGATCGTGGCGACCAGCGCATGCTCGGGCGCCAGCACCATGAACGACGCGCCGAACAGCGTGTCGGGCCGGGTCGTGAACACGCGCAGCTTCGTGCCGGCGTGGCCGACGACGTCGAAGTCGACCTCGGCGCCCTCGCTCTTGCCGATCCACTCGCGCTGCATCGTCTTCAGCGACTCGCTCCAGTCGAGGCCGTCGAGGTCCTGCAGCAGGCGTTCGGCGTAGTCGGTGATCTTCAGCACCCACTGGCGCAGCGGGCGCCGCTCGCACGGATGGTCGCCGCGTTCGCTCTTGCCGTTGATGACCTCGTCGTTGGCGAGCACGGTGCCGAGCGCCTCGCACCACCACACCGGCGCGTTCGACTCGTAGGCGAGGCCGCGTTCGTAGAGCCGCTTCCAGATCCACTGCGTCCAGCGGAAGTACTTCGGGTCGGCGGTGCCGATCTCGCGGTTCCAGTCGTACGAGAAGCCGAGCCGCTGCAGCTGCCTGCGGAACGTCGCGATGTTCGCCGCGGTGGTCTGCGCCGGGTGCGTGTTGGTCTGGATCGCGTACTGCTCCGCCGGCAGGCCGAACGCGTCCCAGCCCATCGGGTGCAGCACGTTGAAGCCCTTGGCCCGCTTCCAGCGCGAGACGATGTCGGTCGCCGTGTAGCCCTCGGGGTGACCGACGTGCAGGCCGGCCGCCGACGGATACGGGAACATGTCGAGCGCGTAGAACTTCGGCTTGCCCGGATCGAAGCCCGGCTCGCCCGGGTTCGGCGCGCGGAAGACGTCGCGGTCGCGCCAGAACTGCTGCCACTTCGGCTCGATGGTGGCGGGGTCGTAGGTCTGCTTCTGCTCGGACATGGCGGTGGCGGGTTCGGGGCGGAGCAGTATGGCGACTGGCAGTCGAGGCCGGAACGGCCAATGCCATGCCCGAGCAGGCGCTCATGGCCGGTCCCTTTGTCCTTGCAATTCGGGAGCTAGACTCCCTAATTGCAAGCATGCTGAGTCGCCGTGCCGCCCCCCGCCTGGCCGCGCTGGTGCGAGCCCACCCCGTGGTGGCGTTGCTCGGACCGCGCCAGGTCGGCAAGACGACGCTGGCCCGCACCGTCGCCGACGAAATGTCGCGCGCGGCCCTCTACCTGGACCTCGAACGACCGAGCGACCGCGCCAAGCTCTCGGACCCCGAGCTGTTCCTCGGCAAGCAGAGCCAGAAGCTGACGATCCTCGACGAGGTGCAGCGCCTGCCGGAGCTGTTCCTGATCCTGCGCAGCCTCGTCGACGAACGCATCCGGAACGGTGAGAAGGCAGGCCACTTCCTCGTGCTCGGCTCGGCCTCGCGCGAACTGCTGCAGCAATCGTCGGAGTCGCTGGCCGGTCGCATCGCCTACCTCGAGTTGGCCCCGTTCACCCTGGACGAAGTCGACCGCCCGCGCCGACGGGCCGACACCGACCGGCTGTGGCTGCGCGGTGGCTTTCCAGGCAGCTATCTGGCGCACGACGATCCGGCGAGCCTGGTCTGGCGCGAGCAGTTCGTGCAGACGTACCTGACGCGTGACCTGCCGATGCTCGGGCTGCGGTTGCCGAGCGAACAGGTCGGCCGCTTGTGGACGATGCTCGCCCATGGCCAAGGCGACCAGCTCAACGCAGCGCGGCTCGCCGCCGGTCTCGGCGTCAGTGGCAAGACCGTACGCCACTATCTCGACGTGCTGACCGAGCTGTTCATGGTGCGCCAGCTGCAGCCATGGGCCGGCAACAGCAGCAAGCGCCTCGTCAAGGCGCCGAAGGTCTACGTGCGCGACTCCGGACTGCTGCATCAGCTCGCATCCGTGCCGAACGTCGACACCCTTCTGGGCCACCCGCTGTGTGGTCCGTCGTGGGAGGGCTTCGTGCTCGAGAACGTGCTCGCCCAACTGCCATCGACCTGGCGCGCCAGCTACTACCGCACGAGCGCGCAGGCCGAGATCGACCTCGTCCTGGACGGACCGCGCAAGCAGGTGTTCGCAATCGAGATCAAGCGCACGCTGTCGCCGAAGCTCAGCCGTGGCTACCACCATGGCTGCGAGGACGTCGGTGCGACGCGCGGGATGATCGTGATCCCCGAAGGCGAGCGCTTCCCGATGGCGAAGAACATCGAAGCCGTGCCGCTGCGGCAGTTCATCGGCGACCTGCCCGCCCTGTTCGAGTAGCCGGGAGGCGTCAGCTGCCGCTCGCAACACCGGGCTCACCGCGCGACACTGCCGGCATGCGCTTCCCGAACGACACGGCCTTCCACCTGCGCATGGCGGCGCTGGTGATCGGCTCGCTGTTCCTCGAACACCTCGCCAGGACCAGGCTGTCGAACTGGTCGTCGCCGCAGATCGGCATCGTCACGTTCGTGCTGGGGCTGGCGTGGGTGGCGCTGTTCGCGTTCCATCACGGCAAGGCGATGCAGGACAGGGTGCGCGTGCTCGAGGATCGCATCGACCGGCTGACGCAGCGCGTGGACGCCGGTGAGGACGAACAGCGCGCGCGCCGCGCCCTGCCACCCATGAGGAGAACAACGTGATGGACCTCCTGCCGTCGTTCCGCACCGAGTACCAGCGCTACCGCCGGCTGGTGGAACTCGCCGTCGCCCAGGTCGACGACGCCGACCTGCACCACCGCCCGCACGAGGACGGCAACTCGATCGCGATCACGATCGGCCACCTGACCGGCAACCTGCGCTCGCGCTTCACCGACTTCCTGACCAGCGACGGTGAGAAGCAGTGGCGCCAGCGCGACGCCGAGTTCGATGATCCCGGCCTCGACCGCGAGACGCTGCTGGCGAACTGGCGCGAAGCGTGGCGCATCGTCGACACCGCGCTGGCCGCCGTCGACGACGCCGGCCCGGACGTGTTCGCGCGCACGATCACGATCCGCAGGCAGCCGCTGACCGTGCTCGACGCGCTGCTGCGCTCGGTCGCGCACGTCGCCTACCACACGGGTCAGGTCGTGCAGCTCGCGCGCGCGTTCGCCGGTTCCCGCTGGCAGAGCCTGTCGATCCCGCGCGGCGGCTCGGCGGACTACGCGGCGAACCCGACGCGCGAACGTGGGACGCAATGACGCACGGGATCAGCCAACCAGCGGATTCAGCGTTCGCAGCTTCGGGAAACGGGAGAAGTCCCGGTCGGCGGTCCAGATCTCGCGCACCCCGTGCTGGGCGCAGATCGCGGCCACGCGCGCTTCGTGCAGCTGCGGACCCGTGATGCCTCCGCTCTGCACGACCGCGCGCAGCGCGTCCCCGTGCCCGTCCCCTTCGGCAAGCAGCACCAACGTGGGAGCGCCCAGCCAGATGTCGACCTGCGCCAGCGCCTTCTCGACACTCGACGGCGGGGCCCAGATCTTCGGGTGGGTGACGATGGCCAGGAAGTGCACGCAGGGCCGCGGCATGCACCACGCCGCCGAACCCTCGGCGAGTTGCCTGATCGCCGCGAACGCAGGTTCGTGCCACGCCGAGTCGCGGCGGTGCGCGTGGACCAGCACGTTGGTGTCGACCGCGATCACGAACCGCGAGAAGCCGTAGGCGCGCGGCGATGGGAATTCCTCGAGCACGCACACCCCGTTCTGGATCGCCATCGAGACGAAGGCGCCTGCCCACAGTCCGACCAGGGCTCGCAGACTGCGCCGCTGCCAGGTCAGCCGCGAGGTCCCCGTCGGCGCCCTCACCTCGCGCCCCAATAGCGCAGCACGAACGCCGGCGGCACGTTGCGCACGACCGGGCCGATGCGTTCGAAGCTGGCGAAGCGCTCGCTCATCAGGTCGCGGAAGCGCCGCGCCGCGCGCAGGCCGTAGGCATGCACGTACTGGAAGGTCCGGAAGTCCCCCGCCGTGCCGTGCAGGCAGTGCACGATGCCGTCGGCGACGCCGTCCTGCACCGCCGGCGGCAGGCTCGCGAACGGCAGGCCGGAGATGATGCGCAGCGGTCGCGGCAGCTCGCGTTGGGCGAGCACGGCCACGATGTCGGCGGCCGAGCCGAGGTGGAAGTCGAGGTCCGGGTAGCGGCTGGTCAGCAGGTCGTGGAACCGGGTGTCCAGTTCGATGCCGAGGTAGCGCGCGCCCGGCGGCAACGAGGCGCGGATCGCCGACGTGACGGGACCGGTGCCGGGCCCGTATTCGACCACCAGTTCGCCTGGCTGCAGCTCGAGCCGGCCGACCAACGCGCGCGCCAGGTAGCGCGAGCTCGGCACGACGGCGCCGATCGAACCCGGGTTGCGCAGGAAGTTGCCGAAGAAGTCGATGCCGTCCCGCAGCCGCGAGCGTGCGCTCTCCGGTTCGCCGGCATCCGTCGTCGGGCCCACATCGGAACAGTGCCCACTTCAGCCGTCGTGCGCAACCGGGCCGTCCAGCACCGCATCCCCGAGCACCTCGATCGGGCCGACCCTCACACGCGCCGAACATGCCAGGCGGCAGCCGGCAGGCACGCCCATGCGCTCGAGAGTGCCCTGCTCGGTCTCGCTCGGCGGCTCCAGCGCGTCGTCGCGCCCGACCGCGACCCGCACCGCGTCGGTGCCGCACATGCCGCGCGTGCAGCCGGTCACGATCTCCACCCCGGCGAGTTCGGCGGCCGCCAGCAGCGTGGTGCCGGGCGGCACGCAGACGAACGTGCCCGCCGCCGGGAAGCGCACCTCGACCAGGTCCATGCTGCCGAGATACCGGCCCGGTCGCTGGCGTCAAGCGCAGCCCGCCCGCAACATCCGCGGCCATGGAGCTGCAGGCGCTCGACTGGGCGATCATCGTCGGCTACTTCGCGATCGCGCTCGGCATCGGGTTGTGGTTCCGCCGCCGCGCCGGCTCGAGCTTCGTCGAATACTTCGCGTCGGGCCGTTCGCTGCCGTGGTGGATCGCCGGCACGTCGATGGTCGCGACGACGTTCGCCGCCGACACGCCGCTGTGGGTCACCGGCAAGGTCGCCGCGCACGGGCTGGCCGGCAACTGGCTGTGGTGGTCGTGGGCGTTCGGCGGCATGTTGACGGTGTTCGTGTTCGCGAAGCTGTGGCGCCGCGCCGAGGTGCTGACCGACGTCGAACTGATCGAGCTGCGCTACGCCGGCCGCGCCGCCGCGTTCCTGCGCGGCTTCCGCGGCTTCTACGTCGCCGTGGTGATGAACTCGATCGTCATCGGCTGGGTGACGAAGGCGATGGCCAGCGTGCTGCAGCAGACGGTGCTGTTCGACGCCGCCGCGAGCACGAGCGTGGTCGCGACCTCGCACGCCGACCTCTGGCTGATCGCGATCATGCTCGCGGCGACCGGCGCCTACTCGGTGGTGTCGGGGCTGTGGGGCGTCGCGGTCACCGACATGCTGCAGTTCGTGCTGGCCATGGTCGGCTGCACCGCGCTCGCGGTGATCGCCGTCGACCACGTCGGCGGCACCGCCGAACTGCACAGCAGGGTGACGGCGAACGTCGGCAGCGACCAGGCGTTCGGCTTCTTCCCCGACTTCGCGGCGACCGACCCGTGGATGCCGATCGGCGTGTTCCTGGCGCTGGTGCTGTCGCAGTGGTGGGCGACGTGGTACCCGGGCGCCGAGCCCGGCGGCGGCGGCTACGTCGTGCAGCGCATGGCGTCGTGCAAGGACGAGCGCCACGCGGTCAAGGCGACGCTGTTGTTCCAGCTCGCGCACTACTGCATCCGGCCGTGGCCGTGGATCATGGTCGCGTTCGCGGCGCTGGCGATGCACCCCGAGCTGCGCACGTGGGCGACCGCTCCCGCGGGCAGCAACCTGCCGAACCCCGAGGGTGCCTACCCGCTGCTGATCCGCGAACTGGCGCCGGTCGGCCTGCGCGGGCTGATGCTGGTCACGTTCGCGGCCGCCTACATGTCGACGGTCAGCACGCAGATGAACTGGGGCGCGAGCTACCTGGTCAACGACCTCTACAAGCGCTTCCTGCGGCCGGGCGCCGGCGAACGCGAGCTGCTGCGCGCGTCGCGCGGGGCGTCGGCGCTGGTGCTGCTGCTCGGCGGCGGCGTCAGCTGGTACATGCTGGCCGGCGGCGTCTCGATCGACGACGCGTGGCAGTTCCTGTGCGCGCTCGGCGGCGGCGTCGGCGCGGTGTTCCTGCTGCGCTGGTTCTGGTGGCGCATCAACGTCTGGAGCGAGATCGTCGCGATGACGGGCTCACTGGTCGTGTTCGCCGTGGTCAAGGCGTGGCAACGCGGCGCGGCGCCGGGCGAGGGCCTGGCCGACGGCTACACGAGCCTGGTCGTGGCGTCGACGACGATCCTGTTGTGGCTGGCGGCGACGCTGCTGACGCGGCCCGAACCGCAGGCGCACCTGGTCGCGTTCTATCGCAAGGTGCGACCCGACGGCCCCGGCTGGGGCCCGGTCGCCGCCGCCGCCCCCGACGTGCGCCGCGACGGCACGCTGCGGCGCGGCCTGCTCTGCGCAGTGCTCGGTAGCATCGTGATCTGGCTCTGCCTGCCGGGCATCGGCGCGGTGATCTTCGGCGACGTGGGCAAGGCGGTGCTGTGCCTGGGCGGAGCTGCGGTCGCCGGAGCGCTGCTGCTGCGGCTGGGCCCGCGCGCGACGACAACGGCGGCGGGCGCCGAGTAGGATTCCCGGCCCGTCCCCTGACATGCCCGACGACGCCGACACCGAGTTCCACCGCACGGTCTTCTCCGCGCCGAACCCGTCCGCCAGCCCGGCCCGCCCGAGCCGGCTGCCGGTGCTCGTCGTGCTGCGCGGTGCACAGGTCGGCCGGCGCTACCTGCTGAACGAGAACGGGCTCGTGCTCGGTCGCCGCCCCGACCGCGCCGACCTGGTGGTGCCCGGCGATCCGCAGATCTCGAGCGTGCACTGCCGCGTCGAACGCGGGCCGCAGCCCGACACCTGGCAGGTCGTCGACCTGTCGTCGACCAACGGCACCGTGATCGACGGCAACCGCATCACGACGATGACGCTGCGCGACGGCGATCGCCTGCACCTCGGCACCACGGTGCTGAAGTTCTGCTACCACGACGAGCTCGAGGAGGAGTTCCACCGCCAGGTCGACCACCTGATGAACATCGACGACCTGACCGGCCTGCCGGTGCAGCGCGTGTTCCAGACGCGCTTCGTCGAGACGCTGCTCGCGTGCGCGCGGCGCCACCAGCCGATGGCCGTCTACATGATGGACATGGACGGCCTGAAGCGCATCAACGACACCCACGGCCACCTGCTCGGCGCGCACACGATCGCGACCGTCGGCAAGCGGCTCGGTCAGATCGTGCAGCAGGCGGGTGGCGTCGTCAGCCGCTTCGGCGGCGACGAGTTCTCGGCGTTCGTGCCCAACCTCGACCGCGAGGCCGGCCTCGCGCTCGGCGAGACCATGCGCTGCGCCGTCGCCGACGAGGCGATCACCCGCGGCACCGTGATGGCGACGCCGACGATCTCGATCGGCTACGCGTCGTTCCCCGACGACGGCCAGCTCGCCGAGCAGCTGACGCGCCAGGCCGACGAGGCGCTCTACCGCGCCAAGAACGCGGGGCGCAATCGCGTCAGCGTGTGAGCGGTCGCCCACCGCGGCATCGGCCCCGGCACGTCCGCAGGTCCGCGGGGCTTGCGGGTCGCCCGCACGATGCTCTGCGGCTCCGGACGCGTGGTGGTCGTCCACCGCCGCGAACACCCGTAGCCTGGGATCCGGCCGCCCCGCGGGCGCCGCATCACAGGAACAACCGGTGCTGGCGGAAGCGCGCCTCGATGCCCTGGTCGCTCGGGACCTCGCGCGGTTGCAGGCCGCCGCAGAGGATCTGCAGGCGATCGACCAGCGTGCGCAGGCAGCGCGTGGTCCTCGCCTCGGCATCGGTCGCGACCAGCGGCAGCTGGCCGAGGCGGTGCTGGGTGACGGCTTCGTCGTCGGCGATCTCGCCGAGGTAGTGCAGTTCGACGCCGACGTGCTGGCGCGCCACTTCGGTCAGGCGCTGGAACGCCATCTCGCCGCGGCCCGGCGTGCCGACGCGGTTGACGACCACGAGGAAGCGCGCGTGCTCGTTCAGCTGCGCGACGCACTTGACCACCGCGTAGGCGTCGACCAGCGCCGCGATCTCGGGTTGCGTCACCAGCACGATCCAGTCGGCGCCGAGCATCGTCAGCACGGTCGCCGGCGCGATGCCGGCGCCGAGGTCGAGCACCATCACGTCCTCGCGCGACGCGAGCACGCCGAGTTCGCGCGCGAACGCCAGCAGGTCGCGATCCGACGGCGTCGCCATGCGGCGCACCCCGGACGCGCCCGGCAGCAGGCGCGGGCCGCACGGCGCCGTCACCAGCACCTGGTCGAGCGTCGCCTGGCCGGACAGCAGCTGCTGCAGCGTCAGCGTCGGCTTGATGCCGAGCAGCAGGTGGTCGCAGGCGAGGCCGAAGTCGCAGTCGACCAGCACGGTGCGCTTGCCGGCCTTGTGCAGCAGCACCGCCAGCGACGTGGCCAGGAACGACTTGCCGGTGCCACCCTTGCCGCTGGCGATCGCGATCGACACCGCCTCGCGGCCGGTCGTCGGCGAACCGCGCAGGTTGTCCAGCAGGCGGCCGAACAGCCCGCGCCCGCGCGGCCCGAGCGCGCCGCGCTCGACCTTCTGTGCCTGGATCCGCCCCGGTGCAGTACCGTCCATTGGTGGCAGGCCGCTCCCAGCGACCGTTCGCCGGCGGCTGACCGGCCACCGACGCCGGCAAGTGTCGCAGAAGCGGCGGCGGATTGGGCAGGCTTTTTCGCGCTCTCCCGACCGGCTAGGCGCCACCGCGCCGGGACCGCAGGCGCCAGACGCCTGTGACCACACCGGGCACGGCCAGCAGCAGCACCAGCCCGCCGACCGCCACCTGCCCCGGCGGCAGGTCCGCGAGGTGGGCGACCACCAACGCCACCGCGGTCGTCGCCAGCCCGAGGCACGGCGCCAGCCACAGCACGGCGCGAAGCGACGGTCCAAGCCGACGCGCGAGCAGCACCGGCAGCACCGTGAGGCCGAAGGCGAACAGCAGACCGGTGGCGTGGATCGCGAAGCCGGTGGCGACGCCGATGCCGATCCCGAGCACCAGGTCGTAGGTCACCACCGAGCCACCGTGGACCTGCGTGGTCACCGGATCCATGGCCCAGAGCAGGATGCCGCGACGACGGCGCCACGCCGTCATCAGGATGACCACCAGCAGAGCTGCGGCGAACCAGACGTCGAACGACGAGGCCCCCAGCAGCGACGAGAGCGTCAGCCGGTGCACCTCCTCGAGACCGTGCGGCTGCTTGCTGGTCAGCAGCACCGACAGGCTGGCACCTGCCAGGAACACCCAGACCGATCGGGCCTCGAGCTGCGAACCGCTGGTCGACAACGCCCGCATCGCCAGCACGGCGGTCAGGCTGCCGGCGGCCATCGCCAACAGCAGCGAGTAGGACTCGGCGTGGCTGCTGCCCGGAGCGGTCGCGGGCGCGATGCCGAGCCAGATGCCCAGCGCGATGCCCAGCGTGGCCGCCTGGCCGATCGCGGCGCTCAGGAACAGCTGGTGGCGCAGCACGAGCAGGATGCCACACAGCGGCAGCACCAGCGCCAGCAGCAGGGCGACCAGCCAGGCGTCGTGGAACAGCGACCAGGCGAACAGGAACTCGTCCATCAGCGCTTGCCCAACCCGAGTTCCTCGTGGGTGCCGGCGTCGGCGAGCATGTCGGCAGCCGGCCCGGTGCGCACGGTGCCCTGCGCGACCAGCGCCACGTGCGTGGCGTAGCGCCGCGCGAGGTCCAGATCGTGCGAGGCGTGGAGCAGGCACATGCCCGCGTCGGCGCGCAGATGCTCGAGGTCGGCCCCCAGTTGCCCGGAGCCGAAGGGATCCAGGTTCGCCGTCGGCTCGTCGAGCACCAGCAGGGCCGGTCGACGCGCCAGGGCGCGCGCGATCAGCACCCGGCGGCGCTGGCCGAGGCTCAGTTCGCCGGAAATGCGCCGCGCCAGGTGCTCGATGTGCATCGACTCGAGGGCCGCGGCGGCGTGGGCGGCGCGATCGGCCGCAGCAACGCGCGCGGAGAGTCCGAGGCAGACGAACTCGGTGACCGTGACCGGCAGGCTCTGCTGGAAGCGCTGCTCCTGCGGTACGAAGCCGACGCCGCTCCTGTCGGCGATCCCCGGCGCCATGGTGATGCGGCCGCCGAGCGGCGGCAGCAGCCCGAGCAGCGTCGCGATCAGGGTCGTCTTGCCGGAACCGTTGCGACCGAGCAGGAACCAGCACTGCGCCGGCAGCAGCGTCAGCGCCACGTCGCGCAGCAGCGGCTGCCGACGCCCCACCGCGAGCCCCACGGCCGCGACCAGCGGTGCACCGGGACGGTTGCTGGCCGCGTCACCGGCGGCGTTCACTGCACGGAACTCAATGCGCCGACCACCGCGCTGACGTTGTGGCCGACGCAGGCGATGTAGTCGCCGGCGTCGTCCCGGCTGCCGACCTGGTTTGCCATCGCGGCGATCTTGGCGCCGGTGGCACGGGCGACGAACTCCGCGTGCTGCGGCGCGAAGTACGGGGAGCTCAGGATCACGCGGACCTGCTCGGCACGCATGCGCTTGATCAGATCCTCGAGGTGCGCGGTGGTCGGCGCGATGCCGGGCTTCGGCTCGAAGAAGCCGACGACGTGCAGGCCGAAGCGATCGGCGAAGTAGGGCCACAGGTCGTGGTCGGCGACCACCTTGCTGCCGCGGTACGGCTGCATCGCGGCGAACCATCCCCCCAGCTTCGCGGTGTCGCCCTGGGCCTGCAGGACCGCCGCGAGTCTGTCGTGGGCGAACAGGACGCCGAGCTGCTCGACGTCGTAGCCATAGAGACTTGCCAGCTCGGGGCCCACCATCGCCGCGCAGAGTTCCTGCCGGAAGCGCTCGAACTTCTCGCCGAACGCACCCTTCTGCTCGGGACGCAGCGCCGCGAACCGGTCGCGCAACAGCGCGGCGACCCGCAGACCGCAGACCGGGTCGCAGACGAAGTGCGGGTTGCCGCCCGGATGCACGTCGCCGCTGGCGCGATTGAAGTCGGTGGCGGGAACCCCCAGTCGTTCGACCACCGTGCTGGCGTCGATCCGGCCCGGGGCGCCGAGCAGCACCTTGCTGTTGCGCGCGTTGTCGACCAACAGCGGCAGCCAGCCGATCTCCAGCTCGAGCCCGACCTCGACCAGCGCATCGGCGCGGTTGAGTTCGCGGATCATGCTCGGCCGCGCCTCGATGAAGTGCGGGTCCTGCGGGCCGAGCACGAACGTCGTGACCTGGACCAGTTCGCCACCGATCGCCTTGCACAGGGCACCGAGATCCGGGGTCGTCGCGCAGACGCGCAACGGTGCCTGCGAAGGGACCGGCACCACCGACAGCAGTGCGCAGACGAGCAACATCGACAACCGCATGGTGGACCTCGTCTCAGTACTTGTGTGGCGGGTGTTTGCCGATCAGGATCTCGAAGCCGAGCCAGACCGAGTGCACCGGATCGCCGATGGCGTCGGTGTCATCGTAGTTGTATTGCAGCCGGAAGCGGGAGAACTCGCTGGGGTGGTATTCGATCATCGGCGAGATCCGGAACCGATCGCATCGGTAGGGATCCGCCGAGCGGGCGAACGTCTGCGTGCCCGGGTCGTAGCTGTCGCCCGAGCCCGAGGCCCAGTCACCGCGCAGGCCGACGTCCCATCCCGGTTCGAACCCCCACAGCGCCTGCAGGTAGGCGCCATGGTCGCGCAGCGTGCGCCCAGGCACCGTCACCGGATCGAGCGGATCGCTGTCGTCGATCTGCCCGGCCGCCTGGAACTGACGGCCCACGAACTCGCCCTGCAGCTTGAAGAACGGCCAGCCGCGCTGGTTGCTGGGCGCGCGCCACTTGTAGACGAAGTCGGCGCCCCAGATCAGCGTGTCGGCGCCGTCGCCGGTGGCGTTCGGACCGAAGGCCACCGACGCCCCGACCGCGGTGCTGCTCGCATCGCTGAGGTCCCAGCTGCTGAGCAGCCGGCCGGTGTAGACCAGGTCGCCGAACGAACGCACCGGCGACGGCGCGAACGCGCGACCACCGATCGCGCGCTCGGCGTAGACTTCCTCGTTGGCCAGGAAGCTCGTCATCTGCTCGCCGTTCGCGTTCTGTACGGTGGCGAACACCTCGGTGTAGTTGCCGGTCGGCAAGAGCCAGCTCATCCGCGCCCCCGGGGCGCGCATGCCGTCGCCGCCGAAGACGCGCGACAGGATGACCGGCTGGTCCTGCCAGTCCCAGGCGTGCGGATGCACCGCGTTGAGCCGGCCGAACTCGGTCAGGAACATGCCGGCCTTCAGCTGCAGGTCGTAGGGCAGGGCCTGCGAGGTGACGAAGGCCTCCTCGAGCTCGACGTTGGTCTCGCCCGCAACGGGGTCGAGGAACCAGACGATGTGCGACTCGGCGGTGAAGTACGGGTCGACGGCGCCACCGATCGACAGCTCGGCCTGTTGGAGGGTGAAGCCGCGCTTCTTCGGGTCGTGGCCGCCGCCCTGCAGATCCGAGAGCTCCGCATCGGTCGCGGTCGAGCTGCCGGCGGCAGCGACGATGTCGAGCGAGACGTCGATCAGACGCAGCTGGCCGGGCGTCGAGGTCACCGGCCCCGGTCCGATCAGCGACGACGCGGTCCCCGGTTGCCGGCGCACGTCCTGCATGGCCTGCTGCAACGCCTGCAGCCGGGACGGAGGCGGCTCCGTCGGCTGGGTCGGCTCCTGAGCGACCAGGCACGGCAGCGACAGCAGGCAGCAGCAGGATGGAACCCGGATCCGGATCATGGGAGATCTCACGCAGGGACGGTGCCTGCGCAGCCGAAGGTGCCGGTCGACCCGCGGGAGTTCCACGCATTCTGGCACCGTGGCGGTGGCGGCCCGGCCCTCAGGGCAGCAGTTCCTGCGCGAACCGGATCGGTACGCCGAAGTTGGCGCCGCCGAAGTCGGGCAGGATCGCGTAGTTGACGGCGATCACGGTGCCGTCGCCGCCGAACACCGGCCCGCCCGAACCGCCGTGCGCCGTCGAGGCGTCGTAGACGATGCGATCGGGCCGCACCTCGCTGACGATGCCCTTGGTCATCAGCGGCGCCACCTGGCCGGCGGCCGCCAGTTCGCGGATCGCCTCGGTGAACGAGGCCCCGCGCTGCCGCAGGCCGTCGACCAGGGAGTCGTCGGCGCGCGCCAGCAGGGCTGCGAGGCCGGTCGGATAACCGACGACGATCGCGGTCTGGTCCGCCGATTCGATCGGCCCGTCGTGCAGCGGCAGCACCGGCACGCCCACGATCGCGGCCGCGTCCACCTGCAGCACCGCGACGTCGATCTCGTCGCTGCGGCGGCGGATGCTGGTCGTCGGCACGTCGATCGGCAGCATGCCGGGGAACGTCGCCGCCAGATGCGTGAACGTCGGCTCGGCGCCGGTCTCGAGCACGCGCACGACCCCGCCCATCTCCAGCCAGGGTGCGACCACGTGCCGGTTGGTGACGATGAAGCCGGTGTCGCGCACCAGGAAGCCGGAGCCGGTGTACTCGACCTCGAACGGCTCGCCGTCGCTGCCCAGGAACCAGCTCTGGTCGGGCAGGCGCACGCGGAACACGCCGTGCAGCAGGCAGACGCCGCGGCTCCATTCCTTCTGGACGCGGGAGACGATCGCGTTCGCGCGCGCCAGCTGCGCCAGCGCCTCCTGCTGCTTCTGCTGTTCGGCGCGCAGCTGGTCCAGTTCGGCGTGCGTCACCGTGTCGGCGGTGATGGCGTTGTCGACCTCCGCCGGACGGCTGCCGAGGAAGCCGCCGAGCCAGCTGGCCAGGAACGCGGTGACCACGAGCACCGCCGGCACGCCGATCTTCAGCCGCGGCGTCGCCTGCGTCAGCAGGTCGCGCGACAGCGTCTGCGTGCCGGCCGCGCCGCCGCTGACCTTGGCGACGTCGCGCGCGTCGGCCAGCATGCGGCGCACCGGCTTGCACACCGCGCCCTGCGGCACGTAGATGCGGAAGCGCGCCATCGGGCCACCGACGCCGAACTCGAGCCGGTCGCCGTCCTGCAGGATCACTTCCTCGATCTCGTTGCCGTTGACGAACACGCGGCCGTCGACGGCGCGCAGGTGGAACTGACACTCCTCCTCGACGAAGTCGATCTGCGCATGCCGCGGCTCGACGCCGGGCGCGGGCAGCGCCACCTCGTTGGACTTCGCCGCGCCGATGTGCACCGACGCGCCCCCGTAGGTCACCGTGCGGCCGCGCTCGGGCCCGGAAAGGTGCAGCAATTGGGCCCGCATGCGCGCACCATAGTCGCCGTGCCGCGCGCCGCCAATGCACCGGTCGTCGTCGAGGTCGCCGTCGACTCGGTGGCCGGCGCCCGCACCGCGGCCGCCGCCGGCGCCGATCGCCTCGAGCTGTGCAGCAGCCTGGCCGAGGGTGGGCTGACGCCGAGCGCCGGGCTGCTCGCTGCGGTGCAGGCGGCCGTGCGCGTGCCGGTGTGCACGATGGTGCGGCCGCGCGCCGGCGACTTCCGGTACGACGACGGCGAGTTCGACGTGATGCTGCGCGACGTCGTGCATCTGCGTGCGGCCGGCGCGGCCGGCATCGTCGCCGGGGTGCTGCGGGCGGACGGCCACGTCGACGCCGAACGCCTGCGCGAACTGGTCGCCGCGGCGCGGCCGTTGCCGGTCACGTTCCATCGCGCCTTCGACCTCGTCGCCGATCCGGCCGCGGCGCTCGAGGCGCTGATCGCGGCCGGCGTCGCGCGCGTGCTGACGTCGGGCCAGGCGGCGACGGCCATCGACGGCGCCGAGGCGATCGCGCGCCACGTCGCGGCGGCCGGTACGCGGCTGCGGGTCATCGCCGGTGCCGGCGTGCGCCCCGACAACGTGCGTGACCTGGTGCAGCGCACCGGCGTGCAGGACGTGCACCTGTCGGCCACCGTGTGGCGACCCGGTGCGATGCTGTTCCGGCGCCCCGGCGTGCCGATCGCGACGACGCGCGCGCCCGACGAGTTCGCCGTTCGCGGCACCGACGGCAACGCGGTGGCGAAGGTCGTGGCCGCGCTCGCCGCGCCGCGCGACCGCGCTAGCATGGCCGCCATGAGCGAGCCCATCGACACCCTGTTGCGCGACGTCGGCACCGTGCTCGCAGCGACCGGCGACGGCCGCTGGCTCGAGCTGCTCGATCGCGTGCGGCGGCACTTCGACTGCCCGGTCGGCACCGTGCACCTGCTCGACGCCGCCGACGGCCACCTGCACCTCGCGGCGCAGCGCGGCCTGCCGCCGCCGGTGCTCGACAAGGTCGCGGTGATCCCGATCGGCAAGGGCATGGCCGGCATCGCCGCCGAACGGCGCCAGCCGGTGCAGGTGTGCAACCTGCAGACCGACGCCACGGGCGTCGTGCGGCCGGGTGCGAAGCTGACCCAGATGGAGGGTTCGCTGGCGGTGCCGATGCTCGACGGCGAGCAGCTGCGCGGTGTGCTCGGCATCGCCAAGCCGGTCGCCTACGACTTCACGCCGGCCGAGACGCAGCTGCTGCTCGAGGTCGCCGCGCTGGCCGCGGCGGCGGTCCGCTGATGCGCGCCGCCTCGCCGCAGCAGGCGGCAGCCGTGCGCACGGGTGCTCGCTAGGCTCTCGCTCCGCATGGAAGTCGCCCAGCTGACGGCCGCCACGGGCGGCGAGACGATGCGGTTCGAGGTCCGGGCCGGGCAGCCGGCGACGCTGGGCCGCAGCAGCCAGTGCTCGGTGCGGCTGCGCGACCCGAAGGTGTCGCGCGTGCACTGCCAGCTGACGTTCGCGGCGGGGCGCCTGCGAGTCAGCGACCTCGATTCGTCCCAGGGGCTCGTACACCGCGGCCAGCCGAGCAAGGCCTTCGAACTCGACGTCGGCGACGGCTTCCACCTCGGCGCGACGTTCGTGCGCTTCGAGGCCCGCGGCGCCGACCCGACGCTCGCGGCGACACCGCCGGGCGACGCACCGGCACGGCCGCTCGCAGCGCCGGGGCCCGACTACCCCGACGTCGAGCCGGAACGCGCCCGGCCCGCGCGCAGGCCGGCGCCGGCGGCGAAGCGGTTCGCGGCGCGACTCACCGGTGAGCTGATCGTGTTCTCGATCGTGCTCGCGATCGCGATCGCCACGCTGGTGCTGCTGAAGAAAGCCGCCGGGTTCGACCTCTACGCGCTGTTCGGCGTGTAGCCGCGGCCGCGCGACCGGCCTGGTTCGCCCCCGTCCGCAGCCACCGGCCGCCGTCCCGGCGCCAGCGGCACGCGATCGACGGCACCGTTCTGCCCGGTCGTCGCCGGCGGGGCATCGCGACCGCGGTCGCTGCGGGCTCGAGGAGCTTGCCAGGGCTGGCCGGCAGTGTCGACTCGCACGTCGGACTCGCACCGGGGCCGCGCCGCGGTGATCATGCGCCGATGGACCAGAGCCTGCAGGAACGCTTCGCGCCCACCAACGCCTGCTTCGGCTGCGGCCCCGCCAACCGGGACGGCCTGCGCATCCGCAGCTTCGTCGACGGCGACGAGGTCGTGTGCACCTGGCAGCCCAAGCCGATGCACGAGGCGTTCCCCGGCATGCTGAACGGCGGCATCATCGGCGCGCTGCTCGACTGCCACTGCAACTGGACCGCCGCCTGGCACCTGATGCGGCAGGCCGGCGCCGACACGCCGCCGTGCACGGTCACCGCCGAGTACTCGATCAAGCTGCGGCGGCCGACCCCGACCGATGCCCCGGTGCTGCTGCGCGCCAAGGTCGCCGAGCTGCAGCCCGACCGGGCGCGGATCACGGCGACGCTCGAGGCGGGCGGCCGCGTCTGCGCGACCTGCGATGGCCTGTTCGTGGCCGTCCGGGAAGGACACCCGGCCTTCCACCGCTGGTGAGACCGGCAAGCGAGACCTGGGACCGACCGGCCGGATGCCCGCGTCGCCGACCTGGGCGAGGGGCTGGGCGGCGACCCGCACGCCGCTAGACTCCCGCGTCCCGGCGTTCTCGCCCCTGCACCGAGGCAACCGGTGCATGCTGCGGTCATCCCTTGCATCGCGGCGGTGGGACAGAGGTGATTGGTTCCTGTCGGCGGTCGTCCCGTCGACGGGTTGTGTGTCGCGTCCCAGGTCGACGGGGACGCCGGGTCTCTCGGCTCCGTCGCCACGCGGCTGCCGCCCGCGGGCGACTCGGGCCGCCCCGCCGCGGCCACGGCGAACGGACCCCGACCGGCGCCGCGAACCACCCGCACACGCTGGTCGCCCGCCATCGCCCGGATAGGTTCTCGCCTGCGTGAGCGCCTCCACCGAGTCCGACGTCGTGCCGCCGACCCCGAGCGCGATCCAGCTGGCGCGGCGCGACCTCGGCGACCTGATCCGCGAGACACCGACCTGGCGCTGGCAGGGGCACCGGCTCGCCCGGGTGCAGCCCGAGGGCGCGACCGTGTCGCTGAAGCTGGAACTGTTCCAGCACACCGGCTCGTTCAAGGTGCGCGGCGCGCTGCTGGCGATGCGGCGGCTGACCGCGGCGCAACTGGCGCGCGGCGTCACCGCGGTCAGCGCCGGCAACCACGCGATGGCGGTGGCGCACGCCGCGCGCGCGCTCGGCACCACCGCGAAGGTCTGCATGCCGAGCACGGCCAACGCGGCGCGCGTGCGCGCCTGCCGCGAGCTCGGCGCCGAGGTCGTGCTGCTGCCCGACATCGCCGCCGCGTTCGCCGAGGTCGCGCGCATCGAAGCCGACGAGGGGCGCGCGTTCCTGCACCCGTTCGAAGGCGAGGCGATGCTGCTCGGCGCCGCCGTGCTGGGCATGGAGTTCCTGCGGCAGACCGGCAACCTCGACGCGGTGCTGGTGCCGATCGGCGGCGGCGGGCTCGCCGCCGGCGTCGCCTGCGCGGTCAAGCAGCTGCAGCCGCGCTGCCGCGTGATCGGCGTCGAACCGGCCGGCGCCGACACGATGCACCGGAGCTTCGCGGCCGGCAGCCCGCAGCGCATCGACGCGGTGCGCACGATCGCCGACAGCCTCGGCGCGCCGATGGCGCTGCCGTATTCGTTCGCGATGTGCCGGCGCTTCGTCGACGAACTGGTGCAGGTCGACGACGACGAGCTGTGCCGCGCGATGTGGCTGCTGTTCGCCGACGCCAAGCTCGCGGTCGAGCCGGCCGGCGCGGCGACCACCGCGGCGCTGCTGCAGCTGCGCGAACGGCTCGCGGGGCGCCGCGTCGGTCTGATCGTCTGCGGCGCCAACGTCGACCACGTCACGTTCGCCGACTGCCTGCGGCGCGGCGCGCCGCCCGACGCGTGAGCGCCCCCGCCGTGCCCCCGCCGTGGCGCTCAGGTGCGGTGTGGACCGTCGTCGCGGCCGCGATCGCGTGGCGCTGGCTGCTGGCGGCGCGCACGCCGGTGCCGAGCGAAGACGGCGTCTCGTACCTGTGGATGGCACAGCGCTTCGCCGCCGGCGACCTCGCGGCCGGCCTCGGCGAGGTGTTCCCGCCCGGGTTCCCGCTGCTGCTGGCACCGTGGTCGTGGTGCGGCGGCGAGCCGTTCGTCACCGCGCAGGTGTTCGGCGTCGCGTGCGCCGCCGCCACGGTGCTGCCGCTCTGCGCGATCGCCCGGCACTTCGGCGCCGCGGGCGCACTCGGTGCGGTGTGGCTGTGGGCCTCCGGATCGCTGCTGGCGCGCAACTCGGTCGAGGTGTTCAGCGAGCCGCCGTTCCTGCTGCTGATGGCGCTCGGCACGCTGGCGGGACTGCGTGGACGCTGGTGGCTCTGCGGCGCGGCCGCCGCGATCGCGTTCTGGATCCGGCCCGAAGGGCTGCTGCTGCCGGCCGCGTTCGTGCTGTCGCACCGCCGCGCGGCGCTGCGGGCGCTCGTGCCGGCCGGCGGCGGCGTGCTGCTGCTGGCCGTCGTGCGCTGGCTCGCGGGCCACGGCTTCGACCCGCTGCCGCTGCTCGCGTTCCACGAACAGCGCGACGACCTGCCCGAGCGCGGCCAGGTGCTGGCCAACGTGCTGCAGGTGCCCGGCGCGTGGCTGGAGGCGTTCGGCCTCGCCGGCCTGCTGCTGTTCGCGGCGGTGTGGCGCTGGCGCGAACGCGCGGCGCAGGCGCTCGGCTGGCAGTGCCTGCTGCAGGTCGGTGCCGTGTGCACGTTCGTGGTGCGGCGCCGCTTCTTGCTGTCCGCCGCCGTGCCGGTGCACGCGCTCGCGGCCCAGGCCCTGGCCGCGCTGCGGCCGCGCTGGCGCGCCGCGCTGGTCACCGCCCTCGTCGTCGCCGGTGCCGTCGGCGCCTTCCGCGGCACGATCGAACCGGATCGGGCGGCGGAACGTGACGTCGGCCGCTGGCTCGCGGCCCGGCTGACCGCCGACGAGGTGGTCGTCAGCGATCTCGCGCGGGTGGTGTACTACGCCGGCGGTCGACCGCCCGCACCGCGCAAGTTCGCCGCCGCAGCCCTGGTGACGCAGGCGCGGCAACATGCGGCGCGCTTCGTCGTCGTCGCCAACCGGCGCGACGGCTTCGACGCGCTCGCGCGCGGCCTCGCCGCCGAGTACGAACCGCTGTCACTGCCCGACGAGCTGCGGCGACTCGCCGACGCGCGCGGCATCACGGTGTTCGCGCGCCGCTGACCGCGCGAGCGCCAGCGTCAGCAACAGCAGCCCGACGTCCCAGGCGGTGACGATGTAGATGCTGTTGCCCCACTCGTCGGCGGCGTCGCCGACCAGGTCGCCGCCGAGCTGGCAGCAGAGCACCCAGGCGCCGAGCAGCCACCAGATCGCGCGGCGGCGCTCGACGAGCGCGCGATGCAGCAACAGCATCAGCACCGGGATCAGCGCGACGTGGTGCGCCTTCCAGCTCAGCGGACTCAGCAGCACCGACAGCACCAGCGCCGCGGCGAACGTACGCCAGCGCGCGGCCGGCGCCTGCCGTGTGCGCCACCCGGTCCACAGCACGCCGCCGAGCAGCAGCGCGCTCGCGAGCCGCGTGATCCAGCCGACGGTGGCCGGTGCCAGACCGAGCCCCGGCGACACGCCCCAGTCGACGCGCGCGGCGAACTCCGGCGGCACGGTGCCGAGCCAGCGCGCCAGCGCGCAGCGCAGCGACTGGTTCATCCACTCGAAGTCCGGGAACGCCAGCGGCGGCACCGCGAACGCGTCCTGCTGCGCGGCGAGCTGCCAGCTGCCTTCGAGCCAGCGCTGCCACGGCGCGACGTCGAAGCGCTGCAGCACCGCCGTCAGCAGCAGGCACCCGGCACCGGTGACTGCGGTCCAGCCGACCGCGCGCCAGCGCCCGAGCACGACGAACATCGGCAGCAACCACACCTGCGTCGGCTTGGTCACCAGCGACAACCCGAGCCACAGGCCGGCGCGGCGCGGGCGTTGCCGTTCGGCATCGGCGAACGCGGCGAGGCACAGCGCCAGGTTGATCAGGTTGCCGCCGCCGCCGTGCATGTCGCGCAGCACGAATCGTGCGGCCAGCAGGAAGCTCAGCAGCCACAGCAGGTGCCAGGTCGCCGGCGGCGGCGGCGGCGCCAACGCCGCACGGCCGACCAGCAGCGCGCGCAGCGAGCGCGCGATCCACGCCAGACTGGCGATCTGCAGCAGCGCCCACGCAAAGCGCGCCGCGCGTGTGCCGAACCAGGCGTCGAGCAACGCGAACGGTCCCGTCAGCAGGCCGAACGACGGCGGATACGGCGCGTGCAGCGGCAGCACCGACGCGTCCGGATCCGACTGCCACGGCCCGTAGACGTTCTCGCCGTGCCACAGCCGGCGGCCGAACTCGAGGTGGTCGAGGATCACGCCCTTCGACTCGCGCCGGCTCGTCGCGCGGGCGACCAGCACGATCGCCAGCACGAGCCAGACGCCGCACCAGATCCGGACCGAACGCGACTGCATGTGCGGCTTGTACAGCAGGACGGGTCAGCCCGTCACGCCGACACCGGCGGCGGCCATCGCTTCGTCGACGCCGGCCATCATGTGCCGGCACAGCACCTGCACGTTGGGCTCGGTGCACATCGAGTAGTGGTTGCCCGGGCACTGCGTGATCGACAGGCCGTTCGCGACGAAGTGGCGCCAGCCGAGGTCCTCCTCGAACACGTAGCGCGTGCCGAGGTCGTGGTCGGTGCAGCGGTACAGCCAGACCCTGCCGTCGTAGGGCTCGACGCGGTGGTTCTCGAACGCGCGCTCGAACGCGAACTGCACTTCCTGGCCGCGCATCGCCTGCGGCATGACGCCGCCCTCCTGCCGCGCCTCCTGGCTCTCGCGCGCCGACTTCATGCGCTCCCACTTCATGCGCAGGATGTTGATCGGGTACCCCGGACCGCGGCGCACGACGCGGCCGGCGTGCAGCAGCGCGCGCGCGACCTTGTTGCGGCGCTTCATCTGCGTGCACCACGAGTCGATCAGGCCGACGAACGCGACCGGTTCGCCGACCGCGCGCAGCAGCTGCGCCATCTCGTAGGCGACGACGCCGCCGCCGCTGTAACCGCCGAGGAAGTACGGGCCGTGCGGCTGCACCTCGCGCACCTCGGCCAGGTAGGCGGTCGCCATCTCGAGGATCGTCTCGTGCGGCGGCTGTTTACCGTCGACGCCGCGCGCCTGCAGGCCGTAGAGCGGCTGGTCCTTGCCGAAGTAGTGCGACAGGTCGCGGAAGCCGAGCACGTTGCCGCCGGCGCCGTGCACCAGGAACAGCTTCGGCCGGCTGCCTTCGATCTGGATCGGCACGACGTGCTGGCCCTTGCGGGCCGCGACCGAACGCACCGGCTCGCTGCCGGGCTCGGGCAGGCCCAGCTCGCCGCGCACCACCGCGGCCAGCTTGCGCACGGTGCCGGCGGTCAGCAGCGTCGCCAGTTCGAGGTCGAGGCCGAAGTCCTTGTGGATGCGCGCGAACAGGCGCACGGCCAGCAGCGAGTGGCCGCCGAGTTCGAAGAAGTCCTGGTCGAGGCCCGGGTGATCGACGCCGAGCAGGTCGCCGAAGCAGTCGCCGAGCTTGCGTTCGACGTCGTCGCGCGGCGCGTCGTCGGCTGCCGCGGCGGCGCTGCTGGCCGCGGCCGGGGCGCCGCTCGACTTCGGCTTCTCCGGCGGCAGCGACAGCCAGGCCGCGGCCCGCGTGACGTCCAGCGACGAGGCGATGACCTGCGGCGCGTCCGTGGCCAGCGCGCGCTGCAACGCGGCCATGCCCTCCGACCCGGTGATGCCGCGGCCGAGCAGCGCGCGGATGCGCGGCACCGGCGCCGAGGTCGCGACGGGCGCCGCCGCGGCGACCTGGCCGTTGCCGGCGCCCGGCGACGCCGGCCGCACAGCGGCCGGCCCTTCGCCGCCGCGCGCGAACCCGCCGCGCACGCCGAACAGCTGCAGGCCGCGCAGTTCGAGCAGCACGATGCCCGACGGCGTCGACACCGTGACGTCGAGCGACGCGAGGCGAGCGCGTTCGTCGTGACTGCGCACGCGCACGTGCGTGCAGACGCGCGCCGGCATGCGGCCGGACACCGCGATCTCGTCGCAGCCGACCGGCACGAACAGCGCGTCGGGCGCGTTGCCGGACAGCAGCCGGATGCCGCAGCCGAACGCCATGTCCAGCATCGCCGCGTGCACGCGATGGGCCTCGAGATCGGCCGCGAAGCGCTCGGGCAGCGCGAGGTCGGCGAGCACTTCGCCGTCGCCGGTGACGACCTTGTCGATGCACTGCCAGCGCGGCCCGAAGGCGACGTGTCGATCCTGGTCGCTGGTCGCCGGTGCCGGCCGCGTGATGCGGGCACGCAGCGCGGCGACGTCGACGAGGTCGGCCTGCACACCGGTCGCACGCGCCTCGGCCCGCACGTGG
The DNA here is from genome assembly GCA_016794035.1 of Planctomycetota bacterium. Lineage (GTDB taxonomy): Bacteria > Planctomycetota > UBA1135 > UBA1135 > UBA2386 > JAEUHS01. The sequence goes on from JAEUHS010000008.1 coordinate 55,669, forward strand.
GTCGCGCGTTCGTGCACGTCCCGGCTGCCGGCCGGCGCGCTGGCGACGACGACCTCGAATCCGGCGCGCGACGGCCGCACGGTGACGAACACCTCGCGCGCGGCACCGCCCGGAAACGCCATCGGCGTCAGGAACTCGACCCGCTGCAGCGCGACCTCGCTCTGGGCGGCGACGGCCTGCACGGCGGCGACCATCAGTTCCACGTGGCCGGTGCCGGGCATCACGCAGTCGCCGTCGCGCACGCGGTGCTCGGCGAGCTGCCAGTGCGTGGCGGGCGACCACGTCGAGCCGAACTCGACCGCGCCGTCGCGTTCGCTGCTGGCCCCGAGCCAGGTCGGCGCCGGCGAGGCATTCGGCGTCGACGCCGGTGCGGTCAGCATGCCGGCCTCCTGCCAGATGCCCCAGTCGATCGCCAGCGAACGGCCCGGACGCGCGCTGCTGCGCCAGGTCGCGAACGCGTCGAGGGCGGCGTTCGCGGCCGCGTAGTCGCACTGGCCGGGGATGCCGGCGAGGCCGCTGGTCGAGCCGAACACGACGAACAGCTCCGGCGGATGGTCGGCGGTGACCTCGTCGAGCACGCGCGCGCCCTCGAGTTTGGGCGCCAGCATGCGATCGCTGCGCTCCGGCGTGCGGCTCTGGATCAGCCCGTCGTCGAGCACGCCCGCGGCGTGCACGATGCCGTGCAACGCGCCGAACTTCGCGCGCGCCGAGCGCACCACGGCCGCCATCGCCTCGCGATCGGTGACGTCCGCCGCCGCGATCTGCACCTCGGCGCCGCGGCGTTCGAGTTCCTGCACGCGCTGCAGCAGGCCCGAGGTGCGGCCGGCCGGGCGCAGCTGCAGCCATTCGTGCCACAGCGCCCGCGGCGGCAGACCGCGGCGACCGAGCAGCACCAGCTTCGCCTTCGCGGTGGCCGCCAGGTGGTCGGCGACGATCAGGCCGATGCCGCCGAGGCCGCCGGTCACCAGGTAGACGCCGCCCGCGCGCCACGGGCTCGCCGGCACGGGCGTGCCCGGCACCTCGACTGCGGCCAGCTCCTGCACGTGGCGCCGCCCGTCGCGCAGCGCGACCTGCAGCGGCGTGTCGTCGGCCTCGACCTCGCGGCGCAGCGCCGCGACCAGATCGGGGGCGGCGAGCGAGGCGGCGTCGACGTCGACGGTGCGCGTGCGGGCACCCTGGTACTCGCGCGGCACGACGCGCAGGAAGCCGGGAACGACCGCCGCCGCCGGGTGCGGCAGCGCCTCGCTGGCGACCCGCACCGCGCCGGTGGTGACCGCGAGCACGCGCACGCCCGCGGCGAGATCGGCGCGCCCGAGCGCCTGCCACAGCGCCAGCAACCCGTGCACCAGTCGCGAGGCGTCGTGCTGTTCCAGCGGCCAGGCGAACAGGAGGCGCTGCGGCTCACCGCGGGCGGCGGTGATCTGCTGCAGCGCGCGATCGAACGCGGCGCCGTCCGTGAACGGCAGCGTCCACTCGTCGCCGCCGTGCGCCTCGCTGGCGCCGTCGCGCAGGCAGCTGGCCGTGCCGCCGCCGGCGCGCACGGCCGCGGCCAGCCTGGTCGCCAGTTCGCCGCCGCCGAGGCACAGCCAGCGCGCATCGGCGACCGCGGCCACGCGCGGCGCCAGCTCCTGGGGACGGAACACCGGCCGGCGCAGCCATTCGGACTCCGGCAGCCGCGTCGGCGGCACCGGCTCACCGTCGCGCACGACGCCGTCCTGGGCCAGCGCGGCGCCGGCGTCGATCCAGTGCCGCTGGCGCTGGAACGCATAGGTCGGCAGCGGCACGCGACGGCGCGCGACGCCGCCGTGGAACGCCCGCCAGTCGACCGCCACGCCGAGCTGCCACAGCCGCCCGACGGCCTCGAGCGCGGCGTGGTCGGCGGGCTTCTGGTCCTTGGCGTGCGGCATCGAGACCAGGCACGGGCTCTTCTGCGCCCGGCCGTGCATGCGCGCCAGCGACGTCAACGCCTTGCCGGGACCGACCTCGAGGAACACGCGGTCGCCGCCCGCCAGCAGCGTCGCGACGCCGTCCTGGAAGCGCACCGTGCGGCGCAGGTGCTCGACCCAGTAGTCGGGGTCGGCGGCGCGCTGCGCGTCGATCCAGTCGCCGGAGACGTTCGAGATCCACGGCTTCCTGGCCGGCTGCAGCGACAGCTTGCGCAGGCCGGCGCGGAAACGATCGAGGATCGGGTCGAGCAGGTGGCTGTGCGCGGCGACGCTGATGCGCAGCCGCTGCACGTCGACGCCCTCGGCCTGCAGGCGCTGCTCGATGCGATCGATGGTCGCGGCCGAGCCGGCGAGCACCGACAGCTCGGGCGCGTTGGCCGCGGCCAACGACACGTCGCTCTCGCCGAGCGCCAGCACCTCGTCGGCGGTCATCGGCACGATCAACATCGCGCCCGGCTGCACCTGCTCGAACAGTTCGCCGCGCAGCAGCACGACCTGCATCGCCTGCGGCAGCGTGAACGTGCCGCCGAGGCACGCGGCGACGTATTCGCCCATGCTGTGCCCGAGCAACGCATCGGCCTCGATACCGAACGACTGCAGCGTGCGCGCCAGCGCGTACTCGGTCAGGAACAGCGCCGGCAGGGCCAGGCTCGGGCGCTCGAGCTGCTCGCCGTGCTCGGGCGTCGCGAGGTCGCCGAACAGCAGGCGCTGCACGGTGTCGCGGATCGCCTGCGGCAGCGCGGCGAGGCACTCGTCGGCGGCGGCGCGGTAGGCCGGCTCGTGTTCGTAGAGGCCGCGCCCCATGCCGGGATGCTGGGCCCCGCCGCCGGGGAACAGGAACACCAGCGACGGCGCGCGGTCGGCCGCCTTCTTCAGCTGCGCCTTCCAGTCCGGCGCCGCGAACGCGTCGGCGAGTTCGGCGCCGGTCGCGCCGACGGCGAAGCCGCGCTGCGGGAACCACTTCCGCCCCATCTGCAGCGTCCAGGCGACGTCCGCGAGGTCGGCGTCCGCGACGTCGCGCAGGTGCCCGGCCAGCGCGCGCGCGTTGCCGACCGCCGCCGCGTCGCCCTTGCCGCTGGTCGGCAGCAGGTGGAACCGGCGCGGATACGTGCTGCCGGGCGCGGCCGGCTGCGTGATCGCCTCGCGCACGATCAGGTGCGCGTTGGTGCCGCCGACGCCCAGCGAACTGACGCCGGCGATGCGCTCGGCCCCGGCCGGGCGCGGCCACTCGCGGCGCTCGCTGGTGACGTGGAACGGGCTCTTGGCGAAGTCGATCAGCGGGTTCGGCCGCCGGAAGTGCAGGCTCGCCGGGATCTCGCCGTGCTGCATCGCCAGCACGACCTTCAGCAGCCCGGCGACGCCGGCCGCGGTGTCGAGGTGGCCGATGTTGGTCTTCACCGAGCCGATGCCGCAGAAGCCGTTCTTGCCGGTCGAGGCGCGGAACGCCTGCGTCAGCGCCTCGATCTCGATCGGGTCGCCGACCGAGGTGCCGGTGCCGTGCGCCTCCACGTACTGGATGCGGTCGGCGGGCACGTCGGCGAGCGCCAGCGCCTCGGCGACGACCTCGGCGTAGCCGTCGACGCTGGGCGCCAGGTAGCTGACCTTGCGCGCGCCGTCGTTGTTGACCGCGGAGCCGGCGATCACCGCGTGGATACGGTCGCCGTCGGCGATCGCGTCCTGCAGCCGGCGCAGCATCACGACGCCGGCGCCGCTGCCGAAGATCGTGCCCCTGCTGTCGGCGTCGAACGTGCGGCAGTGGCCGTCCGACGACAGCACTTCGCCTTCCTTGAACAGGTAGCCGCGGTCCTGCGGCACCAGGATCGTGACGCCGCCCGCCAGCGCCATGTCGCTCTCGCCGGCGAGCAGGCTCTGCGATGCCTGGTGGATCGCGACCAGCGACGTCGAGCACGCGGTGATCACGTTCACGCTCGGCCCGCGCAGGTCGAACTGGTAGCTGACGCGCGTGGCGAGGAAGTCCTTGTCGTTGCCGGTGTGCCGGATCAGGAACATCCCGATCCGCCGCACCAGGTCCGGGTTGGTCAGGATGTTGTGCAGCAGGTAGGTGTCCATGCCGCAGCCGGCGAACACGCCGATGCGCCCGGGGAACCGTTCCGGCACGTGGCCCGCGTGCTCGAACGCCTCCCACGCGACCTCCAGGAACACGCGGTGCTGCGGATCGAACAGGGCCGCGTCGCGCGGCGAGAGGCCGAAGAAGCCGGCGTCGAACTGGTCGACGTCGTCGAGCAGCATCGCCGCCTTGACGAAGTCCGGGTCGGCCAGCAGTTCGGGCGGCACGCCGACGCTGCGCAGGTGGTCGTCGGTCAGCTCGACGCGCGCATCGCGCCCTTCGCGCAGCAGGCGCCAGAAGGCGTCGAGGCTCGGCGCGCCAGGCAAGCGGCATGCCATGCCGACGACGGCGATGTCGGTGTCAGCCATGTCGGAAGAAGCGGTGGCGGGAGGCCCCGACCCTTATCGAACGGGGGCGAACAGGCTACCCAGCCCGGTTCGAGAATGCGATGCCAGGGGCCGCAGCAGCTCCGTCGCCGAGCCCGGGAATCAGCGCGCGCGGCCGACGACGCTGAGGTCGTCGAACGACGTGCGGGCGTCGGCTTTGGTCCAGAGGCCGACGCCGCCGGCGGTGTCGATCGTCGCGTCGTCTGCCTCGAGTTTCAGCTCCCCGTCGAAGAAGCAGCGGATGTGGCCGCCGGTGTGCTCGACCGCGAGCCGATGCCACGCGGCGCCGTCCGCATCGACGATCGCCGTCGCCAGCTGCCGCCGCACGCCGTCGTGCACCACGTAGACGCGGTAGTTCGACTCCAGCGGGTTGTAGCGGCAGACGTAGTAGTTGTCGGCGTCGCGCACGCGCCACATCGGGCCGCCGCCCTGATCCACCTCGCCGCCGTCGGCACGCACGGCGACGGCGATGCGACCGTCGCGGAACGCCAGGCCGGGGTTCCAGCACAGGTTGAAGCGGTCCTCCGACGTGTGGTTCGGCGTCACCAGCACCATCGCACTCGGCAGCGAGATCGCGGACGGGTCGTTGAGCGGCATCCAGGTCGCGTGCGGCCCGCTGCCGCCGGTGCTCTCCATGCGCCAGCCGGTGACGGTGCCGTCGAAGCCGATCGCGCCCGGCGTCGGCCCGATCCTGGGCGAGGCACTGCAGGCGGCGAACAACAGACCGAACGCGGCGAGGGTGAGTCTCATGGCGCGAACACGATACCGGTCGCGTCGCCGATCGCTACTCGCCGCAGCTCGCGATCGCCGGCACCACCGCGTCCTCGGGCCGCAGCTCGCGCGAACGGCCGGCACACAGCGGATCCGCGAACACCTCGTCGACCAGGCGCGGCAGATCGGCCGGCGTGCGCATGGTCACCAGCTGCTGGCGCGCCCACACCGGATCGGGGTGGTACTGGCCGTACTTGATCACGTGCATGCGGACGTGCGGCAACGCCTTCTGCTCGCCGCCGTAGAACGGCACCGCGAGCTGCCAGTGGCGATGCATCGCCGCGCGCTGCTGGGCCGCGGTCGGCCGCAGCGCCGCCCGCCCCGCGAGCAGGTCGTGCACCTGGCCGAACACGAACGGGTTGCCGATGCAGCCGCGCGCGATCGTGACGCCGTCGACGCCGGTCTGCTGCCGCATCGCGACCACGTCGAACGCCGAGAACAGGTCGCCGCTGCCGAACACCGGGAACGCGCCGAGGTGCTGCTTCACGCGCCGCAGGAACGGCCAGCGGCTCGGGCCGACGTACTTCTGCAACACCGTGCGCGGATGCACGGTGACCGCGGCGATGCCGCGCGCGACCGCCCCGTCGAGGATCGTCCAGAAGCGCGCCTCGGCCGCCGGCGAATCGTCGGAGCCGCGCCGCATCTTGACCGTGACCGGCACGTCGCCGGCCACCGCCTGCAGCACCGCGTCGACCATCGCCAGCGCCGTGTCGGGGTCCTGCAGCAGCCAGCCGCCGCGATGCCGGCCCAGCACCTTGTTGACCGGGCAGCCGAAGTTGACGTCGACGACGTCGTAGCCGGCGCGCACCAGCTCGCGCGCGGCGCGGCCGAACGTCTCCGGCCGGCTGCCCATCAGCTGGCCGCCGACCGGGTGGTCGTGCTCGGGCACGCCGAGGATGCGCCGCTGCAGCTTGCCCTTCTGCAGCACCAGTTCGTCGAGCACGACCTCGTTGAGCGCGTACGGCGCGCCGTGCTCGCGGGCGACCGTGCGCATCGCCAGGTCCGAGTAGCCCGACAACGCCGCCTGCACCGCCGGACCCGGCAGGTGCAGCGAGCCGAGCGTCGGGCCGGGCACGTTCGCGGGCAGCGCGCTCACCCGCCCGTCACCGCCGGCATCGTCGCCTTCTTCAGGAACAGCACCGCGAAGCAGGTCGCGTCGAGGACCTTGCCGTTCAGGTGGTCGAGCGGCCACGCGCCGCCGTCCTCTTGCAGCGCCATCAGCTGCAGCGCGCCCTCGTAGTACCAGTCGCGGTCCTGCACCAGCGCGACGCCGGCCAACTCGCAGGCGCGCTCGACGCCGTAGAGGTAGTAGAACCAGTTGGTGTCGGCCTTGTCGATGAAGCCGGGGTTGCTGCGCACCTGGAACTCGGCGGCGAGCCAGGCGAAACCGCTCTGGATCGCGGCGTCGACCTTCGGCATCACGTCGGCTTTGGCGAGCCCGCCGTTCACCATGCCGGCGCGCGCGATCACGAGCCCGGTGATGCCCGCCGCGGTCATCGAACCGTACTCCGGCCGGTCCGGCCACTGGTAGGCGAACCCGCGCGCCGGCACGCGGCCGCTGCTGCCGCGCGTGCGGTGAGCGCCGTCGGCCTCGTCGCGCATCAGGTCCCGGTGCGTCGTCAGCGACAGCTGCACCTGGCGGCCGTTGTCGTCGCCCTGCACGTCGAGCAGATGGCTGGCCGCCGCGCGCCACAGGCCGGCGGGAACGTCGAGCTGGCACAGCTGCGCCGAGTAGAGCCCGAGCAGGCCGTACTGGTTGACGGAGTTGTCGAAGCGCGGGCCGGGCACGTAGTTGAAGCGCAACCGGTAGCCCGGATCGACGCGGGTGTCGACGTTCTGGCGCAGCTGGGCGAGCCAGCGCACCGCGAGTTCGCGATCGGCCGCGCTCAGCTCGCGCGGCTTCGGCGCCGCGAGCGCACCGGAACGCAGCAACTCGATCTCGCCGGCCGGCGCGTAGCGCGCGGCGATCGCCATCAGGCCGACGCCGAGCGAGTAGGTGTCGGTCACCTCGCGGCGCCGCAGCTCGTCGAACGCCGCCACCACGACCGGGTCGTCGGCGGGCACGTCGGCGTGCAGCAGCGTCAGCACGCCTAGCGCGATGCGGCCGCTGCCGTAGCTACGATCGCGCTCCTCGTCGTCCTTCATGTACGGGCGCCCGAGGTCCGCCAGCTCGCTGCGCACCCACTTCGCGCCGGCGACGATCGCGGCGGCGACGGCGGCGCGGAACGACGCATCCTGGTTGTCGTGCAGCGCGACCAGGTCCCAGGCGTCGCGCACCACGAGCTTGCGGTACTTGCCCTTGTCGCCCTCGAACACCAGCGTCAGCTCGGCGGTGAACGAACGCACGACGCCGGCGGCCGCATCGTAGGTGCGTTCGACGGCCAGCGAACCGGACGCGTCGCGCTGGCACAGCGGCCGGATGAACTCGTTCAGCGCCGACTTGGTCTCGCCGGGTCGCACCTCCGGGCCGTCGGTGGTCACGTCGAGCGTGAACGCCTGCCGCCCGTCGGCCGCGACGGACTCGACCCGTCCGTTCAGCAGCAGGTCACCGAACGGCAGGATGCGCCGGTAGCGCAGTCGCGTCCTGCTGCGCAGGCCGAGGTCGCACGCCACCGCGCGCAGCACGTCGCGCAGGTCGCGCGGCTCGTCGCCGATCGCGCGCTGGTCGGGCGTCAGCTCGCCCTGGCAGAGCCACGGCGGCATGACCAGCCGCGGCAGCAGGTTCTGCGGCACCTGTCCCTTGGCCTCGGCCTTCCTGGCGGCGTCCTTCGTCGGCGCGACGACGCTGGCGGCCGAGAACTGCCGGCGGTATTCGGCGGCGCCGCGGGCCGGCAGGCGCCAGACCGCGTCCTGGGCGAGGGCGGGCGCGGTGACGAGCAGGGTGAAGAACGGGACGAGCCGCATACCGGGTGTTGTAGCACCCGCGCGGCCAACGGCCGCGGATCAGGCGACGACGTCGACCAGACCGCCCTTGCCGGGCTCGGGCGCGCCGGACGCGGACGCGACGGCCGCCGCCGCCACCAGCTGCATCGCCGCCTGTCCCTCGCGCCGCTGCTGCTGCAGCAGCTGGACCAGCACGGCCGTGTCGACGCCGCGCACGACGACGGTCGGGACCGGGGTGCCGCAGGCAGCGCAGTCGCTCATGCCACCCGTTTCGACGCGCCGCGTGCCGCGGCTGCACGCCCTCGACGAAGGGCCCGTGGCAGCGACGCTTGGCAGCGTGGCGGCGCCGCGGTCTGCTGGCGTCGATGCCGAGCCGCACGATCCGCCTGCGCGTCGACCCGCCGTTCGACCTGCGGCTGTGCCTGTTCGGCCACGGCTGGGTCGCGCTGGCGCCGCATCGCTTCGACGAGGCGACGCAGACGTTCGCGACCGTGCTGCGCCTCGGCGCGGCGGTCGTCGACGCGACGCTGCGGCAGGCGGGCCGCGACCGGCTGGCGCTGCACCTCGACGGCCGCACGCGGCCGTCGGTGGCCGCCGCGAAGGCCGCCGCCCGTCAGATCGCGCACATGCTGCGGCTCGACGACGACCTGACGGCGTTCCACGGACTGTGCCGCGACGAGCCGCGGCTGCGGTGGGCCGCGCGGCGCGGCGCCGGCCGGTTGCTGCGCTCGCCGACCGTGTTCGAGGACCTGATGAAGCTGCTGTTCACCACCAACACCACGTGGTCGGGCACCGAGGCGATGACGCGCAACCTGATCGCCGCCGTCGGCTCGCCGGCGCCGAGCGGCGCGCGCGCGTTCCCGACGCCGCGGCAGTGCCTGCGCGACGCGGCGTTCTATCGCGACGTGGTGCGCACCGGCTACCGCGCCGAGGCCGCGGTCGGACTGGCGCAGGCGTTCGCGGCCGGCACGCTGCGCGACGAGCTGTTCCTGCGCCCGCAGCCCGCCGACGAGCTGTGGCAACGCCTGGTCGCGCTGCGCGGCTTCGGCCCCTACGCCGCCGGCCAGGCGATGCGGCTGCTCGGCCACTACGAACACCTGGCGCTCGACAGCTGGTGCCGCGCGCGGCTGAAGGAACTCGACGGGCGCCGCACGCCGCCCAGCGACCGCGCGGTCGCGCGGCGCTACGCGAAGTTCGCGCCGTTCCAGGGCCTGGCGCTGTGGCTCGACCTGACCGCCGAATGGCACGGCGAGGCCGCGCCGGTCACGGCAGCAGCTGCCCGCGCACGACGGTGACCGCGCCGCCGCGCAACAGCACGCGGTCGCCGCGCAGCTCCACCTCGACGGTACCGCCGCGCGCCGAGGCCTGATGGCCGCGCAGCGCGGCGCGGCCCAGCTTCGCCGCCCAATACGGCGCCAGCGCGCAGTGCGCCGACCCGGTGACCGGGTCCTCGTCGACGCCGACGCGCGGCGCGAAGAAGCGCGACACGAAGTCGTGGCGGCGATCGGCGGCGCGCGCGGTGACGATCACGCCGCGCACGGGCAGCTGCGCCAGGGTCGCGAGGTCGGGCGCCACCGCGCGCACCTGCGCCGCCGAGGCGAGTTCGACCAGCAGGTCGTCCTGGTTCCTGGCGACCGCGCGCGGCTTCACGCCGAGCGCGCCCAGCAGGCCGGCCGGCGGCCGGCAGGCCGTGGCCACGCGCGCCGGGAAGTCCAGCTCGACGCCGGCGCCGTGGCGGCCCGCGGTCAGCACCCCGCTGCGGGTCTGGAACCGCAAGCGCCCGGCCGCCGCCGCGATGCCCTCCTCCCACAGCACGTGCGCGGTCGCCAGCGTCGCGTGGCCGCACAGGTCGACCTCGGTGCGCGGCGTGAACCAGCGCAGCGAGAAACCGCGCGCCGTCGGCCGCACGAACGCGGTCTCCGACAGGCTCATCTCGGCGGCGACGGCCTGCATCCAGCGGGCCGGTCGGCTGGCGGTCAGCAGGCACACGGCCGCGGGGTTGCCGGTGAACGCACGGTCGGCGAACGCATCGACGTGAAAGCAGGGTACCGTCGGCATGCGGCTGTCATACCATGCGGCCGTGCGCTGCTTCGTCGCCCTCGATCTGCCGCGGCCCGTGTGCAACTACCTCGCGGGGCTGGCGCAGCACTTCGGCTCGAAGGGCAACGTCAAATGGGTGCCGAGCAGCCAGCTGCACCTGACGCTCGTCTTCGCCGGCGAACTGCCAGCCGCGAACGTCGAGGCGCTGCGCACCGAGCTGTCGACCCTCGAGATACCGCCGCTGTCGCTGCGGCTGACCGGCCTCGGCCACTTCCCACCGCGCGGCGAACCGCGGGTCGTCTGGGCCGCGATCGGCGGCGACGTCGAGGCGCTGGCCGCCCTCTACGAACAGGTCGCCGCCGCCGGCGACCGCCAGGGCATCGAACGCGAGGAGCGCGGCTTCGTGCCGCACGTCACGCTCGGCCGGGTGCGCAGTGCGTTCGGCGCGCTGGCGCTGATCGACCAGCTGCAGACCGTCGGCGCGACGCTGCGCGACAAGCCGTTCGCCCCCACCGGGCTGGTGCTCTACCGCAGCGAACTGCGGCCGAGCGGCCCGATCCACACGCCGCTGCTGCGGCGGCCGGCGCCCGCGGGAGAGAGCCCGTGACCTGCGTGTGAGGAATCCTCTCCACCGCCGTGCGCCCTCGACCGCCTTGCCGGCCTCGGGCGGGACGACTCGCCTCTCACCGGCGCAGGTCACGGAGCCGCCCGCAGAACGCCGGGGCCTTAACGGGATCGCGCCGGATTCCGGGCCAGCAGGGCCAGCCCGAGCAGCAGCGCCGCCAGCGCGGCGAGCCTCGGCCCGAGGCCCAGGCGATCGACCGCATGGTCGAGCAAAGGCACCGTGCACAACAGGTTGACGCCGATCGCCAGCACGGCGGTCGGCAGGATCCAGGCGCCGCCGCCGGGGGCTCCCGGCCGCGCCACCGCGAGGATCCAGGCCGCGGCGAAGGTGGTGAACAGCGAATAGGTCCAGATGCGCTCGGCGTCCCAGGCGACGGCGTGCATCGACAGCGGCAGCAGCACGACCGCCGCGGCAGCCACCATCGGCACGGTGCGCCGAGCCAGCGCCGGGTGGCGCCCGACGCCGAGCACCAGCGCCACCAGGTTCGGCACCACCAGCCCGACGGCGACGAGGTGCCGGTCGAGGAGTTCGCCCAGGTGCTGCGACACCAGTTCCCACATCGTGCGCAGCGGCATGGTCAGCATCCACGGGGTGCTGTCCTCGTAGCCGCCGACCACGAACCCGGACGCGCGCAGCCGCGCCTGGTAGCCGGCCTGGAAGCCGGCCGGTGGCGAGGACAGCACGACGGCGATCGCGCCGGCCATCAGCACCGGCAGCAGCAGCGGCACCCAGGGCAGGCGCTTGCGCAGCGGCCCGTCGCCGGCCGGGCGCACGAGACACGCCAGCACGAACGCCGGGTAGATCAGCAGGATGCAGCTCTCGTGCACGAGCAGCGCGACGACCTGCACCACGGCGCCGGCAAGCAGGTGCCCGCGCAACGCCAGCACGAGCGACGCGGCGCCGAGCACGAAGAAGATGTGGTCGAAGTAGCCGTTCAGGTGGCCGATCAGCACCGCGAACGGCGAGGTCAGGAACGCGACCGTGGCCGCGACCGTCGCGAGGCTCCCGTCGGCGGCGCGCACGATGCGCCACGCCATCGCCAGCACCACCGCGACGAAGACGGCCAGCACGGTGCCGGCGACGGCGGCCACCAGAGGCTCGGTGACCGGCACGCCGAGCAGGTCCGTCACCCAGGTCAGCAGCTGGCCGGGCAGACCGCGCTTGACGAAGCCGAACCGGTAGTCGAGCAGCCAGTGCGCCTCGGCCCAGTCGTTCGGTGCGCGCGCGGTGCGCCACAGGCTGACGGCCATCGCGCCGATCAGCAGCGCGCCGGCCAGCAGCTTCCCGGTCGGCCCGCGGTGGTTCACTGCACGTCGAGATTCACGAGCACCTTCTGCACGTCGAGCGTGCGCGGCGCTTCGAGGATGCGCGCGGCGATGCGGCGGCACTCGTCGATCGAGTAGCGCGCCATCACGCGCAGCACGCCGCGCAATCGCACCGGCGCGATCGAGAAGCTGCGGTAGCCGACGCCAAGGTAGAACGGCACGCGCGACGGATCGGCCGCGCTCTCGCCGAACAGCACCAGCCGCTTGTCGCGTCGCTCGGCGTCCTTGGCCATGCGCGCCAGGGTCTCGAACACGGCCGGATGGACCATCTCGTGGTAGCTGCGCACCGCGGCGTTGTCGCGGTCGGCCGCCATCAGATAGGCCTGCAGGTCGTCGACCGACACGACCGCGAAGTCGGCGTCGTTGAGCAGCGCCGCCAGCGACATCGCCGCGGCCGGCACCTCGACGATCGGCGCCAGCAGGATGTCGGCCGCGCAGGCGATGCGCGCCTTCTTCAGCGCCACGCGCTCCTCGAGCAGCGCCGACTTGACGCGCTGCAGGTCGGCGGTGCCGGTGACGAACGGCACCAGCACGGCGATGCCGTCGGCAGAGGCCGCCGCGCGCAGGATCGCGCGCAGCTGCATGCGCAGCAGGTCCTGGCTGGCCAGCAGACCGCGCACGCCGCGCTGGCCGAGCGCCGGATTGCGTTCCTGGTTGCGCTGCCCGACCTCGAGCGTCGCCGCCATCACGTCGAGCAGGCGGAACGCGACCGGCCGCCCGTGCTGACTGGCGATCACCTGCTGGTAGCTGCTGACCAGCGCCTCCTCGCTGGGCCGCGACTTGTCGATCAGGAACTGCAGTTCGGTGCGGAACACACCGATGCCCTCCATGCCGAACGTACGCACGAGGTCGGCCTCGCCGGCGCTGCCGCAGGAGCCGAGCAGTTCGACCGCGGTGCCGTCGCGCGTCTGGTGACGCGCCAGATCCGACGGCGTCGGCGCCTGGGCCTTGGTCGTCTTCCAGCGCTGCGCCGTGATCGTCGCCTCGGCCAGCGTGGTGTCGTCCGGGGCGGTCACCAGCTCGCCGGCCGACGCGTCGAGCACCACCAGGTCGCCGTCGCGCAGCAGCTGCGGCAGGTCGCGGATGCCGGTGACCGTCGGGATGCCCATGCCGCGCGCGAGGATCGCCGCGTGCGAACTCATGCCGCCTTCCTCGGCGACGATGCCCTCGACCTTCTCGTTGTCGAGGTTGAACATGTCGGCCGTGGTCAGCTTGCTGGCGGCGAGGATGTAGGGGCCGGTCGGCGGCGCCACGCCGCGCGCATCGTCGCCCTCGAGGTTGCGCAGCAGACGCGTGGCCACGTCGCGCAGGTCGCTGGCGCGGCGCCGCAGCATGTCGCTCTCGACCAGCTGGAAGATGCGGTCGTACTTGGCGAACACCGCCTGCACGGCCTCGCGCACCGACAGCCGTTCCTGCATCACCTGCGATTCGATCTCGGTCGTGAACATCGCGTCGCCGAGATAGGCGAGGTGCGCGTCGAAGATGCGCAGCTCCGCCTCGCCGAGGCTCCCGCTCTGCTTCTGCTTGATCTCGTCGATCTGCGCACGGCTGCGCTGCAGCGCCTCGCGCAACCGGTTCAGCTCGGTCTCGACCTCGTCGGCGGCGATGCGCCGACCCGTGCTCTCGGCCGCGAACCCGCGCAGACGAACCTGACCGACCGCCACCCCGGGCGCCACCGATTCGCCGCGCACCCGGGTCATGAGAGGCCTCCGACGCGCGGATGCAGGCGGGACGAGGGGGCGGACGACATCGGATCGTTCGAAGGCAACGGCGGGGACGCAAGAAGGGCGCCGACCGGAACGCCCGGCGGCATCGACGACACTGCACCGGCCCGGCCGCCGCAGCGGCCGAACCGGCGGGGCGAAGGGTAGCGCGCCCGCTCGCCCTCGGGTAGACATTGCGGGATCGCGGCGCCGTCGCGTCCGCCGAACCACATCCCGTCGATGGGCATTCACCCCACCGCGATCATCGCGCCCGGCGCCGAACTCGGCGAGGGCTGCGAAATCGGCCCCTACTGCACCGTCGGACCGCGGGTCCGTCTCGGCGCGCGCACCAGGCTGAACGCGCACGTCGTCGTCGACGGCGACACCGTGCTCGGCGAGGACAACGAGCTGTTCCCGTTCTGCGTCATCGGCAGCTTTCCGCAGGACAAGAAGCTGAAGGCGAACGCGCCCGCCGGCAGGCTGGTGATCGGTCACCACAACCGCATCCGCGAACACGTCACGATCCACGGCGGCACCTCGTTCGGCGCCGGCGTGACGACGATCGGCGACCACAACATGCTGCTGGTCGGCTCCCACATCGGCCACGACGCGACGGTCGGCAACCACGTCGTGTTCACCAATGGCGCGATGGCGGCCGGCCACACCTGGATCGGCGACCGCGCGATCCTCGGCGCGATGGTCGGCATCCATCAGTTCGCCCGCATCGGCAAGCTGGCGATGATCGGCGCCGGTGCGATGGTGTCGCACGACGCGCCGCCGTTCGGCACCGTGCAGGGCGACCGGGCCAAGCTGGTCGCCGTCAACCTCGTCGGCCTGCACCGCAACGGCTACACGAGCGAGCAGCAGGCTCTCGTCAAGCGCGTGTTCCGACTACTGTTCTGGCGTGCCGGCACCCTGCACCAACGCCTCGAACTCGTGCGCGGCAGCGCGCTGCATCGCGACCCGATCTGCCGCGAGATCGTCGACTTCGTCGCCGAGAGCCGCCGCGGCGTCTGCAGCCCGCGATCCGGCCGGCAGGCGCTGGCCGGCGGCCTCGAAGCAGGCGGCGATGGCGCGTCGGAGTAGCGCCGCGACACGGCGGGGCATGACGCTGGGAACGATCGCGCTGGCGACGCTCGTCGCCGGCACCGCGGCGGCCGGCGGTCTGCGGGCCCAGACACCGGCGGCCGAACCCGCGGCGCGCCCCGACGGCCCGATCCCGTTCACGAGTCCCGACGGCTCGCGCTTCATCCTGGTGCCGGACTCGCGCATGCCGCTGGTGCACTGGGCGATCGCGACGCTGGCCCACGATCCGCCCGGGTTCGCCGGCCTGTCGGCGGCGACGATGCTCGCCGCGCTCGGTGGCACCTGGCAGTCCGGCAGCCGCGACCCGGAGCGCGAACGGCAGGCGCTCGCCGACCTCGACGCCGCCTTCCACGCCTGGCTCGGCAACCGCGGCGACGCGGCCGCGACCGCCGAACTCGTGCGCCTGTCGACCGCCGCCGAACAGCTCGGCGATCCGGCCGCGCATCGGCGCGTGCTGGCGTCGGTGCCGGTTCACCTGCCGGAGGTGTTCGACCGCCCGCCGGTGTGCATCTACGTGACCACCACGGTGCCCGGCGCGCTGCCCGAAGTGGCCCAGCTGCTGCTGGAGCGGCGCGAGCAGACGGCATTGCGCGACATCCAGTCGATCTGGGCGCAGACCGGGCGGCCGCAGCCGGACGACCGCACGGCGCTGCGTGCCGAGGTGCTGGCGCTGGCGATGCCCGACCATCCGTTCCTGCATCGGCTCGAACGGCAGGGATCGGGAGCGCCGCGACGCACCGAGGCGATGGCGACCTGGCAGGCCATGCAACGCCCCGAGGGCACGGTGCACGTGCTGCACGGCGGGTTCGACGCCGACGCCGTGCGCGCCATGCTGCAACGGACCTTCACGAGCACCGCGTTGCCGCGCGCCGAACCGCTGCCGCTGGTCAGCGCCCGGCCGTTCTCCAGCCTGCGGCGTTCGCTCGTGCCCGGCGCGCGCGTGCCGACCGTGGCACTCGGCTTCGTGCTGCCCGAAGGCGTCGACCGCGCCACGCTCGACGTCGCGCGGCACTGGCTCGGCGAAGGCGGCGACAGCCGCATCGGCGAGGAACTGCCGCGGCTGGGCCATGCGCAGGCGACGGTCTCGTGCCTGGCGCCGTGGCCGCCGACCGTCGGCGGCCGCAGCCTGCTGCTGCTCGAGATCACCGACCCCGACGGCATCGACGGCCTGGCCGACGCGGTCCGCCGCGTCGCCGGCGAAGCGATCGCCGCGGCGCCGTCGGCGCCCACGCTGGACGCGGCGCTGGCGACCGTGCAGCGCGAATGGACGACGGCGACCAACGATCCGCGCCAGTTCGCCGTCGCGATCGCCGCGGCGGCGCAACTGTGGCCCGGGCAGCAACCGCGCACGACGCTGCCCGATCGCATCGACGGCGACGCGGTGCGCCGGCTGCTGACCCGGATCCTGAACAGCCCGCCGGTCGTCGTCGAGGCCCGCCCATGAGGCCGCACTGCCGCACACCGTTCGCCGTCGCCGTCGCCGCCGCCGTGCTGGTCCAGGGTTGCGGCAGTCCGCCGCCACCGCCGCCGCCGGTCGTGGCACCCGAGCCGACCCCGCCGCCGGCGCCGCCGCCGGCCCCGCCGGCGCCGACTGAAGCGGCGTTCCAGACCCGGCTGCCGAACGGCCTGACCCTGCTGGTCGCCGCCGCCCAGGCCGGCGAACAGGCGCAGCTGCACCTCGCCTTCCTGGTCGGCAACGCCTTCGTGGCCCCCGGCCTCGCCGAACTGGCGGCAGCGGCGCTCGTGCACGGCGCCGATGCCAGCCGCGGCCGACAGAGCCTGTCCCAGGCCGTGCAGCGGCTGGGCGGCGTGGTGCGCACCGCCGTCGGCGCGACGACGACCTGCATCGAAGTGCGCGTCCCGAGGGGACGCTGGCGCCAGGCGCAGAGCGCGCTGTTCGAGGCGCTCGAGGCGCCGCCGCTGCCGCGCAGCCAGCTCGAACGCATCCGCGACGACGTCGTGCAGGCGCGCTGCGACGCGATCCGCTCCGACCCGATGCGGGCGATGGCGATGGCACTGCTGCTCGCGGCGCCCGACACGTCGAGCCGCGTGTCGGCGCTGCTCGATCGCGACGCCAGCGAGGTCGGGCTGTTCCAGGCCCGGCTGCTGCGACCCGAACGCACCGTGCTGGCGCTGCAGGTGCCCGGGGTGCCGAGCGAGATCGGCGCCGGGCTGGCGGCCGGCGCGGCCGGCACGCCGGGCGCCTGGACGCCGGCGCCGCTGACCGGGCCCGAACCCCGCATCCTGCCGCACGCGTTCCAACCGGGTTTCTACTGGAGCCCGGACCCGGACACGCCGACCACCGAGGTCGCCTGGCTGCAGTTCCTGCCGCCGCTGTGGCGGCCCGACGCAGCCGACCTGCTGACGCTGCACGCCTGCTGCACGCTCGACGGCTACGGCGGCCGGCTCGAACAACTGCAGCGCGACCGCGGCCTCGGTCAGGTGCAGTGGCGCAGCGAGTTCGTGCACAGCGCCGAGACGTTCGCGCTCTTGCTGCGCACGACGGTGCCCACGGCCCAGGTGGAGCCGCTGCAGCAGGTGCTGCTGGCCGCGCGCAACTCCCTGCGCGACGTGCCGCCGAGCGCGTCGGAGCTGGAGCTGGGGCGGCGGCGCGCCGCGCTGACCGCGGGCCTCGGCCAGCTGGACAGCCTCGCGCAACAGCGCGTGCAGACGCGCATCGCGCTGCTCGGCGGCAGCATGGCCGCGTTCGAGAGCCGCCTGGCGCAGCTCCTGCGACCCGGCGTGCTCGACGTCGCCAGGGCCGCGGACGAGTACCTCGATCTGCCGGCGATGTGCATCGCGATCGGCGGCGCGATCCCCGACGACATCCCGGGCGTGCGCCAGTTCCGGCTGCTGCCGGCCGGACTCGGCCCGACCAGGACGGTCGACGCGGCGCAGCAGGCCGTGGCGGCGACGCCGTGGATCGAACGCGCCAGCGAGGCGGTCAGCGGCCGGGGTCTGCTGCGCCGACTGATCGGCTACCGGTTCGAGGCGCGCCTGCTGAGCCAGCAGGCGCCGCCGGCCGAGGACCGGGTCAGCTGGCAGGTCGACGGCACGCTGCATCGCACGCGCAGGCTGCTCGGCAAGGAGATCGAGACCCGGCTCGAGGACACGACCTGGGTCGAACGGCTCGGCGACGCCAGCCAGAGCCTGGCCGCGAACGAAGCGGCGCTGCTGCGGCGCGAGATGGAACGCCACCCGCTGGCGCTGCTCGCCGCGTGCGACCGCGGCGAGCTGACGTTCCAGACCGTCGCGCAGCGCAGCGTCGGCGACCGCGACTACATGATCCTGCAGGCCCAGGGCGACCGGTTCGATCGCCTGCGCATCCACCTCGACACGGTCTCGCAGCTGGTGCGCGTCGTCGAGGTCTGGGAGACGATGCCCGACGGCACCGTCGTGCACCTGCAGGACAACTGGTCCGACTACCGCACGACCGACGGCCTGCGCGCCCCGTTCCGCCGCGTGACGACGCAGGACGACGGCCAGAACAGCGTCGAGACACAGTTCACGAGCTGGACGCCGGTGCTGTCGGCGCCCTGACCGCGTCGCCTCACGCGGGGTCGACGCCGATCTCGGTCGCCTTCAACGCCACCCAGACCGCGACGCTCCGCGCCAGCCCCAGTTCGGCCACGGCCGCCGGCGTGACCTCGGCCACCAGCGCGACCTGCCCGGCCAGCTGCACGCGCACGCGATCGCCCGCGACCTCGATGCCGACGACCGGTGCCGACCAGACGTTGCGCGGCGACCCGCTGGGCCGCTCGCGGAACAACGCGATCGCGCGCGGGTGCACGGTCGCGATCACCGCACCCTCGTGCGGCGTCGACACGACCAGCGTGCCGCCGTCGCCGACCCGCAGCACGCCGTCGTGCACGGTGCCGCGCAGCAGGTTGGTGCCGACCAGGTCGGCGACGTAGCGCGATCGCGGTCGCTCGCAGATCTCGGCGACGGTGCCCGCCTGCACGATGCGGCCGGCCTCGAGCACGGCGACGCGGTCGGCGAGCGCGAACGCATCGAGCGCGTCGTGGGCGACGACGACGCGCGGGCCGGCGAACGCGGCGAGGTGGGCGCGCAGTTCGCGGCGCAACAGCAGCCGCGCCGAGGCGTCGACGGCCGACAGCGGCTCGTCGAGCAGCAGCAGGCGCGGCGCGGCGGCCAGCGCGCGCGCCAGCGCGACGCGCTGCGCCTGACCGCCCGACAGTTCGCGCGGCAGCACGGCCGCGTGCCGCTCGAGGCCGACGCGCCGCAGCCATTCGCGGGCCGCGGTGCGCGCCGAGCGGCGATCGCTGCCGCGCGCCCGCAGACCGAAGGCGACGTTGTCGAGCGCGCCGAGGTGCGGGAACAGCCGATGTTCCTGGAACACCACGCCGACGCCGCGCGACGCGGGCGGCACGAACAGCCGCCGCGCCGGGTCGTCCAGACGTTCGCCGGCGAGCGTGATGTGGCCGCGCGCGATGCCGAGCAGGCCGGCCAGCGCCGCCAGACACGTGGACTTGCCGGCCCCGTTGGGCCCGACCAGCGCCAGCGTCTCGCCGGCCGCGACCGCGAACGCGACGTCGAGGTGGAGTTCGCCGCGCTGCAACCCGAAGTCGACGTCGAGGGTCATCGCGACGGCCACCACCGGTGCCGCAGCAGGAACAGCAGCCCCACCGACACCACGACCAGCAGCAGGCTCGTCACGACCGCCGCCTCCGGCTGGGATTCGAGCGCCACGTAGACCGCGAGCGGCAGCGTGCGCGTGTGGCCGGCGAGATTGCCGGCGAACGTGATCGTGGCGCCGAACTCGCCGAGCGCGCGGGCCCAGGCGACGACCAGACCGGCGCGCAGCGACGGCAGCACCAGCGGCAGCGTCACGCGACCGAACGTGTGCCACGGGCCGGCCCCCAGCGTCGCCGCCGCGTCGGCGTAGCGGCGATCGACCGAACGCAGCCCGGCCTCGACCGTCAGCACGAAGAACGGCGTCGACACGTAGGTCGCCGCCAGCACGACGCCGGCGGTCGTGAACGGCAACGCGACGTCGAGCCAGCGCGCCAGCGGGCCGCCGACGATGCCGTTGCGGCCATAGGCGACCAGCAGCGCGATGCCGCCGACCACGGGCGGCAGCACCATCGGCAAGGTGACCAGCACGCGCACGACCGCTCGCACCGCGCCCTGCCCGCCGGCCAGCCAGACCGCCAGCGGCAGCCCCAGCAGCAGCGAACAGGCCGCCGCCGACGTCGAGCACAGCAGCGACAGCCACAGCGCGTCCAGCACCGCCGGCGAACCGGCCTGCTCGAGGAAGCGGCTCCAGGGCGCCCGCAGCAGCAGGCCGAGCAACGGCAGCACGAAGAACGCGGTCGCGACGACGACGGGCAGCAGCGTGGCGAGCGCGGCGAGGTCGCGGCGGCGTGCGTTCATGGCACGACGAAGCCGTGGGCGGCGAGCAGGCGCTGCCCCGCCGGGGAGACGACGAACGCCACGAACGCGGCGGCGACGTCGGGCGGGCGCGCCGTCACCAGGGGCACGATCGTGTAGGTCGCGGTGACGCCCTGGGCCGGGTCGAGATCGACCGCGGTGACCCCGCCGACCGTGGTGTCGGTGCGGTAGACGATGCCGGCGTCGAGCTCGCCGAGCTGCACCTTGGCGACGACCGCCGTCACGCTCGGCTCGTCGGAGACCGAGTGCAGCGCGACGCCGGCCCGGGCCAACGCCTCGCGCGCGTAGCGACCGGCCGGGACCTCGGGACCGCAGAGCGCGACCCGAAGGCCCGGCCGCACGAGGTCGGCGAGACCGGCGATCGCCTGCGGGTTGTCGGCCGGCACGACGATCGCGAGGCGGTTGTGCGCGAACGTCGACGGCGCGGCGGCGGCCTGCCCGGCCGCGACGACGCGCTGCATGCTGACCTCGTCGGCGGCGGCGAACACGCTGGCCTGCGCGCCTTCGCGCAGCTGCAGCACGAGCTGCGGCGTGCCGGCGAAGTGCAGCTCGATCGTGGCGCCCGGATGCGAACGCTCGAACTCGGCCGCCAGCGCCGTGAACGGCGCCGACAGCGATGCGGCCGCGAACACCCGCACGACCCGCGCGGGCGGCGCCCCGTCGCAGCCGCCGAGCGCTCCGAACGCCCCCGCCGCGACCAGCACGGCGAGGCGCGCGCCCACGCCGCGGCTCACGACTTCTCTCGCGGCTGCACGTCGGTCGCCAGTTCGACGACGACGTTCGTGGCCTTGACGACCGCGTAGGCCATCACCCCCGGCGCGAGACCGAGTTCGTCGACCGACTCGCGCGTCAGCAGCGACACGATGCGGAACGGCCCGCAGCGCAGCTCGACCTGGGCGGCGACCTTGTCCTTGGTGACGCGCGTGACGATGCCGAGCAGGTGGTTGCGCGCCGACGAGACCTGCTCGCCGTCGGCGTCGTCCTGCTCGAGCCCGTCGGCGACCTTCGCCAGCTGCACGCCGTCGATCAGCCGCTGCTGGCCGGCCGTGCGTACGCTGCCCAGGCGACCGCCGTCGGCGAGCCGCCGCACCGTGTCGACGCTGACGCCGAGCAGCCGCGCCGCCTGTCCGAGCCGGTAGCTGACCATGCCAGGATCATGACGACGAAAGCTGGCAGATGCAAGGCGGCCGGCCGGTCGTCCCTGGCACCGGATCAGCGCCGCGTGCCGCCGAAGCGCACCAGCATGCCCAGGTAGAACATGTGCTCGCCGTGCACGTCTTCGTCGATGCGGATCGACGGCCGGTTGTCCGTGTCGACGTACGAGTACGAACCGTGCAGCGAGATCGAGTCGCTGAAGTGGACGTAGGTCTCGATGCCGCCGCCGAAGAAGAACTCGCGCCGCGACGAGTTGCCGTCCTCCATCAGCACGCGCGAGTACTGGCCGATCGCGAACGGCGTCAGCGTCATCGACGCGCCCAGCTGCAGACGCAGTCGCAGCTGCGCGTCGACCCACTGGCTGCCGAGCGGGCGCTGCGCCTCGAAGTTCTGCACGCGGTCCTTCTCGTCGCTCCAGCCACCGTTGGCGAAGATCTCCCACGTCGCGTCGTCGGACGACGGCACGTACCACTCGAGCCGCCCGCGCATGCGCCACACGGCGGACGGCAGCTCGGTCGAGAAGATGCTGGTGCCGATCAGCCCGCTGCTGTCGTTCCACTCGCGTTCGCCGATCAGCGTCAGCGCGTAGCCATCGCGCGGCATGCCGCGCCGCCGATCCAGCTGCACGCCGTTCTGTTCGAGGTAGAGGCGACCGCCGTAGGCCGCGTAGTCCTCGGGGATCGTGAAGGTCGGCTGCGTCAGGCTGCTGCGCCGGAAGTTCAGCTGCTTGTAGAACGGCCCCAGCTCGACGTAGAGCCCCTGCTGCGCCTCGCGGCCGAAGCCGACGTAGCCCTCGTAGTCGCTGCCCTCGTAGAGGCCGTTCGGCCGGAACTTGCCGCGCTCGTACGAACCGTCGCGGTAGAACTGCCACGGCCGGCCGCGGAACTCGAACCGCGTCACCGTGTCGTCGCCGACGATCTTGCCGTCGGTGAAGGCACCGAACAGGCCGTCGCGACCGGCGTAGGCCTCGAGCGTGCCGCGCCGCGAGCCCACGGCCTCGTCGCGGTAGTAGATGTGGCCGTCCCAGCTGATGTCGTCGTCGAGCCCGATCGCCTTGGCCGCCGCGTCGCTGCTGTTCGCCCGGGTACCGATGGCGCCGGCCTCGATCTCGAACACCGACGTGTAGGGCCTGGCGACGTTGCGCACGTCGGTCAGGTCGACCATCGACTGCGCGGAGGCGACGGTGGCGAGACCGGCGAGGACGAGACACGGATGGATTGCGTTCATGGAAAGGGTGCGGCGTCGCCGCGGCTCGTCACTGGACCTGCTCGCGTCGCTGCATGCGCTCGCCGGCGGCCACGACCATCGGGTGCGTGCCGTCGAGCACGATCACCGAGTACGGATGATCCGCGTACTGGTTGGCGCGCTCCTCGATGCGGATCACGCCGCGGTGGCGCAGCTCGTTGACCAGCGCACGCCGTTCGGGGTGCACGAGTCCGCTGAAGTGCTGGCTCATCGGCCCCTTGAGGAACGGCGACAGCCACACCTCGCTGCTGCCGTGCCGGATCTGCGCGCGCAGGATCAGCTCGATGCACTGCTGCAACCGCTCGTCGAGTTCGCCGTCCTGCGGCAGCCCGTCGGCCGTGCGCCAGGTCACCGGGATGTGGCCGACGATCGCCGCGCGGCCGCGCTGCGCGTGCGCGGCCGCGAGGGCCAGGTGGTCGCCGCCGCCGTCGCGGCCGTTGCCGTGCCCGGCGGCGGCTGCGCCGGCGTCCTCCAGCTCGGTCGCCGCGACCGCCGCGAGCTCGTCGACCTGGGCCGCCGTCGGCGCGGTCTGGGGACGCGCCTCGTCGCCGATCAGCTCGAGCGCGTTCCAGAACCGTTCGCCGCCGACCCGCATGCGCAGGTCGCCGCTGGTGCTGTCCGGGATCGCGACGACGCGCAGCTCGCGGTTCTCCTCGAGCACCTGGCGCGCGATCGGGATGAAGTCGCGGTCGCCGGAGACGATGACGATGGCGTCGATGTCGGGGCGTCGATAGAGCACGCGGCAGACGTCACAGGCGAGCTGCACGTCGGCCGAGTTCTTGCCGGCGTGCCCGACCAGCACGTACTGCGGATCGAAGCCCATCAGCGCGAGGTCGTGCGCGACCTCCATGCCCGGATAGGTGTCGAACGCCGCGTAGGAGCGGCCGAGCACCATCGGCGCGTTGTCGCGCCGGAGCCGGGCCTTCAGGTGCTCGAGGATGCCGAGACAGAGATCGCGAATGCGTTGGCCGCTGAGTTCCTCGCGGTTCTTCAGGGAGTGGAACAGGTTCTCGAAGTCGACGAAGACGGCTGCATGCATGTCGTCAGTACATCAGTGATGCGCACATTCGGTCGCTCCAGACGGCCGCGCATAGCCGCGATGGAACCCCGGCTCGTCACGCGGGCGGCACCGGCGAGTCGTGCAGGGAAGAGTCGCGCTCCGCCGGCGCCGCGCCCTCGCGCGCCGCGGCCTCGGCAGCCGCCGGGTCGCCGGCGTCCTCGAGGTCGTCGTCGGCGAGGTAGGTGTAGGCGGCGAGCCCCTGCTCGTAGCGGCGCAGCAGCAGCGCCGACTCCTTCATGTTGACCTTGCCGGCCCGCACCGCGCCCTCGAGGCGACTGCGGATGCGCCGCATCAGGTCCTGCTTGTCGTACTGCACGTAGCTGAGCACCTCGGTGATCGAGTCGCCCTCGATCACGCGCTCGATGCGGTAGCCGTGCTGCTCGTCCATCGAGATGTGGATCGCGTTGGTGTCGCCGAACAGGTTGTGCAGGTCGCCGAGGATCTCCTGGTAGGCGCCGACCAG
>JAEUHS010000110.1 GCA_016794035.1 Planctomycetota bacterium
CCTACGACTTCCTCGCCGACCCCCGCAACCTGAGCCTCGAGGCACGGCGCGCGACCGCCGCCGGCATGCACGCCGCCCAGAGCCGATGGCTCGCCCGGCTGCAGCTGCTGATCGAACCGCCGGCGCTCGACTCCGACTTCCCGGCGTTCCTGCTGGCGACGCCACCGTTCGCCGACCTCGCGCGCCGGCTCGGGCAGGCACACCTGCGCGCGCAGCTGCCGGCCGCCGACGCCGACGAACTGGATTGGTTCGTGCACGCGTTCCGCGACTACCTGCGCACCTGCGACGGCGAGGACGTGTTCGAGTTCGCCGCGCCGCCGCGCGACTGATCGCGGTCCGGCGCGCGCAGCCGGGCGGCGAGCGCGGCCATCTCGGCCGCCGCGAGCGGCGGCCCGTCGAGGCCCGGCACCTGCCCCGGCGCATCGGTCGGCACAAGGTGCACGTGCGCGTGCCGCACCGCCCAGCCGATCACGCTGACGCAGACGCGTCGGCACGGCAGCCGCTCGCGCATCGCCGCGGCGACGCCGTGCACGAAGGTCCACAGCGCCGCGTGGGCCTCGACCGACAGGTCGAACACCGCGTCGACGCGGGCGCAGGTGACGACGATCACGTGGCCGGGACGCACCGGCCGTTCGGCCAGGAAGGCGACGTGGCGTTCGTCGCGACGGATCTCGTGCACCGGGCGACGGCCGTCGACGACGTCGAGCAGATCGGCGGGGTGCGTCACAGCGTCGCCAGCCGCTCGGGATCGGTGACCGGCGCCTCGCAGGTGCCGCGGCGGCACACGTAGGCCGCCGGCGCGCCGTCGACCTCGACCTTGCCGACGACCAGCGGCGTCAGCCTGGTCAGCGCCTCGCGGTTGCCGTCGTGCAGATGCAGGATCGTCACGCGCCCCTCGGGCAACCGGCGCGCCGCGGCCAGCAGCGCCTCGGTGCGCGGGTCGTCCGGGGCGCCGACCACGACGATCTCGCGCGGATCGGCGAGGTGGAACTGCAGCGCCAGCACCAGCGACGGCACCCCCGACGGCGCCTCGACGATCAGCTGACCCTGGCTGCGCAGCGTCGCCACGCCGGCCTCGTAGAACGGCTCGTCGCCGAGCAGCAGCCCGGCCCGCAGCAGCGCGCCGGCGGCCGCCGCGGTGCCCGACGGCGTCGCCGACTCGAACGCCGACTTCGTGCGCGCGACCATCGTCGGTTCGTCCGCGGCCGTGAACCAGAAGCTGCCGTCGTCGGCGCCGAACTGCGCCTGCATCGTGCGCAGCAGATCGCGCGCCGCCGTGAGCCAGCGCGCGTCGCTGTCGACCTCGAACAGGGCCAGCAGGCCTTCGGCCAGCAGCGCCTGGTCGTCGAGGAAGCCGGGCTGCGGCGCCTTGCCCGAGTGCCAGCTGCGCCGGCAGCGACCGTCCACCACCAGTTCACGCAGCACGAAGTCGGCCGCGGCGCGCGCCGCGGCCAGATAGCGCGCGTCGCCGAGGTGGCGGTAGCCGCTCGCCTTCGCGGTGATCGCGAGGCCGTTCCAGCTGCACAGCAGTTTGTCGTCGGTGCCGGGATGCACGCGCCGGTCGCGCGCGGCGAACAGCACCTGCCGGGCCCGCTCGAGCCGTGCCGCGGCGTCGGCGGACAGCGGCCCGCTCGCGGCGCGTACGAGCACGTTGTGGCCGTCCCAGTTGCCGGCCTCGGTCACACCGTAGAATCGCGCCGCGAGGTCGGCGTCGTCGCCGAGCAGTTCGGTGAACTGCGACCGCGACCAGACGAAGAAGCGACCCTCGACACCCTCGCTCTGCGCGTCCTGGCTGGCGAAGAACGCCCCGCCCGGGTGCTGCATCTCGCGCAGCAGGTAGTCCAACGTCCTGCGCGCGGTCGCCGCGTACTCGCGCTCGCCGAGCAGCGCCGCCGCTTCGAGGTAGCACGGCACCAGCAGCGCGTTGTCGTAGAGCATCTTCTCGAAGTGCGGCACGATCCAGGCGCGGTCGGTGCTGTAGCGGTGGAAGCCGCCGCCGAGCTGGTCGAACATGCCACCCTGCTGCATCGCGTCGAGCGTGGTGCGCACCAGCGCCGCCGCGGGCTCGCCGCCGAGGCGCAGCAGCACCTGCAGTTGTCGCGGCGGCGGGAACTTCGGCGCGAACGCCGGCGCCGGCGCGAAGCCGCCGTGCGCGGCGTCGAAACGCCGCTCGGCGTCGGGCAACACCGTGGCGAGCATCGCGGCCGTCGGTTCGCCGGGCGGCAGCTCGGGCGCCAGCACCTGCTGCAGGTGCGTCGTCAGCCTATCGGCGCCGTCGACCAGTTCCTGACGTTGCTCGCGCCACGCCTTGGCGAGATGTTCGCAGACGCGGCGGAAGCCGGGTCGGCCGTGCGAGTCCTGCGGCGGGAAGTAGGTGCCGGCGTAGAACGGGCGGCCGTCGGGCAACAGCCACGCCGACAGCGGCCAGCCGCCCTGCTGTCCCATCGCCTGCAGCGCCGCCATGTAGACCTCGTCGAGGTCCGGGCGCTCCTCGCGGTCGACCTTGATGCAGACGAAGTTCGCGTTCATCACGGCCGCCACGGCGGGATCCGCGAAGCTCTCGTGCGCCATCACGTGGCACCAGTGGCACGCCGAGTAGCCGATGCTGAGGAAGATCGGCTTGTCCTCCTCGGCCGCCCGGGCCAGCGCCTCGGGCCCCCACGGGTACCAGTCGACCGGGTTGTGCGCGTGCTGGCGCAGGTACGGCGAAGTCTCGCGCGCGAGGCGGTTGCTGGGCTGGGGACCTGCGGCAGGGGTCGGCGGCACGTTGGGCTCCTGGGCCATCGCGGCCGCGCCGCCGAGCCAGAGCAGGAACGGCAGCCCGGGGCGCGGACGCGGGGAGGTTGGCATGCACCCATCGTCGCCATCGGCGCGTCGGCACGCGAGCCCTTCCCGTGAGGCGGCCATCGGGTAGCCTTGCGGCGATGCACCGCTCCACTCCGTTCTCGCTGCTGGTGCTGCTGGTGCCGGCATGCGGCGGCGGCGGCGGTGGTGTCGTGACGCCGCTGACCGTGCCGGTGACGCTGCAGGCCGACCCCCTGGATCTCGGCCCGGCCACCAGCGAGGCGGAACTCGTGGTGCAACTCGCCACCGACAGCGGCCAGGCGCCCGTGCTGCTGCAGGTCGCGGTCGAACTGCCGCCGGCGCTGGCGCTGGCGCCCGGCACCCGGCTCTTGCCGGCCCGGAGCCTGCCGACCCTCGACGGAGAGGCGAGCAGCAACCGGCTGCTGGTGCTGTGCGGCGACGCGCAGAACACCGACGCCGCGCCGCTCGGCAAGGGACCGTTGTTCCGCGTGCGGCTGGTCGCCGCGTCGCCGCGCCAGACCGGCACGCACTCGGTGCGTCTCACCGGCCTGCTCGCCTCGGCCGCCGATGGCACCCCGTTGACGGTCGCGACCGAACCGATCGAAGTGCCGGTCAGGCTGCGCTGATCCCGACGCCGGCGGGCCGGCGCGTGCCGGCCGCGGCGAGGCCGCGACCGCGGCGCCGACCTGCCCCCGGCGCCTGATGCGCACGATCTGCGGGCCCGGCCAGCAGTTCCGCGGGCGCCTCGATCCGACCCGCCGCGCCCCCGGTGCGCGCCGCGGCACACGGCCCGGGCGCGCACACGCAGGCCATCAGCTCTTGCGGCCTTCGACTCGTTCGGCCAGCCCTTCGAGACTCGCCGACTGGAGCTGCTGCATGTGCACCTGCATCGCCCCGAACCAGCCCCACCAGCGGCCGGCGAGGTTGGGCCACGTGCCTTCGTCGTGCCACCGCAGGCGGCAGCTGCCGCCCTCGTCGTGCCACTCGATGCGGCCGGTCGAGCGCGGCCGCTGCTGCTGCTGCGGGTCTTCGCCGCCGAACTCGTAGTCGATGGCCTCGGGCGTGACCGAGGTGAACGTCAGCGTCGCCGTGCCCGCGCTGCCGGTCCACCGCAGGCCGTGACCGACGGTGCCGGGCTCGCCGAACACGCTGCGATGCGTCTGCGGCCCGAGCGTCGCGTCCACCGACGCCCACTGTTCCCAGGTCGACAGATCGCCGACCGCTGCGGCGATCCGGGCGGGCGGACTGGCGATGGTCCGCGACGTCGTCACCTGCCAGTGATCGACGAGCAGCAGGCCCACGGCGAAGTACACGACCACCATGCCCGCGCAGGCGAACACCATGGCCCCGAACACGACCTTCGGAGTCGACATGCCGGCACCGTAGCAGACCGACCATCAACGGCCGAGCAGCAGCGGCGTGAAGTAGCGGTAGTAGACCTCGAGGCTCAGCACGCACATCGCCGTCGTGTAGCTGCGGTCGGTCCGGCTGTCGCCGGCCTCGTGCGCGTAGACGTCGATCGGCGCGAACGAACCGTCCGGCGACTGCGCCGCCGGCAGCACCGTGCGCAGCCGTTCGTTCCAGCGCTGCCACGCGTCGCCGCCGGCCAGGAAGCAGCACAGCGAGCCGTAGTACCAGAAGTAGACGTTGCCCTGGCCGCGCAGCACGAACTCCTCGTCGTCGTAGGGTCGGTACTGCTCGGGCCGGCGGGCGACCGTGTAGTCGACGGCCGCCTGCACCTTGTGGTCCTCGGCGCCGGCCCCCAGCAGCATCAGGCAGAACGCGCCGGCCGGCGTGCTGGCCGGCAGCGTCGGCCACGCCGACCGCAGGCGACCCGGTTCGTGGTTGTAGCGGAACCAGCCGTTCTTCTGGTCGAACGCCAGGTCGAGGAACTCGCGCGCGCGCGGCAGCACGGTCTCCGGCAGCTCGATGCCGGACAGCCGCGCCGACTCGAGCGCCATCACCATCCACGCGGTCACCGACACGCGCGCATAGTCGTCCTCGGCCGCGAGCCCCGGCGAGTAGTAGCCCCAGCCGCCGCGGTTGCGCCGATCGCGCCGCGGCCCCTGGTGCTCGACGATCCAGGCCAGCGCGTGTTCGAGCGGCCGCAGCAGCGCCGGCGACTTGGTCAGACCGTAGCACTCGGCCAGCGCGTAGGTGGTGATGCCGTGCCCGTAGCACGAACTGGCGCCGAACGCCCCGGTGTCGGGGTCCTGCAGCGACAGCAGGTGCTCGAGCGCCTTCTGCACCACGCCGCTGTGTTCGCTGCGCGACGTCGGCGTGTGGCCGGCGCCGAGGAACGCGAGCACGCACAGCGCCGTCTTGCCGACGTAGACGAACCCGTACTTGGTGTCGAAGTCGCTGCGGTCGCCCCAGGTGCCGTCGGCGTTCTGCAGGCGCGCCAGGTAGCGCAGGCCGTCGGCGACCGCGCGCTCGGTCGCCTCGCTGCCGCCGAACGTCTCCAGCGCGCGCGCCTTCGCCGGGCCGAAGCGGTTGCTGTAGGCGTTGCGCGGTGCCGGGTCGGCGAGCTGCGGTGGCAGCGCGGTGGTCGTCTGCTGGCGCGCGAGCAGCGAGCCCGGCGGCGCAGCGGCGAACGGCGCTTCGGTCGCGGCCTCGGGACGCGATGCGCGCCGCAACGTCGGCCACTGCACCGGCTGCGGTTCGAGGCGCACGGCGGCGGCCGGTACGCCGGCGACGACGGGCGGTGAAGGCGCGGGCCGCGCGCCGGCACGCGGCGCGTCGGCGACGGCGGTGCGGGCACCGAGCGTGCGCGCGCGCGGCAGCGGGACCTCGGCGGCGGGCCGCGCCGCGGCGTCGAGCCCACGCGCGGCGCGGGCCAGCAGGCTGCCGGGCGGCTCGGCCGGGCGAGTGGCCGGCGGCATCCCGGCGCGCGCCGGCGTGGCCAGCGCGGCGGCACCGGGCGGCGCGACAGGCGGTGAAGCACCCGCGCGGCGCGGGCCCGATGCGGCCATCGGCGGGACCTGGCTCGCGGTGCCCGCCACCACCGGTGCTGCGGCGGTGTCGCGGTCGAGCACGCGCGTCGCCGTCAGCACCCCGGTCGCCGAAGCCGTCGCCACTGGCCGCCCCGGCATTGCGCCGCGCACGAGCTCCGGCGCCGCTTTGCGGCGGGTGAGCTGCGAGCCCGGCAAGGGAACGCGATCGACGGCGGGCGGCCGCGCGAGGCCGCGCGCGGGCCCGCCGAACTCGGCGGCGCGCGGCATCCCGGTCGCGGTCGGTTCGTCGGCCGGGGCGACCGCTACTGCAGCAGCCGCCGGCGCGCCGAGTGCCGGGCCGCGCTCGGTCGCGGCCCGGTCGCGTACGGCGACGGTCGCGCGGGCGGTCGCGCCCAGCGTCGTGGCGGCGGTTGGGGCGGGCAACCCGGCGGCCGGCAGCGGCGGCGCGGCGGCAGCGCGCGCGAGGTGGCTGGCGGGGACTGCCATCGGCGGCGGCGCAGACGCGGCGGCGGCGCCACGCGCGACCTCGACCGCGGCCGCGTGGCTTGCCCGCGCGTCGGTGGCGACCGGCGCCACGGCCGCGGCCGGACGTTCGTCCGCGCGCACGAGGGCAGGGACGTCCGGGCCGCGGGCGAGATCGCGCAGCGGTGCGGCGGCTGCGTGCTCGCGCGCCGCCGGCTGGGTCGTCGGCAGCGCCGCCGGCGCGGTGAGCGCCAGCACGGACGCGGCCGGCAGCGGCGCGACCGGCAGCGGCGCGCGCGGCGGCAGGGCGCGGGCCAGCGCCGCTTCGCCATCGCTCGCCGGCCGGTGCGTCGCTGGGGCGGCGGGGTCGGCCATGGCGATCGTCGCGGGCGCTGCCTCGACCGCCACCGGCGCGTCGGACGCCTCGCGTACCGGCGGCGCCGCAGCCGCGTCCTGCACCGCGCTGCCGGGCGACGCCATCGGGCGCGCTCGGGCGAGCGGTGGCGCCACCGCGGCGGTCAGCAACTGGCGCGGCGCGGTGTGGCTCGGCACCGCGACCGCGGGCACTGCGACCATGATCACCGCGGCGGCGTCCGCGGCCCGCGTGGCCGCGCCGGCCGCCGCAGCCGCCGTCGTCCCCGGCTGCGGCTCGGGCGTGGGCGCGGCCTCGGGGTCGTTCGCGGCGGCGACCTCGCTGCGGCGGCTGCCCTCGGCGGCCCGATCCTGCAGCGGCGTCTGGGCGTCGACCGCACCGGCCGTCGCCTGCGCCGTCCATTGCGCCGCGCGGTCGGTGACGGCGAGCGCGCGGGCGACGGCCGCCGGCGCCGCCGAGGGCGGGCGGACCTCGAGCGGACGCGGGCCGTCGGCGAACACCACCCGCGCCGCGACGTCGGTCGCCGATGGCCCTTCGCTCGCGGCTGCCGACGTCGCCATCGGGACCACCATCACCTGCAGGCGCCCCGCGTCGGCGTCGCCGGGCAACGGGCTGCCGGCGATCTCGACGCCCATCAGCCAGAGGAACACCAGCACGTGCAGCAGCAGCGACAGCAGCAGGCACTGCGCGACCAGGTCCAGCGCCGACCAGCGCCGGCCCAGGTGCAGCAACAGCAGCAGCAGCGCGCAGACGCCGGCGGCGCCGACCAGGATCCCCTCGAGCCAGCGCTGGCCGGGCCACCACGGCGGCAGTTCTTCGGCGGTGGCGCAGAACCAGAGGTCGGCGTCGCCGTTGCCGCTGCGCGGTTGCAGCAGCGACAGGTGCAGGCCGTCGGCGCTCGGCAGCGGCGCGCGCAGGTTGCGCGTGCCCCACGCGCTGCCGACCGGCTGCGGCGCGTCGTAGCGGTCGCCGAGCCGGCTGGCGCGCAGCAGCTCCGGCGCCGCCGCCGCCGCCTGGCGCACGAACCACAGCGCGTTGCCGCCGGCGGCGAACGCCGGGTCGCGGTCGGCGCTCCAGGCCGCGCGCCGCCGTCCCGGCGCGGCGAACACGGGCGTTGGATCGAACCCCGCGCCGAGCCGCACCTGCCACAGTTCGCCGCCGCGTCCCGCGGCGACCCGGCGGTCGATGCGCACGAACACCAGTTCGTCACCGTCCGGATGCGGCGCCGGATCGGTCTCGTCGAGCGCGCTGTTGCAGATCGTCACCGGCACCGGTGCGCCGAACCCGGCCGGGCCCGGCGCCGCGACGTAGAGGTCGTAACCGCCGACGCCCTCGGGCCGATCCGACGCGAAGTAGAGCCGGCCGTCGGCAGCGAGCGCCGGCGCCAGTTCGTTGTGCGCCGTGTTGAGGCCGTAGGCGGGCTCAGGCGGCAGCGCCGGCCGCCGCGGATCGAACACGACCAGGTCGGTGGTGCCGTCGGCGGTGCTGCGCCCGTAGACCAGTCGGCCGTCGGCCAGCTCGGCGACGCGGCCCTGCACCGGGCCCGGCAGCTCGGCGACCGCCTCCGGCGTGTTCCAGCGCACCATGCCGCCGGCGATCAGCGTGGTCGCCGCGACCTGCCGGCTGCCGTCGGTGTAGTAGAGCGGTCGGCCGAGCCGCAGTCCGACCAGCAGCGACACGGCGACCAGCAGGCCCGCCCACGCGAGCCGGATCGCCCACCGCCGCGTTCGCTCGGAGAACCGCATGCGTCAGTTCTTCTGCGCGGGCAGGGCGGCGAAGTCGACCTTGGTGATGCGCGCCAGCCGGCACGCGTCGAGCACCTGCAGGCCGGTGCCGAACTGCGCCGCGTGGTCGCCGCGCACCAGCACCTCCTGGTCGCGGTCGCGCTGCCAGGCGGCGGTCAGCTTCTGCCGCAGCGCTTCGAGCGTGACCTCGCGGCCGTCGACGACGAGCCGGCCGTCGGCGAACACGTTGACGACCAGCGCCCGGCTGCCGCCGCCGGCCTGGCCCGACCTCGCCTCCGGCAACCGCAGGTCGAGTTCGACCTCCTTCCTGGCCAGCGTGGTCGCGGCGAGGAAGAACACCAGCAGCAGGAACACCACGTCGACCAGCGGCGTCAGGTTCATGCCCTCGCTGCCGTCCTCGGCGTCGTCGTCAAGCCGCATGGGTCGCCCCCTGCGCGCTGGCCGGCGGCGGCGCCGCGCCACCGGCGGGCCGCTGCGCCAGCGCCTCGACCGCCGGCGCCACCGTTTCGGCGATCGCCGCGGCGCGGCGGCGAACCAGCGCCTGCAGGTGGGCCGCGATCAGGGTCGCCGGGATCGCGACGAACAGACCGAAGATCGTCGTGTAGAGCGCGACCTTGATGCCGGCGGCGAGCGCCTCGCTGTTGTCGCCGCGGCCGAGGCCGCTCTGTTCGACGGTGGCGAACGCGTCGGCGATGCCGAGCACGGTGCCGAGCAGGCCGAGCAGCGGTGCCACGGCGGCGACCAGCGTGATGCCGCGCACGTTGCCGCGCAGCCGCGCGGTCTCGTCGCGCAGCCGGTCCTCCATCGCCTTCTCGACGTCGGCGACCAGGAACCCGCGCCGCCGCAGCCCCGCGGCCAACACGCGCGCCGCCGGCGCCGCGGCCGCGACGATACCGTCGGCGACCACGTCGGCGCGGCCCTGCACGATCTGCTCGACGGCAGCGCCGACCACCGCTGGCACGACGCGCGGGCGGCGCAGCGAGACGTAGCGTTCGATCGCGAGGCCGACGACGACCACCGAGCAGCCGAGGATCGGCCACATCAACAGCCCGCCGGCATCGAAGAACTCGCCGATCGTCGAGACGATGTTCGGCGCCTGGGGATCACGGATCATGGTCATCACGGTCGTTGCCAGAGGCTCCGATCAGCCGTCGCGCAGGTGCTCGCGCGCGGTCTCGGCCTCCGCCGAATCGGCGTGGGCCTGCAGCAGTTCGCGGAAGAACCGCTGTGCCTTGTCGGGTTGCTGCATGCGTTCGTAGACGAGCCCGGCCTGCAGCAGGCCGCGGCGCACCCACTCGGCGTGGCCGTAGAGGATCGGCAGCTTCACGAACGCGTCGGCCGCGCCCGGCAGGTCGTTGCGCGCAAGCCGGCTCTCGCCGATGCGGAACTGCGCCTCGGCGGCGAGCGCGGTGTCGCTGAGCACGGTCACGCGCTGCAGGCTCTGCTCGGCCTTGTCGTGTTCTCCGCGCAGCATGCGGGCGCGGCCGAGCCACAGCTGTGCGCGCGCCTGATCGACCGGCGCGACGTCCGGGCCCCGCAGGAACAGCTCGAGCGGCGGCACCGCCGTGTCGCCCTCGCCGAGCAGCACCGAGACCTCGCCGAGCAGCAACCGGGCACGCGGCGCACGTTCGTGGTCGGGCGCATCGGCGAGCAGCTGCTGCAGCCGGTCGCTGGCGCCGCGTTCGTCGTGCAGGCGGTGGCAGCACTCGCCGCCGAGGTACAGCGCCTCGCCGCGCAGCGCCTCGCCTGGCAGGGCCGCGATTTCCGCGCACAGGTCGCGCGCCGCCGCGAGCCGCTGCAGGTGGCCGCCCGCCGCCTCGAACTCGGCGAACGCGAGCCGATACAGCGCCGTGCCACGGTGGCTGCCCTGCACGCCGACGAGGCTGGCGCGCGCGGCCGCGAGGTCGTTGCCGGCGAGCGCCGCGGTGCCGAGGTGCAGCCGCGCTTCGCCGGCGAGCTCGACGTCACCGGTGGTCTCGACGACCTTGGCGAACGCCGCCAGCGCGGCCGGTTCGTCGCCGGCGCGGCGGTGCGCCCAGCCGAGTTCGTACCAGACCCGGTCCATGCGGTCGTAGCCGCCGTCGCGCGCGAGTTCGCCCAGCGTCTTCTGCGCCGCCTTGCTGTCGCCGCTGCGCGCCTCGGCGGTGCCGAGCGCGTAGCGCAGCGCCGGCGCCTTGTCGTGGCCGGGGAACTGCTGCAGGAAGCTGCGCGCGGCAGCGATCGCGTCGGGCCAGGCGGCGCGACGATGCGCCAGCGCCGACTTCAGCTCGAGCAGGCCGGGCAGCTCGGCGCCGACCGCCGCATGCGCCATCGCCGTGTCGAGCCAGCGCGCACAGGCGTCGTCGTCGCCGAGCTCGAACGCGCACCAGGCGCGCCCGGCCGCGGCCCGCGCACCGACCGGCCCCGCGTCCGCACACAGCGCGTCGAACAGGCCGTCGGCGGCGCGGTAGTCGCCCTGCTGGTAGGCGAGCTCCGCCTGTTCGGCGCGATCGGCCACGGCCTGGGCCGCGGCGGCAACGGCGGCCGCGCGTTCGAGGCGCTTGCGTGCTCCGGTCAGGTCGCCCTGCTGCCGCAGCACCCGCGCGGCGACGCGTTCGGTGCGATCGAGGAACGCGCCGTTCGGCCGCCGCACCCGGTAGCGGTCGGCGGTCGCCAGCGCGGCGTCGAGGTCGCCGTCCTCGAACTGCGCCAGCGCCTGCATCGACAGCGCCTCGTCGGCGAACGGCGAATCCGCCTCGCCGGCGATGGCCTGGAAGCCCGCGGCGGCCTGCTTGCGGTCGCCGCGCAGGTAGCGGCACCAGGCGAGCTTCCACGCCGCGGCGCGACGATGCTCCGGATCGTCGACGAGCGCCGCGTAGTCCCGTTCGGCGGCCTCGTAGTCGCGCTGCACGAAGTGGTTCTCCGCGATCGCGAAGATCGCCTGCGTGCGCAGCCGATGCGGCGGCTGCAGGTCGCGCAGGGTCGCGGCGCGCTCGGTCGAGGCGTCGTTGCGGCCGAGTTCGTGCAGCGCGAAGCAGGCGCCGTAGAGCGCCTCGCCGCGCAGCTCGGTGGGCGCATCGGCCGGCACGGCGTCGTAGGCGGCGACCGCCTCTTCCCACCGGGCGAGATTGCTGTAGGCCTCCCCCAGCGCGAACGACAGGCGCGGGCGATCGGCCGGCGCCGCGTCGGCCAGGGCCTTGCGCAGCGCCACCAGCGCGGCGTTGCCGGCGCCGCTCGCCAGCGCACTCAGGCCGATCAGCTCGCGCGCCTGCTGCCGGATGTCGTCGGCGACGCCCGCCGGCAACAGGTCCTGCAGGGTCGCCTCGGCTTCGGCGTAGCGGCCGTCGGTGTACAGCGAGCGGCCCAGCTCGAGCTTCGCCTTGGCGACCAGCGGCGACTGCGGGTAGTCGGCGATCACCTGGGCGAACGCCGCGCGCGCCCTGCCCTGGTCGGAGGCCGCGAGCGCGGCGAAACCGAGTCCGAGTACCGCGTCGTCGGCGAACTCGCCGCCGAGCGCGTGCGCCGTCTCGAACGCGACGCGGGCGCGGTCGACGTCGCCGAGCCGCAGCAGCAGATCGCCGGCGAGATAGCGGCACTCGGCACGGCCGGCGTCGTCGGCCGCCGCGTCGGCCGCGACCGCGAACGTGGCCGCCGCTTCGCGCTGCTGCTTCCGCCGCAGCTGCGCGAAACCGAGCTGGTACAGCGCCGGGAAGCGGTAGTTCGCGCGCTCGCCGGTGGCCGCGGTGACCGCCCGCGTGAACGCGTCGCTGGCGCGGTCGTCGTCGCCGAGCTCGCGCAAGGCCTCGCCGGCGGCGAAGTGGGCCGCCGCCAGCAGATAGTGGTCGGCGCCGACCTCGCGCGCGAGCGCGGTGAACTGCTGGCACGCCAGCTGGTGTTCGGCGGCGGCCTCGAGCAGATTGCCGAGCCGATACCGGCATTCGGGTCGCAGCGCGAAGCCCGCACCCCCCTTCGCCAGCGCCGCCTGCAGCGCCTCGGTCGCCGCCTTCTGCTGGCCGCGTTCGGCGCGGCTGGTGCCGAGGCGGTAGAGCGCCTCGGGCACCAGGGCGTGCTGCGGCTCCTGGGCGAGGAACTGCTCGAAGTAACGCGCCGCCTCGTCGTGCAGGCCGCGCTGTTGCAGCCCGAGGCCGATCTGGAACGCTTCGGGCCGGCGTTCCGCCTGGGCGGCGGTCGGCAGCGACAGGGAGATCGCCGCAAGCGCGGCGCAGACGACGTGGCGCATCGGATGGTCTCTCCCGGACGTCGACCCACTCGACGGACGGGCCGTGCACGGTAGCTGGCGTCCGCGCATCGTGCACCCCGCCCCGCGCGCCCGTTCCGCGTCGGCAATCGGTCCCGGGCGACCGACCGCGGCGGGAGCGAGCGCGATTCCCCGCGCCCCGCCGTGGCCGCTGCCGGCGAACCCGGCATGATATCGGCGCGTCGGGCACTCGGCTGCGCGACCGCACCCACCATGCGACGCCGCACCATCGCCCTCTGCCTCAGCCTCGCCGTGCAGGCGGCAGCCGGTGCGAACCTCGCCCGCAGCCAGGAACGCCCGACCCCGCCGGCGGTGGCGCGCGAGTTCCGCGCCGCCTGGGTCGCGACCGTCAACAACATCGACTGGCCGAGTCGCCCGGGCCTGCCGGCGGCGGCGGCGCAGGCCGAGCTGGACGCGATCGTCGCGCGGGCGGCCGCGCTCGGCCTCAACGCGCTGGTGTTCCAGGTGCGGCCCGCCGGCGACGCGTTCTATCGCTCGGCCCTCGAGCCGTGGAGCGAGTGGCTGACCGGCGCCCAGGGCCGCGCGCCCGACGTCGACTGGGACCCGCTGGCCTACGCCATCGAGCGCTGCCATCGCCGCGGCCTGCAGCTGCACGCATGGTGCAATCCGTACCGCGCCTGGCACCCGGCCGCGAAGTCGAAGCCGGCGGCGACGCACGTGCTGTCGCAGCTGCCCGACGCGTGCGTGCGCTATGGCTCGATGCGCTGGATGGATCCCGGCGACGAACGCGCGGCCGAGTGGTCGCTCGCGGTGCTGTGCGACATCGTCGCGCGCTACGACGTCGACGGCCTGCACATCGACGACTACTTCTACCCCTACCCCGAGAAGGGGGCGTCGTTCGCCGACGATCGCAGCCATGCCCGCTACCGCTCCGGCGGCGGCCGGCTCGGCCTCGACGACTGGCGGCGCGCGAACATCGACGGCTTCGTCGAGCGGCTCTATCGCAGCGTGCACCGCATCAAGCCGTGGGTGCTGGTCGGCATCAGCCCGTTCGGCATCGCCCGGCCCGGTGTGCCGCGCGGCATCGAAGCCGGTGTCGACCAGTTCGCGGATCTGTACGCCGACGTGCCGAAGTGGCTGCGCGCGGGTTGGTGCGACTACCTCGCGCCACAGCTCTACTGGCCGATCGACCAGCGGCCGCAGAGCTTCGCCGTGCTGCTGCCGTGGTGGCTGGCGCAGAACGACCGGCAGCGGCACGTCTGGCCCGGCCTCGACGCCGGCCGCATCCTGCAGGGCAAGCCGCCGGGCCGGCGCGACGAACTGACCCAGCAGATCGCGCTGGTGCGCAGCGCCGCGACGCGCAGTCCCGGTCAGGTGCTGTACTCGTTCGCCGCCCTGCGCAGCGACGCGGCCGGCGTCGCCGGGGCGCTGCAGCGGCTGTTCCGCGAACCGGCGCTGCCGCCCGCCAGTCCCTGGCTCGGCGCCGCGGCGCCGCGCGAGCCGACGGCGAAGATCGAACTCGGCGACGAACGTCACCGGCTGCGCTGGACCACCGGCGACGACGTGCGCTTCCTGACCGTGCAGGTGCGCGGCGCCGACGGCTGGCGGCTGCACGCGGTCGTCGGCGCCGGCCTCGGCAGCACCGAGCTGCCGGTGGACGCCAAGGAGGTCGTCGTGCGCGCGGTCGGCCGCACCGGCATGCTCAGCGAACCGGTCTGGCCGCGCTGGTGAGGCCGGCGCCGCGACCGGCGCGCCTCACAGGAAGCCCGAGATCGCGACGTCGTCGCCGCAGGCCTCGAACCGCGCGTCGCGCAGCTGCCAGGCCTCGGCCATGAACGCCCGGCCGTCGCCAGCGACGGGCGTCGGCGCCAGTCGCCCGCCGATGATCTTCGGCGCCACGAACGCCAGCACCTGATCGACGCAGTTCCAGGCCAGCATCTGCGCCACCAGTCCGCCGCCGCCTTCGACCAGCACGCGCCGCAGGCCGCGCCGTTTCAGCTCGGCGAACGCCTGCCCCAGGTGCAGCCGGCGCGGCCCCTCCGCGGTCGCGATCTGCACGACGGTGACGCCGAGGTCCTGCAGGTGGCCGCTGCGCCGCGGGTCGACGTCCTCGCTGGCGAGCAGCCACGTCGGCTGCTGCCGCGCGGTGCGCACCAGGTTGCTGTCGTCGTCGATCTCGCCGAGCGGATCGACGACGATGCGGATCGGCTGCTTGCCCTCGACGTGCCGCACGGTCAGTTCGGGATCGTCGATCTGCGCGGTGCGGAAGCCGACCATCACCGCGCAGCAGCGCGCGCGCAGTTCGTGGGTGCGGCGCCGCGCCTCCGGCCCCGAGATCCAGCGCGCCTCGCCGGTCGGCGCGGCGGTCTTGCCGTCGAGGGTCATCGCCCACTTGCACAGCGTCCACGGTCGATCGAGCGCCAGCGCCCTGCGGAAGGACTCCACCGCCGCATCGCAGGCCGTCGCCAGCACGCCATCGACCACCTCGATGCCGGCCGCCTCCAGCACGGCGATGCCCTGACGGCGGTGGCGGGGATCGGGGTCGACCGAACCGATCACGACGCGCCGCACGCCGGCGGCGACCAGCGCGTGCGCGCAGGGGTCGGTCTTCTTGCCACCCTGCCCCTTCGGCGTCGAGCACGGTTCCAGCGTCACGACCGCGGTGTCGGGCCGGCGTCCCGCGGCCGCAGCTTCCGCCAGCGCGATCGCCTCGGCGTGTCGCCCGCCGAAGAACTCGTGGTGGCCGCGACCGACGACTTCGCCGTCCTGCAGCAGCATGCAGCCGACGCGCGGGTTGGGTTCGACCTCGCCGCGACCACGCTGCGCCAGCTGCAGCGCCTCCCGCATCCAGGTCTCGAGGCTCACGCGCGCCCTTGGCCGATCGCCTGGGTGGCTGCCGCCGCGTCGTACGCACTGGCCTCGGCGTCGTTGGGCCCCAGCAGCTCGCCGACCACGCAATGCTGGAGCGCCTCGGTGACGCGCACCGGCACATAGCTGCCGACCGGCGCCGCGTCGGTCGCCGCGAAGTGCACCAGCCGATGGTGCACGGTGCGCCCGCTGAGGCGGCCGGCGACCTTGCTGGCGCCCTCGACCAGCACTTCGACCGTGCGGCCCACCAGCGCGCGGTTCTGCGTCAGCGAGATCGCGGCCTGCGTCGCCAGCAGCACCTGGTTGCGACGCTCCTTCTCCGCGTCGGGCACGTCGTCGGGCAGCTCGGCGGCGCGCGTGCCGGGCCGCGGCGAGTACTTGAACACGTAGCTCTGGGCGAAGCCGACGCGCTGCACGAAGGCCACCGTCGCCGCGAAGTCGGCCGCGGTCTCGCCCGGGTAGCCGACGATGAAGTCGCTGTGCAGTTCGTAGTCGGGCGCCGCGGCGAGCAACTGCTCGACGCGGGTCAGGTAGCGCTCGACGGTGTAGCCGCGGCGCATCTGCTTCAGCACCGCGTTGCTGCCCGACTGGGCCGGCAGGTGCAGGTAGCGCGCCACCTTCGGCAGTTCGGCCATCGCGGCGACCAGGTCGGGGCCGAGGAAGTTCGGGTGCGAGGTGATGAACGCCAGGCGCCGCAGCGACGGGATCTCGTGCAGCGCGCGCAGCAGGCGCGCCAGCGTCGCGTTCCGGCCGGTCAGGTCGCGGCCGTAGGCGTTGACCGTCTGGCCGAGCAGCGTGATCTCGGTCACGCCGTCGTCGCACAGCCGCTGTGCCTCGTCGACCAGGTCGGCGATCTCCCGCGAGACCTCGTCGCCGCGCGTGGTCGGCACGATGCAGTAGGTGCACGGCATGTTGCAGCCGCGCATGACCGACAGGAACGCCTGCGAACGGTGCGGCCGCACGCGCACGTCGCGGCGGATGGTGTCGCCGCTCTGGCCCCGATCGACCGCCAGCACGCCGGCACCCGCCACCTCGTGGCGCGTGCGCGCGGGCTCCCGTGCCGCGGCGATGCGGGCGTTGCGTTCGCGCGCGCGGTCGACGGTGACGTCGATGTCGCCGAACGCGGACGGGCCGACCACCAGGTCGACGTGGGGCATGCGCGACAGCAGGTAGCGCTTGTGCTCCTGAGCCATGCAGCCGAGCACGCCGACCACGAGACCCGGTTCGCTGCGCTTGCGCAGCCGCAGGCGACCGAGTTTCGACCAGACGCGGTCCTCGGCGTGCTGCCGCACCGAACAGGTGTTGACCAGTACGACCGACGCCTCGGCCTCGCTGGCGGCCGCCTGGTAGCCGCGCTGCCGCAGCTTGCTCTCGACCAGCTCGCTGTCGAGCTTGTTCATCTGGCAGCCGTAGCTGGTGAGGTGGTAGCGCGGGGCGGTCATGCGGGCGCGGGATTCTACGCGCGGAGCGCCGGTGAAGCAGCCTCGATGTCGGCACCGGTATCGGGCGGCCACGACCGTTCGCTCGCGCGTTCGCTGCCGGCCCCGTATCTGCGGCATGCCCGATCCCACCCGCCGCTCGTTCCTCGCCGCCGCCGCCGCCGCTGCCGCGGTCACCATGGCCCAGAGCCCGCAGCGCACCGACCCGCCCACCGAGGCGGGCGGCGGCAAACGCCTCCTGATCCTCGGCGGCACCAGCTTCCTCGGCCCGGCGATCGTGCGCCGCGCCCTGGAACGCGGGCACACCGTGACCCTGTGGAACCGGGGCCGCACCAACCCCGGCCTGTTTCCGGACGTCGAACACCTGCGCGGCCAGCGGCGCCGCCCGCGGCCCGACCATCCGGACGATCCGGCCCAGGACCTGACCGCGCTCGCCGACCGCACGTGGGACGCGGTCGTCGACACCAACGGCTTCTTCACCGGCGAGGTCGAGGATGTCGGCAAGGTGCTCGCGGGCAACGTCGCGCAGTATCTCTACGTCAGCTCGCTGTCGGTCTACCGGACGCTCGAGGTCGACGCGACGCCGGTCGACGAACAGAGCCCGCTGTGCGAGTGCGACGACAAGTACCGCCAGGACATGGGCAAGGACTACGAGTTCTACGGCGCGCTGAAGCGCTACTGCGAGGACGCCGTCGTGGCGGCGTTCGCCGACGCGGCGACGCTGGTGCGGCCCGGCTACATCGTCGGCCCGGGCGACACGTCGGATCGGTTCAGCTACTGGCCGGCGCGGTTCCTGCGCGGTGGCGAGTGCCTGGCCCCCGGTGACCCCGACAACGAGCTGCAGTTCGTCGACGTGCGTGACCTCGGCGCCTGGATCGTGCATCTGGTCGAGCAGGGCATCACGGGACCGTTCAACGCCGTCGGCTTCGACGGCCGGATCTCTACGGCCGAGTTCCTCCACACCGGCAAGGGCACGCTGAACCACGGCTGCACGTTCACCTGGGTCGGCGACGACTTCCTGGTCGAGAACGGCGTGACCGCCTGGGGCGAGATGGGCTGCTGGACACCGAAGGCCAAGAACGGCCGGGCCGCGAACGCCCGCGCGCTGGCGGCCGGCGCGACGTTCCGCCCGATCGCCGAGACGATCCGGGACACCGCCGACTGGGTGCGGAACGAGCGCGGCGACCGGCCCTGGCGCGCCGGCATGACGGCCGACCGGGAGCGCGATCTGCTGGCGAAGTGGAAGGTGAGGTGAAGCAAGCGATACACTGCCGGGCAGGCGTCGCATCCAGCCTCTCCTTCCCCTAGGTTCTTGAGAATGAATCTCATCAAGATCATGACGTGCGGCGTCGCGTGCGCGCTGGCCGCTTCCCTCTCTGCCCAAGTACCACCGATCTTCCCCTTCGTCCGCACTGCGGACCTCCTGGTGCTGGACTCGGACTCCGACGGCGTGCTGCGCCTGTCCGACTCCAACCAGGACGGCGACTACAACGACCCCGGCGAGATCACGACCTACTACGACCCCGCCATCGCGGCGGTCGCGATGACCAACCCGAACGGCATCACCTGCAGCAACGAGGGGATCGTCTACACCACCGACGTCTCCACCGACACCGTCTACTGGATGCGGGACAGCAACCTCGACGGCGACGCCAACGACCCGGGTGAGTCCGGGGTCTTCTTCGACGCCAGCAACGTCGGTGGCCTGGTCATGCAGATCCCCTACTCCCTGGTGGTCGACCGGCTCGGGCGGGTGTTCGTTGCGGTCACCAACCAATCGATGCCGCCGACCCCGGATCGCATCCTGATGCTGCAGGACCTGACCAACAACGGCAATGCCAACGACATGGGTGAAGCCACCGACTACTACACGATCCCTGGCTCCACCCCGCCGAGTTCGCTGGCGGTTTCGATCCCGACCAAGGTCGCGATCGGTCCGGACAACAACCTCTACTACACCGACGTCGGCACCTCGACCGGCCAACGCGGCGTCTGGCGGCTGGTCGACGGCAACATGGACGGCGACTGCAACGACCCCGGCGAAGCCAGCCTGTTCTGGAACCCGGGCGCCGGCGCTGCGCAGTACTGGGCGC
Source organism: Planctomycetota bacterium (assembly GCA_016794035.1). Classification (GTDB taxonomy): domain Bacteria; phylum Planctomycetota; class UBA1135; order UBA1135; family UBA2386; genus JAEUHS01. The sequence goes on from JAEUHS010000110.1 coordinate 18,938, forward strand.
TCGCGTTCGACGCGCTCGGCTACTGTTACGTCACCGACCACAGCAACAACGAGCAGGTCTGGCGCGGCCGCGACGCCAATACCAGCGGCGACATCGACCCGAGCGAACAGACCTTGTTCTATCAGACCAGCGGTTCGAGCTGGTGGGACATCGTGATGCGCGACGATGGCACGGTGCTGCTGTGCGACACGCAGCCGGCCGCGAGCTTCGACCGCATCACCGCGCTGCGCGACACCACCCCCGATGGCGACGCGCTCGATCTCGGCGAGTCCTTCGAGGCCTACGACGCATCGGTGTCGCCGACAACCACCCTCGTGCCGAGGGGCGCCGTGTTGTGGCGCGGCCCGCTGCTGCAGCTGGTGCCTGACACCCTGCCGATCGGCCAGACGATGCAGTTCGTGGTCACGGCATCCCGGCCGGGAGACGCGACCGCGGTGTTCCTGACCCCGGGCCTGGCCGCACCGGTGCCGCTGCCGCCGTACGGCGTGCTCGAGGTCGACATCGGCTTCGTGGTCCAGGTCGACGTCGGCGCCGCGGACGCCACGGCGACCTACACCATCACGCTGCCATGGCCGAACGATCCGGTGCTGATCGGCGACTACGGCATTCAGGCGATCTCGGGTGATCTGGTGCGGCTGCTGCTCAGCAACGCGGTGTTGTTGACCATCACGTGAGCCGCCGGCCGGCGCGGATCCTCGCCCCCCGCGAGACCGTGCCGCCAGTCGCACAGCGGCAGGCACCGCAAGCAGCGCTGCGAAGGAGGTCGCGCCACCGACTTCCGGTGATGCGCACGCGTCCCCGGCTCGCCGGCCCGGGCAATCTGGGCAATACTCCCACGCCCACCCTGCCCACCATGCACCTCCGCCACTCGCTGCTGTTCGTCGCCCTCACCGTCCCCCTCGCCGCGCAAGGCCTGACGCTCGACAAGCTCGGCGGCGGTCTCGGCCAGGTCAGCACGATGCCGATCCACGGCACGCCGAACGAACTGTACTTCCTGCTGCTCGACATCACCGAACAGCCGACACCGCTGCCCGAGTTCGGCATCACGCTCGGGATCACCACGGCCTGCCACGGCCTGACCTTCACGCTGCCCGGCTGGCTCGGCAGCCTGAACGCCGCGGGTGCCGCGCTGCCGCAGGGCATCATCCCCGACGATCCCTGGTTCGAGACCCAGACGCTGTCGTTGCAGGTGATCGGCGGCGACAACCCGTGGCGCGTCTCGAACCTGGTGCGCCTGACGCCGCAGGCGCTCGGCACGTTCCGCGCGCCGCTGAATCCGCCGCCGGTGCCGATCGCGGGCGGCGGCTCGGCCGTGGCCCCCAACGCCGAACTGCTGCTGGTCGGCGGCTCGGGACCGGTCGCGCAGCGCTACAAGTCGCGCACCGAGGAATGGGAGGCGGCCGGCACCACGTTCGGCGTCGGCCTGTTCTCGCAGACGACGGGCCTGCCCGACGGTCGCATCCTGTTCACCGGCGGGCTCGACCTGACGACGGGCCAGACGACGGCCGCGGCGGCGGTCTACGACCCGGTCACCCAGACCACGACGACGCTGACGATGGCGCAGGCGCGCGCCGGCCACGGCGCCTCGGTGATGGGCAACGGTCGCGTGCTGATCACCGGTGGCCTGTCGGCCCTCGACCTCAGCAACCCGCTGTCGTTGTTCACCGGCCTGCTGGTCAGCACCGAGGTCTTCGACCCGGTGACGAACACCTTCGGCCCCGGCCCCAACATGCTCGAAGCGCGGGCGCTGCACACCTCGACGACGTTGACCAGCGGCCAGGTCCTGGTCGCCGGCGGCATCAGCCTGCTGCCGATCGTCAACCTCCCGACCGTGTCGGCGACCGCCTACCGCTTCAACCCGGCGACCAACAGCTTCGGTTTCCCGGCGGTGTTCAGCGGCGGGCGCTTCCTGCACACGGCGACCGCCCTCGACAACGGGCGCGTGCTGCTGGTCGGCGGCCTGAACCTCGACCTGACGACGTTCCTGACCACCGGCCAGATCACCGACCTGATCATCGCGACCCGCACCGACTGCCAGGTCTACACGCCGGGCATCGGCAGCTTCGGCACCTTCGCGACCGCGAACGGCATGCAGGTCGGACGCGCCGGCGCCGCCGTGGCGCCGCTGCCGGGCGGCGGCGCGCTGATCGCGGGCGGGTTCCAGCTGGCCATCGACGCCACGAC
>JAEUHS010000112.1 GCA_016794035.1 Planctomycetota bacterium
GCGGCCGAACGAGCCGGCGGCGGCGGGCTGAGCTTCGGCCGCAACCGCGTCACCGCGAAGGTGCTGTCCGAGTTCACCAGCCAGCTCGCGGTGCTGCTGAACGCCGGCATCCCGATCACCAAGAGCCTGCGCATCCTCGAAGGGCAGCTCAAACCCGGCCCGATGAAGCGCATCGCCGGCGGCCTGGTCGAGGACGTCGAGGGCGGCACCGCGCTGTCGGAGGCGATGGCCAAACACGACCAGGTGTTCGACGCGCTCTACACCAACATGGTGCGCGCCGGCGAAGCGGGCGGTGTGCAGGAGGAGATCCTCAACCGGCTCGCCGGCTTCCTGACCACCAGCGAGTCTATCAAGGGCCGCGTCAAGGGCGCGCTGGCCTACCCGGTCGCGATCCTGGTCGTCGCGATCCTGGTGCTGCTGCTGGTGTTCGCGTTCGTGATCCCGCGCTTCAAGCAGGTGTTCGAGACCATGGGCCGCGGCGAACTGCACTGGACCACCCAGTTCGTGATGAACGTCGGCGAGCACATGAAGGTCTGGTGGTGGAGCTACCTGCTCGGCGTCGTGCTGGTCGTGGCGCTGCATCGCCTGCTGCTGCTGAAGGCGCTCGGCTACCGTCGCTTCATGCACCGCGTCGCGCTGCACCTGCCGCTGTTCGGGCCGCTGATCCACAAGAGCCTCGTCGCCCGCTTCGCGCGCACGTTCGGCACGTTGATCCAGAGCGGCGTGCCGCACCTCGAGGCGCTCGACATCCTGCTGGCGTCGACCAACAACGTGCACATGAAAGGCGCCGTCGGCATGGTGCAGTCGTCGATCCGCGAGGGCGCCGGCTTCGCGGTGCCGATGGGCGAGAGCCACATGTTCGACGACATCGTCGTCAACATGGTCGACGTCGGCGAACAGACCGGCGAACTCGACCGCATGCTGGCCAAGGTCGCCGACCGCTACGAGACCGAGGTCGACCAGACCGTCGAGACGACGTTCAAGGCGATCGAGCCGATCCTGCTGGTGGTGATGGCCGTCATCGTCGGCTTCATCGTGTTCGCGCTGTTCATGCCGCTCCTGACGATGATGCAGCAGATCAGCCGCAGGTAGCCGTGTCGCTGGTCTGGCGCATCCTGCTGGTCTCGCTGCTGCTCAACGTGCTGACAGTCGGCAGCGTGCAGGTGGTCGTCTACCTGTCGCAGCAGGAGTGGTTCCACCGCGAACGCAACCAGATGCTCGAGTCGGTGCTCGAGTCGCTGTCGGTGCTCGAACGCGTCTACGCGCCCGAACGGCTCGGCGACGCCAGCCAGGTCCGACCGCTGGTGCTGAACTCGACGCTGCGCGAGGTCTACGACGACGTGATCCTGACCAGCGGCCGGCCGCCGTACGAGGGCACGGTCAACCTCAACCCGCGCGGCGCCGTGCATCGCGATCCGGACACCTTCCCGCGCGACGAGATCCTGCTCGGCATGGAACGTTCGCGCGACGTCTACGGCCTGTTGCCGGTCGCCGGCGGCTACTGCTACTGCGTGCGTCAGGGCGAGTCGGTCGCCGGCTACGTCTGGTTCGTGCCGAAGCACCCCGAGGCATCGCCGACGCTGCCGCTGCTGCTGACGGCGCTCGCCGCGCTCGCGGTCGGCACGCTGCTGTTCGCCGGGCTGCTGACCTGGCACATGCGGCGCGCGGTCGGCCGCCCGCTGCAGGCGATCGGCGCCGCCGCGGCCGCGGTCGCGACCGGCCGCTACGACGTGCGGCTGCCCGAGCAGCAGGGCATCGCCGAGCTGCAGCCGGTGGTGGCGACGTTCAACCGCATGGCGGTGCAGGTCGGCGCCAACACGTCGGTGCTCGAGCACGCGGTGCAGCGCGCGGTCGAACAGACCAAGCAGCAGGAGCGCGCGCTGGTGCTGAGTTCGCGGCTGGCGAGCATCGGCACGCTGGCGGCCGGCGTCGCCCACGAGATCAACAACCCGATCGGCGGCATGCAGAACGCCGTGCACCGGCTGCTGCAGGACGAGGGCCTGGCCGACAAGCAGCGCACCTACCTGCAGCTGGTGCAGGACGGCCTCGCGCGCATCGGTCGCACCGCGCGGCGGCTGCTCGACTTCGCGCCGCGGCCGGCGAAGGCCGGCGCGCTGCCGATCGCGACGGCGATCGAGGGCGCACGCGCGCTGGTCGAACACCGCGCGCAGGCCGAGCGCGTGCAGCTCGACATCGACGTGCCGCGCGACCTGCCGGCCGTGCACGGCGACGCGCACGAGATCCAGCAGGTGGTGCTGAACCTGTTGCTGAACTCGCTCGACGCGCTGGGCGAACGCGGCGGCGGCGGCCGCATCACGGTGCGCGCGCGCCGCGTCGCCGACAAGGTGCAGCTCGACGTCGAGGACGACGGCCCCGGCATGGCCAGCGAAGACCTCGGCCGCGTGTTCGATCCGTTCTTCACCAAGAAGGCGCGGCCCGACGCCAGCGGGCTCGGCATGTTCATCTGCTACTCGATCGTGCACAACCACGGCGGCGAGATGACCGTCGACAGCCAGCCCGGCCATGGCTTCCGCGTGCACGTCGTGCTGCCGCTCGGCGGCGGGGCTGCCGGCTGAGCGGCGGACGCGTGCGGCCGGCTGCGCGGCCCGGTTGCGACGGGCTCCCGGCCGGTGCTCGTCCCGTGCATGCCCACGACCACCGTGGTAGCGTGGCCCGCTCGGATCCCTCGGTGCCGCCGACACCGCCTTCGGAACTGCGCGACGGATCGACGCCAGCGACCCCGAGCGTCCGCCCTCCCGCATGCGCTTCCTACGTCTCCTCCTCGCCTTGGGTGGCCTGCTGGGCGGGGGCTACGTGCTGGGCAGCACGCTGCTCGCGGTCGGCGACGTCTTCCACGAGCTGCCGTTCATGGACGCGTGGGACCAGGTCTTCGGCTACGAGGTGTACTGCCGCGGTGATCTGCCGATCAGCGCGCTGTGGGCGCAGCACAACGAGCACCGCATCCTGCTGCAGCGGCTGATCTTCCTGGTCGACTTCGCGCTGTGCCAGGGCCGCGGGGTGTTCCCGATCGCCTGCAGCATCGCGCTCCAGCTGGCGCAGGTCTGCCTGCTGGTCTGGATCGTCAGGCAGGCAGCCGTGCTGCGTCGCACCGAACTGGTGTTCGTCGCCGGCATCGCCACGGCGGCCACGTTCAGCGCCGGCCAGCTCGAGAACTTCTACTGGCCGTTCCAGACGCAGTTCTTCCTGATCTTCGCCAACGGTCTGGCCGCCATCGCGGCGCTGCACGCGGCGCTGCGCGACGGCTCGGTGCGGCTCGGGTGGCTGGCGCTCAGCCTGCTGCTGGCTGCGTGCGCGACCTTCTCGATGGCCAACGGAGTGCTGGCGTGGCCGACGCTGTTCCTGCTCGCGCTGCACCGGCGGGCGCCGAAACGCGCGCTGGTGGCGATCGCCGGGCTCGCGGTCCTCACGGGCATCGTGTTCTTCGCCGGGTATCGGCTGTCCGAGCACGGGTTGTCGATCGACAAGGTGTCGCCGGTCCGGTTCCTGGAGGCGCTCGTGCACCTCTACGGCAACCTGCTGCCGCCGCCCGCACCTGCCGCGACGCCGGTCCTCGGTGCGGTCTCGCTGCTCGTCGCGTCGGGATTCCTGCTCGGCTTCGGCTGGATTCGTTGCCGCAACCCCGCCGTGTCGGCCGGCATGTTCGCCGTGCTGTTCCTCGCCGGCGCACTGACACTGATCGCGATCGGCCGTTGCGGCCCCGACGGTCGGCGGATCGTGGCCTCCAGGTACAGCACGCCGCTGCTGCTGCTGTGGGCCTACATCCTGCCGCTCGCCTGGGTGCGGGCGAGGCAGGCGGGCAGCAGGGTCGGCGCCGGCCTCGCGGTCGGCGCGCTGCTCGCGTGGGGCTGGCTGCTCGTCGCCATCCAGCCGCACGCGGTGGCGCACCACCGCCCCGTGCACGATCGACAGGTCCGCGCGGCGATGGCCCTGGTCAACGACGTCCGGGACGAGGTCGCGATCCGGGGCAGCCACGACGTCGGACCCGACTACCTGATCGCGCGGAGCCGGACCCTGCGGGCCTTCCGGCTGTCGACCTTCCGCTACGGCTGGCAGGACCTGATCGGCACGGACCTCGCCCGGGCGTTCGCGATGGCGCCCGGCGTCCTGCCGCATGCGGCGATCGAGAGCGTCCATGCGGTGCGCGGCGAGCCGAACGCGTTCCGCATCGAGGGTTGGAGCTGGGACCCCGAGCGCCGATGCGGATTCGACTGGATCGTGCTCGCCGACCGCAGCGGCACGATCCTGGGCATCGGCGAAGGCGGCGTGCTGGCTCCGCACGCCATGCAACAGGACGCCGCGGTGACCGGCGACCGGGCCGGGTGGGTCGGCTACGTGCGCCTGCCGCCGGGCACGCAGGGGCCGGTCACCATCGTCGCCGGCGCGCTGCCGGCCGGCCTCCGCACGCTGCGGGCGATCGGCGGCTCGTGTTCCACCGCCGCGATCTGGCTCGAGGACGACAGCAGCCTGGGCGACCCGGTGACCACCGAGGTCGCGAGCGAAGGCGCGTGGCGGCGCGATGGGGCGGCGATACCCGGTCCGCCGCCGCCTCGCGCGACCCCGGTCTACCGCTCGCATGCCGGTGGCGAGGCGGGCCGAGGCGAGCTGGTGCTCGGCCCGATCGTGCTGCCGCAGGGCGGCTCGATCGGCATCCCCGTGCTGCCCGGGCCGGTGACCGCGACGGTCGAGATCCGCGCGGTCGACGCCGATTCCGGGGCCGAGTACGCGCGCCTGCGCGGTCCGAGCCGAACGCCCGGGTGGTCGACCTGTCGGATCCAGGCACCCGCGGATCGGGAGCTGCGCCTGCGGATCGTCGCCGGGCACGACGGCATCGGCGCCGGCGCGTGGTTCGCCGTGGCGCTGCCGTCCTGGATCGGGTCGACGAAGTAGCGACCGCCGCGCGCCGGCGCGACCGGCTACGCCTGCTGCGGCGCGCTCTCGCTGCCGGAGTAGAGCCAGACCTGGTTCTTGCCGCGGCGCTTGGCCTCCTGCAGCGCGCGGTTGGCGTTGCGGCGCAGGTGTTCGATCGTGCTGGCCGACCGGCCGTCGTAGCAGTCGACGCCGATCGACACGGTGACCTGGCGCTGGTACGAGCCGCTGCTGACGACCATGCCGGCGATGCGCTGGCGGATGCGCAGCGCGGTGTGCACGGCCTCGGCCGGGCTCGTCTGCGGCAGCAGCAGGCAGAACTCGTCGCCGCCGAAGCGGCCCGCGTAGTCGGTCTCGCGCACGTTCGCCTTCAGCGCGTCGGCGACGCGACGCAGCACCTCGTCGCCGAACGCGTACTCGGTGCTGTCGTTGACGCCCTTGAAGTTGTCGACGTCGACCAGCAGCAGCGACAGCGGGTTCTGGTGCCGCTGCGCGCGCTTCCATTCGAGGCCGAGGATGCGCTTCATGTACAGCTCGGACGAGAGCCCGGTCTTGAAGTCCATGCTGACCTGGCTCTCGAGCTGCCGCGCGCGCACCTGCAGGCCGCGCACGCGCGACCGGGTCAGCAGCGCCAGCTCGACGCGGTGCAGGCACTCGGCGGTCTGGGCCGGCTTCAGCACGAAGTCGCGGAACGGGATCCGCATCGCGCGCGCCTCCCCGAGCGCCTGCAGGTCGTCGACCAAGAGGATCACCGGCACCGGGTCGTCCTCGCGCTGCAGGCCTTCGAGCAGTTCGAGTTCGACGCCGCCGGCGCACAGCACCAGCGGGTTGAGCACGACCAGGTCCGGGCGCCGTTCGCCGGCCATCCGATGGCTCTGCGCCAGCGAGTCGGCGACCTGTACGGCATAACCGGACCTCGACAGCGCCGCGCACAACTCGCTGAGCGGATCGCGGTTGTGGTTCATCACCAGCAGCACTGGCGCGGCCGGCTGCGCTGGCTCCGGCGGCGGGTGGCGCTGCGGGGTCTCCACGGGATGCTCGGTCGTCACGGATGCGAAGCTGGGGTGGGGGCTGCCGGGTCGGTCGCGGCCATGCAGCAGCGCCCGGCCGGCGGGCCGCGCCCAGTCTACCGCCCGGCTGCCGAGGCGGAAGAGCCGGCATCCCCGCGTGCCGGAGCCGTTCCCGCGTCGTGAGCGCCAGAACGGCCTTGACCGGATTCGGTGCGTCCCTAGACTCCTCCGCCCTTCATTCACCCGCAGACCGCAGACATGAGGCAAGGAGCCGTTCGCACGTGCCGCTAGTAACCGCCCAGGAATTGATCGACGCGGGAGTCCACTATGGCCACCAGGCCAGCCGGTGGAACCCGAAGATGAAGCCGTACATCCACGGCAAGCGGCACAAGATCCACGTGATCAACCTGGAGGAGACGATCCGCGGGCTGTATCGCGCGACGCACTTCCTGCGCCACCTGGCGGCGACCGGCGCCCAGATCATGTTCCTCGGCACCAAGAAGCAGATCCGCCCGGTCGTCGAGGCCGAGGCGAAGAAGTGCACGATGCCGCCGGTGACCGAGCGCTGGATCGGCGGCACGCTGACCAACTTCGCCACCGTGCGCGAGCGCCTGGCGCGCCTGCTGGAGCTGGAGCAGCTCGAGGCGACCGGTGCGATCGAGAAGTACAAGAAGAAGGACCAGTCGACGATGCGCCGCGAGATGAAGCGCATCCGCCGCAACCTCGAAGGCGTGCGCGATCTGCACGGCCTGCCGAGCGCCCTGATCGTGGTCGATCCGCGCCGCGAGGACAACGCGATGCGCGAGGCCAAGCGCATGAACGTGCCGGTCATCTGCGTGCTCGACACCGACTGCGATCCGTCGCTGGCCGACATCGTGATCCCCGCCAACGACGACGCGATGAGCTCGGTCCAGCTGGTGCTCAGCAAGCTCGCCGACGCGATCCTCGAAGGTCGCCAGAGCTGTGACGAGGCGACGCTGCGCGACGCGCAGCGCACCGCCAGCGACGACGTGCGCAACCGCCAGGCGCCCGGACGCCGCGCCGATGGCCGCGACGGCGGTGGCGGCCGCGGCGGTCCGCGCCGCGGTGGTCCCGGTGGCCGGCGCGGCCCCGGCGGCTTCGGCGGCCCGAGCGCGCCGCCGCGCTTCACGGCGGCCGGTGGTGGTGCCGGTGGCCACGCCGGCTCGGTGTCGATCGGTTCCGATCGCGCCGAGGCCGACGAGGGCGCGCCGGCGACCCCGCCGCCGTCCGAATCGGCGCCGCAGTAGGTGTGCCGGTGAGGGCGTGCATGCCACGTTCGGCGCGCGTCCACTCCGGTGCCCGACCGCGCCTTCGTCCCGGTGTCGCGGGGCGTTCGCGCCCGCACCCGAACCTGCCCGCCGCGCCTGCCGCGGCGAGCCACCCCGAGGAATCCCGACCATGACCGAGATCGATGCCAAGACCGTGATGCGCCTGCGCGAGATGACCGGCGCGCCGATGATGGACTGCAAGGCCGCGCTGAAGGAGACCGCCGGCGACCTCGACAGGGCGAAGGACGTGCTGCGCAAGAAGGGCAAGCAGGTCGCCGACAAGGCCGCCGGCCGCGAGGTCAAGGAAGGCAAGCTGTTCAGCTACGTGCACCACAACGGCAAGCTGGCGGTGCTGGTCGAGATCGTCTGCGAGACCGACTTCGTGGCCAAGAACGAGGAGTTCAACGCGTTCGGCAAGGGCGTCTGCTTCACCGTCGCCGCCAGCAGCCCGCCGGTGATCTTCCTGAACCGCGACAGCGTCGATCCGGCCGCCGTGGCCAAGGAACGCGCGTTCGTGACCGAGCAGTCCAACGAGGCGATGAAGGGCAAGCCGCAGAGCGTGATCGACAAGGCGGTCGAGGGGCGCATGGAGAAGTACTTCGCCGAGCGCTGCCTGATGGAGACCGCCTACGTCGACCCGACCGGTCAGGGCGAGGCGCAGTCGGTCGAACAGAAGCGCACCGCGCTGGTCGGCAAGATCGGCGAGAACATCCAGGTGCGCCGGTTCGTGCGCATGGACCTTGGCGGCTGAGACGTCGTCCGCCACGCTTCGCGCATGACGTCCGCACCTGCGAGCCCGGCGAAGCCTCCCGCGCACCTCAAGCGCATCCTGCTGAAGATCAGCGGCGAGAGTCTCGGTGATTCGGGCGGCGGCGTCTCGCCGGCGGTGGTCGCCAAGGTCGCCGGCCAGATCGCGCGCGTGCAGGCGCTCGGCGTCGAGGTCGCGGTCGTCGTCGGCGGCGGCAATCTGCTGCGCGGCGCCGAGTTCGCCAAGCTCGGCACCAACCGCGCCACCGCCGACCACATGGGCATGCTGGCGACGGCGATCAACGCGCTGGCGCTGCAGGACGCGCTCGAGCGCGCGGGCATCGCGACGCGCGCCGCCTGCGCGGTCGAGATGAAGACGATGATGGAGCCCTACATCCGCCGCCGCGTGATCCGGCACCTCGAGAAGGGGCGCGTCGTGATCCTCGCCGGTGGCACCGGCAACCCGTACTTCACCACCGACACCGCCGCGGCGCTGCGCGCGACCGAACTCGGCGTCGACGCGATCTTCAAGGCGACCAAGGTCGACGGCGTCTATTCGGCCGATCCGACCAAGGACAAGGCCGCGGTCAGGTTCACGCAGATCTCGTTCGACGAGGCGCTGACGCTCGACCTGCGCGTGATGGACCGCACCGCGTTCACGCTGTGCATGGAGAATCGCATGCCGATCATGGTGTTCGACATGTTCGTCGAAGGGAACATGGAGCGGGCGGTGCGCGGCGACCAGATCGGCACCTGGGTCAGCTAGGTCGCGGCGAGGCAGATCGCGACGGCGGGGTGTGGAGCGGCCCGGACACGCTGCACACTGGGGTGGGCGCCACCTCCGCGCTACAGTCGAGGCCGGCCGAGGCTCCGACCTCGACCCCGCAACGCCATGGACCCACACGCCCCGATCCTGAACGATCTCAAGCAGAAGACCGACAAGACGCTGAAGCACCTGAAGGAGCAGCTCGGCAGCATCCGCACCGGCCGCGCGTCGCCGACCCTGGTCGACACGATCCGGGTCGACTACTACGGCACGGCGACGCCGCTGATGCAGGTGGCGCACATCTCGGTGCCGGAGCCGCGGCAGCTGCTGATCAAGCCGTTCGACGGTTCGCCGCCGGTGATCAAGGAGATCGAGCGCGCGATCCAGAAGTCCGACCTGGGCCTGAACCCGCAGTCGGACGGCAAGGTCCTGCGCCTGATCATGCCGCCGCTGTCGGGCGAGCAGCGCCAGAAGCTGGTGCACAAGGTCAAGGACCTGGTCGAGCAGAACCGGGTCGCGCTGCGCAACGAGCGCCGCGACGCCAACAAGGCGGCCGATCAGATGAAGAAGGACGGCAAGCTGACCGAGGACCAGTGCAAGAAGGCCCACGAGGCGGTCGACAAGGAGCTGAAGCTGGTCGAAGCCCAGCTCGACGAGGCGCTGAAGACGAAGTCCAAGGAGATCATGGAGGAGTGAGCCGGCGCGGCCCGATTCGCGGGCGGCCCGGGGCGCCAGGCTCTTGCGCCGCACCGCCCGAACCGGTTCTATGCTCCCCCGCAAACCGGGGGCGTAGCTCAGCCGGTAGAGCAGCGGCCTTTTAAGCCGTAGGTCGCAGGTTCGACCCCTGCCGCCCTCACCACGTCCAGCGGCTGCGCCCCGATGGCTCCTGCGTTCCGATGATCGAACCCGGTTTCCTCCGCCTGCTCGTCTGCCCCAGCACCCGTGAGTCGCTGCGCGAAGCCACGGCTGCCGAACTCGCCGCGGTCAACGCCGCGATCCAGCAGGGCACCGCGCGCAACCGTGGCGGCGCCGCCGTCACCGAAGCGGTGAGCGGCGGGCTGGTCACGGCCAGCGGCGCCGTGCTGTATCCGATCCAGGACGGCATCCCGATCCTGCTGTCGGGGGAAGCGATTCCGCTGCGAGCCGCACCTTGAGCGTACGCCCCGCCGCACGCTGTCCTGTTCTCTCCACCGCGCCGCCTCTCGCCGCGCGCAGTTTTCTGTCACCGGGGCGCCGCCGCGCTGCTGCCGCCGACCTTCGCCGAGTATCTTCACGACCTTCCGCCCATGGCGACGAAACCCGCATCCCCGCCCGTCCCGCCCAATCCCGCTGACCAGCTGCTCGACGACCACACCGGCGTCTACGGCTTCTTCCGTCGGCATCAGAAGAAGCTGCTGTACACGGCGGGCCTGTTCACGCTGCTGACGTTCTCGGTCACCGGGCCGATGCTGACCGCGGTCGACTCGCTGTTCGGCAAGCGGCGCGACATGCCGTCGATCCAGGTCGGCGGCCAGCGCGTCAAGCTCGAGCCGCTGGACTACCAGTTCGGCAGCGTCGTCGCGCGCAACCTGACCAACATGCAGGGCTCGCCGTCGTTGCCGCCGGTGCTGCCGGTGCTCGGCACCGGCGAAGGCGGGTCCAACGACCTCGCCGACATGCTCGCGATCCTGCGCCGCGCGGCGATCGCCGAGGGCATCGACGTGTCGATGGCCGAGGTCGACCGGGCGATCGAAGTGCTGCGGGAGCAGTCGAAGGTCGAGTCGGCGGCCCGCCTGGCGGGCTACCGCGGTTTCCACTCGCTGGCCGAGTATCGCGAGGTGGTCAAGGAGGCGATGCGCATCGGCACCTATGTGCGGCTGCAGACGCTCGCGCTCGACGGCTCCGACGCCAAGGTGCTCGATCAGGTCGTCGCCGACCGCGAGAAGGTGACGTTCCGCGTCGCGACGTTCGACGAGAAGGCGCTCGAGCAGCAGCTGAAGGCCGGCGCCAAGCCGACCGACGACGAGCTGAAGTCGTGGCTCGAGACCAAGAGCGAGATCGAGAAGGCGCGCATCCAGGTCTACGACAGCAACCACCTCGAGCTGCGCTTCGGCGCGCTGCTGCTGGCCGACGGCCAGTTCGACGCGACGCAGTGGGCCGACGTGCTGAAGGACTTCCAGCCGGCCGAGGACCAGCTCAGCTACGTCTACGAGCAGGAGAAGGAGCTGCGCTTCAAGCTCGAGGGCGACAAGAACTACAAGCCGCTCGAGGAGGTCAAGGGCGAGATCACGCGGCTGCTGCAGGCCGAGCAGGTGATGAACCACCTGTTCGCGGAGCTGAAGAAGGAACTGGATGCGGCGCTGAAGCAGCCGAACGAGGAGCTGCAGCGCTGCCAGACCGAGCTCGGCGAGGCGAACGGCGGCGTCAAGGAGCTCGAGGCCAAGCTGGCGGGACAGCCTGCCGACGCGGCGGCCGTCGAGGAGCAGCTGCGGCTGGCCAAGGAGACGCTCGCCGCCAAGCAGGCGGCCGTCACCGCCGCGGGCGACGCGGTCAAGGCCGCGCGCGCCGGCTGGGACTTCCCGGCGGCGTTCGCCCGGCTCACCGAAGGCAAGTCCGGCTTCGAGCAGAAGGCGATGACCGGCCGCCGCAGCCTCGAGGACCTGAAGGACCTCGACGCCGCCGGTGTCGGCTACGGCAAGTGGCCGTCGTCGGCGCAGGCGCGCGCGATCCAGGCCAAGGGCGACTTCTGCGGTGGGCCCGGTCGCGCCGACAAGGCGCTGCTGCTGTACCAGGCGACCGACGTGCTGGTGCGGCCGCTGAAGCCGTGGGACGCGCTGCAGCCGCTGCTCGAGGGCGCCTACTTCACCGAGAAGGCCAAGACCGAGGGCGAGGCGAAGAAGAAGCTGATGGAGGACGCGCTGCTGCGGCTCGCCAAGGCGAAGATGGCCGAACAGGTGGCCACCATCGAGGCCACGCGCGCGACCAAGGTCGACGAGCGCATGGCCGAGTGGGAGCGCACGACCCAGGCGGGCATCGTCGAGGCGCAGGGCTGGCTGCAGCGGCTGGCCGCCGGCACGCAGGCGCAGATCGCGTGGCAGCGCAAGCTGGACACCCTGCAGGCGCAGGTCGCCGACAAGGACAAGCAGCGCGCCACGTTCGACGCCGAGGTCGGCAAGGCGATCGAGGAGGAGATCGCGACCGAGGCGAAGAAGCACTACGGCGAGGTGCTCGAGGCCGCGGCGGCCGAGGCCGGTTTCACGCTGGCGACGCTCGACCCGCACCCGCGCAACCTGTCGAGCCTGCCGCGCTTCGACAAGGCCTACGACGAGACCACGGTGTTCCTGTTCCGCAACCACGCGGAGCTCGAGGCCGGCGCGACGACCGGCGTGGTGCAGGACGCCACCAACCGGCGCTGGCTGGTCGCCGTCTGCGACAAGGTGGAGCCGCTGCAGCCGAGCGACGTCACCCGCCGCGACTTCGAGAGCCAGCGCACCGGCGACGGTCTGTTCGCCTACTCGACGCAGCGCGCCTACCGCGCCTACGGGCAGGCGTTCACGATCAAGGCGCTCGAGACCCGCTACGACCTGAAGCGTCCGGTCGGCGAGCAGGAGATGCCGCCGGCGCCGAACAGCCGCTAGCGCCGACGGCGCCTCGTCACCAGGCGGCACAGCGGCTCGCACCGGTGCCCGGAACGGTGCGGGCTAGTCGGCGGTCGGCGCCGCGACGACGATGATCTCGTCGTGCGGGTTCACGTAGAGGCTCATGCCCTTCAGCAGTCCGAGCGGCTTCGCCAGGAACGCCGCGACCGGCCCGAGGCGGCCCGCCCGTTCGGCGAGGAAGCCGAACGAGACGAACTTGCCGGCATAGGCCGCGCCGAGCGCGACGGGCCGGAAGCCGCAGTCGCCGAGCAGTCGCCGGATGGTGGCCGGTGAGAAGTGGTACAGGTGCTCGGTGTGCTTGTAGTGGTGCCAGCGCCTGCCGAGCAGCCGCGCCCAGCGCGAGGCGACGTTCTGGGTCTCGATCAGCAGGTGTCCCGACGGCTTCAGCAGTTCGCGGATGCGGCGCAGCACCGGCTGCGGCTCGGGGATGTGTTCGACCACGTCCCACATCGTGATCAGGTCGAACGAGCCGCGCTCGTAGTGGCGCGCGGCGATCGCCTCGTCGAGCGTGCCGACATGGATGCGTTCGGCGCCGAGCGCCGCGACCGCCTCGCCGGCGATCGCCGGGGACAGCTCGACGCCGTGCACGTCGTGACCGAGCCCGTGCGCGACGCGCAGGAAGTAGCCGGCGGCGCAGCCGACGTCGAGGATGCGCGCCTTCGCCGGCAGCCAGCGCTGCACCAGCGCCATGCGCTTCGCGAACGTGCGCAGGTAGAGCGCGGACTCGCGCGCGTAGTCGGCGTAGCCGCGCGCCTTCGGGTCGTCGCTCTTCCAGTAGCCCTCGCCGTAGACGTCGACCAGCGCCTGCCCCTGCAGCCGCGGCGTCACGTAGACCAGGCCGCAGTCGTCGCAGGTGACGACCTCGAACGGCGCGTCGAGGAACTTGCGCGTGCGTTCGCCGCTGCCGCAGAGCTGGCAGCGCGTGACCGCCGCCGCTCCGGCGAGCGTGCCGTCGGTCGCCGGCGCCGGCGTGCGCTGCGCGGGAGTAGCCATGGTCACCGGGCCGCGGGCAGCCTGGCCCCGCGTTCGAGGAAGCGCTTGCGGCAGATCGTGCGGAACATCTTCCATGCGGTGCGCGCCTGGCGCGCGAAGGTGTCGGAGTGCTTCGACTCGCCGCCGAGGCGGTGGCTGTAGGTGACCGGGATCTCGATCACGCGGCAGCGCTCCTGCAGCGCCGCGCACATCATCTCGGGCGAGAACGCCGGGCCGGTCTCGGACAGCCGCCCGCGGATGCGCTGGAAGGTCTCGCGCGACAGCGCGCGGTAGGTGCAGCCGACGTCGGTGAAGCGCGGTTCGGCCGGTCGCATCCAGCAGAGCTGCAGGAACTTGGCCATGAACACGTTGCCCCAGCGCAGCAGGAACCGCATGTTCGCGCCCTGCTGGACCATCTGTTTGGTCGTCCGGGTGCCCATGACCATGCCGGCGTCCTCGAGGTAGACCAGCAGCTTGACCACGTCGCGGGCGCGGAAGCTGCCGTCGGCCTCGACCAGGACCAGGATCTCGCCGGTTGCGGCAGTCATGCCGGCCAGCAGCGCCGAGCCGTAGCCGGGCCGCGGCTCGGCGACCACGCGCGCGCCGGCCTCGGCCGCGAACTCGGCCGTGCGATCGCTGCAGTTGTTGTCGACGACCAGGATCTCGTCGAGGTGCGGTTCCTGGCGGAACTCCGCCACCACCTGGCGGATCGTCTGCTCCTCGTTGTAGGCGGGGATGACGAGCGAGACGGTCCGGTCGCGGAACATTGGGCGGCAGAAGGATACCGCGCTGGGCGACCTGCGCTAACCGACGAATCCGCCGTCGACGAACGTCAGCCGGTTGCCGCAGCCGTCGGTCGCCGTCACGGCCCTGCCACCGCCGATTCGCGGCGCCAGTTCGTCGCCGGCGGCGATCGCACCGCGGTCGGCGAGTTCGGCGGCGACCGCGGCGGCGTCGTCGCACGGCAGCAGCAGCCCGTTCGGCACGAACTGCGGGCCCTGCGCCGCGAGCCGCAGGCGGAACCGCGGGCCGGCGATGGTCGCCTGATGGCCGTCGGTCGCGACCAGCTCGGTGCCGAACACGACCTCGTGGAAGCGCAGCGCCGCCTGCAGGTCGGGTACCGGCAGCAGCGGCGGCGCCGCTTCGGCGCCGAGCCGTTCGTGCCACAGCAACCCGAGGTCGGTGGCGTCGTGCACGCTGCGCGCCCAGGGTCCGGGCCGGCTGGCCGCGCGCGCGAGCGCCGCGGCGTCGGCCGCGGCCAGCAGCCACGGGGCGCCGCGCTGGTCGCGGCCGAGCACGCAGTCGCCGTGCCGGGCGGCCTCGAGACAGGCCAGCAGCGTCGCGCTGGCGACGTCCGGCGTGTCGGCGGTGCGCACCAGCACCGGCGCATGACCGGCGGCGCACAGCTCCGCGGCGGCGCGCACGAGCACCTCGCGACGCATCGGGCCGCGGTGCTCGCTCTGCCACTCGCGCAGCTCCACCCCGGGGCCGGCGAAGTAGGCGAGCATCGGCAGGGCGTCCGCCGGTCGGCCGCACAGGTGCACGGCCACGCCCGGCAGTTCCTGCGCGATCTGCTTCAGCCACGCGGTCTGCAGGCCGGCCGCCTCGGCCGCGCGCAGCGGCGGGCAGCAGCCGGTCAGCACCAGGCCCGGGCGCGGCGCCGTGGCCAGCACGGCGATCGCCGGGCCGCGTCCCGGGCGGCCTGAACCCCGCTCGCCTGTTTCCGTTTGGTGCGCCATCCGGCGGGTTCTACCCTCGTCGCCACGCCCATGAACAGGATCCTCGGCAGTGCATTCGGTCTGTTCGTCCTGACGCCGGTCCTGGCCTCGTGCCAGGTGCCCGTTGCCCAACCCGGTGCCCGACCCGGCGACGAAGGCGCGGCCCGGGCCGAGGCCCCGACCCGCAGCAAGGGCACGATCTTCAAGTCGGAGGTCGACCTGCTGATCGGCCGGGTGCGGGACGCGGCGCGCAACGACGGCCTGCCGGCGCTCGGCGGGACCTCGGTGGCGACGACCGCGAAGATCCTGGCCGCGATGGGGCACTGCCATCGCCGCTACCACACCAGCGACGGCCCGGTCGTGCGCCCGTCGCTGCAGTTCCTGATCGAGCATCGGCAGGCCGACGGCAGCTTCGGCGATGCCGACGCGACCGCCTGGGTCGTCGAGGCGCTGTCGGTCATCGACCCGGACGGCTACCGCGACGAGGTGCACGAAGCGCAGCAGTGGCTGCAGCAGCACGGGCGCGCCGAGCCGGTGTTCCGCGGCGAGACCACGCGGCTGCTCGCGCAGGTGCGCGCCGACGTGTTCCCGCAGCAGCTCGGCAAGGACGCCGCGGCGCAGGCGCAGCAGCTCGCCGCCGCCGCGGGGGCGCCGCTGGCCCGCGACGAGGCCGCCGACGTGCTGGTGCGACTGGTCGCCTGCCAGGTCGCCAACAAGCTGCTCGACGCGGCGCAGGATCCCAAGCAGGGCGCCGGCGCGACCTACACGCCGGCGCAACAGAAGGCGTTCGCTTGGCTGTGGTCGCAGCAGCACGACGGCGTGTTCTCGGTGACGATGGGCGGCAAGTCGATCCAGGACGCGGGCCTGACCGGCTTCGGCCTGCTGGCGCTGCAGACCAAGCCGAAGGCGCTGCGCAGCGCCGAGGAACAGGCGACGATCGAGCAGGGTCTGCGCTGGCTGCTGTCCCAGCAGCGCGACGACGGCAGCTTCAGCGAACAGCTGCCGAACTACGTCACCTGCGTCGCCACCGCGGCGCTGTCGCGCTGGGACGACCCGGCCGTCAAGCCGGCGCTGCAGAAGGCGCAGCGCGCGATCCTCGCGTTCCAGAACGCCGAGAGCAGCGGCTACCAGAAGAGCGATCGCGACTACGGCTCGATCGGCTACGGCGGCAGCCAGCGCGGCGACCTCAGCAACACGCACTTCGCGCTCGAGGCCCTGAAGGCGACCGGGCTGCCGGCGGACCACGAGGCGTTCGCGAAGGCGGTCGTGTTCCTGCAGCGCACCCAGAACCTGAAGTCCGTCAACGACTTCACCGGCAAGGTCCCGGACCCCGAGCGCGACGGCGTGATCCTCGACTCGACGCCCGGCGACGACGGCGGCGCCGTCTACTACCCCGGCGACAGCGCGGCGGGCTACATCCTGCAGCCGGACGGCAAGAGCGTCTCGCGCAGCTACGGCTCGATGACCTACGCGTTGCTGAAGTCCTACACGCTGGCCGGTCTGCCCGGTGACGACCCGCGCGTGCAGGCGGCCGTGAAGTGGATCCAGGCCAACTGGACGCTGGCGATGAACCCCGGCAGCGATCCGGCGCTCGGCGAGAAGGTCAAGTACCAGGGTCTCTACTACTACTACATGGTGCTGGCGCAGGCGCTCGACCTGGTGGGTCTGAAGCAGGTCACCGTGCCGGGCAAGGACGGCGACGGCACCGAGCAGATCGACTGGCGCCAGGCGCTGCGCGCCCAGCTCGAGAGCCAGCAGCAGGCCGACGGTTCGTGGGTCAACGGCAAGAACCCGCGCTGGATGGAAGGCCTGCCGCTGCTCTGCACCTGCTACGCGATGGTCGCGCTGGAGCGCTGCCGGTGAGTCGCGCGGCGCCGCTGGTGCTGCCGGCCGCGCCCGCGTGGTTCCGTTGTGCCGTCGACGGCGCGGCGCGCGTCGGCGCGGTCGATCCGGCCGGGCCGTCGTGGTTCGACCTCGGCCCGCTCGACGTGCAGGTGCTGCTGGCCCGTGGCGCGCTGCGCCGGGAGGACCTCGCCGCCCGCATCGCCGCGGCCCGGCCGATGGCGGCGCCGACGCGCCTGCTGCCGCCGGTGCCGCAACCGGGCAAGATCCTCTGCCTGGCGAAGAACTACGTCGCGCACGCGCGCGAGATGGGCGGCGAGGCGCCGAGCGAACCGATCTTCTTCGCCAAGCTGGCCGACACCCTGATCGGCCACGGCGACGACGTGGTGATCCCGCACTGGCTGCAGACGCGCGTCGACCACGAGGCCGAACTGGCGCTGGTGCTCGGCTGGGCCGATCCCGAGGGGCACGGCGCCAAGTACGTCCAGGGCGCGCAGGCGATGTCGCTGGTGGCCGGCTACACGCTGTGCAACGACGTCACCGCGCGCAAGCTGCAGGGCAGCGATCGCGACCACAAGTACCCGTGGCTGCGCAGCAAGTCGCTCGACACGTTCTGCCCGATGGGGCCGTTCGTCGTGCCGGCCGACGCGCTCGACGCCGCCGACCTGCAGGTCACGATGCGCGTCAACGGCGCGGTGCGCCAGCAGGCCCGCACCAGCGCGATGGTGTTCCCGATCGAGCAGGCGCTGGCGGCGATGGCGCGCTGCACGACCCTGCGCCCCGGCGACCTGGTCGCCATGGGCACGCCCGAGGGCGTCGGCCCGGTCGTGCCGGGCGACGTCATGGAGGTCGAGATCGAGCACCTCGGCGTGCTGCGCAACGGCGTCGTGCGCGAGCCGGCGCCGGGCTAGTCCAGACGGCTCCTGGAAGCCGGCTGCGAGACCCGCTCTTCCGCTCGCTGCCAGCGTTGCGGCAGAACCAGTCCTCAGCGGGGCAGACACCCCGCTTCCGGGAGAACCTGCCGCGCGCCTTGTCACCAAGCGGGACAGCGGGCTCTCCCTCGTCCCTTCACGAATCGTCCGGGCTAGAAGCGCAGCGCCTCGATCGTGTTGGTCGTCGCGGCGTTGCCCTGGCCACCGAACAGCATCAGCGTGCCGTCGGGCAGCAGCGCGGCGCCGTGGCTCGCGCGTTCGGTCGTCAGCGACGGGGCGAGCGACCACAGGTTCGTCGCCGGGTTGAACACCTCGACCGCGCTGATCGACACCGGCGTGGTCAGCGTGCCCTGGGCGCCACCGCAGACGGCGACGCGGCCGTCGGGCAGCTTGGTGGCCGAGTGCAGCGTGCGCGCCGACGTCATGTTCACCGTCTGCCACGAGTTCGTGGTCGGGTTGTAGAGTTCGGCACCGTTGATCGGCGCCGCCGACGTCGCCGTGGCGAGACTGCCCACGTTGGTGCCGCCGCTCATCAGCACGCGGCCGTCGTCCAGGGTCACCTGGTTGTAGTGGTGGCCGGCGCGGCCCTGGCTCATGCTGGCGCCGCCGGCCCAGCTGCCCGGGCCGCCCGGGCTACCGAGCGTCCACAGCTGCACCGCGGTGGTGCTGCTGGCGGAGACCGGAATGCCGAGGAAGAAGCCGACCTGCACGCCGCCCGAGACCATGACCTTGTTGTTCGACAGCAATGTCAGCGCCGGCGCGAGGCGCGCGCCGCCGAGTGCCGGCCCGGCGCTCCAGGTGCCGGTGGTCGGGTTCCAGATCTCGACCGAGCTCTGCACGTTCGAGATCGCCGCGACCACGTCCGGCGTCAGCGTCGAGGTGCCGCCGGCGACCATGACGCGTCCGTCCGCGAGCCGGCAGGCCGCGTGCAGGATGCGCGGCGTCAACATGCTGCCGGTCGGGCTGAAGCTGTTGGTGACCGGATCGTAGATCTCACAGGAACTCAGCACCGTGCCGACCGCGTCGGCGCCACCGATCAGCAGGACCCGGTTGTCGTTCAGCCGCACCGGCAGGTGCAGCGCGCGCGACGAACCCATCGTCGGCCCGGGCGTGACCTGCATGTGCCGGAAGTCGTAGAGTTCGGTCGTCGCGAGGCCGGTCGCCGAGGTCAGCGTGCCGGCGCCGCCGCCGGTCACCAGCACGTCGCCGGCGCCGCCGTTGTTGTTGCGGTCGAACAGCACGCCGCTGAACGCGCGCGCCGAGGCCAGGGCAGTCGGCGCCAGGATGCCGGTGTCCTGCGGGCCCATCTGCGTGACGATGTCGTTGCTGATCTGGCCGAGGAACGTCGGTCCCGACATCGGATAGATCGCGCACTGCCAGTGCAGCACCAGGCCGATCCACGACGGATCGCTGTCGATCGGCAGTGAGAAGGTCGCGGTGCCGGTGGGGCTCGTGCCGGCGACCTGGATGACGTCCAGCAGATCGACGCCGACCTGCATCGAGCGGGTGTCGACGCCGTCGACCAGGAACAGCGGCGTCGGGCCGGCATTGAACGACAGCACGATCAGCATGATCGCGTTCGCCGGCGCGCCGGAGGCCTGCAGTTGCAGTGTCTGGTTGAGCCGACCGGAGGTCAGCTTGTCCCAGTTGAAGTCGTTCTGGGCGGTCAGCGCGGAGGCGGCGACCAACAGCGGGAGGGCGGTGCGTAGCAGCATGGGGTGGTGGGGGAGAGAGGTTGCGGAACGCAGGGGTGACGGCCGGATAGCGTAGCGCGGTCCGGCGGTGGTCGCTCATCGCGGACGCCGGGGTGGGGAGAACCCTCAAGCCGGCCGGCGCGCGTCCGAGAATGAGAATCCGAGGAGGACACGGATGACCGATGGCCCGGTGCAGAGCCCCGGGCCGGTGAGCGCGCTCGGCGGTTTCGCGGGGCGCACGCCGGCCGACACCTCGCGGCGCCCGCCGTCGCGCGAGGCGGCGCTCGCCCGTGCGGTCGACCGTGTCAGCATTCACGGCACTGCGGCAATCGCCGGTCGCCTGCTGCGCGAGCGGGTGCTCGCGGGCACCCGGCGGGTGCTCGAGCTCGACGAGGGCACGACCGGGCCCGAGTTCGCCGAGGTCGTCGAGGGCGAGCCGATCGCCGAGTTCCTCGGTCGCCTGCTGTCGGCCCAGAACCAGCTCGCGGCGCGGCGCGCCGCTCAGTGGAACGAACGGCGCCTGCGCCGGCTGCTCGACCTCGCGCTGCACGCCGGCGCGATCGAGACGCTCGAGCTGCTGGGTGCCGATGGTCGCGCCGACGCGGCGGGGGTGCAGATCGTCACCGAGGTGCTGGCGGAATACGGCCGCCGGCTCGCCGCCATGGCCGAGCCACCGATCGACGCCAACCAGGACTGATGACTTGCGTGCAGCTGGCCCCGCGCGAGCGGAAGTCAGCCGCCGTCCATGTGTTCGGGATCCTCGACCTGCAGATCCTCGTCGCGGGCGGTCAGGAAGCCCGCCGGCAACGACACCTGCTGGGTGCGGCCGTCCTTGCAGCGCCGCGCCCGCAGCGCGACCTCCGGATACGGCAGGTCGCGCGGCAGCTGGTCGAGCAGCGCGTCGAGTTCGGCGCGGGTGTGCACCAGATGCAGCGCCGGCAGCAGCTTCTTGGTGCCCGGGAAGCCCTTCAGGTACCAGCCGGTGAACTTGCGGATCTGCAGCATGCCGTCCTTCTCGCCGAAGAACTCGACCAGCAACCGCGCGTGCTCGCGCATGGTGTCGGTGATCGCGCCGAGGTTCGGCGGCGGCGGCGGCGGCTGCCCGGTCAGCACCGCGCACAGTTCGCCGAACAGCCACGGCCGGCCGAGACAGCCGCGGCCGACGACGACGCCGTCACAGCCGGTCTGCCGCAGCATGCGCAGGGCGTCCCAGCACTCGAACACGTCGCCGTTGCCGAGCACCGGGATCGTGCGCACGCGCTGCTTCAGCTCGGTGATCGCGTCCCAGTCGGCCTGGCCCGAATACAGCTGCGCCGCCGTGCGCGCGTGCAGCGCCACCGCGCGCGCGCCTTCCTCCTCGCCGATGCGGCCGGCGTCGAGGAACGTGGTCAGCGACTCGTCGATGCCCTTGCGGAACTTGATCGTCACCGGCACCGCGCCGGCGCTCCGGACGACCGTGCGCACGATGCGCTGCAGCAGTCGCGGCCGCAGCGGGATCGCCGCGCCGCCGCCGGCCGCGGTCACCTTGCGCACCGGACAGCCGAAGTTCATGTCGATGTGGTGCACGCCCCATTCCTCGACCAGGACCTTCGTCGCCGCCGCCAACGTCTCCGGCTGCGTGCCGTACAGCTGGATGCTGCGCCGCCCGCTCTCGTCGGCCCCGAACGACGCCAGTTTCAACGTGCGCGCATGCCCCTCGACGAATGCCCGCGCCGTGATCATCTCGCTGACGTACAGGCACCGGTCGGCCGAGAACCGCCGGCACAACGTGCGGAACGGCGCGTTGGTGATGCCCGCCATCGGCGCCAGCACCACCGGCGGATCGATCACCAGATCGCCGATCCGCAACGGCGCGAACTCTCCGGGCCGCGCCACCGCGACGTCGGCGTTCACCGGGCTACGCACCAGTCCGGACGCGGTGTCCATCACTCAGAAACGACCGGCCAAGGGACGGGGCGAGGAGACCTGAGGAGGAGAACGACGGGGACCAGGGTGGTGCAAGCCGCTTCGGCCGGTGGCAGCACGCCGCCAGACCGTCGCCGGCTGAGTTCCCCGGCCCCCGACACGCCCCCGGGGCATGGCCAGGTCGAACTGGCGGCGCCGCGCCGGGGTGGCGTTCCATCGCCTCGTATTGCCAGCGCGTCGCGCCGCCGGCAAGGCAGCCGACACGCCCCCGGGGCATGGCCAGGTCGAACTGGCGGCGCCGCGCCGGGGTGTGCGTTCCATCGCCTCGTATTGCCAGCGCGTCGCGCCGCCGGCAAGGAAACTGGTGCCCAGGAGAGGACTTGAACCTCCAAGGGATGTTACTCCCGCTAGGACCTGAACCTAGTGCGTCTGCCAATTCCGCCACCTGGGCGCAAGTGGGGGACGAGGAAGCTAGCGGCCGGCCATGCCGATGCAAGCGGCAACCGGAGGATTCCCGGGTTGCCCAGACTGGCGTCGCTTGCGCTCGTGTGCGGGATCCCGTAGCCAAGCGACACGATGGCAAAGCCGGGTAGCACGAAGGCCGCCGCGTCGACGGACGTGCTCGTCAGCGAGAACAAGAAGGCCCGGTTCCAGTACGAGATCCTCGACACGTTCGAGGCCGGTCTGGTGCTGCGGGGCACCGAGGTCAAGGTCCTGCGCGAGGGCAAGATCAGCCTCGACGAGGCCTACGCGCGCGTCGACCGCAACGAGCTGTGGTTGATCGGGGCGAACATCCCCGAATACCGCCACGGCAACGTGCAGAACCATGAACCCAAGCGCAAGCGCAAGTGCCTGTTGCACGCGCGCGAGCTGAAGAAGCTGCACGCCAGGTCGCAGATCGAAGGCCTGACGCTGGTGCCGCTGCGGGTCTACTTCGGCCGCCGGGGCTTCGCCAAGGTCACGATCGGCGTTTGCCGCGGCCGCAAGCTGCACGACAAGCGGCAGCACCTGAAGGACAAGGAGATGAAGCGCGAGATCCGGCAGGGGTAGGGGCGCGAGGTCCTGCCGCGATCGGTTACGCGCCCGAGCCGACAGTCCTAGGCAACCGCATGCGCCTGCCCCACCCCACTGCGTGTGCTGTCTTGTCCGCCCTGTGGCTCCTGTCGGCGTGTGACACGTCCTCGGGCGGCGTGCCGCAGCCGGAGCCATCGGCGCGACTCCTGGTGACCGCCGACACCGCCGTGCTCGAGCGTGCGGCAACGCCGCCGGACGGCGTCTCGCTCGACCGTCTGCGTGCGGCCCTCGCGGCGCCGCATGTGGAGGCGAACTACCGCCTGACGACACCTGCCGACACGCCGTTCGCGTTCGACCTGGTGTCGTGGAGCGCCGGCGGTGGAGGCATCGCAGCGGTCGCAGTCGTGCACCTGGCCGACGGCGATCGCGTGCCGGCCGGCGACGGCACGTCGCTGGCGGCGGCCGGCATCGTGCCGAACGGGCGCGCGCTGCGCGTCGGCAACGGCCGGGTCGAAGCGCGCGGCGACGGCTTCGTGCGGCTGTCGCTGCAGGGCCGCATCGAACGCGACCAGCTGCTGGCGGTCACGTCCGACACCGGCGCGATCACGTTGGTCGAACTGCGCCTCGGCGACCGCAGTCCGATCAACCGGCAGCCGCGCGACGGGCAGCCGCAGCCCGACGTCGTCGCGCGGCACACGATCTACTCGAGCGATTCGATGTCGTTCGGGCTGCCGACGATCGCGGTCTCCGGCGATCGCACCAGCATCGTCTGCTACGAAGGCGACCGCCAGGCCGCGTTCGGCGACCGGCGCTACGAGATGCGGCTGCAGCACGACGCGGCGACCGGTGCCGTGGCCGGCGGCGGCAGCGTCGAGACGTCGGCGGACACCGGCTACTGGCGCGACCACGAGGTCGCGGCGCTGCACAACGTATTGGCCGTGGTGCGCGCCGAGGCGGACGGCGTGCGCGTGCGGCTCAGCTTCGATCGCGGCGCGACGTTCGCGCAGGACGTCGAGTTGCCGGTCGGCGCCGTGCAGGCGCGGCTGGTGCAGACCGCGATCGCGGCCGACTACGCGCTCGCCGTCGTCTGCTGGCGGCCGCGCAGCGACGGCACCGGGCTCGACCTGGTGCTGGTCGAAGGCCACGTCGCCGGCGTCGACGGCAACGGCTCGCCGACCTGGTTCGGGTTCGATGCGCCGCAGGTCGTGCACACGATGCCGTTCGAGAGTGCGCCGTTGACGACCGGCCTCGCCTGGTCGGACGGCGGCGACCTGGTGATCGGCTACGGCGCCACCTGGTTCACGAGCGGCACCGTCTGGACGTCGACGACCGAGTTCCGCTGTGCGACGCGGCGCCACGGCGAGGTGCTGCGGGATCGTCTGGTCGATCGCGAGGAGATCCTCGGCATGGATCCGACCGTCGCGGTGCTCGGCCGCGGTGCGTCGATGCGCATCTACTACGCCTACGAGACGCGCACGGGCCTGCGGCTCGCCACCAGTGTCGACGGCGGCGACACGTTCGCACGCGGGCCGTCGTTCGGCCACCCCGGCGACCATCTGCCGGCCGTGTTCGCGCGCGACGTCGCCGGCGCCGTGCGCCTCGACGTGCTCTACCTCGCGGCGCGCGAGAACGGCACCGAACTGCACCAGGCGCGCTGGCTCGGCGGGCCCGCCGGACCGCGCGAGGACTTCGCGCTGACCGAGGCCCGGCTGGGTCCGTTGCCCGGCGGCTCGGTGCCGACGATCTGGAGCCCGGCTGCCAGCGGCAGCATGCGCAGCACGCAGGTCGCGTGGCTCGGCTTCGACGCCGTGCGCGACGGCGACGCCCTCGTGGCCGTCTACGACGAGGTCACCGTCGAGGCGATGTACCTGTGCTTCGGGGGTGGCGCTGGGCTGCCGCCGAGTGCCGGCCTGTCGGTGCCCGGCGTCTTCGCCGGCTTCCAGCCCGCGGCGCCGCCGCCGCTGGCGCCGGGCATGACCGAGCCGGTGCCGCCGGTGGACGCGGCCCACGCGCACCAGCTGGTGTTGCTGCGCATCGAGTGAACGCGGTGGCGCTCGGCGCCGGCCGGACGACAATGGCGGCATGACGCATTCCGTGCTGCTGTTGGTCGGCGACGACTACGAGGACCTCGAACTGCACTACCCGCGGCTGCGCCTGCTGGAGGCGGGCTGCCACCCGGTCGTCGCCGGCGCCGCCGCCGGCGCGACCTACCGCGGCAAGCACGGCTACCCGTGCCAGAGCGACCGTTCGTTCGCCGACATCGACCCCGCCGCGTTCGCCGGCATCGTCGTGCCTGGCGGCTGGATGCCCGACAAGCTGCGCCGCGACCTGCGCGTGCTCGATCTCGTGCGCGCGTTCGATCGCAGCAGCAAGCTCGTCGCCAGCATCTGCCATGGCGGCTGGATCTGCATCTCGGCCGGCGTCGTCAAGGGCCGCGACTACACCGGCTCGCGCGGCATCAAGGACGACCTCGTCAACGCCGGCGCGCGCTTCCACGACGAACCGGTCGTCGTCGACGGCCACCACGTCTCGTCGCGCACGCCCGTCGACCTGCCGCCGTTCCTGCACGCGTGCCTCGCAGTGCTGGCCAGCCAGAAGGCCTGAGCGCCTTGCCGACGGCAGGCGCCCTGCCTGCTGCCGGCCGAGACCTTGCCGCCATGCCTGGCAGCACCCACGGCCACCAGGCTGCACAGGCCACCTGCCCACCGAGGCAGCCGCCGGCGGCTCCGATTCGCCCCGGCCGCGCCCGGGAATCGCCGCTTGCCCGCCGCGGCCTGCGGCCGCGTCGGGCAATGCCCGATGCCCGGCGCCACCAGGCAATCCCCCCGCACGCGAAGCGTGCGGGGGATTGGTGGAGGCGGCGGGAATCGAACCCGCGTCCCGAGATGCTCCGTCCTGGGCCTCTACGCGCGTAGTGCGTCTATTGGTGTCGCCGCAGGGGCTCCGACGAACAGGATCACCCGCAGCCAGCTCGACTGTGTCTCGTCACCGGCGGGCCGAGCAGCCGCCGGTGACCAGCCCGCTGTGTGTCGCCTTGGCCTCCCGCGGGCGAAGAGACCTCGGCGCTCGATACCTAGTTCTTAGGCAGCGAGGGAGTAGTGCGTGTTGGCACTTGGTTGTTTCCGGTCGGATTCACGAGGTGCCCGGCCCTCGGCGCGCCACCCAGGTCGAGTCGGCATCCGGTCGAAACCGATCGCCCCCATGTGACGCGTCCCTTATCGACGAACGCGCGGCGCGGGGCAAGGGGCCGCCTGCCTGCGCCGAGCCGGTATGCTGCGCCGCGGCCCGTGCGCATCCAGTTCCGAGTCCTGCTGTGCGGCGCCGCGACCACGCTCTGGCTCGCGGCCGGCGCGCCGGCGCAGCGCGGCGCCGATGCCGCCGAGACGGCGCGGCTGGTGGCGCGGGCGATCGACGCCTGGGTCGGCGACTACGAACGCGGTCGGCTCGGTCCGCAGGGCATCCTGCGCAGCGGCAGCGGGCTGCAGCCCGGCTACGTCGCGTTCGCGCGCGCGGCCGAGCTCGTCGAGGCGCACGACGGCGATCGGCTGACGCATCTCGACCTGCTGCAGAAGCTGCTGCTCTACGCCGAGCGGCACCCGTCGACCGAACTCGCCGACGCGGTGCTCGGGCTCAGCGCGACCGGGCTCGAGGCGGCGTTCCTCGACCACGAGTCGCTGCTGCTGCGCGACCTCGGCCACGCCTCGCTGCTGCGCATGGACCACCAGGGCGCGTGGTTCCTGGTGCTGCGCGCCGCGGCCGGCGAACGGGTGCCGCTGTTCGGCGAACTGCAGCCCGAGGACCGCGGCGCCGAGGGCCTCGCGGTCGGCCCCGCGCGCCGCGTCGCGGCGCTGCGGCTGCTCGGCCAGAAGGCGTTGCCGGTGTTCCGCAGCACCATCGAGGCGGCGCTGGTCGATCCGGACCCGCGCGTGCGGCTCGGCGCGGTCGAGGCGATGGAGCTGCAGCGGCGCCCGGAGTCGCTGCCGAAGGTCACAGCGGCGCTCGAGACCGAGCGGCATCCGGTCGTGTCGCAGGGTCTGGTGCGCCTGCTGCTCGGTCTGCTGCGCACGGCCGAGCCGCCGCTCGCGCCCGAGGTGCGCACGGCGGCGGTGCGCACCGCGCTGCAGCAGCTCGGCCGCATCGGCTGGCGCACCGACATGGACCTGCTCGACCTGGTCGAGGCCTATCCGCAGAAGCAGCAGATTCCGCTGGTCATCACGGCGCTCGAGCTGGCGCAGAAGCCGCCGGACCGACTGGTGCAGGCGGTCAACGCGCAGGCCTCGCCGCTGCTGCGGCAACGGGCCGGCGCGCTGCTGCGCGCGATGACCGGCGCGCTGCTGCCGGCCGACGATCCCGCCGCGTGGCGCGAATTCTGGCAACGCGAACAGGACCGCATCGTCGTGCCCGATCCGCTGGTGCGCGACCGGCCCGACGCGACCGCGGCGCAGTTCTTCGGCGTGCCGGTCACCGGGCGTTCGATCGCGTTCGTGATCGACACCAGCGGCAGCATGGACGAACTGGTCGGCGGCACCGCCGCCGACGAACGCCGCACCGCGCGGTCGCCGACGCGCCTGCGCGCCGCGAAGCAGCAGCTGGTCACCGCCGTGCAGGCGATGCCGCCGGCGTCGCAGTACCTGGTGCTGACGTTCGCCGCCGAGGCGAAGCTCTGGACCAGCGCGCCGGTGCGCAGCGGCGCGCGCAACCTGCGCTCCCTCACCGAGCTGCTGAGCCGGTTGCGCGCGCACGGCGGCACCAACCTGTTCGCGGGCCTGGCCGAGGTGCTCGAGTTCGACCGCCAGCGGTGGGGGGAGCAGGGCGTCGAGCGCGTCGACGAGGTGTTCCTGCTCAGCGACGGCGAACCGACCGCCGGCGACGTGCAGGATCCGGACGAGCTGCTGCGGCTGGTGCAGGCGGCGAACAAGTACGCGAAGGTACGCATCCACACGGTGTTCACCGGCGACGGCCCCGGCGCCGACCTGCTGCGGCGGCTCGCCGAGCAGAACGGCGGCGTGTTCGTGCAGCGATAGCTTCCGCCGCGCGGCTCCGGCACGATGCCGCCGATGCAGGGTGGTGCGGCTGTGAAGGGCGACCTGCGCCCGTGGCTCGGGCTCGCGGCGTTCTACGGCGCCTCGTTCGCGGTGCTCGCCGTCTACATGCAGTTCTTCCCGGTCTGGCTGCACCAGCAGCGCGGGCTCGGCGAGGCGCAGATCGCGGTCGTGATGTCGGCGCAGACGCTGGCGCGCACGTTCGCCGGCCCGCTGTGGTCGCACGGCGTCGACCGCACCGCGCGGCCGCGCCGCTTCCTGCGGCTGCTGTCGCTCGGCAGCGTGGTGGCGTTCGCGCTGTTCGGCGGATTCACGTCGCTGCCGTTGCTGTGGTGCGCGGCGTTCCTGTTCGGCGCGCTCTACTCGCCGATGCACCCGATCCTCGATGCGCTGGCGATCGAACAGGGCGCGCGGCACGGCTTCAGCTTCGGCCGCGTGCGGCTGGTCGGCTCGCTGTCGTTCCTGGTCGTCGTGCTGGTGGTCGGCTGGTGGCTGGAACGGAACGGCACGGCGTCGGTGTTCGTGATCCTGCTCGGGTGCCTGCTGCTGACGTCGGGCGCCGGCCTGCTGCTGCCGCGCCGGCAGCTGCCGCCGGGGCCGCCGCCCGAGCCGACCAGGTGGTGGTCGCTGCTGCGCTCGGGCCCGTTCGTGCTGCTGCTGCTCACGTCGGCGCTGATCCAGGGCAGCCACGCGATGTACTACAACCTGTCGACCGTGCACTGGAACGCGCACGGCATCGGCCAGGAACGCGCGGCGGTGCTGTGGGCCGAGGGCGTGCTGGCGGAGATCGTGGTGTTCTTCGTCGCGCGCAACAGCTTCGACCGGCTGCGGCCGACGACGATCCTGATGCTCGGCGGGCTCGCCGGCGTGGTGCGTTGGGTCGTGCTCGCCTCGACGACCTCGTTCCCGCTGCTGCTGGCGGCGAACTGGCTGCACGGGCTCAGCTTCGGCGCCACCTACCTCGGCGCGCTGCGTGCGCTCGACCGGCGCGTGCCGGCGCACCAGCGGTCGACGGCGCAGGGTCTGCTCGGCGCCGCGTCGTCGGGCGTCGGCATGGTGCTCGGCGCACTGCTCGGCGGCTTCGTCTACGAACGCTGCGGCGGCCTGGCCTTCCTGACGATGGCGGCCTTCGCCTTCGGCGGCGCGTTGCTGGCCGGCATCCTGCGCCAGAAGGCGAACAGCCACCAGACGCCGCTCGCCAGCAGCACGAACGCGAACCCGGCGTAGGGCCAGCTCGGCGCATCGGCGGCGTGCAGCATCGCCACGCGCACCCAGCGCGTCACCTCGCCGGCGGGGGCGGCGCCGAGCGACGGCGGCACCAACACCGGCAGCACCTGCAGCGCGGGTACCGTCAGCAGGACGACGACCGCGATCGCGAGCAGGTTCTTGAACTGCAGGATGCCGACGCGGCGCCACAGCGGCATCAGCACGGCGAGCAGCAGCAGCGTCGCGGTCAGCGGCCACTCGAGGTCCGGCGCCGTCGACACGAACGGGATCATCGGCGCCATCAGCACGGCCAGCGCCAGCAGCCACGGCAGCGCGGTGCGGCGCCGCAGCGGCAGGTCGAGGAAGTCGTCGAGGCCGGCGGCGGCGAGCACGGCGACGCCGAGCAGGGTCAGCCACCACGCGGTCGCCGGCAGCTGTTCGATCGCGTGCCAGAACGCGAAGCCGAACGCATCCGCGGGCACCAGCATGCACAGCACCGCGGGCACGGCGCCGGCGGTCGCGACCGCCAGCCAGCTGCCGATCGCCGTGTGGCGCTGCCGCCGCAGGATGCCGAGCAGCGCGAAGAACAACAGCACCGGCCCGGGCACGCGCAGCACCGCGGCGGTGTCGATGCCGTACGAACCGGCCTGGTGGCCGTGCAGCACCTCGAGCGGGCCGAGCTGGTCGGTCCGCAGCCACGGCGCCAGCGGATCGAGCGCGATCACCGAGGCTGCCGCCAGCGCGCCGAGCGCGACCGCGGCGCCGATGCCCCACGCCGGCGGCGTCGCGTCGCTGCGATCGCCGCAGGTGACCAGGCGCACGAACAGGCTCGCGCACAACAGCATCGCCAGCCCGCCGATCGTCGTCACGCCGGGCAGGAACGGCAGCGCCAGGCAGACGCCGGTCCACGGCAGCCAGCTGCGCCGCTGGCTCGGCCGGTCGCAGCGGGTGACCGCTTCGAGCGCCAGCGGCGCCAGCGCCGCGGCCAGCTGTTCGCGGGGCGCCAGCGCCATCGTCAGCAGCCACGGCGACAGCGCGTAGGCGACCGCGGTCAGGAACGAGACGTAGCGGCTGCGGCGCATCGCGCGCAGGAACCGGTAGAACA
Organism: Planctomycetota bacterium; assembly: GCA_016794035.1. Classification (GTDB taxonomy): domain Bacteria; phylum Planctomycetota; class UBA1135; order UBA1135; family UBA2386; genus JAEUHS01. The sequence continues at coordinate 29,768 of JAEUHS010000112.1, forward strand.
GCGTGCCGCCGAGCGCCGGCACGATCGCGTCGCGGCTGGCCGCGGCGACGTTCGCCAGCGAACCGAACAGCTGCAGGCTGCCGGCCACCAGCACGATCACCACGACGGCGCCGAGCACCAGGACGGAGCCGATGCCTTCCCGCCGCCCCGTGCCGTAGAGGCTCACCGAGCGGATCCCTCGGCGGTCCGGCGCTGCGAATCGAGGTGCACGTCGCTCTTTCGTCGTTGGCAGCGCGCGTGCTTGAGCGCCGGCCACGATGCGACGCCGGCGGTCAGCGCGCCGGATCGGCAGGTCGGCGGCGCCGCGACCGGATCGCCAGCGCCAGCAGCGCGGCGGCGGCCAGGGCCGCGAGCCCGAGTCCCGGAACGAGACCGGGGCAGCGGTAGCGGAACTGCACCCGGCAGGCGCGATCGGGCAGCGGCACCACCCGCTGGCTGTGGTTGGCGCGCCGGATCGGGACCGGCTCGCCGTCGACGGTCGCGGTCCAACCCGGCAGGAACGTGTCGGCGAGCACCAGCCACGGCGCGCGGCCGGGCCCGACCTCGAGTTCGATCCGGGTCGGGTGGTCGGTGACGAAGCGCACCGTGCGGGCCCCGGTCGCCGCGGGCGGCGGCGCCGGGGTCGGGATCGGCGGCGCGGGCGGCGCGTCGGCCGCGAGCACCAGCGCGGCGTCGCGCGGCGCGAGCCGCGGGTCGGCCAGCGCCGCGACCACGTCGGCGTCGCTCGGCAGCACCCGCAGGGCCGGCACCGAGAACGCGCGCGGCAGCGGGTGCGGCCGTTCGTAGACGAAGAACGCGCCGCGCGGCCCGCGCAGCTCCGGCCCGACCCGCGCGCCGGCGTGCTGCAGTTCGTCGGTGCTGAGCACGTAGCGCACGCCCAGCAGGTCGAGCAGCGGGTGTTCGAGCGGGCTTTGGAACGCGTAGGGCACGGCCGGTGGCGGTTCGCCCGGCCGCGGCAGTGCGTCGGGCAGCGACAGCACGAGGTAGCCCTTCGCCGCCGTGCGCGGTCCCCAGTACGGCCCGAGCATCGCCTCGATCGGCTGTGCCGAGTGGCCGTCGTAGTGGGTGTAGAAGTGCAGGTCGCGCACGCCGGGCGCCATCAGCTCGCCGGGCGGCAGCTGGTCGGGCAGCTTCGGTTCGATGCTCGCGCGTACGATCGTGAAGCCGCCGTCGGCGGCGGCGGCGCGCGCGGCCTCGCGCAGGAACGCGTGCACCGCGGTGTCGGTCGGCTGCGCGAGCGCGCGGCCGGTCGTCAGCGCCGCGCCGTGCCACGCCAGCTGCAGCAGGGTCGCGATCGCGCCGGCGCGCAGCAGCCACGCCCGCAGCCGCGGCGCGCGGGCGAGCCCGATCGCGACCAGCAGCGCCGCCGCCAGCAGCAGCCACAGCGCGGCGATGCTGCCCTGTTCGGCCGCGCGCTGGAACGCCGCGGCGAAGCGATCGCCGGGCACCGGCGGCACGCCGTGCACGTGGTTCACCACGTCCTGCGCGGTGACGCCGAAGCGCTCGGCGATGCGCCGCGGGGCCCAGGTCGGGTCGGCGGCCTGCGCCGCGGCCGGCAGCGGCAGCAGCCAGCACGCCGCGGCCGCGAGCAGCAGCGACAGCCCCGCGAGCGCGAACGGCAGCCGGCGACCGGGTCGCTGCAGGCGGTCGAAGCCGAGCGCCGCCAGCCACGCGACCAGCACGGTCGCGGGCGCCAGCCAGCGCATCGGCCAGACGTTCTGCACCAGCGGCAGCCGGAACAGCAGGTCGAGGCCCGGCAGGTACAACGCCATGCCGAGCGCGAGCGCGAACGCCGCCAGCGCGAAGCCGCGGCGCCGGCCGCGCGCGGCGACGGCGCCGGCGACCGCGAGCAGGAACCCGAGCGTGCCGGGGAACACCGCGTACTCGGTGTAGTTGTAGTTCGGCAGCGCCTGCTTGCCGGCCAGGTCGCAGCGCCGCGTCAGCAGCAGCGCCAGCGGCGACTGCGTGTAGGGGATCGGGTCCGCCGCCGTCGGCGGCCCGATCAGGTCGGGCGCCAGGTAGCCGGTGAGGCCGAAGGCGTCGAACGCGCTGCCGGCGATGTCCTGCTCGGCCGGCGTCGGCGTGCGCGCGCTGTGCGGGAAGAACTGCAGCGACGGCAGCACCTGCGGCAGCGCCAGCAGGCCGCCGAGCAGCAGCGCCAGCAGCAGCCGCGCCGCCAGCCGCACGCCATCGCGCAGCGAGCCGTGCCGCACGCGTTCGCCGACCAGCCACGCCACCCACAGGCCCGCGAACAGCGACGTCGTCGCGGCGAACGGCGGGAAGCCGCCGAGCCAGGTCATCGCGAACGCGCCGGCGGTCGCCGCCAGCGGTCCGGGGCGCAGCGGCTCGTCGCGCGCGAGCCGCAGCAGCGCCCACAACACGCCGGGCAGCCAGACGAAGCTCGCCAGCCGCATCCAGAAGAAGGCGTTGGTCGCCATCGGCGCCGACAGCTCGAA
>JAEUHS010000076.1 GCA_016794035.1 Planctomycetota bacterium
ACCGATCAGGACGCCCTTCGCAACGGTACTCCGTGACGAAGAGCATCCGGCTCGCTCTACCACTCGTCAGAAGCGAACGCCCTGAGGCAAAAAGCCTCGGGGCGTTGTGCTGTACGGGGCGCACGCGGGTGCGGTGCAGGCGGTTGGTGTGACAGTGGCCTGTCTGGCTCCACCGTCCCGGCACTCGCGGGGTGGACCGGCAGGAATCCCGGGCCGGCGGTGGTCCTTGCGGTTTCGCGGACCGCATCTTTCAGTAGTGGCCCGGGTCGGCTGCCCTCCGTGTCGACCTGACCTCATTCCACGGAACCGCCACATGCCACCCACCTCTCTGCCTTCCCTGCTCGCCGGCGCCCTCCTGGTCGGCGCGGCCAGTGCCCAGACGATCGTCTGGGGCCCCGTGCTGCCGAGCGTCGCCCCGACCGACGTCAGCCTGCACGGCGCGCTGGTCTTCGCGGGCAATGCGCACAACCCGGGCTCCGCTGCCATCAGCGCGACGGTCAACGGCGTGACGTTCGCCGGCGGCTTCCATCCCTCGAACTGGAACGGCTACATCACCGGCGGTCTGAACGGCTCGACGACCGGCGACGCCGAGTTCGACAAGCTGTTGGCCAACTCGTTGGCGATGCAGACCGGAACGGCCAGTAATCCCACGGGCTGGGGCGGCATCCGCCTCGACACCCTGGCGACGCTGAACCCCGGCTACACCTACGAGGTCCAGGTCTGGTTCACCGATCAGCGCACGGGCTCGCCGACCAACGTGCTCTACGACCGCGTGATGAACCTGAGTTCGGCGTTCGGCACGGCCGTGCTGTCGGGGGGCGAAGTCACCAACGTCGCGTCGATGCTGCAGGGCCCGGTGTCGGGCCCGATGGAAGCCGACCCCGACAATGCCCCGGCGGTGAGTGCGCCGGACACCCAGTTCGGAACGCACTGCACGGGTACGTTCACCTACGACGCGTCGGCCGCGCTGTGGCTGCTCATCCAGGGCACGCACCCGAATCCGACCAACGTGCTCGCGCCGCACATCACCGCGCTGCAGATCCGCGACCTGTCGTCGGCGGCGCACCAGAACTACGGCACCGGCTGCCACAGCTACACCGCCCCCGACCCGTCCAGCTGCATGCAGGAGTTCGCCGGCTCGCCGGCGGCCAAGGCGGCGCTCGACGGCAACGCGGTGCAGTTCGTCCTGGCTGGCTCCGGCTACGTCGCCGTCTGGATCCCCGGTGGCAGCGCGTTGTTCGTCGCGCCGTCGGGCGGTGCGTCGACCGGACCCACCGCCGACGACACGCCGATCACCATCAGCTCGTCGTCGGGGATCCCCGTGCCCGGCGGTGGCACGCAGACCCAATGGACGATCTCGCCGAACGGCATCCTGACGGCAGGCGGCGTCGGCAACCAGGGCAGCAGCTACAACCCCTCGCTGGCGTCCACGGCCGCGGCGACGGGCCTCGCCTGGTACGTCTGGCGCGACTGGAACCCGGCCGAACCCGGCAGCGGGCCGATCCAGTACGAGGAAATCGGCGGGGTGCTCTACATCACCTGGAGCGGCGTCGAGGCCTACCCGTACGGCAGTCCGAACCCGGGCACCTGGCAGTACCAGATCGACATGACGTCCGGCAGCGTGACCATCGTCATGGTCTCGTTCGAGACGGGGACCAGCACCGCGCCCGTCGTGGTCGGCTGCACCCTCGCCGGTGCCAGCCCGACGCCGACTTCGGTCGATCTGGCGACGCAGCTGCCGTTCGTCATGGACACGGGGCCCGCGGCCGTGCTCCTGCCGCTGTCCCTCTCGGCGTCGCCGGCGCCGGTGATCAACCCGAACACGTTCGTCACCTACACGCTGACGAACGTGCCCGAGTTCATGCCCGGCATCCACGTCGGTACGGTCATCTTCAGCCTGAACCCGTTTCCGGCCGGGGTCGATCTGAGCGGCATCCTCACCACGGTGCCCGGCTGCAAGGTCTACATCGCCACGCTCGATGCGGACGTCGGCGGGGCCGCCAGCGCGACCTCGACCTTGTCGTGGACTCTGAACTTCAGCAACGTCGCCTTCGCGCCCGGGAACGTGGTCGCGGCGCAGGCGGTGGCGTTGTTCGACCCCAACATCCCGCTGGCGAACGGCGAGGCCGGCGGCTACCTGGTCAGCAACGCCGTGATGAGCACCACCCAGCTGCAGTAGCAGCGGGCGGTTTCCGGCCCCGGGCGATGGCGCGGGGCCGGCGCGGCCGCGCGCGCGGCGCAGCGTGATGCCAGGGAGCAGAGGTCGGCGCGGCCGGCACAGCACCCCTCGGGGCGATTTGCCCGTTCCGGGAGCCGGAGCTTGCGCGGCCCCGGTCGGCTGGCCAGGATGCGGCGCGTGCTCGAACGACCGAGGTTCCAACGCCGCCCTCACACCTGAGAGCGGCCTCGGCGGACCCGCGGGTGGCATCCCGCGGCGCCGAGGGATCGGGACCGGTCGGTTCCAACCCCACGGGGACGCTGAAGACGGCCCCGCGAGCGCTGCGAAGATTCTCCGCGGGTCGATCCACCAACCCCTGACCCGAGAATCCCGATGCAGCGCTCTCTCTCCGCGGCGGCCGTCGCCGTTGCCGTGTCGTGCCTCTGCGGCGGCGTCGCCGCCCAGAACTGCTACGAGTCCCAGCACCAGTGCTTCACGTTCGGGCCGCCGCGCGGACTGGACGTCGGCAAGCTCGACACCGACGGCGCGCTCGAACTGCGATCGCAGAAGCTGTCGGTCGAGGGTGACATCCGCCTGCGCGTGCGCGTGGCCGAGACGCGCATGGGCTATCCGTACGCCGAGGCCGACCAGCAGGCCACGCGTGCGCGCGTGCGCATGCGCTACCAGGCCAACGAGCACCTCCAGGCGCTCGTCGAGTTCAACTTCTCGGAGACCTGGGCCGGCTCCGCCAGCTACTCCGATGCGCTGGCCGGGGAGGACTTCAACGGCGTCTCGCAGTTCTACGTGCTCGCCGACGACCTGTTCGGTGCCGAGGACAAGTGGCGCATCGGCCGCAGCGAGTTCATCCTCAGCAACGGCTTGATCATCGGTTCCTGCGACTTCCTGCAGCGGCCCGGCACCTTCACGGGCGTCTGGGCCTCGCGCAACTTCGGCGGTCACGACGTCGAACTGTTCGTGTTCGACGACTACGGACCGCTGCAGGCGACGCACCCCGGTGCACGCTACGTCGGCGGCTCGGCCAACATCGTCGTCGGCGAGTACTGCGGCGAGATCGTGCACGCCGTCAGGCCCTACTACTTCTCCGGCACCGGTGACGGCGACCTCGCGATCATGGACGCGTGGCTCGGCGTCGACGCCACGGGTTCGCTGGGCAGCGGGTTCGGCTGGGGCGGCGAATTCGCCAATCGCTTCGTCGACGGCGGCGAGGACCGCATGGCGTGGCGGGCAACGCTGACCAAGACGCTCGACTGGTTCGACGGCGCGTTGCGGTCGGTGTCGCTGCAGCACACCGACGCCAACGGCAAGATGGACATCGGCAATCCGGCCGACTTCAACTCGGCCGGCCTGCTGCACCAGTACGGCGGTGCCTGGCGCAGCGATCTGCAGACGACGCAGTTCGGCGTGCAGATCGTGCCGCTCGAGAACGTCACCCTGGACTTCAACTTCCTGACGCTCGATCGCCGCGGCACGTCGACGCAGCTCGGCGACTTCGAAGTCGATGCGATCGTCGGCGCGAAGCTGGCGAGCGGTGCCTACATCGGCGGCGGCTACGGCATCGACAACGACCAGCGTCAGGTCGGTTACATGCAGCTCACCGTGAACTTCTGAGCTGCCGCGCGGCCGCCGCCAGGATCTCCATCTTGCTCACGGCGGCGGCCTCGCCGGCGACCGGCCGGTCCGCGAACGTGCCGAATCCGCAGTCGGGGTTCAGCCAGATCCGTTCGTGGCCGAGCAGCGTCGCGAGCGCGGCGACGCGCGCCGCGATCGCCGCCGGATCCTCGTCGGGGTCCGTGCGGGGGTTGATGGCGCCGAAGCCGACGGTGCGGCCCGGCGGCAGCTGCGCGAGCAGCGCCTCGGAGCCCGCGCGTGGCGTCGCGTACTCCAGCACGAACTGGTCGACCCGCATCTGCGAGAGGTAGGGCAGCAGCGGGTCGTAGTCGCCGGACAACAGCACGTCCTCCTTGCGGCTCCAGTTGCCGCGGCAGACGTGCAGCGCCGTGCTCGTGCCCGCGATGCCGTCGACGACCCGGTTGATCAGGTCGACGGCGAGGCGCAGCTCGCCGGCCGGGTCGGCGGTGGCGGCAAGGGCGGCGCACATGAACGTGCGCGTCGCGGCCTTGCCGGCGAACACGATCTCGGTCAGCACCGGTTCGTCGAACTGCACGACCTCGACGCCGAGCCGCGCCAGGTCCTGCAGCTCGGCGCGCAGGATCGCGACGATGTCGTCGCACAACCGTTCGCGCGTCGGGTAGGCCGCGGCCGACAGCTTCTGCACCCACATCGACCGCGACAGCAGGTAGGGGCCGGGCAGCGTGATCTTGCAGGCGCGCGTCGTGTGGGCGCGCAGGAACTCGGCCTCGCGCAAGGCCAGCGGTTCGCGACGCGCCAGCGTCCCCGTGATCGTCGGGTTCTTGATCGCGAACGCCGGTACGTCGAGCGTCTGCAGCAGCGCCTCGAAGGCAGCCTTGTCCTCGACGTGGTCGAGCAGGTCGGCCATCGTCATCAGCGTGACGCCGTCGAGCTTCTCGGACAGGAAGGAGTAGAAGTTGTCGCGCCGCTGCTCACCGTCGGAGAGCACGTCGACACCGGCGTCCTCCTGCTGCTTGATCGCCAGCAGGGTCGCCTGGTCGCGCAGCTGCGCCAGGTCCCTGGCGCGCTTCTGACCGGCCTCGAGCAGCCAGCGCGGGCGCGGCCAGCTGCCGACGACGGAGACGGGAAAGCGGGGAATCGGGCGGGGATCGGCCATGACAGTCACACTTTGCGGGCGCGCGCGTCGATCGCGACGGTCTGCAGCAGCGATTGCGTGACGGGGCAACGGCGCACCGTCTCCGCGAACACGGCCTGGAGCTGCTCGTCGTCGACGTCGGCAGCGACGTAGAGCGACAGTTCGATGTCGGCGAGTGCGGGGCTGCCTGCGTCCTCGACGCCGAGGAACACGAGGTTGTTCTGCGACTTTGCCTTCGCGACGACTTCGAGGTTGTGCACCTCGGCGCCGAGCCGCGACAGGCGCCACTGCAGGCCGCTGCACAGAGCGCCGGCGAGCGCCGACAGCAGGAACTCGATCGCCGACGGAGCGACGTCCTCGGTGTCGAAGCTGGCCGGCTGGCCGATCGCGAAGCCGTGGTTGCGGACCGTGACCTTGGCCTGCATGCCGCCGGTCCAGCGGGCGCGAACCTGCCAGTGATGCCGGCGCGCCTGTTCGAGGTCGGTGGCCAACTCGGCATCGTCGTCCTTCTTGCGCAGCAGGAAGTGCCGGTAGCCGTTGTCGGCCTCGGTTTCGCGCAGCAGGCCGTGGCCGACCATGCGACACCACGCCGGCAGATCTTCGCGCACCGAACTCTCGCGGCTCTTCACGAGCAACGTGCCGCCCGGCTGCAGCGGCGCCATCGCCGATCGGATGATCAGCAGCAGACCGCTGCCGCAGTCGAGGTCGCCGCCGTCGCAGACCGCGTCCGCGGTGGGGTCGCTCGGGTCGTCGGGCATCGGCTGGGTTCGGTGAGGTCGGGGTCCGGTCGGCTGGGCATGCGCGCGCGGCGAGCGCGTTCGCCGGCCTCAGTAGCTGACGCAGGGGGCGCCCTGCGACAGGAACTCGACCAGCTTGGCGCCGCCGACGATCGTCGCGCCGGGGATCAGCTTGCCCTCGTCGAGCTGGCGCTTCTTGAAGCAAGGCGAGCAGACCCAGATCGTGCCGCCGGCCTTGACGAAGTTCGCGATCAGTTCGCGCAGCGGCGCGAAGCCGCCCTCGTGCACGTCGTCGGCGTAGCCCTGCTGGCTGAGCCGCACGGCCTCGGTGCTGAGGAAGACGACGGTCTGCTTCTCCGAGGCGACGGCGGCGTTGGCGACGACGAAGGCGACCGTGGCCTTGTCGGTGTCGTTCTTGGCGTAGGTGAGACTGACGCAGAGGCGGTTGGTCATCGGTTCTTCCTTCGGATCCAGTAGCGTGGGGGGGAGGCGTGCAGCAGCGTGTGGCCGACGAGCCCGCACCATGCCGGCAGGTCGATCGGCGCCGCGGGGTCGGTCGCTCGCACCTCGAGCACGGTGCCAGCCGCCATGTCGGCGAGCTTGAACTTCAGGTCGAGCACGAGGTCACCGCAGCCGAGGTCGCCCGCGTCGTGCAGGGCGTCGGCCGTCGGTGCCACCGGGCCGGGCGCGATTGGCGTGGCCGCGATCCGGTCCGGCGTCGCCGCGAACAGGCAGGTCGGTCGGTCCATCGCGCCGAGGCCTTCCTCGGCACTGGCCTCGAGCCAGACCTCGAGGAAGCATTCGCGCCGCAGGATCCACTGGCGCGACCTCTCGCACAGCTCCGCGCGCGTCTCGCCCAGCTCGCTGGCGGCGCAGTTGGCGCACCGCGGTGCGTGCCGCGCGCCTAGCAGGATCGTGAGCAGGGCCTCGTGGCCGCACAGGCCGGCGCCGCAGACCGTGCACGGACGACCGGTCAGCGCGTGGGTCCGCGCACGCAGTGTGGCTGTGCGTTCGGAGCGGCTGCCGTCCGGCAGCGCGGCTTCCTCGTCGTCGTCGGCAAACAGGTTCAAGAGGGCGCAGGCACGCACTCCCGCAGACAGCGGGCGCGTACCGCCCGCTCACCGAGCACAGCGTGGCGCAGTGGATGCGGACCGCACCCGAGCCGGCCGGGCTCAGTGAGTTCAGTGTCTGCGGGCCAACGTGTCCATGGAGCGGAGATCGGAGCGAAGCCGCGAGTATCGCCGTCCTGCCCGCGCGCGCAAGGCAGCTCCACGCGACTCGCTGCGCCGGTCGGGTGCTCCGCCCGGAACCGCGCGAGAGGTGCCGCCAGGCACCGAGCGGCGGGCCCGTCTGAGCTACGGCACCCTCCTGCAGGGCTATCGGTCGACGGTCGGTGTCAGCATCGACAGGAAGGCTGTCGAGGTCGACGGTCGCGAGGCGACCCTGATGCTGTGGGACCCGCAGCAGGAGGACGGCACCACCAAGATCCGCCTGCCGTACATCGGTAGCAGTACGGGCTCCTTCCTGGTGGCGGACGGGACCCGGGAGTCGAAACCTGGACATCGCCGTGCGTCTTCGCGACGAGGTGCTCGCCGTCGCCGGTGACATCCCCTGCCTGCTCCTGGTGAACGAGAGCGACCTGCGAGAACTGATGGCCTGATTGTGCATTCCGCGGCAGGAGTGCCACCGTGGCGCGGATCGGCACACCGAGCACCCGACGCCGGTCCAATCGCGAAGCGAGCCGCCAGTGTCCGGCGTGGTTCCTGCGACTGCTGCCCAGGGCTCTGGCGCCCCCGGCGGTCCTCGCCTGGTGCCAGGACAGGGGCGAACGCAGCATCCACCCGATCCGCGGCCGCGGCGAAACCACCGCCATTCGGCAGGAATCTGCCTGAAATCCGACCCCGCCGATGCATGTCAGGGCACGCGCCCCGAGCGCGCACACGCAAGACATCAGTTCTCGACCTGCGCGCTTCGTGGCAGGTGACGGGCGAACGCCTGGACGCGTTGCGCGCGACCGGCTGGGACGTCGGCGCGACCAGCGCGAAGGCAGGCCAGGGAGTCGAGCAGGCGTTCGAGCGATCGGCGCGACGCATGCTGCTCGAGCCGTAGGCGTCGGCCGAGGCCCGGCCGCGGCCCGGCGGGGGCGAGGGACGCGTTCCGCTGGATTTCACCGGCGCGCTCGCTATCCTCCCTCGCCCTGGCTACCCCGTGGTGTAATCGGTAGCACAGCAGGTTTTGGTCCTGTTGGTTCCTGGTTCGAGTCCAGGCGGGGTAACCAGTTTCCGCGCGGTCGCGGCGGCCGGCGCGGGATTGGCCCCCCGGGGCCCGCGGGCGCGGGCCCGAAATCGCTCTTTTCTGCCGTCGGTGATGCCCCGTGGTGTAACGGTAGCACAACAGATTCTGGTTCTGTTTGTCAAGGTTCAAATCCTTGCGGGGTAACCAGTTGCGAGCGCGGGCCCGGACGACGGGCCCGCGCTCCGCCCGTTCGGTCCGGCGCTTGGGTGAGGCTGACCCGCAGCGCGCGCCGCCGGACCGCCGTCAGCCGTCGAGGTCCGCGGTCGCGCGGTGCAGGAAGCGGTCCGTCATGCCGGCGATGTAGTCGCAGATCGCCCGTTCGGGCCCGTCGCGATCGAGGCGCAGGCGCGCCGATTCCGGCAGCCGGTCCGGCTGCGCGCGCAGCCGGTCGAACAGGCCGCGGATCCGCCGCGCGCCGTCGTTCATCACCGTCAGCACGCGCGGCGACCGGTAGAAGTGCGTGCGCAGGTACTCGAGCAGCTGCTGCGCCATCACCTGCATCGGTCCGCTGTGGTGCAGGCGCGGCGGCGGGTCGCCGACCGCGGCGGCGGTCAGCGCGGCATCGGCGGCGCCGACGAGATCGTGGATCAGCAGGGATGCGACCTCGCTGACGATGCGTTGCCGGTTGTCGCTGCCTGCCGCCTGCCGCGCCTGCTGCCACAGTCGCAGCTGGGCGGCGTCGGCCTCGGTGAACAGCCCGGCCCGCAGGCCGTCGTCGAGGTCGTGGCTGAGGTAGGCGACCCTGTCGCAGAGATCGACGATCTGCGCTTCGACCGGAATGGCACCGCGGGGCTGCAGGTCCGGGCTCAGCGGGAACCCGTCGGGCACGCGGCCCTTCAGCAGGCTGCGCCGCAGCGCCAAGGTCAGGTTCAGCCCATGGCCGTGGCCGTAGCGGTCCTCGAGGTAGTCGACGATGCGGCTGCCCTGCGCGTTGTGCCGGAAGCCGCCATGGCCCTGCATCGCCGCGTCGAGCGCTTCCTCGCCGACGTGGCCGAACGGCGGGTGGCCGAGGTCGTGCGCCAGCGCGATGGCCTCGGCGAGGTCGTCGTTGCAGCGCAGGGCGCGCGCGACGCTGCGAGCCATCTGCGCGACCTCCAGCGAGTGCGTCATGCGGCTGCGGTAGTGGTCGCCTTCGAACGCTGCCACGACCTGGGTCTTGTGCTGCAGGCGACGGAACGCCGTCGCGTGCAGGACTCGGTCGCGATCACGCTGGAACGCGGTGCGCAGCGGATCTTCGCTCTCGGGCAGGCGCCGGCCCCCGGCGCTGCGGCTCGGCAGGCCCCACGGACAGAGCCAGCGCAATTCGCGGTCTTCGTGGTCCTCGCGTCGGAGCCACACCATGCGTCAGGTCCTGCGGGCGATCGGCGAAAGGCAACCGCCCGGCAGGCGAGGCCTGCCGGGCGACTGGTACCCCCTAGGGGATTTGAACCCCTGTCGCATGACTGAGAATCACGAATCCTAGGCCGCTAGACGAAGGGGGCGGATCGAGGGCGAAGTTTGTACGGAGCCCGGTCGCGGCGGTCAAGTGCGGCCTGCGCGATTGGCGATCCAGGAATGTTGGTATCGGCGCTTCGTTGCGCGCGCCCGCCAACGTAGCTACCAAGGTGAAGCGGTCACGATCACCAACCTGCACCCCCGAGGAGCCGCCGATGAACCCGCTGTCCCTTCCCCTTGTGTCCCTGTTCCTGCTCGCGCCGATCGTCGATGGTTGGTTGGGGGTCTATCTCGACCCCGAACGGGAGCAGGCGGTGGTCGCCGAGGTGATTCCCGAGTCGCCGGCGGCCCGCGCCGGGCTGCAGGCCGGCGACGAACTGCTCGCCGTCGGCGACCAGGCGACGCCGACGCGCGACGATCTGGTCGCCGCGATCCGTGCGCACAAGGCCGGCGAACGGCTGCGCATCAAGCTGCGGCGCGACGGCAAGGAGTCGACGGTCACGGTGCAGCTCGCGGAGCGGCCGGACAACGTGCCGGTGCCGACGCCGGGCGCTGCGCCGGTGCCGCCGAAGCAGGATCGGCCGCCGCGGCCCGCCGTCGAGACCGCACCGGTGACGCCGGTGCCGGCCGGCGAACGCAAGGCCTACCTCGGCCTGCGCGTGCGCGAGACCGATCGCGGCGTCGTCGTCGACGAGGCGATCGACGGCGGGCCGGCGCAGGCGCTCGGCATCCGGCCGGGCGAGCGCATCACGGCGCTCGGCGACCGGCCCGTGCGTGGTCTCGCCGACCTCGACGCCGTGCTGCAGCGCAGCGAGGCGGGCAAGAAGCTGTCGATCGGGCTGCAGAGCGACGCCGGTGCCCGTTCGCTGACCATCACGCTCGGCGCCGTGCCCTCCGCCGCCAGCGGTCGCGCGGTGCCGGCTCCGGCCCAGGCCCCGCGCACGGACGCGCGTCCCGCGCCGGTCGACGGCTACGACGTCGAGCGCGAGATCGACGCGCTGCGGCGCGACCTGCGGGAGCTGCGGCAGCAGCTCGAGGAGCTGCGCCGCCAGTTGCCGGCGCCGGGTGGTCGGGAATAGCGCGCCCAGCGGCGCCGTCGCATGCGCGCAGGAATGCGGGCCCGGGCATGGACTCGGGCCACGGCGTCGTCGACGCTGTGCCGCCGCGCGCTGTGCTTCCCGTAACCTGAGGTGGTCCGCATGCCGTTGTCCGGCGAAGAGCCGCTGTTCGATCGTGCCGCGCGTCAGGCGTCGGCACCGGCAGGGCGGCTGCGTGCGGTCGTGACCGGTGGGGCCGGCTTCATCGGCTCCCATCTCTGCGAGGAACTGTTGTGCCGCGGCTACGCGGTGCACGCGGTGGACGACCTGTCGACCGGGCGCGTCGCCAATCTGGCGGCGGTCGCCACGCATCCCGCGCTGCGGCTCGGCGTCGCGTCCGTCGCCGAGGCCGATGTCGCCGACCGGGTCTGCGTCGACGCGGATGTCGTGTTCCACCTGGCCGGGGTCGTCGGCGTGCAGCGGCTGGCGGCCGAACCGCTCGACGTCGTGCAGCGCAACCTGCGCTGCAACGAAGCGATGCTGACGGCCGCCGCGCGGCATGGCGTGCCGATCCTGCTGGCTTCGAGTTCGGAGGTCTATGGCGACGGCCCGGTGCCGTTCCGCGAGCAGGATCCGGTGCGCCCCGGGGTGACCGAAGGGCCGCGCGGCGGCTACGCGTGCGCCAAGGCGATGAGCGAATGGCTCGCGTTCGGCCATGCCGCACGCTCGGGTCTGCCGGTGGTCGTCGCCAGGCTGTTCAACACGGTCGGGCCGCGGCAGTCCGGCCAGCACGGCATGGTGCTGCCGCGTTTCGTCGCGCAGGCCCTGCGCGGCGACCCGATCACCGTCTACGGCAGCGGCGAGCAGACGCGCTGCTTCGCGCACGTGCGTGAAGTGGCGCGCGCATTGGCCGATCTCGCCGAGGCGCGGGGTGTGGCCGGCCGCGTGTTCAACGTCGGCAGCGAGCAGGAGACGACCGTCGCCGACCTGGCCGCGGTCGTGCGCGAGCGCGCGGGCTGCGGCGCGCCGATCGTCCGCGTGCCGCTGGCATCGGTGTTCCCGGCCGGCTTCGTCGATCCCGTGCGCCGCCGGCCGTGTCTGCAGCGGCTGCGCCGCGCGATCGGCTGGGTGCCGTCCGCGTCGCTGCCGGCGATCGTCGACGAGCTGCTCGCGCTCGGTCGCGCCGGCGGGCTGCCCGACGTCGACGCGGCCTGCGTCAGGAGCCGCGCGAACTGACCGGCGCAGTCGCGCCGGCGCCAGCGCCGGCCGCGGCCAGCAGGTTCTGTCGCGCCGTCGCGTCGTCCGGCAGCAGCGCCACCGCCCGTTCGAAGCTGCGCCGCGCCTCGTCGCCGCGGCCGAGCCGGTGCAGGCAGATGCCGAGGTTGGTGTGGGCGAGCGCGAAGTCGGCGGCAGCGGCGGCGCGGAACGACCGCTCGGCGGCCTCGAGGTCACCGCCGGCGAGCTGGCAGACGCCGGCCCAGTTGTGCAGGCTGCCGTCCGCCGGCTGCAGCGCCGCGGCGGCGAGGAAGTGGGCGGTGGCGCTGGCCGGGCGGTTGCGGCGCAGGTCCAGCTGGCCGAGTTCGCCGAGCACCCGCGCCAGCTGCATGGCATCGAGGTGGAACGTACGTGCCGTCTGCAGCAGGTGTGCGCCGGCGGCATCGTCGTCGCCGAGGCTCCGCAGCGCGCGGCCCAGCGCCAGCGCGGCATCGCTGTGCTGTGGGCAACTGCGCAGCAGGTTGCGCAGGTGACGGGCCGCAGCGGCGTGGTCGTCGTTGCTGGCGTGCCAGCGTGCGAGGTGCCAGTCGGCGTCGGGCCACTGCGGCCAGATCCGTTGCGCGGCGGCGGCCGCCGTCGCGGCGCCGCGCAGGTCCGCGTGCATCGCGGCGATCGTCGCGCGTCCGGCGGGGTCCGGCCGCCACTTGTCGAGGAACTGACGGCGCCGGCGCTGGATCTCGGTGGGCAGGTCGAGCCCGAGCGCGCGGAAGGTCGCGTGCCCTTCGTGGTGCAGGAAGGCCCGGCGCGCGATCACGAGGCGGTAGCCGTGCAGGCGCAGGCGCAGGCAGAGGTCGTCGTCTTCGAAGTTGCCGTGACCGAAGCGTTCGTCGAACCAGCCGACGCGGTCGAGCGTCGGCCGACGCAGCAGCAGGCAGAGACCGGCGAGGCTGTCGACGTCCTGCACGGCCGCCGTCGACGGGCGCAGCGCGGCGGCGATCGCCGCGCGATCGGCGGCGTTCCGGCCGATCGCGCCGACGGGCAGGCGAGCCGGGCCCTTCACGTGATTGCTGACCGGCGCGACGGCGCCGATCGCCGGCGAGGAATCGAGCACCCGCGTCAGTTCGAGCAGCAGGTTCGTTGCGGCGCGGGTGTCGTTGTTGAGCAGCAGGACGAGTTCGCCGCGGCTGGCGCGGATGCCCGCGTTGGTGCCGGCGCCGAAGCCCAGGTTGCTCGCTTGCCGCAGCACGCGCACCGAAGGGTGCAGCCGGGCCAGCGATCCGATGTCGTCCGAGCTGGCGTTGTCGACCAGCAGGATCTCGGCGGGCGTCGCGCCCTCCTGCGCGAGCAGGCTCTGCACGCAATGTCGGGTCAGGTCGGCGCCGTTGTGGCACGGGATGACCACCGAGCATCGCATGCCATGTCATCGGCAGTTCGGGGCGCCGGACCGTTGGCGCGTGCCGGCGGAAAGAAAGCCGCCCGGCATCCGCGGGGGATGCCGGGCGGCGAAGGGGGTTCTCACCCCCTCGAGGGCCTCGCAGTCACGACGAACGTTGCACTCGCACTCCTCTCACTCGCTCACTACGGACCGACGTTTCTCGCCTACGCCGGCTCGTTCGATCGTGTCCGCGAGTCCCGACGCCCGGATGCGGCCTCGCCGACCGCATCACCAGCGCATGCACTCTTGGCCAGCTCTCTGCAGATCCTCAATGCTCCCGCGCGACCGCTGACTCGATGACAGCTCCGGGACGGAGGCTGCTCCAGCGACGCGGGGGACGACACACGCAGGAGAGCAAGCAGTGTGCCGTCGGAGGATGGTGGAGTTGCTGTGCCCGAAGCAGATTCGTCACAACATCTTGTGTGTCGCTGCCCGGTCGTGTCCGGCGCCGTGTCGCATGCGGGTCCCGATACTGGGATAGACGGCAGGGCCGGACAGCTCCGGGACCGAGGTCCGACGCGGGCCGCCGACGCGGCCGTGCGGCGGTTCCGGGGCCGGCTGGGGCGCGGGCTGGCGGGCTGGGGCCAGGGCCGGGGTGGGGTTGAGGTCGACGGGGCGCCCCGTATCGTGCTTCGCCCTTGGTTGCTTCCTCAGAGCAGGTCCTGGTCGTCGACGAGGCGCTCGCCGGGATCCGGCTCGTGGACTACCTCGAGCGGGTCTGCGCGCCGATCCGTCGCGTCGACCTGCGGTGGAGCGTTGCCGCCGGCAAGGTCCGTGTCAACGGCATGCCCGGCGCGAGCCGCCTGCGGCTGCGGCCGGGCGACGTGGTGCAGATCGTCCGCGACGGCCTGATGCCGCGGCCCGAGGCGCCGCCGCCGCGGCCCGAGGTCCTGCACGAGACCGCTGCGGCCCTGGTGCTCGCCAAGCCGGCCGGGACGGTCACGGTGCCCGACCGCAGCGGTCGCGACGCCGGCGTGCATGCCTGGTTGCCGGCCCTCGGCGCGGACCTGCGCATCGTGCACCGGCTCGATCGGGACACGTCCGGTTGCCTGCTGCTCGCCAAGGGCCTCGCCGCCGCGCGCCACTTCGACGTCCAGTTCCGCACCGGCGCGGTGCAGAAGACCTACGTCGCGCTGGTCGACGGCCTGCCGCTGCCGGATGCGTTCGCGATCGATGCCTGGCTGGGCGAAGACCGCCGCCGCCCCGGCAAGGTGGTGACCGCGGCCGCGCCGGGTCGCGGCTTGCGGGAGGCCCACACGGACGTGTCGGTGCGGCGGCGCTTCGCCAGGCACGCGCTGCTCGAGTTGCGGCCGCGCACCGGGCGCACGCACCAGCTGCGCGCCCACCTGGCCTCGGTCGGCCACGCGATCGTCGGCGATCTCGACTACGGCGGCCGGGATCTGTTGCTCTCGACACTCAAGGGCGACTACAAGCTGCGTCGCGGTGTCGCCGAGCGCCCGCTGCTGCGGCGCATGTTCCTGCACGCGGAGCGGATCGTGTTCGACGACGTCGACGGCACCCGCGTCGACGTGCACGCGCCGCTGCCCGCCGACCTCACGATCGCCCTGCAGAAACTCGACAGCTACGACGGACGGCGGAGGTGATGGTGCGACTCAAGGCGATTCCCGAGGACTTCCGCGTGCGCGAACTGCTCGAGTGGGACGAGGTTCCCAAGGGCGAATACGTCGTGCACCGGTTGCACAAGGTGAAGCTGTCGACCACCGAGGCGCTGACGATGATCGCGCGCGAGTGCGACGTCGACCGCAGCGCGATGGCCTACGCCGGCCTCAAGGACCGCCAGGCGGTCACCGACCAGTTCGTCACCATCCCGCGCCGCGCCGTCGAGCTGGACATGCCGAACCTGCGGCTGCAGCCGGTCGGCACCACCGATCGGCCGATCACCAGCCGCCAGAGCCGCGGCAACGCGTTCGTCATCGTCGTGCGCGACCTGGCGGCGACGCAGGCGGCGCTGCTGCGGCGCAACATGCCGTCGCTGGCGAAGACCGGGTTCCCGAACTACTTCGACGACCAGCGCTTCGGCAGCGTGCGGCACGGCCAGGGCTTCCCGATGCGCAGCGTGCTGCTCGGCGATTTCGAGCGCGCGCTGCAGCAGTTGATCGCCGAGCCTTCGCCGGTGGCGATCACCGGCGACGTCAAGCTCAAGCGCACCCTGCAGCTGCGCTGGGGCGACTGGGAGACCTGCGCGCGCATCGCGCGTGGCCCCGCCTATGGTCGGCTGTTCGAGCACCTGCAGGCGGCGCCGCGCGACTTCCGCGGCGCGCTCGAGAACGTGCCGCTGCGGCAGCGCGTCATCCACGCGTTCGCCTACCAGTCGCTGCTGTGGAACCGCGCCGTCAGCCGGCTGCTGCGCGGCGGCGTGCTGTCGGCCCAGCGGCTGCGCATCGCGACGATCGCCGGCGACCTGCTGGCCTGGAAGTACCTGGCGCCGGAGCGCGAGCAGAAGCTGGCGGCGATGCAGACGCCGCTCTACGGCCCCGACGGCGACGGCGGCAGCGAGCCGTTCCGGCGCGCGATGACGGCCGAACTCGAGGACGCGGGCCTGACGCGCGACGACTTCGTGCGCAACGAGGTGCCCGGCATGATCTGGAAGGAGGAGCCGCGCGACGTGCTGGTCAAGCCGACCGGAACCGGTGAGGTGCGCGTCGAGTCCGACGACCAGAACCGGGGCCGGGTGTGCGCGACGCTGCAGTTCGAGCTGCCGCGCGGCAGCTACGCGACGATGATGATCAAGCGGCTGTTCGCGCCGAGCTGGTACTCGGCGCCGAGCGATCCCCGCGAAGGCGATCGCCCGGCGCCGGCCCGCCGCGACGACCCGCACGGCCGCGGCGGCGACGAGGACCAACCATGAACGGACCCACACTGGGCATCATCGGCGGCTCCGGCATCTACGACCTGGTGGGCCTCGAGGACCGCGAGCAGGTCGTGATCGACACGCCGTTCGGCGCGCCGAGCGACGCGCTGATCACCGGCACCATGTTCGGCGTGCGCATGGCCTTCCTGCCGCGGCACGGCCGCGGTCACCGCCTGGCGCCGCACGAGCTGCCGTTCCGCGCCAACCTGCACGCGATGAAGCAGCTCGGCATGCAGTGCGTCGTCGGCATCTCCGCGGTCGGCAGCATGCGCGAGGACGTGCGGCCCGGGCACCTGGTGATCGTCGACCAGTTCCTCGATCGCACCCGGGGTCGCACCGCGGAGTCGACGTTCTTCGGCGACGGCTGCGTGGCCCACGCCCACTTCGCCGACCCGGTCTGGGAACCGCTGCGGCAGCTGGCGCTGCTGGCCGCGCGCGCCGCCGGCGCCGTCGCCCACGACGGCGGCACCTACCTCTGCATGGAAGGGCCGCTGTTCAGCACGCGCGCCGAGTCGCGGCTCTACCGCAGCTGGGGCGTCGACGTGATCGGCATGACCAACCTGCAGGAGGCCAAGCTCGCGCGCGAGGCGGAGATCGCCTACGCCACCATCGCGCTGGTCACCGACTACGACTGCTGGCACGAGGGCGAAGCCGACGTCGACGTCGCCGCGGTGCTCGCCGTGCTGCGCCAGAACGCCGATCTCGCGCGCCGCGTCGTCGTCGAGCTGGCGCGCGCGCTCGCGGCGGCCGAGCCGATCACCGCCGAGGGCTGCATGCAGCACGCGCTGATCACCCAGCCGCAGGCGATCACCGCCGACGCGCGCCGGCGACTGCAGCTGCTGATCGGCAAGTACCTGGGCTGACCGGAAGGAGAGCCGCGGCCGCGACCGCGCTGCGATCAGAAGGCCTGGATCAGCGTGTCGATGCCGTTGCTGGTGACCAGCCCGAACGCGTTCCTGCCGCCCGGCAGGCTGTTGGGCGGGAACAGCGCCAGCGACTGCGCGAACACGTGCAGGCCCGGCGGCAGACCCGGCGGGCAGAAGACGGCCACGTCCTGCACCGGCGCGGTACCGACCATCGGCACGCTGAGGTCGAGCGAGCCGATGTAGGCGCGGCAGCCCGGTGCGCCGACGAACGCGAGGTCGACGCCCGGCAGCGGCAGCACGCTCAGGTAGCAGACGCCGAGGTGGCTGCCGGGCGCGGTCGCCGGCATGCCGGTGGTGCGATAGGTGACGACGGTGCCGGTCGTCGCGGTCGAGATCGCCGCGGGCGATGCGGCGAGGCCGAGCGCCGCGATGTGGTTGCCGGTCTGGATCGGCAGGGCCGTCGCCAGCGCGATCGAGCCGGGATCCGCGGACGGTCCGCCGAGCGAGAAGCCGACCAGCGTGGCCTCGGGCAACGGGACCGAGCCGCCGGTGCCCAGCGCCGTCACCTGCGGCCACACGTAGGTCACGATGCCGCTGACCAGATGGAACTGCAGCTGCACGGTGCTGCGGTTGCTCGTCTCGGGCACCGCGTAGCTCTCGACGTCGTTCCAGGTCACGCACAGGATCGGTTCGCCCGCGACGACGACCTCCTCGTGGGTGATGCGCCCGCTGCCGGGCTCGGTCGGGTTGAAGTCGTGCCAGGACCACCACGCCGTCTCGGGCGCGGCGAGGAAGTTCGTCGACGGATCCCAGGTGCCGAAGTGCGGCGGATTCCAGCCGCCGGCGCCGTTGCCGGGGCCGGTCGAGACGAAGCCGTTGTCGTCGACGTAGAGCTGCGGGGCGGCACCGCCGGGCGTCGGCAGCGGCAGCGAGGGGGTCACCGGGTGCTCGGCGTCGTCGGTGGCGGGCAGCACGGTCGCGGCCGCGGAGACCGGCACGAAGGCGCCGCCGCCCCAGGTGACCGTGTAGCCGCTGCCGCCCGGCGACAGCGTCATCGACTGGCCCGTCAGCGCGGCCGCGGCCGCCGCCGCCGAACCGAACCACTGGTAGAACGCGTCGAACTGCGGGATGTCGTAGCAGCCGGTGCCGTAGCTGGTGTGGTGCGCCGGTTCGCAGGGGCGCACGACGTTCCAGCTGGTGCCGTTCGGGACGAACGTCACGGTGCTGTTGGCGAGGTCG
Organism: Planctomycetota bacterium; assembly: GCA_016794035.1. Classification (GTDB taxonomy): domain Bacteria; phylum Planctomycetota; class UBA1135; order UBA1135; family UBA2386; genus JAEUHS01. Next base: position 18,035 of record JAEUHS010000076.1, read on the forward strand.
AACGCGCCCGCCGGGAACGTCTCGTAGACGAAGCCGCCCGCGCCGGTCGTGGGGGTGCTGAGATCGCTGGCGCCGGGATCGCCGACGCCGTCGCCGATCGACACCCCGACCCAGGTGGTGCCGTTGCCCACGTCCATCACCCCGTACGAGAACGAGATCACGCCGGTGGCGAACAGCTCGACCTGGAAGCTCTTCGGCGGCGCCAGGTCCGGGAACTCGGCGACGTCGATCCAGCTGATCGCGCAGCGGCCGGCGACCGAGGTGTCGATGCGTACGTCCCACGTACCGGGGGACGCGGCCTGCAGGTCGTCCCAGTAGGGCGCGATGCGTGGCGACGCGCCCGCGGTGCCGCGGAAGTTGAAGATCGATCCCAGGAAGAAGCCCGTGCTCGCGCCGACCGCGGGGCCGCCGTTGGTCAGGAACAGCACGCCGTTCGCGTCGATCACGCAGTGCGTGAACGGGCTGCCCGGCGCGCCGGGCAGCGGCAGCGCGAAGCCGAGCGGCGTGATCGGCGATCGACCTTCGTCGTCGGCGGGGTAGGTCGAGGAGGCGACCAGTCCGGCCGAGGTGCCGCCGCCGAGAGCGAGGCACTGCGCCGTCGCGGGGCCGACGCACGCGGCCGCGACGGCGAGCAGGGTCGGCAGGCCGGGCGAGGTGCGGGTGGCGGGCATGGGCTCGATCGGGTGCGTCGGCGAGGCGGGGGTGGCCCGCGGGCGCGACACGGTACCCGATCGATCGCGACTCGGGCAGGTGGCCCGGCCGCGCGGTCCGCCGCTCGTTCGCTGCGGCGCACTGCCCGGCCGGCGTCAGGCGTGCGGCCGGCGCGAGCGGGCGCGGAACGCCCGGATCGCCACCAGATAGCGCCAGACGTCGCGCACGATGCGGACGGTCGACTGCTTGTCGGCGCGGCGTTCGAAGCGGCACGGCACCTCGACGACGCGCAGTCCCGCGCGATGGGCGAGGATCATGATCTCCGAATCCCAGAACCAGCCGCGGTCCTGGGTCGCGCGCACGACCGGCAGGATGCGTTCCCGCACGAAGAACTTGAAGCCGGCCTCGGGGTCGCGGAACGGCACCGCGAACAGGCGGCGGAACAACCAGCGGTAGCCGCGGCTCAGCAGCTGGCGCAGCAGGCTGTTGGGCCGCCAGCTGGTGTCGTAGTGGCGGAACGCGGTGGCGCCGTCGGCGCCGGCGTCGATCGCGGCCAGGATCGACGGCAGGTGGCGGCAGTGCACCTCGAGGTCGATGTCGAGGAAGCCGACGATGCGGCCCTGCGCGAGCTGGAAACCCTCGGCCACCGTGCCGCCGCGGCCGACGTTCTGCCGGTGGTAGACGGCGCGGCGATGCGGCGCCGCCCGCACGAGGTCGGCGACGATCGCCGCCGTGTCGTCGCCGCTGGCGTCCTCGACGAACAGCAGTTCGTAGGCGCGGCCGGTCGCGTCCAGCGTCTCGCACAGTTGCGCGACCGAGTCGCGCAGGTGTCCGGCCTCGTGGTAGCAGGCGATCACGACCGACAGTTCGTACGGCGGCGGCAGCGGCGCGGCCTCGCTCACGGGCGGATCCTGACCTTGTGCACGGTGATGCCGGTGAACGGGTGCCGCTCCAGCACCTCGACGCGCGGGTTCCGCAGCAGCGCTTCGAGGGTGCCGTCGACCGACTCGTGCGGGTGCCAGTGGTCGCGCACCAGGTAGCAGACGTCGTCGCGCATGCGTTCGTCGAGCCGCAGATCGGCGGGATCGCTCGCGGTGCGATAGACCCGCAGCGCGGCGTTGCGCAGCAGCGCCGCATTGCCGTCGGCGAAGTCGCGGAACACGCGTTCGGCGTAGTCGCCGAGCCAGGTGCCCAGGCGCCTGCGGACCTTGGCGCCGATCTCGGCCGGATCGGTCGCCGGCAGCAGGTTCTTCTCGTCCTGGATGCGCGGGTCGTAGTACGCGAGCGACCGCGGGTTCGGCGTCGGCGTGAACACCGGCCGGCCGGCGCCGCCGCGGTCGATCTCGCGCGACAGGTAGGCGGCGGCCGCGCGCCAGTCCGGGTTCGGCTTGTAGACCGTCCAGCGATCGGCCTGGAACCGGAACAGCGCGATCAACGACGCGCTGGTCAGCACCAGCAGCAGCACGCTGGTCCAGCGCATCGCCGTGGTCGGCAGCGAAGTCAGGCCCTTGCCCGCGAGCAGCAGGACGAACGGCAGCGCCGGCAGCGCGCTGCGTTCGGTGTAGGTCCGGTCGAGGCCGAACAGCGTGGCGACGAGCAGGAACACCGGGATCGCCAGCAGGCACAGCGGCACCAGCACGCCGGCCGGCCGCTCCCGACGCGCACGCCAGAGGCCGACGAGGCCGACGCCGAGCAGCACCACGCCGAGCCCGTGCGCGACCTGCACCGCGATGTCGTCGATCCACGTCAGCGCCGCATGCAGCGTGTTGCCGGTCCAGCACCAGCCGAACACGAACTCGTACAGCTCCGCGAACGTCATCGCGCGCAGGTAGCCCTGGTCGGTCGCGAACTCGCCGAGCGCGCGTTTGGCGAGCACGAATGCGCCGAGCAGCAGGATGCCGACGCCGTGCCAGATCATCAGGCGCCGCACGGCGCCGGTGAAGCCGTGCAGCAGCGGCGCGACCGCGGCCAGCAGCACGACGTAGACGGCGAGGTAGTAGTGCAGCGTCAGCATCACCGCGAGGTTGCCGGCGTGCAGCCACCACAGGCCGGTCTGTCGCGGTCGGGTCGGGTCGATCAGACGTTCGCAGGTGCCGACCGCGAGCAGGGTGCTGGCGAGCATCGGCGCGTAGAGGCGTGCTTCGGCCGAGTACCAGACGTGCACCGGCGACACGGTCAGCAACATCGCGGCCCACAGCGCCGCGCGCCGACCGACCATGCGTTGGCCGGCCCAGAACAGCAGCGGGATCGACGTCAGGCCGGCGACCAGTGGCGGGATCCGCATCGACCACTCGCCGTCGCCGAACACGTTGTTCCAGCAGTGCATGAACGTGACGTAGAGCGGCGGGTGGATGTCGACGTAGAGCGTCGCCAGCAGCTGAGCCCAGGTGCCGAGGCGCTGGTTCGACATGCACGCCTCGTCGAACCAGACGCTGCGCCCCATCAGCGGCAGGCGCAGCACGAGCCCGATCACGACCAGCAGCGCGAGCAACCACCGGGTGTCGCGGCGCGCCGCCGTCGACGGATCGAGGCCGGGCGATGGGTGGTGCGTTGCGTGCATGCCGGGGGGGCGCGGCAGGATATCGCAATTCGCCCGGCGTTCGAGGGTGAGGCCGGGCGGGCGCGTGAAGCCGCGGCGCCGCCGCCGATCAGAGCATCGCGCCGAGCAATTCGAGGTCGAGCGTCATCAGCCCGTTGCAGAACGCCTGTGCCGGCATGCGCGCCAGCCGCCGGCCGGAGACCCGCACGTCGCCGGCGACGAAGTAGATCCGCGCCGGCGGCACGACCATGCCGCGGAAGCGCACTTCGTTGAGGCCGGCCAGGCCGACGAAGCGATCGATCTCCCAGCCGCTCGTCTTCTTGATCAGGAACGTCGCGACCTGCGCGACGCCCTCGATCATCAGCACGCCCGGCATGATCGGATTGCCCGGCACGTGGTCCTTGGCCCACCACGCATCGGCGCCCCAGTCCTTGTAGCCGACGGCGAGCTTGCGCTCGAGGTCGAGATGGCAGATGCCGTCGAGCAGCTGGAAGTGGCCGCGGTGGGGCAGCGTCGAGCGCAGGTCTGCCTCGGTCACGACGTCGCGGCTGAGGTCCAGGGCGGTGAGGTCGACGAGTGGTTTGCCCATGGCGTGGTCGCAATCTAGCGAACGCGCCGGCGCGTCGGAAGCCTGCAGCGACGACGTGGTCGGCAAACGCCCGTTCCGCGACGGCGCCGGGTCAGCGCAGGCGAACCAGGCGCACCTGTTGGGGTGTCGGCAGCTGGCCGGCCTGGATCTTCACCATCAGATGGCTGCGCTGGAAGCCGTCCTTGTCGACGTCGAGCTGCCACATGCCCGGCGTCAGGTGCGCGAACTCGGCCTTGCCGCCGTAGTCGGTCGTCGCCTCCAGCACCGTCAGTCGCACGCGGTCCGCGGCCGTCGCCGTCACCGTGGCATCGGCGACGCCGTAGCCGGCGACGTCGCTGACCTGCACCGTCTGCGGCAGGCCGCGCGGGATCGTCACCGTGTATCCCTGGCCGTGCTGGGCCCCGGCCTGGAAGTTCGCGCGTCCCGACTGCACGGTGATCGTCTGCACGTCGCCGATCGGCTGGCCGCCGAGGCTGACCGCGAGCTGGTAGTCGCCGGCCAGCATGTCCTCGAACACGACGCTGCCGAAGTTGTCGCTGGTGCCGACCGAAGCGCGGCGGCCCAACGGTTCGCCGACCGGCAGCAGTTTGACCTCGAGGCCGGCGTAGGGCGCGGCATCCTGGTCGCGCAGCAGCACCGAGAACGGCGATCCGGGCGTGATCGCCAGCACGATGTCGTCGACCAGCGGCGAGCTGGCGTCGACCGTCACCGTGCGGCGGGTGCCGTTCAGACCCGGCGCGTAGACCGACACCACGTACGGATACTCGGAGAACGGCACGTCGCGCACCTCGAACGTCGGCGTGCCGACGCCGCGGCGCACCGGCACCACCATGCGATAGGGCGGATGGAACGAGCCGTCGTCCCGGGTCGGTTGGCGCGCCTCCTCGACGGCGACCGTGATCGATTCGATGCGGTCCAGCACCGACACGGCGAGCTGGATGTCGCCGCGCAGGATGCCCTTGGTCCAGCCGGTGGTCTCGGTGCGCCCCGCGTCGGCGGCACGAGCCGTCGCCTCGACCGGGACGGCACGGCCCGGCGACGTCGGTGCGGCCTCGGCCTCCGCGGCGTCGTTCGGCGCCGCCGCCGGTACTGCGGCCGGCGCCGCGGCAGCAGGACCGCCCGGCGGCAGCTCGACGGCGAAACTCTCCTGCGTCATCAGCACCAGTCCGGCGGCCGCGCAGAGGCCGAGGGCGCCGACCAGGATCAGGGAGTCGCGGGTTCGCATCGGGGAGTCGGGGGCGGGAAGCGGGGGTGCTGCCCAGCGAATAGTAACCCGCGAACGCCGCGCAACCGATCGCGCGGCCAGGTCGCGCGCCGCGGCGCGGCCGGCCACCACGCCACCGCCGGTTGCCGGTCGATGGTCCGAGTCCCGAGTCGAGACAGGTTCGCGGGGGCGAGTGGCTACGATCGCGGCCATGGTCAGGCGAGTGTCGGTTCTCGCTGCAGGCGTGTGGCTCGGCTCGGCAGCGGCCGTGGCGCAGAGCGACCTGCGGCCGCTGTTGGCGAGCGTGCCCGACACCGCGGTCGCGGTGGCCGCGAGCGCCGATCCGGTCGCGGCGCTGCAGGCGTGGACCGCGTTGCTGGCGCCGGTGCCGGAGGGCCTGCCGGCGGACCTCGTGGCCCGCATCGGCGTCGGCATCACGGCGCTGCGGATCGCCCTCGACGGCTCGACCGAGGCATGGCTGCAGCAGCTGGCGGGCGGCGGCCTCGTGCTCGCCGTGTTGCCGCCGCTGCCGGGTGCTCAGTGGGAACTGCTCGCGCTGACGCGGCCGGCGGATCCGGCCGCGGCCGCCGCGTGGTGCGCGCGGCATGCCGATCGCGTGCACTGCGTGACCCAGGGCGACCGGTTGGTGTTCGGCTCGAGTGCGGCGGCGGTCGAACGGGTGCGTGCGCCGTCGGCGCCGGCGCCCGGCCGCTGGGCCGCGGCCGGGTTCGCGTCGGTCGCCGGGGGCGACGCCACGATCGACGCGATGGCCGACCTGGAGGCGCTGCGCGCGTGGCTCGGCCCGCGCGCGCCGGATCTGGCGCGGCTCGGCGGCGCCGCGCGCTTCGTGTTCGCGCCGATCGTGCACGCGCTGGCCGCCGCGCCGACGCTGCACCTGCAGCTGCGCGCCGATGCGTCGCGGCTGCGGGTCGCGCTGCGCGCCGAGGCGAGCCTGCGCGCGGCGCCGTTCGCCGCGCTGCTGGCGACCGGCGCGGCGACCGCGCGACCGGAGCTGCCGGCCGACGGGCTCGTGTCGTTGACCCTGGATCGCAGCCTGCGCGCGCTGCTCGCCGAACCGGCCCGGTTCCTCGCCGCCGACGACGCGCAGGCGGTGCAGGGCTTCCTGTCGATCGCCGACGCGCTCGACGGCGCGCGCTCGTCGTTCGTCGCCGACCTGCTCGGCGGTCTGCGCGAGCCGATGACCCTGCAGGTGCTGCCGCCGGCCGCCGCGGACGAGGCGGCGGACACGGCGCCGCCAACGCCGATCGTGCTGCCGGAGTTCGTGGTCTCGGTCGCGCTCGCCGACGAAGCGGCCGTCGACGTGCTGTTCCGCACCGCGCGCGTGCTGGCGACGATCGTCAACGCCGAACGCGCGCAGCGCGGCGAGGCGCCGTTCCTGATGCGCCGGCTGCGGGACGACAGCGGCCATGGGCTGGTCGCGGAACCGCCGCCGTGGCGCGGGCCGGGCAGCGCGCCGGTCGATCGCCAGCTGTCGCCGACGCTCTGGATCGGCGGCGGCCGCGTCGCGCTCGCCAGCACGCGGCATGCCGCCCAGGCGACGCTCGCGCGGCCGCCCGGTCCGGCGTCGGCCGGCGGCGACACGCTGGTGCTGCGCGGGCCGGCGATCGCGGCGGCCATCGCCGGCAGCCGGTCCGCGCTCGAACTCGGCCGCATGCTCGACGAGGGCGAGGACCGGGCCGAGGCGCAGCGGTTCTTCGCGGCCCTGATCGCCGTCGCCGAGGCGATCGCCGAACTGCGCGCCACCGTGCAGCTGGACGCGGCGACGACGCGCCTCGAACTCGACCTGGAGCGCCGCCGATGAGTGACCCGCTGGCGCCCTTCGAGCCGAGCGCGCGCGATCCGTTCGATCTGGCGAAGGTCGGTCACCTGCTGCGCCGCGCCGGTTTCGCCGCGTCGCTGCAGACACGCCGCGAGCTGGTCCGCGCCGGCCTGTCGGCGGCGATCGACCACGTGGCGCCGCCGCTCGGTCGGGTCGCGCCGGCCGACGCGCTGCTGCAGGAGGCGATCGCGTTCGGCGACATCGAGCGCGTGCGAGCGTTCCGGGTCTGGCTGGCGCTGCAGAGCGTGCACCCGCTGCGCGAACGCACCAGCTGCTTCTGGCACGGCCACTTCGCGACCAGCAACCAGAAGGTGCTCGACCCGCGCGCGATGGCGCTGCAGATGGCGACCTTCGACCGCCTGGGGCTCGGCACGTTCGACGAGCTGCTGCTGGCGATGTGCCGCGACCCGGCGCTGCTGCGCTGGCTCGACAACGACGTCAACACGGCGCGCCAGCCGAACGAGAACTTCGCCCGCGAACTGTTCGAGCTGTTCTCGCTCGGCCGCGGCAACTACAGCGAGCAGGACGTGCGCCAGGCCGCGCGGGCGTTCACCGGCTGGCACGTGCGCGACGGCGTGTTCCACTTCCAGCCGCACCTGCACGACGATGGCGACAAGCAGCTGTTCGGCGCCGACGGCGCGTTCGACGGCGGCGACGTGGTCGCGGCCGTGGTGCGGCGGCCGGAGTCGGCGCAGTTCCTCGCCCGCCGCTGGCTGCGCTTCTTCGTGCATCCCGAGCCCGACGACGCCGACGTGACCGCGCTGGCCGCCTGCTACGAACAGAGCGGTCGCGACATCGGCACCACGCTGGTGCGGCTGCTGCGCAGCCGGCTGTTCTTCTCGGCGGCGGCCTATCGCTGCAAGGTGAAGAGCCCCGCCGACTTCGTCGTCGGCACCGTGCGCCTGCTCGGCGCCAGCGCGGCACCGGCGTCGCTGGCCGCGACGATGGCGAGCCTCGGCGAGACCTGGCTCGAGCCGCCGTCGGTCGAGGGCTGGCACGGCGAACGGGCGTGGCTGTCGCCGGCGGCGTGGCTGCTGCGCAGCAACTTCGTCGCCGACCTGCTCGCCGGCCGGCACGGCAGGTTGCGCCCGCATCCCGCGGTGTGGTTCCGCGGCCTCGACCGGCCCGCCGATCGCGCCAGGGCGGCGGCGCTGCTGCTGCTCGACGGCGAACTCGACGAGCCGGGCCGCGCGGGTCTGCTGGCCGTCGCGCAGGCCCAGGCGGGCGCCGACGCTGCCACCGCCGCGGCCGCGATCCTGCACGCGGCCGCCTGCCTGCCCGAATACCAGCTGTGCTGACCACGTGACGAACCGCACCCGATGACCACCTGCGATCGACGCTCGTTCCTGCAGCTCTGCTCGGCGCTGCCGTGGCTCGGCGGCCGCAGCCTCGGCAGCTGGATTCCCGCCGGCGACGACCGCGTGCTGCTGGTGCTCGAACTGCTCGGCGGCAACGACGGGCTCAACACCGTGATCCCGGTCGACGACAAGGGCTACGCCGCGGCGCGGCCGAAGCTGCAGGCCGTGCGGCAGGGCGCGCACGCCCTCGGCGACGGCACCGCGCTGCACCCGGCGCTGCGGGCGCTGCATCGCCGCATCGTCGGCGGCGAAGGCGCCGTGCTGCACGGCGTCGGCTACGACCGGCCCGACCGTTCCCACTTCCGCAGCCGCGACATCTGGCACAGCGCCGATCCCGCGCTGGTGCGCGTCGAGGCCAAGACCACCGGCTGGCTCGGCCGGGCCGCCGACCTGCTGGCCGCGGCGTCGGCGGGCGTGCCGGCGGCCGCGGTGGGTGGGCTCGAGGTGCCGCTGATGCTGCGCGGCCGGCGCGCCACGGTGCCGAGCCTGCGCCGCGTCGAGGACTTCCAGTGGCTGTCGCCGACCAGCGCACAACCGCAACCGGCCGGCGCCCCGGTGCGCCGCATCGTCGACGAGCCGGTCGCCGGGACGGACGCGCGCGCCCACGCGGCCGCGACGGCGCGCACCGCGGTGCAGCTCGCCGACGACCTGACGGCGGCGCTGCAGCGCTACCGGCCGCGCGCCGAGTACCCCGACTCGGCGCTGGCGCGCGACCTGCAGCTCGCGGCGCGGCTGGTCGTCGCCGGCTTCGGCACGCGCCTGTTGCACGTCGGCTTCGGCGGCTTCGACACGCACGCGCGCCAGTTGCCGACCCACGCCGGTCTGCTCGGGCAGCTCGACGCCGCGCTCGACGCGATGCTGCAGGACGTGACTGCGCACGGCCACGGCGATCGCGTGCTGGTGTTCGTGCACTCCGAGTTCGGTCGGCGCGTCGCCGAGAACGCCAGTCAGGGCACCGACCACGGCGCGGCCGCGCCGGTGTTCGCGTTCGGTGGCGGCGCGGCCGGTGCCCGCGGTCCGGCGCCCGACCTGCACCGGCTCGACGACGGCGACCTGATCGCGACGACGGACTTCCGAGCCGTCTACGCCGATCTGCTCAGCTGGCTCGGACTCGACGCCGCTGCCGTGCTCGATGGCGGTGTCCTGCCTGCCGGCCTGGTGTCCGCGCCCCGCTGATCCGGTTTCCGCGCCGGGCCGCGGCGGCGACCGAGCGAGAGCAGCACGACGCCGCTGGTGAGCAGCAGCCAGAGGTCCGGAGGTGTCAGCGTCATCGTTGCGACGGAGACCATCGCGCGCCGCGACGAGCGCGCCGACAACCGCATGTGAAGGTTCGGCGCGACGACCGGCGGCCGGCGATCAGTCGCGGCGCTGCGTCGGGGCGGCCGGCGCCGCCGGCTTCTGGTCGATCGACTGCAGCAGCCGGTCGACGTCGCCGAGGAAGCGGCTCAGGGCCTCGAGGTCGACCGGCGTCGCCTGCGGCGAGGGCGCCGCGTCCGGGGCGAGGCGCAGCGCGACCGCATGCTGGCGCACACCTTCCTCGTGCAGGCCGTTGCGCTCGAACATCGCCGCCGCCTGCAGGTGCACCTGCAGGTCGCCGTCGTGTCGCAGGCAGGCGGTGCGCATCGCCAGGATCGCGGCGTCGGTCGCGCCCTCGAGTTCGAGGATGCGGGCGCGCGCGACGTCGGCGCGCGCGTCGCCGTCGCCGGCGTGGGCCAGCACGTCGCGGGCGCGGGCCAGCACCTCGGCGCGCTCCGGCGGCTCGGTGTGCTCGGCCAGATCGAGCAGATGGGTGGCGACCAGCGCGCGCGTGTTCGCGCTCGGATCGAGCCGCAGCAGCGTCGCCAGATCCTGCTGCAACCGCCGCATCGACGTCGGGTCGCCCTGCTGTCGCAGCGCGTCGATGCGGAAGTGCAGGATCTCCGCGGTCGGCCCGCCGCGCAGCCGCGCGGCCGTGTCGAGGTCGTAGATCGTGTCGCCGTACTGATGCAGCCGATGGTGCACGCGCGCCCGCACGAACCACGCCGGCGCGAACGTCTCGTCGCGCGCGATCGTCGCCGACGCGGCGGCGACCGCGGCCAGCAGCAGGTCGCGGCGCTGCTCGTCGCTGCGCGGCTGGTCGTGTTCGTCGCGCTGCGTCGAGGCCAGCGCCAGCAGCCGCTCGGCCTCGGCGAGGCTGCGTTCCAGCTCGTTGCGGTTGCGTTCCTTGACCAGCACGAATGCGCCGATCGACAGCAGCGCGACCGCCGCCCACAGGAACGTCAGCAGCGGTCGCTGCGCGCACCAGCGCGCGCCGCGCACGATCGCGTGCGGCCGGCGCGCGAGGATCGGTTCGCCGCGCACGAAGCGCTCGAGGTCCTCGGCGAACTCGAGCGCGGAGCCATAGCGCTGCGACGGGTCGCGCGCCATCGCCTTCTGCAGCATCGTCTCGACCGCGGCCGGCAGGTCGTGCCGCAGCCGGCTGGCCGGCACCGGGTCGCGGTCGACGACGGCCTTCAGCACGCTCTGCGCCGTCGGTCCCTCGAACGGCGGGCGGCCGGTGACCAGCGCGTAGAGCGTCGCGCCGAGCGCATAGACGTCGGCCAGCGTGTTGGCCTGCACGGTGCCGCCGAGCACCAGCTCCGGCGCCATGTACATCGGCGTGCCGACGATGGCGCCGCTCTCGGTCATCGATCCCGTGCCGGTCTCGCGCGCGAGGCCGAAGTCGGTGATCGCGACGCGCTGCAGGTCGTCGGCCTGTCCCGGTTCGCCGGCGCGCAGCATCAGGTTGCCCGGCTTGACGTCGCGGTGCACGACGCCGTGCTCGTGCGCGTACTGCAGCGCGCGGCCGACGCTGGCCGCGATCGCGCAGGCGCGCTGCACCGGCAGCGGGCCGACGCGCAGGCGTTCTTCGAGCGTGACGCCGTCGACGAACTCCATCGCGAACCAGTGCAGTCGTCCCTTGGTGCCCTGGTCGACGAAGCCGACGATGTCGGGGTGCTGCACCCGCGACATGATGCGGCCCTCGCGCAGGAAGCGCGCCAGCGCCCGCTCGGTCAGGGTCAGGCTCGGCGGCAGGATCTTCAGCGCGACGCGATGGCCGGTCGCGCGCACGCGGGCCTCGTAGACGATGCCCATCGAGCCCTTGCCCACCTCGCGCACGATCTCGAAGTCCGGCAGGTCCTGCGCCAACGACTCGGGCGCGAACGTGTAGAAGTCGCGCCGCGCGCCGAAGTCGGGACCGTCGCCGCTCACGGGTCGTTCGCGGCCGACTGGAGGCGGCAGAGCGCGCGCAGCAGCGCCGGCAGGTCGGCGAGGCGCAGCATGTTCGGCCCGTCGCTCGGCGCGTGGTCGGGATCCTCGTGCACCTCGCAGAACAGGCCGTCGACGCCGCAGGCGACCGCCGCGCGGCACAGGAAGGGCACCTTGGTGCGGTCGCCGCCGGTCGACGTGCCGGCGCCGCCGGGGCGCTGCACGGAGTGCGTCGCGTCGAACACCAGCGGCTGGCCGAACGCGCGCATGGTCGGGAAGCCGGCGAAGTCGACCACCAGCGTGCGGTAACCGAAGCTGGTGCCGCGTTCGGTGATCATCACGTTCGGGTTGCCGGCGGCCAGCACCTTGCCGAGCACGTTGCCGACGTCGTCGGGCGCGAGGAACTGGCCCTTCTTCACGTTGACCGCGCGGCCGGTCGCGGCCGCGGCCAGCAGCAGGTCCGTCTGCCGGCACAGGAACGCCGGGATCTGCAGGCAGTCGACGACCTCGGCGCACGGTGCGCACTGTTCGCGTTCGTGCACGTCGGTCAGCACCGGCAGGCCGAGATCGCGCTTCACCTCGGCGAGGATCGCGAGGCCCTCGTCGATGCCGAGGCCGCGGAACGCGTCGCCGGAGGTGCGGTTGGCCTTGTCGAAGCTGCTCTTGAACACCAGCGGCACCGAGCTGGCGGCGCAGGCACGCTGCAGCGCTTCGGCGTGGCGCAGGCAGTGGTCGCGGCTCTCGATCACGCAGGGCCCCGCGATCAGCGCGAACGGTCGGCCACCGCCGAAGCGCACCCCGCCGACCCGGACCTCACGCACACCATGCGATGCCGCCATCGCCGCGATGCTAGCCCGTGGCGTCCTCCGCCGCACCGCGGCGCCGCGTTCCACCGGTCGAAATCGGGCCAGCACGCCGGGCGGCGCCCGACCTGGCGTCGAACCGCACCGGGACGGCCGCTGCCGCGGCTGGTCGCGCCGGGCGATCTCACTACACTGGGGCAGTCGCACGATCTGCGCCCAGGATCGGCGCCGTCCCTCGTCAGGCATCCCATGCGCACCGTCACGACTCTCCTGCTCTCGCCGCTGTGCACCGTGGCCCTCACGGCGCAGTGCTTCGTCGCGACCGGCGGCACCAGCGCCGGACTGGTCGCCGTCGGCACCGATCCGGTCGACGACGAAGGTCTGTCGGCGCCGATCGACATGTTGTTCGGTCCCGCAGGTTTCCCGATGGCGGGCGCCGTCGGACCGCTGACCCACGCGGTGGTCGACTCCAACGGCGCGCTCTACCTGACGTCCGGTGGCGCGGCGGTCGGTCGCGTCGGCTTCGGCCCGTTCGACCTCACCGACTTGCGCGGGCAGGTCGGTGACTCGCCGCGCATCGCCCCGCTGTGGGGGGACCTCGAAGGCACGACCGCCGGCTGGGCCGTGAACGTCGACACCTCGGTTGCGGGCCGCTTCCAGGTCACGTGGATCGACGTCGAGGAATACACGTCCGGCGCGCCGCAGTTCTCGTTCAGCGCCACGCTGTACGCGACCGGCCAGATCGAGTTCGCCTACGGCGCGCTGCCGCCGCTGCCGAACGCGAACTTCTACATCGTCGCCGGCGTCTCGATCGGCAACGGCGTCGGCACCGGCCTCGAGATCTCGACGGACCTGACCACCGGTCCGAACTCGGGCGCGCTCGGGCTGCTGTTCCAGGACTTCGACGGCGCGGTGCCGAGCGTGGCCGACAAGACCATCCTGCTGCTGCCGAACGGCACCGGCGGGTTCAGCTCGGTGGTGAGCTGCCAGGCGGGCGCGCACACGGCCTACGGCGCCGGTTGCTACGGCGAGTCGGTCTACCAGTACTTCGCCGACGCCGCGGTCGCGTCGGCCGCGCTGCAGGGCAACGCGCTGCTGCTGGTGCCGACCGGCACCGGCTACGTGACGACCTGGGTGCCGGGCGCGGCGGCCGCGTTCTACGTCGCTCCCGCGGCTGGCGCCGTGTCGCTGCCGATCACCAACGACGGCAACACGGTGATCACGCCGACGATCGCGCTGCCGGTCCCCGGCGGCGCCGCGGCGCAGCTGACCATCGAGCACAACGGCATCGTCGTGCTCGGCGCGCTGCCGAACCACCTGTTCGACTGGACGCCGACGCCGGCGGAGCTGCTCGCCGCGCCGAACGCCGGGTTCTACAGCTGGCACGACTACAACGACGCGGAACCAGGCAGCGGCACCATCAAGCAGGAGGAGCGGCTGGTCGGTGCGGAGCGCGTGCTGTTCGTGACCTGGGACGGCGTCGAGAACTACTCGACCCCGACCGCGGTCAACCCGAGCACGATCCAGTTCCAGCTCAACCTGACCACCGGTGTGGTGACCTACGTGTGGCTGTCGGTCGACGACGACTCGACCTCGATCGACGGCAGCGCGCACCTGGTCGGCTACACCGGCCCCGGGGTGGGTTCGGATCCGGGTCCGTTCCCGTTCGCGGTCGCCGGCAGCACGGTGACCATCGACACCTTCCGCGCGCTGACCCTGCGTGCGGGGCCGTCGCCGGTGATCGGCAGCGGTGGCTCGAGCAACCTGATCACCTGGACGCTCGACGACATGCCCGACTTCGCGCCGCCGTCCGGCCAGCGGCTCGGCATCCTGTTCTTCAGCCTGCAGTCGGCGCCCGGCATCGACCTCGGCTTCGTCGGCGTGCCTGGCTGCCAGGTCTACCTCAACAGCCTCGATGCGCAGGCGCCGATCTCGGTGTCGGGCAGCTCCTCGCAGGGCCTGTCGTTCAACGTGCCGCCGCCGCTGGCGCCGGGCTTCTCGTTCTACGCGCAGGGCATCGCGCTGATTCCGGTGGGCAGCTATCCCGGTGGGCTGAACACGCTCGGGCTCCTGACCAGCAACGGCGTGCGCACCACGTTCTGATCGGCGCGCCGCGGATCGAGGATACTGTCTCCGGCCATGCGCTCCCTCGCCAATCTGCTCGCGCTGGTGCTGCTCGCCGCGGCGCCGGGTGCCCAGTGTTTCGTGCCGGCCGGCGGCGCGCCGGCCGGCCTCGTCGCCACCGGCCCGTTCACGCCGGCGCACGACGAGGGTCGGTCGCCGCCGATCGACATGCAGCTCGGCGCGGCGGGCTTCCCGATGCCGGGGGCGGCCGGTCCGTGGACGCACTGCGTCGTCGACGCCAACGGCGTGCTCTACCTGACCAACGGCGCCGCCGCGAACGACCCGATCGACTTCGGCGCCTTCGTCGTCGACGACCTGCGCGGCGCCAGCGGCGCGTCGCCGCGCGTGTTCCCGTGCTGGCAGGACCTCGAGGGGCCGGCGCCGAGCTGGGCCGTCACCGTCGACACCTCGGTGGCGGGGCGGTTCCGGGTCGACTGGATCGACGTGCAGCCCTACCTCGCCTCGGGCCAGCTGTTCCGCTGCAGTGCGACGCTGTTCGCCACCGGCGCGGTCGAGTTCCGCTACGGCGCGCTGCCGCCGTTCGCGGCGGGCTTCGCCGGCGTGTCGATCGGCAACGCGGTCGGCACCGGCGCCGAGACCTCGGTCGACCTGACGACCGGCCCGGACTCGGGCGCGCTCGGCCTGCTGTTCCAGCAGTTCGGCGGCTTCACCGAGCCATCGGTCGCGCGGCGCACCATCGCGTTGCTGCCGAACGGCACCGGCGGCTACCAGGCCCTCGTCACCTGCGAGCCGGCCGCGCACGTCGCGTTCGGCGCCGGTTGCTACGACATCGCGCGCGAGTCGTGGTACCAGTACTTCGCCGATGCCGCGAGCGCATCGGCGGCGCTGCAGGGTCGCAGCCTGACGCTGCAGCCCGCGGGTGCTGGCTACGTCGTCACCTGGAACGCGGGCGGCGCCGCCGGCTACGTGCCGCCGGTGAACCCGACCAACTTCGTGCGCAGCGACGACGGCCAGCACGTGCTCGACCTGACGCTCGCGGGTCTGCCGGCGCTGCCGGTGCCGGGCGGTGCGGCGACGACGCTCTACGTGCACGACAACGGCTTCGTCTCGACCGGGGTCGGCAACCTCGGCGGCGCCTGGAACGAGCCGGCGTTCGACGACGTCACGCCGACGCCCTCGTTCCGCAACGCACCCGAGACCGCGTTCTGGTCGTGGCACGACTACAATCCGTTCGAGGCGACCGGCGGCCAGATCGGCTGGCACTACGACGCGGCGCTGACGAAGCTCTACCTGACCTGGCAGGGGGTCGAGAACCACTCGACACCGACGGCGGCGAACCCGAGCACGATCCAGTTCCAGTTCGACCTCGGCAGCGGTCAGGTCGACTACATCTGGTCGGCGATCGACACCGACACGACGAGCCCGTTCGGCAGCGCGCACCTGATCGGCTACTCACCCGGCGGCGCCTCGCTCGATCCGGGGCCGCTCGACCTCGCGCTCGACCTGCCGATCGTCAGCGCGCCCGACGTGCGCGCGATGGCGCTGTCGGTCGCGCCGGCGCCGGTGATCAATCCGAGCACGACGGTCACCTACACGATCGCCAACGTGCCCGAGTTCGCGCCGGGTTCGGGCACGCACATCGCGACGCTGTTCCTCAGCGTCGGCGCGCAGGTGCCGGGCATCGACCTCGCCGCGTTCGGCGCACCCGGCTGCAGCGTGTTCCTCGCCGCGCTCGAACTGAATCTCGACGTGCCGATCAGTGCGACCTCGACCGCGACGCGTTCGGTCGCGATCAGCAACGTGTATTTCGCGCCGGGCGATGTTTTCTTCACGCAGGCCGCCGCGCTGTTCGACGCGGCGTTCCCGCTGCCGAACGGCCAGAACGCGTTCGGCGTGCTGGTCAGCAACGCGGTGCAGAGCACGACGCAGTTGCAGTGAGCGGGTCGGCGTCCGGCCGATGGCAGCGCGCGATCGCGTCGGCGACGGGTGTGAGACGCATGGCCGACGCGTGCGTGGTTGCGGCCGAAAGAAAGCGTATTGCGCATGCGCATGCAGGCTGCGGCAGGCGTTCGGTGGCGCGCGCGTCGCGTCGGTACGGGGTAGACTGTCGTTCGTCGTTTGTCTACTGTAGGCGCGACGACATCCCTCGTCCGTGTCGATCCCGTCGGATCGCCACGCTCCTCTTCTCCTCCTGATCAGATCATGAATCGCATCCTTGCATCTCTTTCCATCGGCATGCTGCTGGCGGCTCCCGCCGCAGCGCAGTGCCTGACGGGTCTGGGCGCTGCCGTGTCGACCGGCGTCGCCGGCGACGACACCATCGGCGCCACGCACTACGCGTTGGGCCTCACCTACGCCAATCCGATCGGCGGCGCCCTCCCGGGCGGCTACACGCACGTTCGCGTTTGCTCGAACGGCTGGTTGATGCTGACTGACGGCACGCTGTCCACCGGCCTGCCCGGTACCGGCAGCTACGGCAGCACGAGCAACACCACCGCGGGCCTCGGCGGCGGCGCGGGCAGCTTCCCCCTGATCGCTCCTTACTGGGGTGACGCGAACATCGTCGGTGCCGGCAACGCGGTCTACGTCTTGGCGAGCTCGGGCCCCGGCGTCCCGGCCGAGATCACCTGGTCCAACACCAGCGACTACGCCTACACGACGGTCCAGAAGACCGTGAAGGTGCTGATCTACGATGACCCGGCCGGAACGATCAAGTTCCAGTACGGGACCCCCTTCGCCGTCCAGGGCGGCGCCGCACGCTACATCGGCGTGTCCACCCGCAACGGTATCGCGACGGTGCCGCCGCAGACGCCGCTCGGCGTTGCCGGTGCCAGCAGCGGCAGTTCGGGTATGTGCTTCAAGACGTTCCCGACCGGCGCCGTCAATCTGGTCGACCACGAGATCACGTTCTCGCAGAACGGTTTGGGTGGTTGGGCCGTTGCCAACACCTGTGGCACGCCGATCTACCCGCCGCCGCTCTCGGCTTCCGTCGGCACGGGTTGCTACTCGATCCCGGGTGTTGCGCACGAGAGCTTCTTCGAGTCGTTCGCCACGACCGCGGCCACGAAGGCGGCGCTCGAGGGTCACTCGATGACGCTGACCCCGATCGTCAGCCCGGCTGGCTACCTCGCGACCTGGAACGTGGGTGGTGCGGCTGCCTATGTCGCACCTGGCACGGCGCCTGCTTCGACCGGTGTCGTCACGCTGCCGACCACGGATGATGGTACGACGGTGGTGACTTCGCCATCGCTTACGCCCCTGTCGACGCCCTTTGGTCCGTCCGCGAGCGTGGGCGTGTCCCACAACGGTGTCGTGTTCATGGATCCGCTCGGCACTGCGGGTTTCACCCCGTCGGCGGCCACGATGGCGTCCCAGGTCTACGGCGGCTTCTTCTCGTGGATCGACTTCTACGACGTGCCCACGACGAGCGGCAAGATCAAGACCGAAGAGGGCACCGTGGGTGCCGACACGGTCCTCTACATCACCTGGGACGGTGTCAACCGCTACAACGTTGCTGGCTCGAACACGATCCAGTTCCAGTTGAACCTGACGACCGGCCAGGTCGACATCCTGTGGGTGACGCTGGACGGTGTCTCTTCGCCGTTCTCACCCGGCGCGGTGATCGGCTACACGGACCCGGGCACCTCGGTGCTGCCGGCCGCGATCGACTTGGACGGTGGTGGGCTGCCGCTCACGACCTTCCCGGACGTTCCGCCCGTGCTGCCGATGGCCCTGTCGGTCGACACGCTGCCGATCATCACGCTGCCTTCGGGCGACACCGTGCCGATGACCTGGACGGTGACCAACGTGCCGGAGGCTTCGCACATCCTGGCGGGCCTGCGTGCATGCAACATCGTGTTCAGCATCGCACCGGCGGTCGTTGGTGGGCTCGACCTGGGCCTCGTGCTGAACACCCCGCCCAGCCTCTCGGGCTGCGTGGGCTACGTGGCCACGGCTGACGCCTTCGTCGACGTGACGACGGTCAACGGCACCGGCATCTGCACGTCGACCCCGTTCGTGTTCTCGCCGCCGCCGTCGCTGATCGGCCTCGTGCTGACCACGCAGGCGATCGCGATCGCCCCGGCCGGTACCTACGCGGGCTTCCCCAACGACATCGGTGGTGGCAACTCGCTGTGGACCAGCAACGCCATCCAGCAGACCTACAACCCGCTGTAGTGTCGGCTGGATCGACCCGCCCCGCTGAACGCCGGCGGCGGGTCGGCCGGCCGCTACCGCGACCGGCCGAGGACGAGCCCGAAGACCGATGGTCTTCGGGCTCGTTCCTTGTACGGCCATGGTCCGCGTGAGCGCGTCCACGCTTGCTCTGCTCGCGGCGGTCCTCGCGTCGAGCGCAGTGAACCAAGTGTGTAACGGCAGGCCAGAGGCAAGGGTGCGACACGTCCGAGTCTCACGTGACGAAATTCCTCGTCCGTGGCGATCCCAGGTCGCCGTGCTTCCCTTGCACGAGTCTACGTCTCCCATGCAACGCATCCTTGCGTCTCTTTCCATCGGCGTACTGCTGACGGCCTCCGCCGCGGCGCAGTGCATCAACATCAGTTCCCCCGGCACCTTCCTG
>JAEUHS010000115.1 GCA_016794035.1 Planctomycetota bacterium
GACCCACTGCGCGGCGAACTTGACGCCGCCGGTCGCGGCCATCGCCGCCGGGAAGTCGACCGCCGCGTAGCCGCGGTCCATGCCCGCAGCACCCGTGATGCGCTGTTCGAGGATCGCTGGGGTGACCAGCAGGTCGCAGCCAGGCAGGCCGAGGAAGTCGAGCGCCACCGGCGCTGGCAGGCTCGCGGTCGAGGGGGCCACCACCAGCACCGCCAGCGCATTCGGCGGGGCGCTCCCCAGCAGCAGGCGGCCATGGTCGGTCGGTTGCGCGTCGACACGCCGGACGCCGATCGTCGGCTGCACGCCGGTGGTCGTGCAGCCCGCGCCGACGAAGCTCGTGCCCTGCGGCGAGCAGCGGTAGACGCGGATGCGGCGCCAGTTGTTGTACGGTGGCACCACCGGATCGTCGACGGTCGCGAACACCGGGTACGGATTGCCTGGCTGCACACCGAGGTTCGCATAGGTCTCGGCGAACGCCGTGGTCCACTGTGTCGAAGCGACGTGCACGAGATCCTGCCCATCGCGCGTGGACAGCGTGCGCACGCGGCCCTGGTCCGCGACTTGGCCAGGCGTGTTCGGGTAGCCACCCGCCATGACAAGGATGTCGGCGCGACCGTCCAGGTCGACATCGAGGCCGGCGAGGAAGAGTCCGCCGAAGTATCGCGGGTCGTTCTCGACCCACTGCCGGATCAGGTTGCCGGTCGCGCCCGACCAGATCATGACCCGCGCAATGGGGCTGCCGTAGTTACCCGCGGCGTAGTCCATGACACCATCGCCATCGACATCACCGGCAGCACGCACGTCCTTGTTGAGGAATGTGTACGGTTGCGGGCCCCAGTGGATGCGCAGCGGAGTGCCGCTCTTGCCCGAGATCAACACCACGGCCCCGAGCCCGAAGCCGGTGATGTACTCGAACGCACCGACCACGTAGTCGTCGCAGCCGTCGCCGTCGAGGTCGCCCACCACCGCGATGTCCACGGGGATGAACCCCATGGACACTGCCGGGATCGTGTAGAGCAGGGCGCCGGAGTGATCGTGCACCCGGATCGTCGCGTCGCCCTGCACGAACACGACGTCGGCGAGGCCGTCCCCCGTCACGTCCAGACGGCAGCTGTGGGCACCGCCGTAGGCCCCACCCACCACTCCCGGGATCTGGAGCAACCGGGTGCCCGTGGCGATCGACCAGACGTCGAACCAGCCCCCAGTCGTACTGGAGCCGGCAAAGAACGCTACGTCGGGGTGGCCGTCGCCATCGAAATCCCCGGCACCGCGCGCGTTGCCGTAACCACCGGCCGAACTGTAGGGCGGGTGCAGTTCGGCGAGCAGGGACCCGGACAGGCCCGAGAGCACGCGGAAAATCCCAAGCGGGTAGCCAGGGCGATAGTCGCGGCCAGCCACGAGCAGGTCATCAGTGCCGTCGCCGTCGTAGTCGCCGAAGTCCGGGTAGACGCCGTCGTGGCGCACCCCGGTCACCGAGTGAACCTCCCAAAGCAGCTCCTGACCGCGCAGCAGCGCGGTCAGGCAGCCGAACAACACGAACGACGCGGTGCGGATCACTGGATCCTCACCCACGCGGCTGTCGACGTCGGGATGCCGCTGTTGTCCACGCCCCAGAGCAGGTAGTAGCCGCGCGGCGCCACCGTCTCGGCCGGGAGGTTGAAGAGGCGGGCCTTCGGATCCACCGCGACGCTCGCCAGTTCGACGTAGCGCGCCGACATGTCGGCGTGGTGCGTGACCGAGCCGGGCGCGGTCAGCACGACGCGATCGAGTGAGCCCATGCCGCTCAGGCCGACTTCGAGACGGATGCCTGCCTGATTCGGCGACAGCAGATACGTGCCCTCGGCATCCTGCGGCACACCGACCAGCAGCGGGTTCAATGGCTGCGCCGCCCGCTTGTAGGCCGGCTCGTAGATGTCGTAGTCGTGTGGCGCAAGGCCCGACGACGTGTCGTAGCGCAGGTCGCCGCCACCGACGAGGACCCGCCCGTCGGGCAGCAGAAGCGACGTACCGTGGTAGCGCCGCCAGGTCGGCAGCTTGTCGATGCCTTGCCAGCCGGTCGCCGGCGTGTAACGCGCCACCACCTCCTCGCCGGACAAGCCCGCCTCGTTGCCGCCGAGGACGAGGATCGACGCGTCTGGCAGTACCACTGCGTTGCTGTGCTCGCGTTCCAAATACGTGCCAGACACGTCGCCAAGGTCGTTCCACGGGGCGTTCAGCACGCTCGCCAGACAGAACTCGGACGATGCCGTCATCGCCGGGCCGTAGGTACCGCCGCACAGGCGCACCACGACGTCGTTGAACGCTCCGTAGCGGGCCAGGAACACGCTCGAGCCATACCGGCGCGTGTCGTTCCAGACCGACGTGGTCGCCGACCCGACCGTGTAGTCGAAGGCGCTCAAGCCCGTCGGCGGGAACGGCGCCGACGCCGGGTAGGGATACTCGGGGTTCCACCGCGCACCTTGGGGGGCCCACCCCGACAGGAAGATCGAGCCGTCGGTGAGCAGGTTGATCCGTGGGTACTCGATGAACCAATCCAACTCCCATGCGCTGCTGCTGCCCGGACCGCGGTAGACCGGCACCGTCGCGCCCGCGACGAGGTCCTGCTGCAGGAAGGGCGCCGCCGAGCCGTTCGCCCGCACGATGTAGGACTCGTAGGTGTTCATCGGGCTCGGGCCACCCGGCAGGATGCCGGGGTTCGCCGGATCGGAGCCACCGGCGACAAGCATGGTCTCGACCACGTTTCCCAGCCGGCTCAACCGGTGCGTCATCATCACCGTCGGGTAGTAGCGCGTGACCGCGAGTCGATCGTTGGGGAAGGGCGCCACCAACCACGCGCCGACCTCACCCGGATACAGTGGCGCCGTCGCGCCACCGAACGGGAACGGCGCCGACGCTTGCGACGGATCCCACAGGAACAACCACTTCGCGCCCACTGCCTGGGTCAGGGTGTTGGGCGGAACCCAGGTGAACTCGTCGCCGCCGGCGACGACCAACTCGCCCGCGGGCGACCAAGCGTGCCCGGAGCAGAACAGCGCCCCGGCCTGTAGCATCATGCCCAGCGTCGGTGCCACGTTGCCGGCCGGCGTCATCGGCAGCAGGAAGTTGCGGAACCGCGGCGCCGGCGCGTTGTCGTCCGGGTTGACGATCGACCAGGCCTGGCAGGCCCAGTAGCGGCTGCCGCCGGTGCCTGACGAATACGTCGACCCGACGTCGACGTAGACCGGGTAGCGGTTCCAGACCAGCACATGGCCCCGGTACGGTCCCTTCGGGATCAGCGACATGTGGATCGCGTTGAACTTGCCGGCGATCTGCGGTTGCGTCGGCTCCAGCCAATCGCCCCAGCCGAAGAATCCTCCCGGCTGGTAGTCCGCGCCGGTGCCAGCGAGGCTCGCACCGGGAAACAGGTAAGGCGTCGCGTTCGCTCCGCTGTGTTCGTGGTCGAAGGACACCCAGGGCGACTGGGCGCTCGCGTCACGACTCAGCGCGAGCAGAGAGAGAGAGAGAGAGAGAGAGAGAGAGCTGCGTTCGACGCGGCTTCGAAGCGACGTGCACTCATGCGAGCGAGTCTCCGGGAAGTAGCCAGCGCCGCACCTTTCCCCGGTGCAGCCAAGGCAGGGAACGTTAGTGCCCGCGGTCGATCGCTGCCAAGCCCCCTCGCAGGACCAAGCCTGTATCCTGATCCAGCAACAGCTGGTCGACCCGCTGTGGCGGCCGCTGGTCGAACTGTCGCGCCGCTGACACCTGCGGTCCCGTCGGCGGCCAACGGCGCACGGACCCGATCCGGCGCAGCGCGCCGAGACGGTCGTGTCCGCCAGCGTCTGACCTCAGGGGTCGTCGCTGGAGCGTTGCCGGTGCACCTGCCATGATCGCGGCGATGAGCGAGTCGCGATCGGGCCGGGCGCTGCCGCAGGCGATCGAGGACGCCGTGCTGGCGATCCTCGAGGGCGACGACGACGCGCGCGACGCGGCGCTGCAGGAACTGCTGGCGGCGCACCCGCAGCACGACGCGGCGATCCGTTCGTGGCTCGCGGCGGCCGGCGTCGAGATCGCGGGCGCCCCAGGGACCGTGCCCGGCGGCACCCCGGCGGACGGGGGCGCGTCGAGTTCCGGCCGCGGCGACGACGAACTGCCGCTGCGCGTCGGCGCCTACGTGCTGCAGGCCGTGCTCGGCCGCGGCGGCTTCGGCACCGTCTACCGCGCCGAACAGACCGAACCCATCCGCCGCCCGGTCGCCGTCAAGGTGCTCAACCCCGGCATGGACTCGCGCGAGATCCTGGCGCGGTTCGCCGCCGAACGCGAGGCGCTCAATCGCATGGACCACCCCGGCATCGCGCGCCTGCTCGACGCGGGCACCACCGACAAGGGGCGGCCGTTCTTCGTCATGGAACTGGTCGACGGTCCGACCCTGGTCGCGTACTGCCGCAAGGCGAACCTGCCGCTGCGCGCGCGCATCGAGCTGTTCCTGCTGGTGCTCGACGCGATGCAGCACGCGCACCAGAAGGCGGTGCTGCACCGCGACCTCAGCTCCAACAACGTGCTCGTCGCCGAGATCGACGGGCGCCCGCAGCCCAAGATCATCGACTTCGGCATCGCCAAGTCGCTGCGCGATCCGCTGCTGCAGGGCGGTGCGATGACGTTCCAGGGCACGCTGATGGGCACGCCGGAGTTCATGAGCCCCGAGCAGGCCGACGGCCGCGTCGACGACATCGACACGCGCGCCGACGTCTACGCGCTCGGTGTGCAGCTCTACGAACTGCTGACCGACCAGCTGCCGGTGCCGGGCGTGGTGCTGCGCGCGCAGGGCTACGCCGGCATGGCGGCCGAGATCCGCCGGCACGCGGTGCGGCCGCCGAGCGAGGCGGCGCCGGCCGAACGGCGCGCGGCGCTGCGCGGCGACCTCGACGGCATCCTCGGCAAGGCGATCCACAAGGAACGCGACGAGCGCTACGCGACGGTCGGCGAGTTCGCGGCCGACCTGCGGCGCCACCTCGCCTTCGAGCCGGTGCAGGTCGCGCCGCCGTCGACGTTCTACCGGCTGCGCAAGTTCGTGCGCCGCCACCGCGCCGAGTCGGTGGCGTTCGGCATCGTCACGATCGGCCTGCTCGCGGCGCTGGTCGTGCTGGCCCAGGCGCTGCACATCCAGCAGCAGGCGCTGACGGAGACCGCCCGGCAGAGCGCCGCGTTCGCGGCCAAGGCCGACGCGGGCTTCCGCCTGCTGGCCAACGAAGGGCGGCTGCGCGCCGCGATCGCCGCCGAAGCCGCGCTGCCGCCGCCGTGGCCCGAACACGAGGACCGCTACACGGGCTGGCTCGCGCGGCACGGCGACCCGCTCGCCAGCGAGCTGCCGAAGCTCGCCGACGGACTCACGGCGCTCGCCGCGCGCAAGGCACCGGGCGGCGGCTTCGCCGACCCCGCCGACCAGCACCTCGAGGACGCGTTGGTCCGGCTGCAGGCCGCGCTGCGTACGTTCGTCGGCGACGACGGGCCGCGCGCGCGCGTGCAGCGGCGGCTGCGGTTCCTGCGGCAGGTCGTGCGGCCGGCGATGGCGGCGCACGAGGCCGAGTGGCGCGCGATCGGCGATGCGATCACCGCCAGCGCCGCCTACCGGGGCCTGCGCCTGCCGCGGCTGCCCGGTCTGGTGCCGCTGGGCAAGGACCCGGCCACCGGGCTGTTCGAGTTCGTCGACCTGTGCAGCCACGCCGAAGGCCACGCGCTGCCGGTGCGCGACCCGGCGACCGGCGCGCTCGTGGTCGACGGCGACACCGGCATCGTGTTCGTGCTGCTGCCGCCGGGCACGGTGCGTCTCGGTGCCCGCCGCGGCGATCCGGGCATGGCGCAGAACGACGAGGAGGCCCAGGACGACGAACTGCGCGGAGAGATGGTCAACCTCGACGAGTTCCTGCTGGCACGCTGCGAACTGACCGCCGGCCAGTGGGCGCGCCTGTCGGGCCAGCCGTTCGAGGGCGGCGACGCGCTGCTGCCCGCGGTCAACGTCAACTGGCTCGAGGCCACCGCGCTGCTGCGCACCGCCGACATGGACCTGCCGACCGAAGCGCAATGGGAGTACGCCTGCCGCGCGCACACGAAGACGCCGTGGAGCACCGGCGCCGATCCGCTCGCGGTGACGAGCCAGGGCTGGTTCGGGCCGCGTCCCCAGCGCACCGGCGAACTGCGACCCAACGCGTTCGGTCTGTTCGACCTGCACGGCAACGTCGCCGAGTGGTGCCGCGACGAGAAGCTGCCGTACGGCAGCGGCGAGCCGCGCAGCGGCGACGGCCTGCGCGAACGCGCCGATGCGGCGGCCGTCGGACCGCGTGTCGTGCGCGGCGGCGCCTCGCACGAGGGCCCGATCGCGGCGCGCTCGTCGGCGCGCGAGGCGCTGCCGGCGACGGCGCGCGACAGCGCGCTCGGCCTGCGGCCGGTGCGGTTGCTGCGGCGCGGCGCGTGAACGCCGGGCCCGGGGTCAGAGCGGGAACGCCGTCGCCCACGCCGGCCGCGGCAGCACCCGCCAGCCGGGCCGCGTGAACGGCGGCAGCGCGGGCGCGTCGCGGCTGGCGACGGCCGGCGGAAAGCCGAGTTCGGCCGCGCGTTCGCGCAGCGCCGCCGCGCGCTCCAGGTCCTGCGCCACACCGCGACCGGACTGGTGCAGGTAGGCGAGGTACCAGCAGCTCTCGGCGTCGCCGTTCGCCGCGGCCGCGGTCAGGCGCGGCACGACGGGCGCGACGTCGACGGCCGCGCCCGCCGCCGTGAGGGCGAGCCGGGCGATGCCCTTGGCGGCGAACAGGTCGTCGGGGCCGCAGCGCTGGTAGTACTGCACGGCGCGGCCGCCGTCGCCGGCGGTCTCGAACGCCGCGCCGACCAGGAAGCACGGCAGGCCGCGCGCGCCGTTGCCGACCTCGGCCTGCAGGCGCTGGAACGCGAGCCTCGGCTCCTGGTCGGAGCTGCGCGCACCGAGGAACAGGTCGAGCAGCAGGATGTTCGCGCTCGCGTGCACGCTGCCGCGCGCGGCCGCCTGCGCGAACCAGTCCGCGGCCGACTTCAGCGCCTTGTTCGCGTCGGCGGCGACGACCTTGCCCTCGATGCTGAGGATGCCGAGTTCGTTGAGCGCCTCGGCCGAACCGCCGGCGACCGCCTGCGAGCCGGCGACCATGACCAGCTTGCGGCCGGCCTCCGGCCGGCCCTCGGCGAGCGCGCGCTTCCAGAACGGGATCGAATCGCCGGGGTGGTGCCGGCCGCCGACGTAGCCGCTGCCCCACAGCGCGAGGAACACCGCCGTCCACGCGGCCATGTGCAGCGCGTTCGTCGTGCGCGGCCGCAGCGCCGTCTCCCAGCGCGTGTTCAGCCGCCCGAGCGCACCGCGGCGCGCGAGGCGGTCGAGCCATTGCACGCCGAGGTTGAGGATCGGCACCGGGAACAGCTTCGCGAACAGCTCCGGCGCGCCCAGCGCGCCGAGCAGCTGGAACACCACGACGTAGCCGACGCCGTAGCCGGCGCCGAAGATCGTGCGCCCGAGGTTGGTGCGCGGCGACGTCGACGGATCGGTCATCAGCAGCATCAGGCCGAGGAACGCCGCCGCCGGCAGGTTGGTGCTGGCGAACAGATAGACGCCGGTGGTCCACGTGTAGCCGAGGTTGATCAGCACCATCACCACCGCGGCCGCGAACGTCATCAGCGTGACCGCGAAGAAGCCCTGCACGACGAGCCCGAGGCCGAACAGGAACACGAAGATGTGCGGCGGGTTCTCGATCGTCGTCGCCAGCGACTTCGCCCAGGTCAGATCGACGTTGCCGGTCGCGATCAGGGCGATCGCCGCGACCGCGAGGCCGAAGCCCGACGGATTGAAGACGTGGGTGCGGCGGCCTTCCTTGTGCCACTTCACGAACTCCTTGCCGAGCAGGCCGATCGTGACCATCACGAACTGCAGCACGAACCAGTCGTCGCGGAACCAGATGAACAGGTTGGTGCTCAGCACGATCGGCATCGGCCCCGATGCGAGCCGCCAGGCGCGGCCGCGCGACCACGCGAACAGCGCGTCGAACGCGTACAGGAACACCAGCTGCGCCAGGATCAGCGGCGCCTGCGCGTAGATCGGCCGCACGCCGTCGGGCTGCTGCCAGTAGAAGCCCCAGTAGGCGTACAGGCACAGCTGCACGCACGCCTGGATGTAGTGCTGCTTGACCGGCGGCACGAACTCGACCGCGAGTCGGTGCCCCGACCGCCGCGCCAGCAACCACAGCACCAGCTGCCAGACCAGCAGCACACCCGCGGTGCCGGCGAACGTCTGCACCAAGTGCCCGTTCTGCTGCACGCGCGGCACCAGCAGGAACGCGAACAGCACGCCGATCAGCAAGCTCGGCAGCCATGCCAGTCGCGAGTCCCTCGCGGCGCCGGGCGCGGTCGGCGGCGACGCCGGCTGGGCCCGGCGGGCGTTCGCAACGGCGGTCGCGGTCTTCATCGGCCGAGCATCCTACTGCCTCGCGACGAGGCGCGGACGGGTTCGCTCACAGCGGATACGCGGTCGCCCACGGCGGCCGGCGCATCGACTCGATCGGCGGCGCCTCGAACGGCGGCAGCGCCGCCGCCTGCCTCGCCTCGCAGGCCGGTGCGAAGCCGAGTTCGCACGCACGCTCGCGCATCGCCTGCGCCTTCGCCGCGTCGCGCGCGACGCCGCGGCCGTTGGCGTACATGTGGGCCAGGTACCAGCAGCTCTCGCCATCGCCGGCCGCGGCCGCGCCGGCCAGCACCGGCTCGACGCCGTCCAGGTTGACGAACGCACCCGTCGCGGCCAGACCGAGCCGGGCGATGCCCTTGACCGCGAACACGTCGTCGGGACCGCAGCCGCGATACAGCTCGAGCGCGCGCGCCCGGTTCGGCGGCACGCCGCGACCGGTCTCGTTCGCCAGCCCCAGCAGGAACGCCGCGGCGCCCGTCGGCGCCTCCGCGACGACCTTGTCCAGGCGCTGCAGCACCCACTTCAGCTCGTTGTCCGGCTCGCCCTGACCGGCCCAGAGGTAGAGCATCAGCAGATTGGCGCAGGCGTCCTGGCTGTCGAACGCCACGGCCCGGATGAACCAGCTGCGGGTCTCCGCGTACCTCGTCGCCGCGGGCTCGCCGGGCAGCTCGTCGAAGCGCAGGATGCCGCGTTCGTTGGCGGCGTCGGCGGTCTTCTTCACCGCCTCCGGTCGGGCGAAGTCGGGACTGCTCTCCGCCTGTTGGCCCGCGACGTTGCGCAGCTTGCGCGGCGCATTGAGCCGGCCCTCCGCGAACGCACGTTTCCAGAACCCGACCTCGTGGCCGGGATGCGGTTCGCTCAGATGACCCGTGAACTGCAGCGACAGGAAGATCGTCGCCCAGATCGTGATGTGCACCAGGTTGGTGCGCCGCGGCGCCAGCGCGGTCTCCCAGCGCGTGTTGAGCCGACCGGTCCAGCCGCTGCGCGCCAGGCGGTCCAGCCAGCGCACGGTCAGGTTCAGGATCGGCACCGGGAACAGCTTCGCGTACAGCTCGGGGGCACCGAGGTCGCCCAGCAGCTCGAACATCAGCACGTAGCCGAGCCCGTAGCCGGCGCCGAACAACGCGCGGCCGAGGTTGGTGCGCGGCGACGTCGACGGATCCGTCATCAGCAGCAGCAGCCCGAGGAAACCCGCCGCCGGCAGGTTCGACGTGATGAACAGGTAGGTGCCGGTGACCTGCGTGTGGGCGGTGTCGATCGCCACGATCACCACCGCGGCGGCCAGCGTCATCAGCGTCACCGCGAAGAAGTGCTGCACGACGAGCCCGAGGCAGAACAGGAACAGGAAGATGTACGGCGGGCTCTCGATGGTCGAGGCGAGGTAGCGCGCCAGCGTCAGCTGCTCGGTCATGCCGGTCGACAGCAGCGCGATCGCCGCGACCAGCAGGCCGAAGCCCGACGGATTGAAGATGTGCGTGCGGCGGCCTTCCTTCTGCCACTTGAGGAACTCCTTGCCGAGCAGGCCGACCGTGACCATCACGAACTGCAGCACGAACCAGTCGTCGCGGAACCAGATGAACAGGTTGGTGCTCAGCACGATCGGCGCCGGTCCCGACGACAGCCGCCAGGCGCGGCCGCGCGACCACGAGAACAATGCGTCGAACGCGAACAGGAACACCAGCTGCGCCAGGATCAGCGGCGCCTGCGCGTAGATCGGCCGCCAGAAGAAGCCCCAGTACGCGTACAGACACAACTGCACGCAGGCCTGGATGTAGTGCTGCCTGACCGGCGGCACGAACTCGACCGCGAGCCGGCGGCCGGAACGGCGCGCCAGCAGCCACAGCACCAGCTGCCAGACCAGCAGCGCGCTCGCGGTGCCCGCGAACGCCTGCACGACGTGCACGTCCTGCTGCACCCGCGGCACCAGCAGGAACCCGAACAGCACCACGATCAACACGAGCGGCAGCCAACCGAGGTTGCTCGGGCGGGCTTCCCGTGCATCGTGGGTCAGTACGGAACCGGGCCTGCGCCCGTTGGGTTCGGCTGCGCGCGTGGCGACGTTCATGTCCGCTCCGAGAGAGGTCCCGTCAACGTAGCGACGACGGCAGACGCGCGCTCGCCTCCGGGCCGAGAATGCCTACTCTCGGGCCAGTTCCCAGCCCTCCCGGAACCGCGAATGTGCCACGCCACCGCCACTGTCCTGCTCCTGCTCCTGTTCGGTGCCTGCGCCACCAGCTACACCCCAAGCCCAGATCGCCCGTTCGAGGCGATCACGACCGAGTTCCGCTCGACCAACACGGTCGCGCTGATGAACGCCCAGCCGGCGGACGAGGAGGTGCGCAGCGGGCGCTGGTACGTGAACTACCACGCCTGGACCGACGTGGCCGTCACGATCGCCCGGCGCGAGTTGGTGGCCAGGGGGATGACGGTCGCCGAGGGCGGCGCGCGCCAATTGCGGCTGTCGATCGAATCGGCGACCACCGAAACCGGCTGGGTGAAGATCACCTCGCAGATCGTGATGCGGGTCGAGACCGGCGACGGCTACGCCGCCACCTACACCGGCGTCAACAGCTCGTCGATGGTGGCCAACTTCGAGCGACAGATCGACGGCGCGATGATGCGCGTGGTCGTCGCGATGCTCAGCGACCCGCACATCGTCGCCTACCTGACGAAGTGAGTCACGGCTCGAGGCCGAGCGCGCGCCGCACCGCCGCCTTGTCGACCTTGCCGCCGGCGAAGTCGTCGAACGCGCGCGACGGCGGCGTGATCAGGTGCTGCGCGATGAACGGCGCACCTTCCTCGGCGCCCTGCTGGCTGTCCTTGAAGCAGCACTCCCACTCGAGCGTGGCCCAGCCCTCGTAGCCGTACTTGGTCAGCAGCGTGAACACCGCCGTGAAATCGACCTGGCCGTCGCCCGGCGAACGGAACCGGCCGGCGCGGTTCTGCCAGCCCTGGTAGCCGCCGTAGACGCCGGTGCGGCCGTTCGGCCGGAACTCGGCGTCCTTGACGTGGAAGCAGCGGATGCGCTCGTGGTAGAGGTCGATGTACTCGAGGTAGTCGAGCTGCTGCAGCACGAAGTGGCTCGGGTCGTAGAGCAGTCAGGCGCGCGGGTGATCGTCGACGTGGTCGAGGAACGCCTCGTAGCTGGCGCCGTCGTGCAGGTCTTCGCCGGGATGCACCTCGAAGGCGCAGTCGACGCCGCAGTCCTCGGCATGGTCGAGCAGCGGCCGCCAGCGCCGCGCCAGTTCCTTGAAGCCGGCTTCGACCAGACCCGCCGGTCGCTGCGGCCACGGGTACATCAGGTGCCACATCAGCGCGCCGCTGAACGTCGGCATCGCGGTCAGCCCGAGCTGCTGGCTCGCCTTCAGACACAGCCGCACCTGCTCGCTGCCGTAGCGGTACATGTCCTCGGGCGTCTCGACGCCGGCGGGCGCGAAGCCCTGGAACATCGATGCGTAGGCGGGATGCACGGCGACCAGCTGCCCCTGCAGGTGCGAACTCAGCTCGCCGACCTCGACGCCGGCCGCGGCCGCGGTGCCGCGCAGCTCGTCGCAGTAGGCCTTGCTGGCGGCCGCCTTCGCCAGGTCCAGGCAGCGCGGGTCCCACGACGGCACCTGCACGCCGGTGTAGTCGAGTCCGGCCGCCCATCGGCACATGGTGTCGAAACGGTTGTGCGGTGGCGTGTCGGCGGCGAACTGCGCCAGGAAGATGCCGGGTCCTTTCATCATGGCCGTGGTCCTCGCGCCGCTCGGCGCGGGTGACGGCACGTTAGCCGGCCCGCGCGCCGGCGTCAGCGACCGACCTTGATCCAGCCGCCCTTGCCGATCGACTGCAGCGCCGCGTCGAGCACCTTCTGCACGGCGACGCCGTCGGCGAAGTCCGGACGGAACGGCGTGCCGTCGTGCAGCGCACGCACGAAGTCGACGACGTGGTGCACGAACGTGTGCTCGTAGCCGATCGTGTGGCCGTCCGGCCACCAGTCGGCGGCGTACGGATGCCCGGGGTCCATGCACAGGATCGTGCGGAAGCCCTGTACGTCGGCGCCGTCGTCGGCGGTGAACAGTTCGAGCTCGTTCAGCCGCTCGAGGTTCCAGCGCAGCGCGCCCTTGCTGCCCGAGATCTCGATGCAGTTGTGGTTCTTGCGCCCGGTCGCGACGCGCGACGCCTCGAAGGTGCCGATCGCGCCGCCGCGGAAGCGGGCCAGGAAGCAGAACGCATCGTCGACGTCGACCTTGCTGCTGCCGCCCTGGCCGTCCGGACGCTGCCGCGTGAACGTCTGCTGCACGCCGCAGACCGCATCGAACTCGAGCCCCGTCAGTGCGCGCACGAGATCGATCAGGTGCGCGTTCAGGTCGCCGTGCGCGCCGCTGCCGCAGTTGCGGCGACTGGTGCGCCAGCTCGCCGGCGCCGCGCCGTCGCGCAGCCAGTCCTGCAGGTAGACGGCGCGCACCTGGCGGACCTCGCCGAGGTCGCCACGCCCGAGGATGCGCGCCGCCAGCGCCACGGCCGGGGCGCGGCGGTAGTTGTGCCAGACGGCGACCCGCACGCGCTGCTTGCGGGCCAGCGCCGCCATCTCGAGCGCCTGTTCGGTCGACAGCGCCAGCGGCTTCTCGCACAGCACGTGCTTCTGCCGCCGCAGCGCCGCCATCGTGATCCGGTGATGGCTGTCGTTGGGGGTCGCCACGTCGACGACGTCGATCGCCGGATCGGCCAGCACGGCGTCGAGATCCGTCGTCGAACGCAGGAACCCGAGCTGCCGCGCGGCCGCGGCCGCGCGCGCGGCGTCGCGGCCGACGAGCACCGCCGGCACCAGCCGGCGCGGCAGATCGAAGAAGTGGTTCGCCTGGCGATAGGCGTTGGCGTGGGCACGCCCCATGAACGCGTGGCCGATCATCGCGATCTGCAGGGCCGGGCGCGGATCGGGCGCGGCGTCGGAGGTGGCGGGTCTGGCCATCGGCGCACGATAGACCTCGGTCGGCCGATCGCCAGTCGGGCCGCGAAGTGGTCGCGATCAGCGCGTGCCGCCGAACAGGACCCGCACGTTGCGATCGCCCGGTCCGGCCGTGTTCCAGCCGAGGAACAGGTCCGGCACCGCGTCGCGGTTCCAGTCGCCGATGTCGAGCACCAGCCGCGCGTCGCGATCGCCGACCCGGTCCGGCGACACGAACTGCGGCCCGGAGAACTCGCCGGCGGCCGAGCTGAGGTAGAAGGCGACCGAGGTGCTGCGCACCGCGGTCATCGACGTGAACTCCGCGACCGCGACCGCGTCGAGGCGCCCGTCGCCGTTGAGGTCGCTGAGCCGCAGCGCCATCGGCCTGCCGCCGGGCAGCGGCTGCGGCGAGGCGAGGCTCTCGAGGAACGCGCCGACCTCGACCTCGGGCTGGCCGGCGGCCGGCAGCGACACGTTGCGGAACAACCGCAGCGCGCTGTCGTCGGCGCCGGCGACCAGCAGATCGACCAGGCCGTCGCGGTCGAAGTCGGCGGCGGCGATCTCGGTCGGCCCGGCGCCGGCGAGCAGCACCTGCGGGCCACCGACGACGGCGCTCGGCTCGAAGCGGTCCTCGCTCGGATCGGCGCCGCGGTGGTAGCGGAAGAAGCGCACGTGGTCGCCATCGAGACCTGCGGGCGTCGTGCCGCGCGGGATCGCGACCGCCAGTTCGAGTTCCCTGCCACCGTCGCTGGACGCCGCGAAGTCGCCGAGCGCGATCGCCGACGCGAAGCCGTGCACCGGCGCCAGGGCCACGGGCACGTGGAAGGGGAACTCGTTCGGCAGCGGCGCCGGCTTGCCGCGCAGCAACGCGATCGCCGCGTCCCCCTCGGCCGGCGACGCATCGACGAACGACAGCAGCACGACGACGTCGTCGACCCCGTCGCCGTCGACGTCCCCGACGACGATGCGAGTGGTGTCGGCGAGCGTGCCGGTCCGCAGCTGCGGCAGGCTGCTCGCCAGTCGCAGTTCCCCGCTGACGCTGTCGGGCACCTGGTCGCTCGCGCCGTTCGGATCGTGGCGCCACACCGCCAGCCGCGAGTCGCTGCCCGCGAACACGAGGCCGTCGATCTCGTTGGCCGGCGCCGGCAGCAGGGTCATCGACCGCGGCAGCAGCCCGGACCACAACAGCCGGTCGCCCACCTGCGGGAAGCCGCCGTAGCCGTCGTTCTGGATCAGGTCGACGAAGCCGCTGCGCGCCAGCGCCAGATCGCGCTGCCGGCCCTTGCCGGCGACGCTGATGGGATGGAAGTCGCCGCCGACCAGGCCTTCGACGGGATCGGTGGCGTTGGCACCCGCATCGGGCGGCAGCAGCTGCAGCAGATCGGGCGCGGCGACGGTGTAGATCAGGCGCGTCGACAGCCGGCGTTCGGCGCTGCCGTCGATGTCGATCTCGTGCACGACGAACACGGCGCGCGCCTCCGGCGAGGTGGGCGTCGGCGGGAAGGCGCGAGCGAAGTAGAGGCCGCGGATCTGGCGCGGCAGCTCGACGCCGCCGAACTCGACGCTGCCCGGGACCGGCAGGAAGCCGGTCGGGTCGAAGCGCAGCAGACCCAGGGACACGGTGCTCGGCGTGCCCGCGGTCGAGATCGCCAGCTCGAGCGGCGGCTGGCCGTCCAGGTCGGCCATCAGGCTGCGCCCGAACGGCTGCGTCGCCAGCAGCTGCGAGGCGCCCGGCGCCGGCGGCGCATAGGTGCGCGCGACGTTCTGCCGCAGGACCGCGTAGCCCGGCTGGCTCTGGCCCGCGCCGGGCAGGCCCGGCGACACCCCGGCCCAGACGATGCCGAGC
This sequence comes from Planctomycetota bacterium, assembly GCA_016794035.1. GTDB lineage: Bacteria > Planctomycetota > UBA1135 > UBA1135 > UBA2386 > JAEUHS01. The sequence continues at coordinate 15,229 of JAEUHS010000115.1, forward strand.
GACTGCAACGTACCGTCGTGGCACGCGTGCACGCCGACCGCCGCCGAGCGTTCGTCGGCCGTGTAACCGGGGACCGTGAAGTCGAGCGGCTGCCCGGCCGTGAACGTGCCGTCGCCGTTGCCGTAGGCGAAGTCGAGCTGCAGCGAGCCGCCGCGGAACAGCACGACGTCGAGGTGGCCGTCGCCGTCGAGGTCGGCGATGTCGACCGCATCGTGGCGCAACGGCCGCACCGGCAGGTAGACCGCCGGAGCGAAGCCCGGCTGACCCGGACCGGTCGGGCGCGCCAGCCGCAGCCGCGGCACCAGGCCCGCCGGCGAATCCGCGCCCGGCACCAGCAACACATCGGGCAGGCCATCGCCGTCGAAGTCGCCGACGCGGCAGATCGCCGTGCCGGGCTCGCCGGCGAGCCGATACACGTCGCCGAGCGGCGTGTCGGGCCGAGCGCGGCCCAGCACCAGGTGATGCACGGCGGTCGCCGCGCCGCCGTTGGCGACGAACAGGTCGGGCACGCCGTCGCCGTCGAAGTCGCCGGTCGCGATGTCGCGCGGCTGGCGTTCGGCGGCCACTTCGTGGTTGCCGATCTGCCGCGGGGCGGCGAACGGCTGGAACATGCCGTTCTGCTGCGCGAGCAGCAGCTGCAGGAAGCCGACCCCGCCCTGCTCGGTCAGCACCGCGAAGTCGGGCGCCGCGTCGGTGCCGGGCTCGGCGTCGAGCAGGATCGGCGTCACGGCCACCGGCGCGCGATCGAGCACGGCGCCGCGCGGGCCGAAGAACGGCTTCGGGTTGGCGAACAGGAACACCTGGCTGACGGCGATCTGGGCCGTCGTAGCGCCGAGCTTCGTGCGCAGCACGATGTCGACCTGGCCCGGACGGCCGTCCGGGGAAGCCGGCATCGTGAACACGAGCCGGTCCGTGCCCGATTCCGCCGGCCGGAAGTCCTCGGCGCTGAGCCTGGTGACGCGACCGCCCTTGGCGAACGAGAGCTCGATGTCCGAGAACCGCAGCGGCGCCGGCACGGTCGTGCCCGAGAAATCGATCGGCACGAGCGCCGTGCCGATCAGCGTCACCAGGCTGCCGCCGGTCGTCGGCCCCTGGCTCGGCAACGCGAGCGCGATGTCGGGCCGGTAGTAGGCGTTGGTCGCGACCGTCGACTCACCTGCGATCGCATCGCGCACGAACAGCCGCGCGTTGACCGGGAACGTGCTGCCGGGAACGACCGCCGACAGCACGGCGTCCGGCCCCGGGGTCTCGAAGCGCAGGTCGCTGCAGACGCGCGTGATCGTCGGCCACGCCTGGCCGGGCGCCGGCGGTCGCGACGGATCCGCCGTCGCGACCAGCAGCTGCAGATTGCCGACTTCGGTGCTGCGCAGACCGAAGGCCTGCACCAGCACGCGTTCGCCCAGCGGCGACAGGAACCGCTCGGTGGCCGGCGGCGCCAGCACGAGCCCGATCTCCGGCTGCCGCACCAGCAGCACGGGCACCGACGGCGCGATCGGCACATCGTCGACCAGCACGTCGAGCTGGCCGGCGACGTCGGCGGCGGTCGGATCTCCGACTGCGGCCGCGATCCTGCCGGTGTCGAGCGTGAAGGTGATCAACGTCGAACCACCCTGCCCCGACGCCGAAGGTCCGAGCTGATCGGCGGCGACACCGGCCGCGACCAGGCGAACCCGCAGCCGCGCGGCCGCCGCGATCTGCGCGTTCGCCACGACGACCGTCCGCATCGTGCCCGGCTCGGGCACCAGCGGCAGCAGCGGCGCGATGCTCAACTCCGGCGGCCGCACCTCGGCCGTGCCGTTGCCCCGGTTGCTCGCGGCCAGCCCGGTGATCAGTCCCGCGCCGCAGGCCGGCAATGCCAGCAGCACGGCGAACGAGCACAGGACACGGAGCTGGTTGCCGGTGCACATGGGGTGCTCGAGTGTACCCCGTTGCGGGACGCCGTGCGTCGACACGAAGTTGCGATGCCACCGGCCGACCGATGCCCGCGGATGGTATGAAGGCCGCCATGTCGACCGTGACGCCGGCGGTGCCGCCGCCGCCCCCGGAGCGCCGGGTGTTCTGCAACCGGACCCTGAACATGCGGTCGATCCGCGCGGTCGGGTTCGACATGGACTACACGCTCGTGCACTACGACGAGCGCGCCTGGGAGGCCCGGGCCTACGCGCACGTGCAGCAGCACCTGCTCGACGCCGGGCTGCCGGTCGCGGGCCTGCGGTTCCGACCCGACCTGTTCGCGCGCGGGCTGGTGCTCGACCGGGCGCTGGGCAACGTCGTCAAGGCCAACCGCTTCGGCTACGTCACGCAGGCGGCACACGGCACGCAGCTGCTCGACCACGAGGCGCAGCGCAGGGTCTACAGCCAGGTCTGGGTGGACCTCAGCGAGCCGCGCTGGGTGTTCCTGAACACGCTGTTCTCGCTGTCGGAGGCGTGCATCTACGGCCAGCTCGTCGACCTGCTCGACGCCGGCGAGCTCGGGCGCGAACTCGACTACGACAAGCTGGTCGATCTGGTCGGCGACACGATGAACAAGGCGCACCTCGAAGGGCGCCTGAAGGCGGAGATCATCGCCGACCCGCAGCGCTTCGTCGATCTCGACCCGCTGCTGGTGCAGACGCTGCTCGACCTGCGCCAGGCCGGCAAGAAGCTGTTCCTCGCCACCAACTCGGAGTGGCACTACACCAAGCCGATGATGGCGTGGACGTTCGCGCCGAGCCTCGGCTCGGCGGACTGGAAGGGCCTGTTCGACCTGATCGTCGTGCAGGCGAAGAAGCCGTCGTTCTTCGACGGCAACGCGCCGCTGACCGAGGTGCTCGACGACGCCGGCACCGAACGCCCGGTCGACGGTCCGCTGCGCGCCGGCGCGATCTACCGCGGCGGCAACGCGCAGCTGGTGCAGGAGCACTTCGGCCTCGACGGCGCCGAGATCCTCTACGTCGGCGACCACGTCTACGCCGACGTGCACGTGTCCAGCCAGATCCGCCGCTGGCGCACGGCGCTGGTGCTGCGCGAGCTCGAGCACGAGGTCGTGCAGGAGCGCACGTTCGCCGCCGAGCAGCGCGAGCTGGAGACGCTGATGCACGAGAAGGCGCTGCTCGAGCACGAGCAGGCGACGCTGCGGCTGGCGCTGCAGCGGCTCGAGCACGGCGCCGCGGTGCCGCTCGACGTGCCGGCGAGTCCGTCGCTGCTGCACGAACGGCTGCGCGTGCTGCGCTCGGCGACCGAGGCGCTCGACCTGCGCATCGCGCCGATGGCGCGCCGCAGCGGCCAGATCGGCCACGAGCACTGGGGCCCGCTGCTGCGCGCCGGCAACGACAAGAGCCGGCTCGCGCGCCAGATCGAACGCCACGCCGACGTCTACACCTCGCGCGTGTCGAACCTGATGCACCTGACGCCGTTCGGCTACCTGCGCGCCGCGCGCGGCTCGCTGCCGCACGACGAGGCGGCGATGGGCCGCTAGTCGCCGAGGCTCTGCAGCAGCGCACGCGCCGCGGCGACCTCGGCGCCGTGCGCGAACCCGACCACGTACCGCGACGCCGGCCAGTAGTGCAGGCGCGCATCGGCCGGCTCGGCGGCGACCGCTCGCCGCAGCATGTCACGCGCCAGCAGGCGGTCGTCGGCCGCGTCGCTGCCGGCCAGCACGCGGCCGACGGTCACCAGCTCGGGCACCAGTTCGGCGGCAGCCAGCGCGGGCAACGGCCCGTGTTCCCGTTCGTGCCAGGCCAGCGATCGCACGAACGAACGCGCCGGCCGCAGCGGCTCCGCCTCCCCAATCGCCATCGCCGCCAGCGAACGCAGGATCGGCAACGTGTCGGCCGCCTGCTTCAGCGGCCCGGGCATCGGCTCCCAGGTCGTGGCCTGCGCATCGCCGTTGGTGCGCGCGTACGGCCACGCCGCCACGAACCGCGGCGGCTCGGTGACCGGCAGCGAGAACACCTCGCGTTCGCCGTGCAGCCAGCGCCGTGCGAACACCGTGTCGCCCCTGTCGCCGACCAGCGCGATCTCGACCGGCAACGGTTCGTCGCCGAGGTTGCGTCGCAGCACCGCCACGTCGACCGTGCCCGCCCCCACCGCACCCGCCATCGCCTCGAGCCGCGGCGCGCGTCCGTCGGCGCAGCCGCGCAGGAACCGCACGATCGAGTCCTGGTACTCGCCGTCGTGACGCAGCAGGCCCGCGGGGGCGTGCCCGGTCTCGGGCTGCACCCAGTTCGCCGTCGGCCCCGCGTGCGCCGCCGCCGCGTCGAGGTGTTCGAGCAGTTGCGGATCCCAGGCGCCGCAGACGAACAGCGCGGGCCCGCGGTGGCGCGCCGCGTTGTCGACCGGTTCGAGGCTGCCCGGCAGCGCGAGCAGTTCGGCCCAGAACGTCAGGAACCCACCGGCCGCGCGCTGCAGCAGCGCATGCGGGCTCGACGCGTTCTCGATCACGAGGCCGGCCAGCTCCGGGTGCTCGGCGGCCGCATGCAGCGCGACGATGGCCCCGAGCGACATGCCGAACAGCATCACCTTGCCGCCGTCGACGTCGGGTCGCGCGAACACGTAGCGCAGCGCCGCCTCGGTGTCGGTGAGCAGCGCGTCGACCGACAGTTCGCCGCGGCTCCTGCCGTAGCCGCGGTAGTCGAACAGGAACACGTGGAACCCGGCGTCGTGCAGGAAGCGGTAGTACGGATGGTAGAACGAGATGTTCGCCGCGTTGCCGTGGCACAGCACCACCGTGCGCCCGTCGCTGTCCGCGCTCGGCAGGAACCAGCCATGCACGGTGGTGTCGCTGCCGGTCGCGAGTTCCACGTCGTCGAACGCGAGGCCGAGCGCCGACGGTTCGGCGACCCAGGCGGGACTGGGCACGAGGAAGCGTTCGCCGAGCGAACAGGCGGCAAGGACGGGGAGCGCGGCGACGATCAGAGCGCGGAACCTGTGCATCCGCGCCACAGCGTAGCCGGGCACTCGGCGTTCGAGGTGCAGCGTGCTCGCTACTGCACGCGGAACTCGTAGCGCTGCGTCGTCGCGTGCTGGCCGGTCACCGGATCGAACACGACCCACTGCGCGGCGAACTTGACGCCGCCGGTCGCGGCCATCGCCGCCGGGAAGTCGACCGCCGCGTAGCCGCGGTCCATGCCCGCAGCACCCGTGATGCGCTGTTCGAGGATCGCTGGGGTGACCAGC
>JAEUHS010000117.1 GCA_016794035.1 Planctomycetota bacterium
GCCGCCGAGCGCGAGCCAGTGTTCGAGGTGGAGAGAGTAGTCGGCGTCGGCGCCCGGCACGCCGTCGGCCATCGCCGCGGCGCTGCGGTTCATCGCGGCCTCGGCGGCGGCGACGCCGGTGCGCCGCGCCAGCAGCGCGCGCACGCTCTCGCCGGGCCGACGATCGGGCTCCTGTGCCAGGTAGCCGAGCGTCGCGGTCTTCGGCGCGACGGTGACCGAGCCGGCATCGGGCGCGCGCAGGCCGGCGAGGATGCGCAGCAGGGTCGACTTGCCGGTGCCATTGGGGCCGACCAGTCCGATCACGTCGCCGGGGGTCACCTCGAGGTCGAGCCCGGACCACAGCTCGCGCGCGCCGAAGCTGGCGGCGAGTCCCTTGCACGAGATGGTGGCGCTCACGGGCTGCGCACCATGCCCGCTGCCGGCGCCGTCGTCGAGCGCGGATGCCCTCTTGCCTGCCGGCCAGCGGGGGGTATCGATGGGCGCCGTGGACCCCGCCGCCCTGACCGCGACAGCCGCTGCCTGGATCCGGGCGCGGTTGGCCGACGAGCGCGTCGACGCCAGCTACGTCGCGTTCGTCGCCCGGCACCTCACGGAGCCCGACGCCAACTGGCGCTGGTGCTGCGGCAGCCAGTGTGATCCGTGCGTGCAGGCGCTGGGGCGGGTCGTCGACGCGGCGCGCGCGACGTTGGCGCTGCGCCCAGCCGAGGCTCCGAGCGAGGGAGCATGACCTGCGACCCGCCGGGCTCCGATCGCCGGCGAGTAGCGCAAGCCGTTGCCGAAACGTAGGTTGCACGCATCAGCCCGAGATGCACGCAAGTCATCAGCTGCCGTGCGGCGGATGCGGCAGACTAGCGGTCCATGCCGGCCAACGACATCCGCGCGGCGCAGGAAGCGTCCTGGAACAAGTTCTCCCCGGGTTGGCGCAAGTGGGACGCCATCACGATGGAATGGCTCGCGCCGCACGGCGACTCGATCGTCGATCACCTGCGTCCTGCCGCCGCCGACCACGTGCTCGACGTCGCCGCGGGCACCGGCGAGCCGGGACTCACGATCGCGCGGCGCCTCGGCGCGGGACGGGTCGTGCTGACGGACCTCGCCGAAGGCATGTTGCGGGTCGCCAAGGACAAAGCGACCGACGCAGGTCTCACGAACGTGGAGTTCCGGCACGTCGATGCCTGCGAGCTGCCGTTCGCCGACGCGACGTTCGACGCGGTCAGTTGCCGCCTCGGGTTCATGTTCTTCCCCGACATGCAGCTGGCGGCGAAGGAGATGGTGCGCGTGCTCAAGCCGGGAGGGCGCCTGGCGACCACGGTGTGGGGCGCGCCGGAGGCGAACTTCTGGGTCACCTGCATGATGCAGGGCATCCAGCGGCACATCGACCTGCCGGCGCCGCCGCCCGGTGCTCCGGGCATGTTCCGCTGTGCGCCGCCGGGGCTGATCGCGAGCCTGTTCGTGGCGGCGGGACTCACCGGCGTGCGCGAGAGCGACGTGCCAAGCAAGCTGCGCTGCGGCAGCGCGCTCGGCTACTGGCGGATGATGACCGAGATCGCCGCGCCGTTCGTGGCGGCGCTCGGCACCGCGGACGCGGCGACGGTCGATCGCGTCAGGGCGGACGTGATCGCCGCGCTGCACGCGCGCCACCCCGATGGCGCGATCGACTCGCTCGGGCGGGTGATCGTCGGCGTCAAGTGATGCGATGGGGCGACGGCGGCGCGCAGGCTGTTGTCGGCGTCGCCCGGGTCCTATCCTCGGCGCCATGATCGGCAAGACCCTCGTCTCCTGCTTCGTCGCGGCGGCACTGTGCGCGCCCGCTCCTTCCCAGACCGCACTCCAGACCAAGTCCGTGCGCTACGAGCTCGGCGGCACGACGTTCGAGAGCACGATCGTGTTCGACGGCACGGTGGACGGCACGAGACCCGGCATCCTGATGGTGCCGAACTGGATGGGGCCGAGCGAGGCGTCGCTCGTCGAGGCGAAGCACATCGCCGCCGACGGCTACCTGGTCATGATGGTCGACATGTACGGCGTCGACACGCGGCCGACGAACGCCGACGAGGCCGGTGCCGCGGCGGGCAAGGTGCGCGGCGACCGCGCGCTGATGCGCGCCCGCGCCGGCAAGGCGCTGGACGTGTTCCGCGCCGAGGGCAAGGCGCTCGGCCTCGACGCGACGAAGGTCGCGGCGATCGGCTTCTGTTTCGGCGGCGGCACCGTGCTCGAGCTCGGCCGCGCGGGCGCCGACGTCGCCGCGATCGTCTCGTTCCACGGCGATCTCGCGTCGCCGACGCTCGAGAAGGACGCCGGCAGGACCAAGGCCAAGGTGCTCGTCTGCCACGGCGCCGACGACCCCTACGTGCCGCAGCAGGACGTGCAGCGGTTCGTCGAGGCGATGCGTGCCACCGACGTCGACTGGCAACTGGTCCAGTACAGCGGCACCGTGCACTCGTTCACCGATCCGACCGCGGCGTCGGACGGCGCCCGCTACAACGAGCGCAGCGCGACGCGCGCGTTCGCGAGCATGAACGCGCTGCTGCGGTCGCTCTGGAGCAGGTGACCGACCCGGCGCGCGGTCAATCGACCGTGATCTCGCGCCGCGGCCCGCGGATGTAGCGTCCGTCGCGCAGGCGGATGCGTGTGCCGATGGTCCAGCGGCCCGGCGGCGGCCGCGACGACCACTCGATGCCCCAGCGGCGATCGTCGAGCCGCGGCAGGTCGAGCGTCGGTCCCTTGCCCGGCGCCACCTCGAACCGCACGGCGACCGACTCGACGGCCGCGACATCGCTCGCGGGCGTCAGTTCGACCTGCAGCGACAGCGGCCCGTCGTGCCACTGCGCCGGCGTCACCTGCAAGTCCAGGAACCAGCGGCCCGCAGCGCCGCCGTCGTCGTGGGCGACCAGGAACACGAGCGCGACGACGTCGTCGTCGGCGCGCACCACGTGCACGTCGTAGGGCGGGGTCGCGCCGCGCAGGGCCCGGAAGGTGTCCGCCGAGGTGCGGCGCCCGATGACGAACCCGTTGGCGCCCGTGCGGAGCAGTTCGTCGCGCAGGTGACCGTAGGGGTCGGCCTGCCTGCGTGGCCCCGGCCCGATCGGATAGACGTACGTCGTGCCCGGCACATGCCGCGCCATGTAGGCATAGCTGGCGGCGGCGACTTCGACGTCGCTGCGCGCCACGAGGTCGCGCGCGACCTCGATCTCGCGGAACGGATGCGCATCGACGAACCGTTCGAGCCGCGCTGGCAGGTGCAGCGCCAGCGACATGCAGGTCGCCGCCAGCGCTAGGCCGCCGATCGCGGTCGACCACCACGCGCCGCGATGGACCATCGCCGCCAGCGCGACCGTCGCCGGCGGCAGCAGCGGCAGCAGCACGCGTTCGATCGGCGAGTAGGACAGGCAGATCAGCGCCAGGTAGCTGCCGAAGCACAGGGCGAGGATCCAGCCGATCGACCGCCGCCGCACCGCCAGCCACCCGATGGCGCCGAGCGCGATCGCGCCGATGAGGGTCGACCACGGCGCCGGTGCACCGCTGGTCAGCACCTCACCGAACCCGCCCGCGACCTGAAGCCACACGTCGGCGAGCCCGATCTGCAGCGATTCGAGCCAGTGTTCGCGCAGGAACGCGAACAGGTTCGGGTAGCCCGGGTCGACCAGCAGCAGCGCATCGAACTGGCCGTGCTTGAGCACGAAGTTGCGCCAGTTGTCGGTGAAGAACGGCGAGCCGAACTGCAGCGTGCTGACGATGCCGTGCGGCGCGTAGCCGACGGCGAACCCCGCCGACGCCTGCAGCAGGCCGCGCAGCAGCTGGCCGCGGTGCAGCACGCCGAGCAGCGCCGGCGCGAAGCCCAGGCAGCTGAAGCGCGTGCCGACCGCGAGACCGAACAGCAGGCCGCAGAGCAGGGCGTCGCGGCCGCGCCGCGACTGGCGGCCGCGCACGGCCACCAGCAGCGTCGCCAGCATCAGCGCCGTGGCCAGCGTGTCGGCCGAGGCCTGCATCGACAGCAGCAGCAGGCCCGGGTGCAGCCCGAGCAGCAGCATCGCCAGGCCCGCGCCGAGCGCACCGGCGCCGAATCGCCGCGCCAGGCCGAGCGTGATGGCGACGATCGCGCCGCCGCCGACCGCCGCCACCAGGCGCAGCGCCGCGAACGGCTCGCAGCCGGTGAGCTTCACCACCAGTGCGCCGAACAGCACCGTGTGGGCCGGATGGTAGGTGTCGATGCACGGCCCGCCGCGCAGCAGGCTCTCCAGCCCGCGCAGGAAGTTGTCGCTCTCCGCTTCGTTGAGGACGATCGGGTGCAGCGCGAACGCGAGGCACGCGGCGAGCACGGTGTACAGCAGCCCCAGCAGCGCCGGCAGCCACGCGGCGGCGTTGCGCGTCCGGGGCGGCGGCGCGAGGTCCGGTGCTGTCGACGGTGGGGCCATGGTCCGAGGTCTGCGGCTCCCCGGGCGGAACGCGCATGAGCCCAGCGTAGGGCCGGTGGCGACGAGATCCTGCCGCTACTTCCCGGCGCCACCGCCAGCCCGACGGCTGGAGGCCGCTCGCGACGAGCCGTGCCTTCCGGGCCGCGAGCGGACGACCTGGTGCCGTCCTCACGTCGGGTCGCGCGGCACCGACACGAAGCCGTTCGCGGCGACGAGGTCGCTTGACGGCGGGTGACCGTCTGCTTCCGGCCCGCGGGTCAGTCGCTGGCGGCAGCCTTGGCGAGGCGGTCCCGCACCGCTTCCCAGGCCGGCTCGGCCGGCGGCTCCTGCACCACGATCGCGGTCGCAGCCACGGCATCCAGCGCGTGCAGCACGCGATAGAGCGCCGCGCCGTAGGCGCTCGGCTCGCGCGGCATCTGCACCTGCTGCGGGCCGCTCGGCGCCGCGAACGTCAGGCCGGTGTCGCCGGGGGCCAGCGTCGCGGCCAGGCGCAGCGGCGTCACCGGCGCGTAGTGCCGGGTGTAGCGGCCCGGCGACGCACGCGGGCCCCGGTCGTCGCCGCCGAGCAGCGGCACCGGCTGCCCCAGCACGGCTTCGAGTTCGGCGCGTGACACGCCGCCTGGCCGGAGCACGCGCGGCGTGCCCGTGCAGTCGACGACCGTCGACTCGAGCCCGACACGGCACGGGCCGCCGTCGAGCACCATGGCGAGCTGCTGCCGCAGTTCCGGTTCGATGTCGGCGGCGGTCGTCGGCGACAGGTGCATGAACGTGTTCGCGCTCGGCGCCGACAGCGGTTCGCCGACCGCGGCCAGCAGTTCGCGCGCGACGGCGTGATCCGGCACCCGCACCGCGACCGTGTCGAGGCCGGCGGTGACGCAGTCGAGCACCGTGGGTCGTCGTCGCAGCACCAGCGTCAGCGGTCCGGGCCAGAACGCGGTGGCGAGCTGCCGCGCCGCCGCCGGCACCTCGCGCGCCACGCGCGGCAGTTCGTCGGCGCTGGCCAGGTGCACGATCAGCGGGTTGTCGCCGGGCCGCCGCTTCGCCGCGAACGTGCGCGCGACCGCGACCGGGTCGTGGGCCAGCGCGGCGATGCCGTAGACGGTCTCGGTCGGCATGCCGACGAGCAGACCCCGCCGCAGCGCCTCGGCGGCAGCGGCGATGGTCTCGCGTGTCGGCGGCAGGATCGGCATGCAGCGCGCAGCATCTCGCCCGAGCGTGACCCGGGCCAGTGGGCCGGCAGGTTGGTCGGCTGGCCGGGCAGCGGCCTCGTGGCGGGCGAAGCTGCGGTAGGGCCGCCGGCACGGCGAGAACGGCCCGTCGCGGCAGACTCCTGACGCGGCTGGGATCCCGTTTCGTACCCCGGGCTGGGCGGATAGGTTCGTGCCGTGAAGCCGCACGAACTGGTCGGGTCCGCGCGCGTGCCGGGGCACGATGCCGAACTGCGCTGCTACCGCCACGATGGCGATTTCACGATCTGGCTCGATCGCGTCGAGCTGATGAGCAGCCGCGTCACCGGTTCCGAACAGATGCTGGCGGAACTGGCGCTGGAATGCCTCGGCGCGCGGTCGGCGCCGCGCGTGTTGGTCGGCGGGCTCGGCATGGGCTTCACGCTCGCGCGGGTGCTGGCGCTGGCCGATGCCGAGGCCGCGGTCGAGGTCGTCGAACTGGTGCCCGAGGTCGTGACCTGGAACCGCGACCTGCTCGGGCAATGCGCGGGTCATCCGCTGCGCGATGCGCGCACCCACCTGGTCCTCGACGACGTCGGCGACGTGATCCGCGGCGCCGAGGACCGCTACGACGCGATCCTGCTCGACGTCGACAACGGACCCGAAGGGCTGTCGCGGCCGCGCAACGAACGGCTGTACGGCGACCGTGGCCTGCTGGCGATCCACCGGGCCCTGCGCCCGGGCGGGGTGCTCGCGGTCTGGTCGTCGGCCGACAACCGTGCGTTCGACAAGCGCGTGCGCCGCAGCGGGTTTCACGTCACCGAGCACCACGTGCGCGCGCGGCGCACCAAGGGTCCGCGGCGCACGATCTGGGTCGCCCGGCGCACCGAACCCGAGGCGGGGGCGCGCCCGTGAAGGCCGCCTGGTACGAGCGGCAGGGTCCCGCCGCCGACGTGCTGGTCGTCGGCCAGATGCCGGACCCCGAACCGGGGCCCGGTGAGGTCCGCATCCGCACGCGGGTCTCCGCCGTGCATCCCGGCGACGTCAAGAAGCGCCAGGACAGCTTCGGCGTCGGCATGCCGTTCCCGCGGGTGATTCCCCACAGCGACGGCGCCGGCACGATCGACCGCGTCGGCGCCGGCGTCGCCGCGACGCGCGTCGGGGAACGCGTGTGGTGCTTCGGCGCGCAGAGCTACCGCGCGTTCGGCACGGCGGCCGAATACGTCGTCGTGCCGTCGTCGCAGGCGATCGTGCTGCCCGACCGGGCGACGCTCGAGCAGGGCGCATGCCTCGGCATCCCCGGGATCACCGCCGACCGCGCCGTGCACGTCGCCGGCCCCGTGCGCGACCGCGTCGTGCTGGTGCAAGGTGGGGCCGGCGCCGTCGGTCGCTGCGCCGTCGCGCTCGCGCGGCAGGCCGGGGCGTCGGTCGTGGCGACCGTGCGCGCACCGTCCGACGTGGCCGTGGCGCAGCGTGCGGGGGCGCAGCACGTGGTCTGCACCGAGGGCCTCGCCGTCGACGACCTCGTCGCCCGGGTGCTCGCGCCTGCACCCGACGGCGTCGACCACATCGTCGAGGTCGCCTTCGACGCGAACGTCGCCGTCGACGAGCTGCTGCTGCGCCAGGGTGGTTCGATCGCGACCTACGCGACCGGCGGCACCCCTGGGCCGATCCCGTTCTGGCCGCTGGTGTTCAAGAACGTCGGCGTGTTCTTCCTCGGCAGCGACGACTTCTCGGCCCCCGCCAAGGCGGCCGCGGCGGCGCGGCTCACCGAGCTGTTGGCCGCCGGCTGGGCCGGTCTCGGCGTCGAGGCGTCGTTCGCGCTCGACGAGGTCGCCGCCGCCCATGCAGCGGTCGAGACGCGCCGGATCGCGGGCCCGGCGTTGCTGCGGGTCTGACCGATCGGCTCGCTTGACCGCCCGGCGGGCGACAGGTCTGCTGCGGCCGTGCCCGTCGCCACCTTCGCGATCCCGTGCCGCAACGCCGGCGTGCACCTGCGGCCGTTGCTGCAATCGCTGCTGCGGCAGACGGAGCCGGACTTCGTGCTGCTGCTGGTCGACGACGCGTCGACCGACGGCTCGGCCGCGCTCGCGCGCGAGGTGGCCGGCGCACGAGTCACCGTGCACCGGAACGATCCGGCGCTCGGCATCGGCGGCAACTGGAACCGCTGCGTCGAGCTGGTGACGACGCCGTTCTTCTGCCTCGCGCACCAGGACGACGTCTACGAGCCCCGCTACCTCGAGCGCCTGCTGGCGGCGCTGCGCGCGCGGCCGGACGCGGGCATGGCGCACTGCCGGGCGACCGCGGTCGACGCCGACGGCGTCGCGTTCGTCTCGCCGGCCGAGCGCTACAAGGAGCACTTCTGGCAGCATGCGCCTGGCGACGATCGCGCCGCCCACAGCGCGCGCCTGTACCGCGGCAACTTCGTCTGCTGCCCGTCGGTGCTGTACCGCACCGACGCGGTGCGCGCGACCGGCCCGTTCCGCACCGACTTGCGCTTCGCGCTGGACTGGGAGTACTGGTTCCGCCTGCTGCGCGCGGGCTTCGGCATCGCCGACGTCGACGAACTGCTGGTGCACTACCGCCGCCACGACGCCGCGGCCAGCAACCTGGCCAGCGCCGACCGCTCGCGCTTCGCCGAGGAACTGCAGGTGCTGGCCGCCGCGCGAAGCGACGGCGTCGCGGCCGGTCTGCTGGCGGCCGACGTCGGCGCGAGCCCGGCGCTGCGCAACAACCTGCTGCACGAGGCCTTCGTCGACCTGCAGGCGGGACGCCGCGCGGCGGTGGCGCACAAGCTCGCGTTCGTGCGCGACCACGCGCCCGAGCTGTGGCGCGATCGCTACGTGCGCACGTTCCGTTGCCTGTGGCGACTCGGTGCGCCCGGGCGCTGGCTGCTCGGTATCGGCCGCCGTCTGGCAGTGCGTTTCGGTCTCGGCGCCGCGTAGCATCCGGCCGATGGCGATCAGGTCCGAGTTCCAGCCGACGCGCGTGCGTGCCGTCCCGGGCGGAAGCATGGGGGCGGATCGGTGAGCGAGCGCCCGACGCAGGTCCGCGTCGCCGTCGTCGTGTTGAACTGGGATGGCCTCGTGCTGACGCGTGCCTGCCTGCAGTCGCTGTTCGCGCAGACGTGGCCGGACGTCGAGGTCCACGTCGTCGACAACGGTTCGGCCAACGACGAGGCCGGCGCGCTGCGGCGCGAGTTCGGCGACCGCATCCGCCTGCACGCGCTGCCGCAGAACGCCGGGTTCACCGGCGGCTGCAACCACGCCATGCGGATCGTGCTGGCCGAAGGGCGGTGCGAGTTCGTCGCGCTGCTGAACAACGACGCCGAGGCCGACCCGCGCTGGCTCGAGGAACTGCTGGCGGCGGCCGCCGATGCGCGTGTCGGCGCGGTCGCGAGCTGCATGCGGCTCCACGATCGGCCCGATCTGCTCGACGGCGCCGGCGTGTGGCTGCTCGGCAACGGCGACTCGGCGCCGCGCGGCCGGCTGCAGCCCGTCGCCGACTGGCGGCAGGCCGACGACCTGCTGTCGGCATGTGGCGGCGCCGTGTTGCTGCGCTGTGCGATGCTGCGCGCGATCGGGCTGTTCCGTGCCGACTTCTTCGCCAACTTCGAGGACACGGACTTGATGCTGCGCGCGGTCGTCGCCGGCCACCGCATCCGCTATGCGCCGAAGGCCGAGGTGCGACACCGCCTCAACGCGACGATCCGGCGCGTGCGCGACCTCGAGTTCAACGTGCGGTCGGTGCGCAACGCGACCTGGGCGTGGCTGGTCAACCTGCCATGGCCGGTGCTGCTGCTGAACCTGCCCGGCTTCCTGGCCAGCAACGCCGGCATCGTGCTGCTGATGCCGCTGTGCGGTCGCCCGGGCGTCGGCTGGGCGTTCCTGCGCGGGCGCCTGCGCGCGCTCGGCGAGCTGCCGGCGATCCTGGCCGAACGGCGGCGTCTGCGGCCGCTGCGGGTCGTGCCGTGGTGGCGCATCTGGTGGGCCCAGCGCTCGTTCGTGCTCGAGTACGCGCGGCTGCTGCTGCTGCGCCTGCGCTCGCGGCGCGGCGCCGTGATGGCGGCGACGACGCCGTAGCCGCCGTCGACACTGTCGCGAACCGCGACAGTCGGTGGTGACTGCCGGGATTCCCGCCGCCGGGCTCAAGTGGGGCTCCGGATCGACCATCATCCAGTTGGCGCATCTTCGTTCCGCATCTCGAGGGGAGCAGGCAGGGGCATGGACATCTTCAGCATCGTCGGACTGGTGCTCGCCGTCGGCGGCGTGCTCGGCGGCATGATCCTCGAAGGTGGCCACCCGAGCTCGCTGCTGCAGGTCACGGCGTTCCTGATCGTGATCGTCGGCTCGCTCGGTGCGACCCTGGTGGCGACGTTGCCGTCCGACCTGCCGTTCGCGATCAAGTCGCTGAAGCGGTTCTTCCTGCCCGGCAAGTACGACTTCCACGGGCTGATGGAGAAACTGCTCGAGCTGGCGAACCTGGCCCGCCGCGAAGGCCTGCTGGCGCTCGAGACCTACGCCAACAGCGGCAAGGGCGATCCGTTCCTGGTCAAGTGCCTGATGCTGGCGATCGACGGCAGCTCGGCCGAGGCGATGCGCGAGACCGTCGAGGTCGACATGCACATCGAGGAAGAGGACCAGAAGGCCGGCATGAAGTTCTGGGAGACCTGGGGTGCGCTGGCGCCGACGGTCGGCGTGCTCGGCGCGGTGCTCGGCCTGATGCACGTGATGAGCGTGCTGAGCCAGCCGGCCCTGATCGGCCCCGGCATCGCCGTCGCGTTCGTCGCGACGGTCTACGGCGTCGGCTTCGCGAACATCGTCTGCCTGCCGATGTCGTTCAAGCTCAAGCGGCACATCGAACACGACCAGCTGCTGAAGAGCATGGTGCTCGAGGGCGTGATCGGCATCCAGTCCGGCGTCGCGCCGGGTGCGCTGCGCAGCAAGCTGAGGGTTTACCTCGGCAGCCACGGCGGCGGCGGCGACAAGAAGCACTGATCCGGACGCGGCGTGGCCATGGCGAAGAAGCACAAGCACGAAGAGCACGTCAACCACGAACGATGGCTGGTGTCGTTCGCGGACATGATGACGCTGCTGTTCGCGTTGTTCGTGGTGCTCTACGCGCTCGGCGTGCAGGACCTCGCGAAGCTCAAGGAGCTGCAGAAGTCGATCCAGTTCGCGTTCAACATCGCCGGCGAGGGCAAGACCCAGGACACCGGCATCTTCGACCAGCAGTCCGGCGGCGGCGACGTCAGCGTCGCCGCGCCGCTGGTGACCGCGCAGGACGGGGAGATGCGCGAGTTCCTGAAGCAGGTGCTGCCCGACTACGAGGAGATCGCCGGTCGTTCGCTCGACATCGACCAGACCAGCGACACGGTGACGATGACCGCGCCGTTGTCGGACTTCTTCGCCGCCGGGCAGCCGTTCCCGATCAAGCGCGACGTGCAGGGCTGGCTGGTCAAGACGCTGCAGGCGTCGCTGACGTTCACGTCCGACATCCGCATCGTCGTCGAGATGCCCGACGTCACCATCGGCCAGGACGCGCGCGGTCGTCCGGTGACCTCGATCGACCTGTGCCTCGAACGCCTGAAGGCGCTGCGGCGGGTCGTGCTGCAGAGCCCCGAGATCCGCCAGCACATGGTCGGCTGCGAGTGGCGCGTGCAGCGGGAACGTCCCGGCGATCCGCCCGGCAACTGGGAGGATCGGGCCCAGGTGATCATCGCGTTCTCGAACGCGCGGCCGGACAGTCGCTGACAGCCTCGGTCCGGGCGGCGAAGATGCGGACATGCGCCGCTTCCCGCTGCTGCTGATCGTGCTGGCGCCGTGCCTCGCCGCGCAGCGGCCCGACGCCTGGCGCTGCGGTCATGTGCTGGCCGAGGACGGCGTCACATGGCGCGAGGACGTCGTGGTGACCACGATCCTGCAAAGCGTCGTGTTGGTGCGACCCGCGACGCCCGACCAGCAGGTCGACCGCGACTTCGGCGACGCCTGGATGGTGCCGGGGCTGATCGACCTGCACACGCACCTGCTGCTACGGCCGTACGACGAACGCAGCTGGGACGATCAGGTGCGCCACGATGCGGCGGAGCTGCGTTCGCTGCGCGCCGCGCGCTACGCCGAGCGCACGCTGCTCGCCGGTTTCGTCGCGGTGCGCGACCTCGGCACCGAGGGGGCGGGTTTCGCCGACGTCGCGCTGCGCGCGGCGATGATCGAGGGCGTCGCGCGCGGCCCGCGCATCTACCCGGCGACGCGCGCGATCGTGCTGCGCGGCTGCTACGGGCCGGACCCCGAGGACCCGGCGGTGCCGAAGGGGGCCCAGGCGGTCGCGGGCGTCGAACAGGTGCGGCAGGCGGTGCGCGAGCAGGTCGCCGGCGGGGCCGCGTGGATCAAGGTCTACGCCGACTACCGTCACGGCAGGGACGGGCCCGTCGCGCCGACGTTCTCCGGCGAAGAGCTGCAGGCGCTGTGCGACGAGGCCAGGGCGCTCGGTCGTCCGGTCGCCGCCCACGCGACGACCGACGAGGGCATCCGCCGCGCGGTGCTGGCCGGCGTGCGCACGATCGAACACGGCGCCGGCGCCAGCAAGGAGACGCTCGACCTGATGCGCGAGCGCGGCGTCGTGTTGTGCCCGTGCCTGGCGGCCAACGAGGCCATCGTCGGCTACGCGGGCCACGAGGGGCCGATCGTGTCGCGCCTCAACGCGGCCAGGGTCGGCTTCCAGCGGGCGCTCGCGGCCGGCGTGACGATCGCCTGCGGCAGCGACGCCGGCGTGTTCGACCACGGCGACAACGCGCACGAACTGGAGCTGATGGTCGACTACGGCATGACGCCGGCCCAGGCGCTGGCGGCCGCGACCACGGTGGCGGCGAAGGTGCTCGGCGCCGACGACCTCGGCACGATCCGGCCCGGGGCCCGCTGCGGCCTCGTCGTGCTGGCCGGCGATCCGCTGGCCGACATCCGCAACCTGCGGCGGGTGCTCGCGGTCGTGCGCGAGGTCGACGAGCGCACGCCGCGCTAGACCGGGACCGGGTCGACGGCCGGAGCCGGAGCCAGCGTGAAGCGGAAGTGGCTGCCTTCGCCCGGCGTCGACTCGACCCAGATGCGACCGCTGTGCCGCTCGACCGCCTTGCGGCAGATCGACAGCCCGATGCCGGTGCCCTCGAACTCGCTGCGCCCGTTCAGGCGCTTGAACGGCGCGAACACCTGCTCCGTGAACTCGGGCGCGATGCCGATGCCGTTGTCGCGCACGCCGAACACCGGGCCCTCGGCCGTCTGCTCGCAGGTGATCCGGATCGCCGGTTTGCGGCCGCGCACGAACTTCAGCGCGTTGCCGACCAGGTTCTGGAACAACTGCGTCAGCAGCGTCGCGTCACCGGTCACTGTCGGCAACTGGTCACAGGTGATCGTGGCCCCGGTCTCCGCGGTGCGGTTCGACACGGCTTCCAGCGCCCGCTGCACGCAGTCGGCGAGCGGCAGGGTGACACGGGACAGCTGCGCGGTGCTGGTCCGTGACAGCTGCAGCAGATCGGTGATCAGGCTGCGCATGCGGCCGGCGGCGTCCTCGATGAAGCCCAGATCCTGGGCCGCTGCCTCGGGCAGGGCCGGGCCGAGGTCCTGGCGCAACAGCTCGCTGAACGAGTTCAGCTTGCGCAGTGGCTCCTGCAGGTCGTGGGCGGCGACGTAGCTGAACTGTTCCAGTTCGCCGTTCGAGCGCCGCAGTGCCTCGGTGATCCGGCCCAGATCGGTGCAGGTCCGGCGCAACTCCAGCTGGTTGACGACCTGCCGGGCCAGCGCGCGCAGGGTCGCGATCTGCCGGTCCGTCGCCTGGCGCGGCTCGTTGTCGATCACGCACAGCGTGCCGAGCGGCATGCCGTCCGGCGAGACCAACGGTGCGCCGGCGTAGAACCGCACGTGCGGCGCGCCGGTGGCCAGCGGGTTGTCGGCGAAGCGCGCGTCGGCGAACGAGTCGGGCACGACGAGGACTTCGTCGGGCTGCAGGATCGCATGCGAGCAGAAGGCGACGCTGCGCGGCGTCTCGGGGGCGTCGAGGCCGAACCGCGACTTGAACCACTGGCGCTCGGCGTCGACCAGGCTGACCAGCGCGATCGGCGTGTCGAACACGTGCGCGGCCAGTTCGGTCAGATCGTCGTAGCCTTGCTCGGCGGCAGTGTCGAGGACGCGGTAGGCGTGCAGCGCGGCGAGGCGCTGCGCTTCGTTGGCAGGCAGGGGAGCTTCGATCATGGTCTGGTTCAGGTCGCGGGCGTCGGTTCGGCGTCCTGCGGCTGCAGCGCCGCTGCCGGCACGCTCGCGATCGGCAGCAGGAACCAGAACGTGCTGCCCTGGTCGGGAGCGCTGTCGACGCCGATGCGGCCGCCGTGGAGGCCGATCAGGTCGCGGCACAGACTGAGGCCCAGCCCGAGCCCCCCCTTTTCCCGGCAGTCGCTGGGCGACACCTGGTAGAGGCGCTCGAACAGGCGCGGCAGGTGCTCGGGCGGGATGCCGCGGCCGGTGTCCTGCACGGCCACGCGCAGCCACCTCTCGTCGGCGGCGTCGCGGTCCACGGTCACCCGGATCGTGCCCTCGGGCGGGGTGAACTTGAGCGCGTTGTTCAGCAGGTTGTTCAGCACCTGGCCGATGCGCTCCTGGTCGACTGCCAGCTCCGGCAGATCGTCTGCCACGTTGCACTCGACCTTGATCGCCTGGCTCTGGGCGGTCGGCGTCAGCACGGCGACGGCGCGTTGGGCCAGCTTGGCGAGATCGGTGGGACGCGCCCGCAGCGACAACTTGCCGGTCTCGAGCCGGGAGATGTCCAACAGGTCCTGGATCTGGACCAGGATCTGATGACAGCTGCCCTCGATGATGGCGACGAACTCGCGCTGCTCGTCGTTGAGGTCGCCCAGCGAACCGTCCAGCAGCAGTTCGGCAGCGGTGAGCGCCGCACCCGCCGGGCTGCGCAGTTCGTGCGACAGCATGTGGTGGAAACCGCGGATCTCCTTGTTGCGCCGGGTCAGTTCCTGGTTGGTCTGTTCCAGGTGTTCGCGCTGGGTGCGCAGCTTGTACTCCAGCGCACTCTGCGCGAGCGCGGTCGAGGCGGCGCGCCGCAGGCAGTTGACCGACAGCGCATGCTTGGTGATGTAGTCCGAGGCACCGGCCTGCATCGCCTGCACGGCGATGTTGCGGTCGTCGTTGCCGGTCAACAGGATCACGGGGCTGTCGACGTCCGCCTGCCGCAGCTGCTGCAGGAACTGCACGCCGTTGCAGGCCCCCAACTGGTAGTCGAGGAAGATCAGGTCCGGCGGATCCTGCGGCAGTTGCTGCAGGGCCTGGACCGGATCGGCGTAGCCCGTGAGTTGGACGCGCCACTCGGGGACCGCATCCAGCAGGCGGCGCAGGATCAGTTGGTCGACGGCGTCGTCTTCGATCGCCGCCACCTTCAACAGTCTAGGTTCCATCCGACTTCCCCCCGTCCGGCAGCAGGACCGTGTCGAACCAGTAGTGGTGGACCGCCTCCACCAGCGCGGAGAAGCCCTCCATGCTCGCTGGTTTGGCGATGTACGAGTTGGCGCCGAGCCGGTACGACTGCCGCACGTCGTCGTCCTGGCTCGACGTCGTCAGGCAGACGACCGGCAGACCGACCAGCGCGGGCTCGGCGCGCAGTCGTTGCAGCACCTGCTTGCCGTCGAGACCCGGCAGGTTCAGGTCGAGCAGCACCAGGTCGGGCCGCACGGCCTCGGCGAAGTGACCCCGACGGCACAAGTAGTCGAGTGCGTCTTCGCCGTTCGCGACGACCTCGAGGTGATGGCGAACCGGCAGGCGCTGCAGGGCGCGCCGCGTCAGTTCCTGGTCCCCCTGGTCGTCCTCGACCAGCAGGATGACCCTGGGTCGGCCGCTGCTTCCTGGCATGGTGTTGCCATGTCATCGGCCTGGACGGTGGTGGGCTTGACCGCCGCCGAGCCGCGCGGCGGCATCGGCGTTTCCGGCACCGGGAGCGTTGGGCCCGGCGATGCGCCCTGCCTGGCGGCGCGTCTCGAACCCGGCGCGCGGCGGCCTGCGTCGGGTTCGCACTGGCCGAACCGCGCGACCACCTTGAGAAGCAGCCGGCATTGGCCCAATCGCGCCGCCCGACCGAGTCCCCTGCGCAGGCAGGGCGCACGGCTGCACCAGCCGGAGTCCCGCCACGGGGCCGTGCGGTGACGACCCGCATCGGGGCAGCGACCATGCAGACCATGCAACTGACGATCCGCCGCGCCGCCGAGCGCGGCCACGCCCGGCACGGCTGGCTCGACAGCCAGCACACGTTCAGCTTCGCCGACTACCACGACCCCGCGCACATGGGGTTCCGGTCGCTGCGCGTGATCAACCAGGACCGCGTGCAGCCGGGCCGCGGCTTCGGCACGCATCCACATCGCGACATGGAGATCTTCAGCTACGTGCTCGAGGGGGCGCTGCAGCACCAGGACAGCCTGGGCAACGGCCGCGTGCTCCGGCCGGGCGAGATCCAGCTGATGAGCGCCGGCACCGGCGTGACGCACAGCGAGCGCAACCCGAGCGATCGCGAGGCCCTGCACTTCCTGCAGATCTGGATCCAGCCGGCGCGCCGCGGTCTGACGCCGGGCTACACCGAATGGAAGCCCGACGCCGCCGCGGCGAAGCGCAAGGACGTCGTCGTGATCTCGCCCGACGGCCGCGACGGCAGCGCCGTGATCCACCAGGATGCGATCGTGCGCCGATTGCGGCTGGACGCTGGCGATGCGATCACGCACGTCGTCGCACCCGGCCGGGGCACCTGGCTGCAACTGATCCGCGGCCGCCTGCAGATCGGTGAGCACGAGTTGCAGGCCGGCGACGGCGCCAGCACCGAGACCGCCGGCACGTTGTCGCTGACGGCCATCGATCCGGTCGAGGCGCTGCTGTTCGACCTTGCCTGATGCATCGAACCCGACCCCGATCCCGACCATGACCAACCACCCGCACCTCTTCTCCCCGTTCCGGGTCGGCCCGCTGACCCTGCCGAACCGCTTCGTGATGGCGCCGATGACCCGCGGCCGCGCGGGCGCCGATGCCGTGCCGACCGAGGCGATGGCGCGCTACTACGGTCTGCGCGCGGATGCGGGGCTGCTGATCACCGAGGCCACGGCGATCTCGCCGGGCGGCAGCGGCTGGCTCGGCGCGCCGGGCGTCTACAGCGAGGCGCAGGTCGGCGCGTGGCGCAAGGTCACCGAGGCCGTGCACCGGAAGGACGGCCGGATCTTCCTGCAGCTCTGGCACATGGGCCGCGTGTCGCATCCCGACTTCCTCGGCGGCGGGCTGCCGGTGGGGCCCTCGGCGATCGCGGCCAAGGGCGACGCCAACACCCCGAGGGGCAAGCGATCCTACGTGACGCCGCACCCCCTGACCGTGGCCGAGATCCGCGCCATCGTCGACGACTACGCGACGGCCGCGAAGAACGCACGGGCGGCCGGCTTCGACGGCGTCGAACTGCACGCCGCCAACGGCTACCTGATCGACCAATTCCTGCGCGACGGAGCCAACCGGCGCACCGACGACTACGGCGGCAGCCCGACGAAGCGTGCGCGCTTCCTGCTCGAGGTGACGCAGGCCGTCGCGGCCGCGTGGTCGGCGGACCGCGTCGGCGTCCGGCTGTCACCGACCGGCAACTTCAACGACATGCAGGACAGCGACCCTTCGGCGACCTTCCATCACGCGACGCGCGAACTCGATCGTCTCGGCCTCGCCTACCTGCACGTCACCGAGCCGCTGCCGGGCCACATGATGCACGTGCCGTTGCCGCCGGTCGCACCGGCGATGCGCCAGGCGTTCCATGGCCCGTTCGTGCTCAACGGTGGCTACGACGCCGCCAAGGCCGACGCGGCGATCGCCGCCGGCGACGCGGACCTGATCGCGTTCGGCGTGCCGTTCCTGGCCAACCCGGACCTGGTCGCGCGCTACCGCACCGGCGCCGAACTGAACGCGCCCGACTTCGCGACGCTCTACACGCCCGGCGAGAAGGGCTACCTCGACTACCCGGTCCTGGCGGCGGCGAAGGGCTGACGCCATCGCGCCGCGCATCGCGCGGCGTGGTCAGCTCTCGGCGGCGAGCATGCGGCCGAGGATCGTCCGCTGGATCATCGACGTGCCCTCGTAGATGCGCAGCGCCTGGCTGTCGCGCCACAGCCGTTCGACCGGGAACGCCGAGCTGTAGCCGCGCGCGCCGTGCAGCATCACGGCGTGCTCGGCGGCCTTGGCCGCGGCCTCGGTCGCGTAGAGCTTGGTCATCGCGAGATCGGCGTGCGTCTCTGCCCCGGCGGCGCGGCGCTGTGCGCAGCGGTAGACCAGGCCGCGGCTGGCGTGCAGCGTCGTCAGCATGTCGGCGAGCCGTTCCTGCACCATCTGGAAGCTCGCCAGCGACTGGCCGAACTGCTGCCGGCCGGCGGTGAACTCGACCGTGGCGGCGAGCGCGGCGCGGTGGATGCCGACCGCGCCGGCAGCGACCGACAGCCGGCCGGCGGCGAGGCCGTTCATCGCGACGCCGAAGCCCTTGCCGACCGTGCCGAGCACCTCGCCGGCCGCGATCGGGAACGAGCCGAACGTCAGCGTCGCGTGGTCGCTGCCGCGGTGGCCGAGTTCGATGCCCGGCATCGGCGTGCGGGCGAGGCCGCGGCGTTCGGTGTCGACCAGGAACGCGGTGATGCCGTTGCGGCCGAGCGCCGGATCGACGGTGGCGAACAGGATCATCACGTCGGCGCGGCCGCCGTTCGTGATCCACCACTTCTGGCCGTCGGCGAGGTAGCTGCCGTCGGGTTGCGGCTTGGCCGTCGTGCGCAGCGAGGCGACGTCGCTGCCGGCCTCGGGTTCGGTCAGCGCGAAGCAGCCGATCGCCTCGCCGCGCACCAGCGGGCCGAGCCACTGCTGCTTCTGCGCGTCGCTGCCGAACTTCGCCAGGCACTGGGCGACGAGGCCGGTCTGCACGGCGCAGAAGCCGCGCGCGTTGCCGCAGGCGGCGCCGAGTTCCTCGTGGGCGATCGCCAGCTGCAGCGGCGTCCAGCCGCTGCCGCCGTACTGCTCGGGCAGCGGGCCGCCGAGCACGCCCGCGGCGGCCAGGTCCGCGACCATCTCGCGGCGGAACGTGCGCTGCTCGTCGATGGCGCGCGCGTGGGGGGCGAGCTTCTGCGCGCCGAACGCGCGGATCCGCCGCGCGAACTCGCGCTGCGCGGGGTCGAGGTCGGAGTCGGGCAGCCAGAGATCGACGTTCATCGGCATGGTCTCTAGCGGCCCAGGAAGCGCGGGTCGCGGCGTTCCATCCAGGCGTTGTAGAACTCGCGGTGGTCGTGCGCGCGCAGCAGCAGCGCCTGCGCCTGCGCCTCCTGTTCGATCGCGGCCTCGAGGTCCATCGGCCACTCGTTCCAGACCATCTTCTTGGTCATCGCCAGCGCGAGGCCCGGGCCGGCGGCGAGGCGGCGTGCCAGCGCCAGCGACTCGGCCAGCACCTGGTCGTCGGGCACGACGCGGTTGGCGAGGCCGATGCGCAGGCATTCGTCGGCGGCGACCTTGTCGCCGAGCAACAGCAGCTCCATCGCGCGGCCGGTGCCGATCACCTTCGGCAGCAGCCACGCCGCGCCCATGTCGGCGCCGGTCAGCCCGACCTTCGTGAACAGGAACGCGAACTTCGCGCTCTGCGACAGCACGCGGATGTCGCTGGCCAGCGCCAGCACGGCGCCGGCGCCGGCGGCGATACCGTTGACGGCGGCGACGATCGGCTTGCCGAGCCGCAGCATGTTGCGCACCACGGCGCCGGTCATGCGCGTGAACGTCAGCGTGCCGTCGAGTTCGGTCTCGAGCAGCGGGCCGATGATGTCCTCGACGCTGCCGCCGCTGCAGAAGCCGCGGCCGTGGCCGGTCAGCACGATCGCCTTGACCGCCTCGTCCTCTTCGAGCTCGAGGAACAGCCGTTCGAGCTGGCCGTAGATGTCGAACGTCAGCGAGTTGAGGGTCTCGGGGCGATCGAAGGTCAGCACGGCGACACCATCGCTGCCGCGTTCGAACCGGAAGTCGTATTGGCTCATGGGGCTCTGCTGAGGGCGGGGACCAGGCGGCGGTCAGTCGACGAACGCCGGTTCGTCGCGGTCCAGATCGTAGACGCAGCCGGCGGGACGGTCGTGCAGCACCTCGGCCACCGCGGCGGCGACCTCGGCCGGCGTGTGCATGCGGCCGATGCGGTTCTGGGCGGCCATGCGCTGGAAGGCCTGCTCGGCGGTCGCCTTGCCGCGGGCGGCGATGGCGGCGGCGGCGGCGCGGGTGATGTCGGAGTCGACGAAGCCCGGGCAGATCGCGTAGACGTCGATGCCGGCCGGTCGCAGTTCGGCGTGCAGCGCCCGCGCCAGCCCGACCATGCCGTGTTTCGCCGCCGTGTAGGCCGAGGTGAACGCGTAGCCGCGCAGGCCGGCGGTCGAGGCCAGGTGCAGCAGACAGCCGCGGCCGGCGGCCTTCATGTGCGGCACGCAGGCGCGGGCGAACGCCAGCGGCGCGCCGACGTGCAGCGCGAACGTCTCGCGCAGCATCGCGGGCGTGGTGTTCTCGACCTTGTCCGAGGGGGCGGTGCCGGCGTTGTTGACGATCGCCGTCGGCGGACCGAGGTGGCGCTCGGCGACCGCGACGGCCGCCGCGGCGGCCGCCTCGTCGCGCAGATCGAGCGCGAGCGTCTCGACGCGGGCGCCGGTCGCCGCCACTTCGCCGGCCGCCGTCGCCAGGCGCGCGGCATCGCGGGCGACCAGCAACAGGCGATGGCCGCGCACAGCGAGCTCCTTGGCGATGCAGAGCCCGATGCCACGGCTGGCGCCGGTGACGATCGTCACGTTGGATGCGGAGGACGGCGTGGCCATGCGGCGGGCGGCCATGCTCGGCAGGCGGAGGTGGCGGCGCAACCCCACAGCCCCGTGCGGCGCGGATTCGCGCCCAGGGCTCAGGTCGCCGGTGGCATGGAACCGATAGCTGCCGCGGGAAGGGAAGTGGAGGGTCGAGTTGCGGACGACCCAGGAAGGGCCCGGTGCAGACCGGGCCCTTCTCATT
>JAEUHS010000033.1 GCA_016794035.1 Planctomycetota bacterium
GACGTCGTGTACGCTCGCCGCCTAACGCGGCGCAGCACCCGACGAGCCGCGAGGAATACAACCGCGAGAGCTGAAGCCCTCGCACGCGGCTCGCGCCTGATCGACTAAGACGTTGGACGGCCGCGACGTTGTCGCGGTCGCCATCGTCGGTCGGCCGTGGAGGTCGTCGTCGCCGGAAGAACCAAGAGACCTGGATGCAGCGTCAGCGCGACGCCTGCTGGGTCGCAGCTGCGCGACGCCGGCAGGACGTCGGCCTTATCACTTACCGGCCCGAGGCCCCGATCCGCGGATGAGCCCGGCAGGGCTTGTGCCGTACGCTGGAGTCGTGATGATGAGCGCCGTCCAACTAGCCCATGCAGGCGACGATCGACGCGGGACAGCAACCGAGCAGGCAAGCAACCAAGGATCAGAGCCGCCGCGAGGCTGACACCCTCGACCGCGTCGCTCGCGCCTGATGGGCAAAGACGTTGGACGGCCAGGTGAGGCATCTTCCCGAGAGATGGGCTGCGTTCCTCGTCCGGCAGGGCGAGACGGGAATGGGCTACCAGACAGGCAACATCACCCTGGCGGATGGGCGATTCTTCGAGGACGTGATCATCGTCGGCGGATGCATCACGAAGGTCCGTGGCCAAGCAGACATCCCGTTCGATGGTGTCGACGTGGTGAAGATCGAGATAACCGGACGGCGCTGGGACTGGGACGAGTGATGTCGGGATGCATCGCAGCGCCTCCCGATCTAGACTGCCGTCCAACTCGCCGCAGGAGCCGGCAAGCCGCGATCAACCCAACCGCGAGAGCTGAAGCCCTCGCACGCAGCTCGCGGCTCAGCGGCAAGAGACGTTGGGCAGGCCGCGACCATGACCGGACCTACGTTCGAGGATCAACTGCTGAGTCTGTCTCCCAAGGGCAAGATGGTTGCAGGCATTGCCCTCGGTGCTGCTGGCCTGGTTGCCTGCGTACTCCTCTGGGAGAACGGTTGGATCGCTTGGGCAGCGGTGTTCGCAGCGCTCTTCGGCCCCGCTATCGCCCTCATCGGGATGCGCGAACATAAACGGGCACGGTCGTTCGACGCTGAAGTCCAGCGTGCGCGAGCCGAGTGGAGTGAGCTCAAGGAGGGCATTCATGCCGCGCGACGCGATGGCGGCAACGTCGCGCGCTTTCTGCAAGCCAGGGGCTATCGCGAGTTCGCCGTCAGACGCTGGATCGCCGCCGAGTTGGACCCCGGCAAGCAGGCCAAGTAGGCTGCCCAACGAGCCCCAGCAGCCGACGGCGCTGCGCGCCGCGGCTGAGAGCCACAGACGTTGGACGGACTCCATTGTGCGACTCTCCTTGACCATGGTTCTCGTAGCTGCTGCGGTCGGTTGTGACCCTAGCCCCACAGGTGCGCACGTTGCGCCTGCTGCACCCAGCGCCGCCTCGCAGATTCGTTCGGGTTCGCCGATGACAGGCGTACGAGCGTTCGTGCGTCTTGATGACAAGGACTGGGCAGAAGACCTCAACACCAGGCTGCACTTCTGCGTCTTCGAAAACGGGTCGGAGGACTGGATCTACGTTGGCGTCAAGTATGGCATGTGGTCCGCGGGCGATTTCGATCTCCAAGTCGGGCGACGCTTGGTGTTCACAGGGCAGGTTGACCACCTCCTCTACGGCGGCGCGCTCATCCCCATGGGAGATGTCGTGCAGGGGGAGCTAGACCACAGCTCCTTGCAGATCACTCGCGTGACCGGCATGTTCAAGTAGCCGTCCAACTCCACGCAGGAGCCGGCGAGCCGCGACCAGCGCAACCGCGAAACCAGACCCCTCGCACGCGGCCCGCGGCTGAGCATCCAAGACGTTCGGCCGACACTCTTCCACGGTCAAGGAGACCGACATGCCCGCCCGTACGACTGACAAGACTGCCAAGCCCGCAGGCCGAAGATCGGCCAAGCGCACCGTGGCAAAGGGCAAGGCTGCCACGACTCTGCCGGAATCCATGGTCACCGGCAGAGCGAGCTCCGCGAAGGCCGCAGTCGGCGACAAGGCGGTCTTCGACTACATCGCCAGTCTTCCTCAGCCGCAGCGCGGCATCGCGGAACGCGTCGATGCCCTTGCGACCAGGACGCTTCCCGGCCTGCAGCGCTGCGTGAAGTGGGGCATGTCGTACTACGGCGTCGGCGACGGCTGGTGTTTCTCCTGCGGCGGATTCGCCGACCACGTCAAGCTGATGTTCGTGAACGGGGTCGCGCTCGAGCCGGTACCGCCCGTGACGCCGGTCGCGATGGGCAAGTCCACTCGGGGCGTGGAACTCGAGTCGGTGCACGACCTCGACGAACGCCAAGTCGCGGCGTGGATGATTCAGGTCGCGGCCGTGCCCGGTGTCGGAGGGAAGCGGCGCTAGGCCCACGCGCCGCGAGCGGCTGGCGGTGGCCGCCCGGGCCCGCATCGGGGACGCGTTCCCGTTCGCGGAGACCGGTCAGCTGCTGCAGCGCGTCGACCGCGAGGTCGCCGCACGCCCCGGGCGGCTGAGGAATTCCGGCCGTGCCGGTGTGTGGTTTCGCGCCCGTTGCCGCTGGCTCGGGCATGAGCCCCCTACGCACATCCCTCTGGTTGCTCTTCGTCGCCACAGCCCCGGTGTCGTTGCCGGCCCAGTCCCTGCTGAAGGACGTCTGGGCCGGCGGCGGCAGTTCGAACCCGACCTACCTCACGGTCATGGGCGGCGCGGTCTACTTCCTCGCCGAGACCCCCGCGGCCGGCATCGAGCTGTGGCGCAGCGATGGCACCACCGCCGGTACGACGATGGTCGCCGACATCAACCCGACGCCGGGCGCAAGCGCCTTCTCGATCGTCAGCAACCAGCCCGAGTTCGTGGCGTTCGGCACGACGCTGCTGTTCTGGGCCAACGACGGCACGAACGGTCGCGAGCTGTGGCGCAGCGACGGCACCGCCGCCGGCACGCAGATGGTGCTCGACATCAACCCGGGGGCCGGCAGCAGCGACCCCTGGGGCTTCACGGTGTCCGGCAACCGCGTGTTCTTCTTCGCGACCACGCCGTCGGCCGGGCAGGAACTGTGGGTCACGGACGGCACGGCGGTGGGCACGCACATGGTGATCGACTGGTGGCCGGGGACGAACGGCGGCGGCGGCTACGCCTACAGCTTCACCCCCGGCCAGGGCCGGCTCACGATGGTCGCGTTCGGCAATGGCGTGCTATGGAACGCCTGGGTCAATGCCTTCCCGGTCGTACCCGCCGGGTGGGTTCCGGCCCTGGCCTTCTCGGACGGCACGGCGGCCGGCACCTCGCTTGTCGGCAGCGCCTACGATCCGCGGGACCTGACGCCGTTCGGCAACGGCTTCCTGTTCAGCAGCTACTCGGCGACGACCGGCACCGAGCCGTGGTTCACCGACGGCACCGTGGCCGGCACGTTCCCGCTCGGTGACCTCGCGACCGGCACGGCCGCGTCGGTGGACACCAACAGCCTGACGCTGTTCCGGCCGAAAATCGTGGCTGGCCGCGCCTGGTTCGTCGCCAACTCGACCGCCGACGGCTACTCGCTGTGGAGCACGGACGGCACGCCAGCCGGCACCAGCGTGTTCTTCGCGCCCCAGGTCGCGGATCCGTCCTCGCAGGTCCGCAACGTGCGCGCAGCCGGCGACCGCCTCTACGTGGAGGTCTACACGCCGACCTACGGCAGCGAGATGTACGTCACCGACGGCATCAACCCGCCGACCCTGGTCGTCGACCTGAACCCCGGCGCCGCCATCGGCTGGAACTCGTTCGTCGGCTATCTGGCCATCGGCCAGGGCCGGCTCGCGGTCACGACGATGCGACCGACCGACTCGATCGGCGACGAGCCGTGCATCACCGATGGCACCGCCGCCGGCACGCACCTGCTCGCGAACCTCGCCACCAGCAGCTTCAACTCCTCGAGCCCGCGCGAGTACACGCGCCTCGGCGGCAAGATCCTGTTCTCGGCGCAGGACAACGGCGTGACCGGGCGGGAGCTGTACTCGCTCGACGTGGCCGGCTTCGACGCCGCCGAAGCCGACGCCTATGGCCTCGGTTGCGCGGGAACGGGCGGCGCGGTGCCCGCCCTGGCCGCGGTCGGTGCGCCCGTGCTCGGCAACACGGCATTCGGCGTGCGTCTCACCAACGGCCTCGCCAGCGCGCCGACGGCGGTGTTCTTCGACTTCGCCCCGGCGGCGATCCCGGCCGGCCCGTGCACGGTGTGGATCCAGGCGCTGACGATCGCCGCGCCCGGCGTGACGGACGCAACCGGTGCCTTCCAGGTGCCGCTGCCGCTGGTCGGCGCCGCCGCCACGCTCGGCCTCGAGTTCTGGGGCCAGGGCTTCGTGCTCGATGCGAACGGGCTCCTGTTCGGCGGGCTCGGCAGCCTCAGCAATGGGGCGCACGTTCGGGTCGGTCACTGAGCGGCGGCGGTGGCCGGCGGGTGCCTTCGCCAGACGGGACCGCAACGCGCGATCTTCGTGCAGCAACGGTTGTCGGCCACTGCGCGAAGGGTCAGCGCGCGGGCGTGCGCACCCCGACCGCCTGCGTCGTCCAGCGTGCGAGCACTTCGGTACGCGCGGCTTCGCCGAGCCGCAGCCGCAGCGGTGCGTCGTCGGTGGCGGTCAGCAGCAACGGCGCGAACGCCGCCGCAGCGGCCGCGAGCCAGCCGTTCACGCCGTGCTGCACGCAGTCGCGGTACGGCCCCACCGCGGCCGCGATCACCGGTCGGCCGACCAGCGCCGCTTCGACCCACTTCAGCTCGCTCTTGCACGCCGTGAACAACGCATCCACCAGCGGCACCAGGTGCACGTCTGCGCGCCGCAGCAGCGCCGGCAGCTCCGGCCACGGCACGGCCGGGCGGCGTTCGATGCGATCCGCGAACGGCGCGAGCTCCGCCGGCACCGCGACCTCCCCGACGAGCAGCACCCGAACCTGCGACCGTGCTGCGAACAACGCCGCGAGCGCCGGCGCGATCGTCGCGAGGTCGGCGTCGTGCGTGCGGGTGCCGGCGAAGTAGCCGAACGTGACCGTGCCGTCTTCGGCGACGTCGGGCACCGCCGCGCGCGCCGCGTCGCTGCGTTCGACCATCGCGCGGCTGGCGACGTTCTTCACCACCTCGACCTGCAGATGCGGGAAGCACCGCCGCAGCTCCCCCGCCAGCGTCGCCGTCGCGGCGGTCGCGCGGTCGACCAGCTCGAGCACCTGACCGATGCGGCGCAGCTGCTGCACGTAGAGTTCGCGGCCGAGCTCGCTGTAGCCGCGCAGGATCGGCAGCTCGGGGCCGTAGCGTTCGTGGATCACCAGGTCGTCGACGTCGACCACGACCTGCTTGCCGCGGTCGCGGGCCGCACGCACGAACGCCTCGACCGACGGGTCGTGCGGCACCCGCTGCAGCACGAACCGCTGGTAGCAGTCGACGTAGTCCAGCAGCGGCGCGGCCGGCCAGTCGACCAGGTCGCCGGTCCCGCCGGCGAGCTGCAGCTGCTCGAGCGCGTGTTCGCAGCGCCAGCGGCGCGGGTGGCCGGGACAGCCGGCCACGAACAGCACGTCCTTGTGCGTCCCGCGCGGTGGCAAGGGCGTTTCGGCGGCGGCAGAGACCGTGTCGACGTAGCCGCGCAGCCGCCGCCAGGTCGGCCCGAGGCCCTCGGCGCGCAGCGAGCGCCAGAACAGCGCGGCCAGCGTGCCGAGACTCTCGCCGCGCCGGGCGAACAGGAAGCGCAGCGCACGCACGGCCATGGATCGGCCTGACGGTAGCTGGCCGTACGCCGCGGCGCCATCGCACAGGACCGTTCCAAGGCCCTGGCCCGTTCCTTGCATCCGCCCGAGCGAGCCGCAGAATCGACGCCATGTGCGGTATCGCGGGAATCGTCGACCACCAGGGCAGATGGAGCCGCGAAGAGCTC
Organism: Planctomycetota bacterium; assembly: GCA_016794035.1. Taxonomy (GTDB): domain Bacteria; phylum Planctomycetota; class UBA1135; order UBA1135; family UBA2386; genus JAEUHS01. The sequence goes on from JAEUHS010000033.1 coordinate 5,890, forward strand.
GCGCGCATCGCCCGCAGCATGGCCGACGCGATGCCCTACCGCGGCCCGGACGACAGCGGCGTCTGGGTGTCGCCGGACGGGAAGTGTGCCCTGGCCCACCGCCGCCTGTCGATCATCGACACCAGCTCGGGCGGCCACCAGCCGTTCGTGCTCGGCGAAGGGCGCCACGCGATCACGTTCAACGGCGAGATCTACAACTACCTGGAGCTCAAACAGGAGCTCGAGGCCGCGGGACACGCGTTCCAGACCCGCAGCGACACCGAGGTCCTGCTGCACCTGCTGGCCGAGCACGGCGAGGCGGCGATCGAACGGCTCGACGGCCAGTTCGCGTTCGCGCACTGGCACGCGGCCGAACGGCAGCTGCTGCTCGGCCGCGACCCGTTCGGCGAGAAGCCGCTCTACTGGAGCGAAGGCCCGGGCTGGTTCGCGTTCGCCAGCGAGCTGCACGCGCTGCCGAAGGTGCCCGGCTTCGACGCGACGATCGACCAGGACACGATCGCCGAGTACCTGGCGCTGCAGTACGTCGACGCGCCGCGCTCGATCTACCGCCACGCGCACAAGCTGAAGCCGGGCCACTGGCTGCGCGTCGCCGCCGACGGCCAGACCCGCATCGGGCGGCACTTCGGGTTCGAGCCGCGCGGCGGCGTGCGCCCGTCGCGGCCGATGGCCGAGCTCGCCGACGAGCTCGAGGCGATCCTGCTGCGGCTGATCCGGCGCCGCATGATCGCCGACGTGCCGCTCGGCGCGTTCCTGTCGGGCGGCGTCGACAGCTCGACCGTCGTCGCGCTGATGACCAAGGCGCTCGGCGGCACCGTCAAGACCTTCTCGATCGGTTTCGAGAACGCGCCCGACGAGACCGAACACCTGTTCGCGCGGCAGATCGCGCAGCACCTCGGCACCGACCACCACGACCGCGTGCTCGAGCTCGACGTGCTGCCGCTGATGCACCACATCGGCACCGTGCTCGACGAACCGAACGGCGACAGCTCGTGCCTGCCGACGTTCCTGGTGTCGAAGATCGCCAAGGAGCAGGTCACCGTGTGCCTGTCCGGCGACGGCGGCGACGAGATGTTCGGCGGCTACGGCCGCTACTTCGCGACGCTGCAGGACGAAGCCAGGCTGGCCGACTTCGACGCGGGGCGGCAGTACTTCGGCAGCCGCATGCTGATCTACTGCGACGAACACCTGGCCGAGCTGTTCGGCCAGGTGCCGCCGCGCACGGCGGCGATGCTCGGCTCGCTGCGGGCCCGCATGGGCCGCGGTCCCGGTCCGCTGCTGCACCGCATGCGCGCCTACGACGCCGCGCACTACATGCCGGGCGCCGTGCTGGCCAAGGTCGACCGCATGTCGATGCAGCACTCGCTCGAGGTGCGCACGCCGTTCCTGAGCCGCGAGCTGGCGGCGTTCGCCGAGCAGCTCGCCGTCGACGACTGCTACGCGCCGGGCGGCCTGCTCGGGCCACAGGGCAAGCTGGTGCTGAAGGAGGTCGCGCAGCGCTACATCCCGCGCGCGTGGCTGGACCGCCGCAAGATGGGGTTCGGCGTGCCGACCAAGACCGGCTGGGGCCGCGACAAGATGCTCGGCTGGATGCAGGAGCTGGTCGTCGCCGGCGACAGCAAGCTGTCGCAGTGGATCGACGGCAAGGGCCGCGCGGCCTACGCGCGCCGGCTGTCGTCGCCGGGCAACTTCTCGTTCTACCAGGCGTGGCTGATGCTGGTGCTCGAGATCTGGCTGCGCAACCACGGCAGCGCGCGCGGCGAGCCCGCCGAGGCGCCGCCGATCGAGGTGCGCACGCTGGCCGATGCGATCGCCCCGGGCAGCCGCCAGGAGGATCTGCTGCTGTGCCAGCACCTGCGCGCCGCGGCGGCGCCCGCGGTCGTGTTCTGCGCCGACGACCTGCCGAGCTGGGTGCACGAGCTGCCGCAGGGGTCGCTGCTCGTGACGCCGCAGCCGACCGAGACGCCGCCACACGTGCACAACCGCGTCATCGCCTGGAACGGCCGCGAAGCGCCCGACAGCGAACAGCTCGCCGCGCTGCCTCCCGGCCCGGCGGTGTTCGCGACCCCGCTGCGCGAGGCCCACGCCGACGTGCTCGGCATGCTGACCGACCGCGGCCAGACGATCCTGCACCGCGTCGGCGACCGCTGGCGCGCGCGCGACGCCGCCACGGCCGCCGCCGCCAACGGTCACGGCCCGGCACCACGGCTCGGTGAACGCCTGTTCGGCGAGAAGCTGCCGGCGCGGCCCGGCCAGATCGAGGCGGCCGGCGGCTTCGCGTTCCGCGTACGGCTGCCGAAGCTCGCGCGCGCCCGCGCGCTCGACCGCACCGCGCGGCTCGTCGTCTACGAGAACGACCGCCGTCTGCCGCACTCGGGCAGCAGCGCGCAGGCGATCGTGCACTTCGGCCGCGGCCGCCACGCGCTCGAGGGCGAGTGGCTGTGGTTCTCGGCCAGCGACAACTCGGACCCGAACCACAACGGCCGCCGCTATCTGGTCGCGCTGCAGTCGAGCACGCGCGGCGGTCTGTGGCACTTCCTCGGCCGCACGCCGATCGCGCACCTGGCGCTCGACGCGCGGGAAGGACTCGAACGGCTGCGTTCGCGCGGGCGCACCGACGCGCCGCTGCGGTTCCGCTTCCGCCGGCCGTTCCCGCACGACGGCGGTGCGTGCTGGCTCGCGCCGCTGCGGCGCATGCGCGTGCCGCTGGCGCTGCTGCAGCAGGGCTGGCGCGCCGTCGTGCTCGAGGACGGCACCGCGCTCGGACCGCCGGACCAGGTGCACGAGGACGTGCGGCGACTCGGCAACGGCCGCTACTCGGTCTGGGACGACATGATCTGGTTCGCGTCCAGCGACAACACGAACCCGAATCGCAACGGCCGCACCTACGTGCTGGCGCTGCATCCGCCGGGCGCCGTCGTCGACGACGCATCCGCGCAGGGCGCCGAACTGCAGCCCGCGCTGGCCTCCGACGCCGAGTTCGATCGCGAACTGGCGCGGCTCGCGGTCGAGCCCGCGCCGCGCGCGCCAAAGCTCGCGGCCGGCAGCAAGGTCGTGCTGGTGATCGGCGCGCTCTACGCCGGCGGCACCGAGCGCCAGATCTGCAACCTCGCGGTCGAACTCGACCGCCGCGGCCACGCGGTCACGATCCTCGCCCTGGCGGGCCTCGACGGCACGGCCGGCCACTATCGCAGCCTGCTGCACGGCACCGGCGTCGCGCTGCGCGCCGCGACCCACGCCGAGGCGCAGTTCTCGCTCGGCGCCGCGGCCGCCGACGACCGCCGCCTGCATCTGCTCGCCGGCCTGCCGGCCGGTCTGCGCGACGAGGTCTGGCGCCTGTTCTCGCACCTCGCCGTGCTGCGACCCGAGGTCGTGCACTGCTGCCTCGACGGCCCGAACATCAGCGGCGGCATCGCCGGCCTGCTCGCCGACACGCCGTGCATCGCGCTCGGCATCCGCAGCTTCAACCCGACCCACTACCCGCACCAGCTGCGGCCGTGGTTCGAGCGCTACTACCGCCTGCTGGCGTCGAGCGCGCGCGTGCGCCTGTTCGCCAACAGCCGCGTCTGCGCCGACGACTACGCGCAGTGGCTCGGCACGGACCCGGGCTTCCGGCTGGTGCGCAACGGGCTCGACACGGCGGCGCTCGGCTCGTCGACCGAAGCCGAGCAGCGCGCGTTCCGCGGCGAGCTCGGCATCCCGCTGCAGGCCCCGTTGGCGACCGGCCTGCTGCGCCTGTGCGAGGAGAAGCAGCCGCTGGTGTTCGTGCGCGCGGTCGCGGCGGCCCATCGGCTGGTGCCCGACCTGCACGCGGTGCTCGCCGGCGAAGGCCCGCTGCGGCGCGAGACCGAACAGCTGGCGCAGAAGCTCGGCATCGCCGACCGCCTGCACCTGGTCGGCCGCCGCCAGGACGTGGCGACCCTGCACGGCGCCGCCGACGTCGTCGTGCTGACCTCGCGCATCGAAGGCACCCCGAACGCGTTGCTCGAGGCGATGTGGTTCCGCCGGCCGGTCGTCGCGACGCGCGCCGGCGGCTGTGTCGAGGTGGTCGACGACGGCGTCACCGGCACGCTGTGTGACGTCGGCGACGCGGACGCACTCGGTCGCGCGATCGCCGAGTTCGCGCGCGATCCGGCGCGGCGGGCCCGGTTCGGCGATGCCGGTCACCGGCGCGTCCAGGAGCGCTTCTCGCTGCAACGCATGGTCGACGACACGCTGGCGATGTACCGCGGAGACGACGCATGAAGCCCGCCGGGCCGGTGTTCCACTGCTTCTCGGTCGTCGCGGTCAGCGGCTGGATGCTGCTGGCCGCCAGCTGGCTGCTGGTGCGCGGCAAGCTGCCCGGCCGCTACCTGCTGCAGGTCGGTCGCGCGATGTGCCGCCGGCGCCACCGCGGCGAGCTGACCGACTTCCGTCCGGAGCAGGGCCGCTGCTTCGTCGCCACGGTCCAGGCGGGCGTGCCGTCGGACGCGGACATCGGCAGCCGGCTGGTCGTACTCGAGAACGGCACGCCGCTGCCGCACCCGCACGCCGCGCACGACGACATCCGCCGGCTCGGGGGCGGCCGCTACTCGCACTGGACCAGCAACGTCTACCTCGCGACCAGCGACGACAGCGACCCGCGCAGCAACGGCCGCCGCTACACCGTGGAGGAACGGTGAGCGCCGTGCCCGGTCCGCGACGCCGCGACGAGCGCGGCCCGCACCCGCTGCTGTCGGTGCTCGCGTGCCCGACCTGCAGCGGCCGCCTGCTGCTCGACCGCGACGCGCTGCGCTGCGCATGCGGCCGGCGCTACCCGATCGTGCGCGGCGTGCCGCGCTTCGTGCCCGACGACGGCTACGTCGGCTCGTTCAGCTTCGAGTGGAACACGCACAACCGCACCCAGCTCGACTCGGCCCGCGGCGACACGATGTCGCGGGACACCCTGGTCGAGAAGACCGGCCTCGACGCGCAGCAGCTGCGCGGCAAGCTGGTGCTCGACGCCGGCACCGGCACCGGCCGCTTCAGCGAGGTGATGGCCGGCATGGGCGCACGCGTCGTCGGCGTCGACCTCAGCCTCGCCGTCGAGGCCGCGCACGGCAACCTCGGCCACCGCGACGACGTGCTGATCGCGCAGGCCGACATCGGCAGGCTGCCGTTCGCGCCGGCGACGTTCGACGTGATCGTCAGCATCGGCGTGCTGCACCACACGCCGGACACGCGGCGGCACTTCGAGGCGCTGGTGCCGCTGCTGAAGCCCGGCGGCACGATCGCGATCTGGGTCTATCCCGACGCAGGCGACTACCGGATCCGCAACCACTGGATCCCGTGGACCAACAAGATCCCCCCGCGCATGTTCTACGAATGGTGCCGCTGGTTCGTGCCGTTCGTGCACCGGCGCCAGGGCTCGCGCATCCAGAGCCTCGCCGCGCGCCTGTTCCCGTACAGCCAGCAGAGCTACGGCATCGAGAACGACATCCTCGACGTGTTCGACGGCTACTCGCCGCGCTACCACGGCATCCACTCGCCGGCCGAGGTGATCGGCTGGTTCGAGGCCGCGGGCCTCGTCGACGTGCACGAGGCCGGTCCGGTGCAGACGAGCGTGCGCGGTCGCAAGCCGTGAAGCGAGCGGCGCGGTGGCGGTTGTGGCTGCTGGCAGCGCTCGCGCTGTTCACGACCGGGATCCAGTTCGCCCGCGGGGACAGCGATTGGTCTGCCGACTGGCCGCGGCACCTCGTGCTCGCTGCGCGACCCGAGCAGGGCTTCGCGTTCCAGGCCGACCTGCCGTCCGGCGCACCGAGCGCACACGCGGCGCCGGTCGAGGCCGTGCTGTGCGAAGACGGCCGCGAGATCGGCAAGGCCAGCGACCACGAGGCGATCCGCAGGCACGGCGCCGGTCGCTGTTCGTTCTGGCACGGCACGCTGTGGTTCAGCAGCAGCGACGGCAGCGACCCGCGCACCAACGGCCGCCGCTACGAGGTCGCCTGGCGCGATCCGTGGCCGGCGCGCGGGAAGATGCTGTGCTGGACCGGCGCCGGCGGCTGCTCGCTCTGGGCGCTGCTGGCCTGGCTGCGCGGCCGCCTGCGCAAGCGCACCTGGCAGCGGCTCGCGCTCGCCTCCGGCACGGGCCTCGTGTGCCTGCTCGCCGTCGAGGTCGTGCTGCGCCTCCGCTATCCGTTCGGCGAGAGCACGTGGCCCGGCACGTTCGATCTGCAGGTCGGACTGCGCTTCGCCGCCGACCGCGAGATCCAGCGCACGAACCTGTTCGACTTCGCCCAGGTGCAGCGCACCAATGCGCTTGGCTTCCTCGATCGCGAGCCGCGCGCGCTCGCGGACGGCCAACGGCGCATCGTCGTGCTCGGCGATTCGTTCGTCGAAGCGGTGCAGGTGCCGATCGACCAGAAGTTCCACGTGCGCCTGGAGGACGAACTGCACACGCGCGGCATCGCCACGGCGACGCAGGCCTTCGGCATGAGCGGCGCCGGCACCAGCACCGAACTCGGCTTCTACCGGGTGCTCGGCCGGCCGCTGCACCCAGCGCTGGTGATCGTGCTGTTCGTCTACAACGACTTCGCCAACAACTCGGCGCTGCTCGAATCGATCCGCAACGGCTGGCACCACGAACACGCGCCGCGGCCGTACTTCCGGCTCGCCGACGGCGCGATGCAGTGGCAGCCGATCGACCCGGACTGGGAGAACTACGTCCTGTACCGGCCGCGCCAGGCGCAGCCGCCCCTGTTGTCGGCCGTGCTCGGCTGGAGCCGCCTGTTCCAGTGGACGACGACCAGCATCGACTGGATCCGTGGCACCGACGTCGAGCGCGCGAACCTCGACCAGCACGACCGCCTGCTGCACCTGCGCGCCGACCTGACTCGGCGACCGCTGTTCGACGGCTGGCAGCACCCGGACGACCTCGACATGGACGGCATGGTCGCCGCGGTCGACCCGCCGCCGGTCTTCCGCGACGCGGTACGCCTGACCGAGCACACGCTCGCCGTGCTGCGCGACGAGGTCGCGCACGACGGCGGCCGGCTGCTCCTGGTCCTCGCCGACAACCTGATCGGCCCGCCGGTGCCGAACCCACGCCAGCGCGAGCTGCTGCCGCGCGCATGGCTGGACCTGGCCGCGCCGATCTGCCAGCGCCTCGGCGTGCCCTGTGTCGACCTGCATGCGGCGTTCGTCGAGCGCGGCGTCGTCGGCCGGGTCGAGTTCGTGCGCGACCGGCACTGGAACGTGCTCGGCCACGCGACCGCCGCGGCCGCCGTCGCCGACTACCTCGCCGCGCACCCCGCGCTGCTGGCCGGTCCGCGGTAGAGCGCGAGGCTGCCCTCGACCATGCGGTCGACGGCGAACGTGCTGGTGACGAACGCCCGCCCGGCGCGGCCCATGCGCCGGCCCAGCTCGCGGTCGCGCAGGATCGTCGCGCACGCCGCGGCGAGCGGCGGCACGGTCGGCTCGTCGACCACGAACCCGGTGACGCCGTGCTGCACGGCCTCGACGCTGCCGCCGGCCGCGGTGCAGACGACGGGCCGCTCGAGCCACTGCGCCTCGAGCGCGACGTTCGGGATGCCTTCGAAGGTCGACGTCAGCAGCAGCAGGTCCGCCGCGCAGAGCGCCGCGAACGGATCCGGTCGTCGGCCGAGCAGGTGCACGCAGTCCTGCAGGCCCAGCGCGGCGATGCGCTGCACGACGGCCGCGTGGTCGGGACCGTGGCCGACGTGCAGCGCGTGCAGGTCCGGCTGTTCGCGCCGCAGCGCCGCGACGACCTCGAGCCACAGGAACGGTCGCTTCTCGGCCGACAGGCGGAACACCCCGGCCAGCACCGGATCCCCGGCGCCGATGCCGAGCTCGCGCCGCAGCGCCGCGACCTCGTCGTCGGCCGGCACGCGCAGCGCCGCCTCGTCGAGGCCGTTGTGCACCGTGCGCACGGCCTCGCCCGGCACGCCGATCCACTGCGCGTAGTCGGCGCCGCCCGCCGCCGAGTTGGCCGACAGCACGAGGCCCGGCACCGCCGCCGCGAGCCGGTACCAGCGCTGGAACCACGGCACGTCGAGGTAGGGGAAGTGCGTCGGGTTGACGTTGCGCATCGACAGCACGATGCGCGGCACGCCCGCGGCGACGCCGGCGATCGCGCCGAGCAGGTTGGTCTTGTCGAGGGCGGCGTGCAGCACGTCCGGCGCCGCGGCGGCGACGTGCGTGGCCGTGCGCCAGGCGTCGGCGCCGAACACGTCCGGCAACTGGTCCAACAGCGCCAGCGCCCCCGGCGCGCGCGCCTCCAGTTCGGCCGGCACGAACCCGGCCGCCGGCCGCGACAGGTCCAGCAGGTGCACGCCGCTGCCGGCGAGCATCGGCACGTAGTGCCCGGCCGCGCCGGCGAACCCGTCCAGCGACGCGAGGCAGACGTCGAAGCCGCGCGCCACGAGTCCCTGCGCCAGGTTGCAGAACTGCCGCTCGGCGCCGCCGGGCCCCAGCGAACTGATCAGCAGCAGGATGCGTCGCGGCAGCGCCGCGTCGGACTGCCTGGCGGCGGCGAAGCGGCGGAACGCGGCGGCGAACCCGGGCTCGCTGCCGCCGCCCACCGGCAGCACGCCGTCGCTGCCCGGCACCAGCACGCGCACCTCGTAGCTGCGGCCGTTCGTCGCCGGGTCGCTGCCGTCCGCGGCCGAGAAGTAGACGCCCCGGTCCCAGACGCTGTAGCGGCCGCCGCCGAGCTGGCGGATGTCGTCGTGCAGCGCATCCGCGAACGGCAGCGGGCGGCCGTCCTCGAACAGCAGCACGCGTCGGCCGCTGTCCGGCGCCGGCAGCGGCAGCGCGGCCAGCGACGCCCACCAGCACACGCCGCCGTCGTGGCGGAACGGCGGCCGCAGGCGCAACCGATCGCGGCGTCCGACCAGCGCCGCGAGCCAACGGCGCCACGGCCGCGCGCCGTCGGCCGCCACTGCGCCCACGCGCCGCCAGCCGCTGCCGTAGCGCTGCACGACCTCGGCGCCGATGCCCTGCAGCGCCGTCAGCACGTCGGCGCGCGCCGCCAGCGCCGCATCGCTCACGACCGCGATGCCGCGCCATGGCGTGCGCGCGGCCAGCGCCTCGGCGCCCGTCCACGCGCCCTCGAACGTCGGCAGCGTGGCCAGCCACGCCGGCGCGGCTGCGTCGGCGACGACGCGCACGGGTCGGCCCGTGTCCGCCAACAGTCGCCACAGGGCGACGTCCTCGCGCTGCATGGCGGCCGCCGCGGCCTCGCTCACGCGACCTCGCCGGTGTCCATGAAGCGCTGGTAGTTGGTGCAGACCTCGGTCGCCGCGCCATCCTGGTGCAGGCGGCCCTGGTGCAACCAGATCGCGCGCGAACACAGGGCCATCACCTGCGACGGGCTGTGCGACACGAAGCACAGCGTCTTGCCGGCCGCCTGGAACTGCTTGATCGTCGCCTCGCACTTGTGCGCGAACTGGCCGTCGCCGACCGACAGCACCTCGTCGAGCAGCAGGATGTCGGGGTCGATGTGGGCGACGACCGCGAAGCCGAGCCGCGCCTTCATGCCGGTCGAGTAGGTCTGGATCGGCGCGTCGATGAAGTCGCCGATGCCGGAGTAGTCGACGATCTTGCCGAGCAGAGCGTCGACCTGCCGCCGGCTCAGACCGAGCAGCGCGGCGTTCAGGTAGACGTTCTCGTAGCCGGTCAGGTCCGGGTGGAAGCCGGCGCCGAGTTCGAGCAGCGGTCCGAGCCGGCCATGGACCGTCACCGTGCCTTCGGTCGGCGGCGTGGTCTGCGCGACCAACGCCAGCGTCGTGCTCTTGCCCGAACCGTTGGTGCCGAGGATCGCCACCGACTCGCCGGCCTGGATCTCGAAGCTGACGTTGCGCAGCGCCCAGAACTCGTTCTTCTGGCTCGGCCGCTGCAGCACCGAGCGCAGCAGTTCGCGGGCGAGGAACGGCCGCTGGTGCCGCACCAGGAAGCGCTTGCCGACGTTCTCGAAGCGGATCGCGGTGGCCATGCGGGTCACAGGAGATCGGCGAACCGGTGTTCGTGCTTCCAGAAGCTGCGCACGCCCCACACCCCGAACAACGCGGTCACCAGGGTCGCCAGACCCAGCACGCCGAGATCGGGGGCGGTGCCGTGGAACAGCACGCGCCGGTACGAGTCCAGCAGCCCCGACAGCGGATTGCCGAAGTAGAGCCAGTACTGCCAGCGCGGCCCGTGCGCGAGCATCGCGCCGCCGTCGTAGACCAGCGGACACAGCCAGAACATCACCGTCATCACCGACTCGACGATGTACTGCACGTCGCGGTAGACCACGTTGGCGCCGGCGACCAGCAGGCCGACGCCCATGACCAGGCCGATGTTGACCACCAGGATCACGGGCAGCCACAGCAGCTGCCAGCCGAACCACTGCACCGTCGTGCCCGCGTCCGCATCGAGGATCTTCGGGAACAGCACCAGCGCGACGACGACCAGCACCGACTGGATCGCGAAGTGCACGAGGTTGGTGACGATCACCGACATCGGCAGGATCTGGCGCGGGAAGCGCACCTTCGTCACCAGGCTGGCGTTGCCGGTCACCGAGTAGGCGGAGCCCGACAGGCAGTACGAGAAGAAGTTGTACGGGATCAGCGCGCACAGGAACATGCTCGGCCAGTCGTGCTGCGCGCCGAAGAACCGCAGCTGCACGGCGGTCAGCACGACCGCCATGATCAGCGGGTTCAGGATCGACCAGAAGAACCCGAGCGCCATGTTCCGGTACAGCGCCTTCAGGTTCTTGGCGACCAGGTTCTCGAGCACGAACCGGTAGCGGACGATGTCGGTGAAGGTCTGCACGAGGTCCGGGGGCGGGGAGTGTACCGATCGACGTCGTGGTTGCGACCGTGCGGGCGCCGATTGGCTATCCTGTCGGCCCCATGCGCTCCCTGCTCTCGTCGTGCGTGCTGCTGGCACCGCTGGCCGCACAGTCCCCCGACCCGATGGCGTCGGTGACGCTCTCGTCGCCGATGCTGGTGCCGATCCACACGGCGACGGCCGACCCGGTCGGCGGCGGCGGCGGCGTCATGGCCGCCGGCGCCGACTACAAGGTGCGCTTCGCCGACGCGGTCGAGTTCGTGCCCTACCTCGGCGCCGGCTACCCGCACAACCAGCCGTTCGGCTGGCACACGCAGGCGATCACCGTCGGCGGTGCGCCGCTGCCGCTGCACCGGGACGGCGGCGGGCGGCGGTCGGCCTCGACCTACGGCTACGACCGCGGCGTCGCCGAGGAGCGCTACGAGGTGCGGCTCGAGGGTCTCGAGCAGACCTTCACGTTCGCCGCACGACCCGGTGACGGCGAGCTGCGCATCCGCGGCGCGCTGACCACCGCGCTGCGGGCCGCGACCGGCGATCATGGCCATGCCGACGTCGTGTTCGCCGACGCACACGGCACGCCGATCGTCGGCTACGGCGCCTGCACGGCGATCGACGCCGACGGCCACCGCCTGCCGATGCGCACGGTGGTCGGCGACGGCTGGCTCGATCTGGTGCTGCCGGCCGATGCGATGGCCGCCGCCGCCTGGCCGGTCGTCGTCGACCCGCTGCTGTCCAACGTGCTGCTGTCGACCACCGGCACGCCGCCGCTGGGCCAGCCGGTCGCCACCGACGTCGCGCGCGACGACGAGAACAACCAGCTGATGGTCACGCTGCAGCGCCACGCGTCGGCGACGGACGAGGACACCTTCTGCCGGTTGTTCGGCGACGCCTTCACGCCGAGCCTGGGGCTGGTGTTCGCCGACATCGACACGACCTGGGATTCGACCGAGCCGAAGGTCACCTTCGTCGGCGGCGCCGACCGCTGGATCACCGTGTTCACGCGCGAGTTCAGCACCGGCACGAAGGCGGTGCGCTACCACCCGCACGCGGCGGCGAGCACGACGCTCGACACCGCCGTCGGCTTCCTGCCGATCGTCGCCGGCAGCAGCGACCTGCATCCCGACGTCGGCGGCTACGCCGGTTTCGCCGCCGGCGTGCACGCGGTCGTCTGCTGGCAGCGCGACCGCAACCTCGGCGCCGGCGGCACGCACACCAGCGACGACCTGAGCCGCGTCTGGTTCCTGCGCATCGACCTCAGCGCCGCGGGCACCGGCACGATCGGCGCGGCGACGGAGATCATCGGCTCGGATCCGTCGGGCGCCGCCGACCGCGAACGGCCGCGCATCAACCGCCTGTCGCGCGGCACCTCGGCCTCGGACTTCCTGATCGCCTACCAGACCTACTGGAACGCCGCACCGGGCGGCGTCGACGACTGGGACGTCGAGGGTCGCCGCATCGACGGCGCCGGCAATTTCCTGCCCGGAGTCTGGATCTCGTCCAGCAACTTCCCGAACGACGATCACAAGCTGGGGCCGATCGTCGACGGCATCGACGACGAGTACGTGATCGCCTACGCGCTCGCCGACAACACCATCATCCCGTTCAAGACCGGTGGCATCGAGGGCAGCCGCATCGCGTGCGAGAGCTACGACTTCGTGGCGCCGGCGATCGGCGCGCCGCAGGTGCTCGACGACACCGGCTTCGTCAAGTCGCTGGTCGTCACCGGTCTGTCGTACGACACGCTGACCCGGTCGCACGCCGTCGTCGTGCACCACGACGTGCTGCTCGAGCGGCTGTGGGTGCAGAAGCTGGGCTATCTCAACCTGCCCGTCGAGACCTGGCTGGCCTACGACGCCGGCAACCCGGTCATGGGCGGCGGAGCGGCCCACGACGACGACTTCGACCGACACGTGCTGGTGTTCGGGGTCGAGGACGGCGTGCAGCAGCCGGTGCTCGGCCGCGTCTGCACCTACGAGGCGTCACCCGCGCCCCTGGTCTACGGCAACGCCGGCTGCCAGCAGGGCACGATCGCCTGGAGCGGCTACCACCGCCTCGGCCACGAGCACGGCGCCCTGACGCTCTCGGGCGGACCGCCGTCGGCCACGGCGGCGGCCGTGATCTCGCTGGCGCCGGCGAACGGACCGCTGGCGCCGTTCGGCTTCGGCAACTGCGTGCTGCTGGTCGACCCGCTGTCGCCGAACTACATCGCCACGGTCGCCGTGCCGACCAGCCCGAGCGGCTACGCCGCGCTCGCCATCCCGGTGCCGGAGACGCTGCCGCCGTTCACGGCCTACTTCCAGTGGCTGGTGTTCACGAGCCCGTCGTTCGCCACCACCAAGGCGAGCGCGGGTCTCGAGGTCGTGTTCGACCGGTAGGCAGGCGCGATCAGCCGCCGGTGGCGGTGATCGGCTTGCCGTCGGCGGTGCGCCCGGTCAGCGCCTCGCGATCCATGCGCAGCCACCATTCGCCGTCGCGCAGCACCCACTGGAAGCTGGCGGGCCCGCTCTGGCGCGTCGCGGTCGGGTCCTGCAGGCGCAGCGTGGCGCGCGCCTGGGGCGGCAGCTTGTCGATCTGCAGTTCGCCGTCGAGGGTCATGTCGACCTGAGCCGTGCCGGCCGCCGCGTCGATCTGCCGCGCCGTCTCGGTCAGCGACACGGTGCGGATGGCGCCGGAGCCGTAGAGCGTCAGGAAGCGCTGGATCGGCACCACGCGGCGGTCCTTCGCGTCGGTCATCGCGTAGATGCCGACCCAGTCGTCCTGGATGCGAAGGCGCACGTACTCGGCGACGCGATCGGTCAGCTTCTCGTCGAACGACTTGCCGAACCACGTGCCCCAGGGGAGCAGGGCGAGACAGGCGCTGATGCCGATCAGCAGCAGCGCGATGGTGAACTTGCGGGTCGGGGAACTCATCGGACGCTGCCCTCCTTGGCAGTGCGGGCGGGAAGGTCGAAGGCGAACATGCCGAGGCCGCTCTGCTGCATGGCGAACACCTCGTCGACGCCGTCGCCGTCGACGTCGCCGGCGCCGACGTTCAGCACGCCTTCGGTGTCGACGATGCGGCCGAGCACCTCGCAGGTGCCGTCGCGGTCGCAGCGCACGACCAGCACGCCGTGCTGACCGGCGAGGAACATGCCGACGACGCCGCCGCCCAGTCGGGCGAACACGACGTCGAAGAAGGACTCCGTCGCCGGCAGGCCGTGGCCGAAGCTGACCCAGCGACCGGCCTCCCGGCGGTAGAGCGCGATCGGCTTGTGTTCGCCGTTGGGCAGGCCGGACACCGCCAGTTCGGCGTGGCCGTCGCCGTCGATGTCCACGGCGTCGATGCCGCGCACGATGCCGCTGATCTCGCCGACACCGAACGTGCTCGGCAGGCCCTCGCGGTCCTCGCTCCAGGCCCCGTCGGTCCAGCGCCAGACGGTCGGGCCGAGCGACGTCGCCGCCAGCAGTTCGGGGCGGCCATCGCCGTCGATGTCCACGAAGCGCACGATCGCGCCGTAGTGGGCCAGCGGCATCAGCTCCTGCTTGGCCTCGAACGCGCCGGTGCCGTCGTTGTGCAGCACGTAGAGACCGCCGGTCTTGGGGAAGAAGCCCATGACCGCCAGGTCCGGCGCGCCGTCCTGGTCGTAGTCGCCGAGCGCGACGTCGGAGCACGAGATGCCGGCGAGATCGGTGAGGCTGTCGAGCGCCACCCATTCGTCCTGCCCCTCGTAGTCGAGGAAGTTGAGGAACGCGCGCGGCGGCAGGTCGTGGCCGGAGTAGACCAGGTCGGGCCGGCCGTCGCCGTTGAGGTCGGCGGCGTCGGTGCCGCCGTAGCCCATGTCCTTGGCGAGCCCCTTGTCGCTGAGCCGCCAGTGGCCGGCGCCGTCACCGAGATACACGCGGATGCCGTCGGCGATGTGGTGCTTGTCGAGCCGGCGGATCGACGTGACGAGGTCGAGCTTGCCGTCCCCGTTCAGGTCGCGCAGCACCGGCTTGCCGCGCCACTCGCCGGTGTCCGGCAGACCTGCGTCCAGCCGACGCACGTGCAACATCGGGAACGCCTGCCAGGCGACGTCGCGCTGCTTGCGGGTCGTGTCGGCGAGCCGCTGCAGCATCGAGGTCTCGTCGGGAGCCTCCTGGACCGCAGGGGGTTCGCGGCGCAGGTAGACGACCGCGCCGAGCAGGAGGACGAAGCAGACTGTGAGCAGTCGGATCATGGGATGTCGGAGTGGAGGTGATCAGTGGCGCACGGCGCCGTTGGCCTGCTTGGCCTGACTCTCGCCGAGCTGCCGGTGCGGATTGCCGGCGCTGGTGACGCCCGAGGTGATGGCGCCGAGTATCGCGCCGTCGGCGGCGACGAACGCCCCGCCGGGCGTGCGCACGCCCAGGCTCTGGATCGAGACCCAGCCCATCTCGAAGTCCTGGACGCCGTCGCAGTAGTAGAAGTCGAGTTCGTCGGGGTCGTTGGGCACGCCGGCCAGGAACTGCGGCGTGAACAGCGGGCTGATGCGCGTCAGCGACACCTCGAACCAGCACTGGAAGACGATCGAGGCCGACAGCGGCACCTCGTAGTCGTTCCACACCGAGAACAGCACGGTGTTGTGGTCCATCACGTCACCGGTCAGGTTCAGCAGGACGATGTACGGATCGGCCTCGGGCAGGAACGAGTCGATGTAGAGACGGTCGGGCAGCGTCTCGTACTCGATGCCGTCGAAGTCGCGCTGCTGGTTGCCGTTCACGTCGGTCGCTGCCCCGGCCGGCGCCGGACTGCGCAGCGCGATCGCCGCGAGCGAGTAGGTGAGACCGCTGGCGCCGAGCACGAGCTCCGAACCGAGCAGGTGGTTGTGCGACCACGGCACCTCGAACTGGGTCGGATCCTCGGCGACCACGACCAGGTAGCCCTGCTTGCCGAGGCCGAGGCCGAGATCGTGGCACTCGGTGAGCACCGAGAACGTGTCGGCCGGGGTCAGCGGCTCGATGCGGTCGAAGATCGAGCAGCCGAGCGGCCGGAACGGGTCCGCCGGGTTCGGCACGACGTTGGTGTAGTAGAAGTGCGCGTTGGTCGAGCCACCGAGCCCGCCGACGGTCGACGGCGTCACGTTGGTGTTCGTCACCGAGATGCACGTGAACAGTCCGCCGCCGGAGTGATGGACCGGGAAGACCAACAGGCTGCCCGGCTCGCGACCGCCGGCGCGCGCGTCGTCGGCCAGCGTGCACGCCAGCAGCAGGGTCAGGGACAGAACGGGGATTCGCATTGGCAACGTCTCGCGGTCCCCCGCCGCGGCGCCCACGCTTCCTGCGGGGCACGGTCGCAACGAGACACCGGGACAGGGTACCTCCGCCCCGCGGCGACGAGCGGCTCGTCGCCGTGCGCAGCGCCGCTTCGTCCCGGACTGAGACCGGCGCCCGATGTCGGCCGTGGTGGGCATGGCACCTCGCTGGGGAAACGAACGACCACGGGCAGGTGAGGCGCCTGTCGGCGCCGCACCTGCCCGTGGTTCGGTCTCGTGGCGAGACGTGCTGACGATCAGTGAGCGAACGAGCCGTTGGTCTGCTTGACCTTGCTCTCCGCGAGCAGACGGCCGCCGTTCACCGCCGGGCCGACGCCCGTGGTGATCGCGCCGAGCAGGGCGCCGTCAGCCGAGATCAGCGTGCCACCCGGGTTGCGCACACCGAGGCTCTGGATGATCGCCCAGCCGGTCTCGAGGTCGTCGTACCCGTTGCAGTCGATGTCCAGGCTGTAGGGGTCGTTCGGGGTGCTGGCCAGGAACGAGTCCGTGAACAGCGTGCTGATGTTCGACAGCTTCTCCTCGAACCAGCACTTGAACTCGAGCGTGGCCGACAGCGGGAACTCGTAGTCGTTCCACACCGAGAACAGCACGCGGTTCTTGTCCGCGTCCGTGCCGGTGAAGTTGATCAGCGCCAGGGCCGACTGCTGCACCGCGATGAACGAGTCGATGTAGAGCTTGTCCGGCAGGGCCTCGTACTCGACGCCGTCGAAGTCATAGGCGCCGTTGCTGTTGACGTCGGTCGGCTGACCGGCGGCGACCGGCGACTGCAGGGCGACCGCCTCGATCGAGAAGGCCAGGCCCGAGGCCGACAGCACCAGCTCGCTGCCGAGCAGGTGGTTGTGCGACCAGGCGGTCTGGAACAGGGACGGGTTCTCCGCCGCGACGACCAGGTAGCCTTCCTGGCCACCGAAGGTCGCGTTGTGGCAGCCCGTCAGCACCGACAGGGTGTCGGCCGGGGTCAGCGCTTCGACGCGGTTGAAGATCGAGCAGCCGAACGGCATGAACGGCATCAGCGGGTTGCGATCGACGTTCACGTAGTAGAAGTGCACGTTCGTCGAGCCGCCGAGGCTCAGGATCGTCGCCGGGTTCAGGTTCGTGTTCGTGACCGACACGATCGTGAAGAAGCCGGGGGCGACGTTGTTGGCGGGGGAGCCGGGCGCGCCACCGGAGCGGTGCACCGGGTAGACGAGCAGGCTGCCGGGTTCGCGGCCGCCGGCGAGGGCGTCCGAGGCAAAGGTCGCCGTGCAGAGCGCGGCGAGAGCGGGAGCAAGGAGCTTCATGAGATTGTTTCCTAGGGAGTTGCGAGTCAAGATGTCTGACCAGGAGGCGTGATTGCTTTTTCTTGGTCCGAGACGAGAGAAAACTATTGAGAATCTCCGACCTGTCAAGTTGAACGGCGGCGTAGAGAGCCGAGCGCGCGCGCATGTGAAGAATCGCTCATGGCGTGTCAGCGCAATATCGCGACACGCCGCGGCTGCTGCGGCTCGCGCGAGATCGCGGCGCGCACCCGGCCGCGAACGGCCCTTGTCATCGGCGCTATCGAAGCGCCGCGACCCAGCAGGGCACCGCGCACCCGTCGCGCACAGCCGGCAGAGCGTGTTGCCCTGCCCGCGCCATCGATTGCGATGCGGAGCAACTCGATTGCTCCGGGTGCAACCGCCGGAGCGACTGCGCGGGCCCGAGAATCTTTCGACTTTTTCGCGACCACCCCGGCGTTGGCGCATCGTGTGCGAGTGGCGCGCCTGATTCGGCTGGCATGCCTGCTGCCGATGCCGCAGTGCGCACGACACCACTGCGTCACCGACCGCACCGAACACCGCCTCGAACGGCTGCGAGCACGCGGCGAGCCACGCCCAAAGTGAGACGGAAGCGACGCCGCGGGCGCGCGCGGACCGCGGCCCGACCGCGCCGGAGCTAGGCTCCTGGGCCTGGGAATCCACCTGGGCAGTCACCCCCTAGCCCGGAATGCAGATGGCCTCCCCCCGCCGTGCAGCCGACGCTGCGCTCGTCAGTCTCCTCCTGTGTCTCGCCGCGTCGTGCCATCAGGGCGGCGCGACCGTGGTCGCCGACGCCGATCCGCCGCCACTGCCCGCGCTGAGTCTGCAGGTCCAGGAGCCCGCGGCCGACGAACACCTCGAACCGACGGCGAGCGTGCAGATCCTGTTCACGGCCGAGGATCCGCTCGCGACCGCGATGATCCGCCTGGTCGCCGACGGCGACGGCGAGCTCGCGACGCGCGACGACCAGTACGAACTCGCGACGATGCCCGCCCAGAAGGGCAGCATGCACGAGACCCTCGTGATCCCGTTGCCGACCGGGATCCCGCTCGGCGGCTACACGATCCTCGGCACCATCGGCGACGACGCCCGCCCATCCGTCACCGCCAGGGCTCCCGGTCGCATCCTGGTCGAGAGCAAGGGCCCGGGCGACCCGCCCGTGGATCCTCGGCTCGCGCTGCAGGTGTCGGAGCCGGCCGCGGGCCGCACCGTGTCCCGTGGCGGCGTCCTGGCCGTCGCGTTCGCGGCAGCGGGATCGGTCGGCACGATGGACGTGCACTTCGTGCTCGACACCGACGGCGATCGCACCACCACCGCCGACCAGTTCGCACTGGCGACGCTGACCACCCCGATCGGCGCCCCGCAGACCGCGATGCTGGCCCTCGCCGGGGCGCCGCTCGGGCTCCACCATCTGCTCGCGTCCGCGACGGCCGACGGCGGCGCGCTCGCGCAGGCGGCGGCCCCCGGTCTCGTGCGCGTCGTCGACGCCTCGTTCGCGGTGCGCGAGGGCAACAGCACCTACGAAGAAGGTCGCGCCACCACCACGCTGCCCGACGCGTCGACCGTGGTCGTCGGCCGCTTCTCCGGGTCGACGTCGTTCGGTGTCTGGCCGCAGGTGCACACGCTCAGCTCGCTCGGCGACGACGACATCTTCCTGTGCCGCTACCTGGCCGACGGTTCGCTCGCCTGGGCGCGACGCGCCGGCGGACCCTCGCGCGGTGACTGGGCCAACGCGGTCGCGGCCGGCACCGACGGCACGTTCGTCGTCGGCGGCTTCTTCCACGGCCTCGCCGCACTCGACGGCGGTCCGGTGAACAGCGGACTGCAATCGGCCGGCGACGACGATGCGTTCCTGGCCCGATACGCGACCGACGGCACGATGCTCTGGTCCCGGTGCGCCGGCGGCCTGCTGCACGACGAGGTGCAGGGCGTCGCGCTGCTGCCCGACGGCTCGATCCTCGCCACCGGCTCCTTCGCCGCGCAGGCGATCTTCGGCGAGGCGCCGGGCGCGACGACGCTGCTGGTGCAAGGCTCGCTGGCCTCGGCCGACGGCTTCGTCGCCAGGTACGACGCGGCCGGCACGCTGATCTGGGTGCGGCAGTTCGGCGGCGCGACCGGCGACGACGGGGGCCGCGGCGTCGCCGCCACCCCCGACGGCGGCTGCGTGGTCACCGGCGTGTTCCGGGGTGCGGCCAGCTTCGGCAGCGGCGCCGGCGCGGTGACGCTGCTCGCCGCCGGCGGCGCCGACGTGTTCGTCGCCCGTTACGACGCCGGCGGTCAGCTGCTGTGGGCCCGGCGCGGCGGCGGGGCCGCCGACGACGAGGCGCGCGGCATCACCGTCTGTGCCGATGGCGCCTGCGTCGCGGTCGGCGGCTTCCGCGGCGCGGCCACGTTCACCGATCCGCTGCAGCCGGTCGCCCTGCAGGCGATCGGCGGCCTCGACGCCTTCGCGGCGCGCTACGCCGTCGACGGCGCCCTGCTGACGGTCCGGACCGCCGGCGGCACCGCCGACGACGAAGCCCGCAGCGTCGCCGCGACGGCCGACGGCGGCTGCCTCGTCACCGGTCACTTCCAGACCGCGGCCAGCCTCACCGGCAGCCTGCCGGCGCCGAACCTGCTCGGCTTCGGTTCGCGCGACGTGTTCGTCGCGCGCTACGCCGCCAACGGCGGGCTGCTGTGGGCCAGGGCCGCCGGCGGCACCGACTACGAACAGGTGCTCGGCCTGCACCGTGCCGCCGACGGCTCGTTCGCGATCACCGGCGTGTTCCAGGGCGCCGCGGCGTTCGGCGAGGGCGCCCGGCGGCAGGTGCTCGCCGCGAGCGGCTGGGGCGACATGTTCGTCGTCCGCTACAACGCCGACGGCGACCTGTAGGGTCGGCCGTCGGCGCCGGCCGTCACTTGCCGTCGCGCAGTTCGCGCACCAGATCGTGTTCGCCGTAGATCTTGTCGATCGCCTCGATCATGCCACCGGTGTGCACGCCGACGCAGCGGTTGACGCGCTCGTCGAACCAGTAGTTGCCCGGCAGCGACTCGATGTTGCCGTCGAACACCAGGCCGACGACCTCGGCCTTGCGGTTCAGGATCGGGCTGCCCGAGTTGCCGCCGATGATGTCGGCGGTGCAGACGAAGTTGTAGGGCGTGTCGAGGTTCAGCTGGCCCTTCTTCTCGATCCAGTGCGCCGGCAGGTCGTACGGCGGCTGGTTGTCGAACGCGGCGTTGCGCTCGTACAGGCCGTTGAAGGTCGTCTTCGGCGGCACGTTCGTGGTGCCGGCCTCGTAGCCCTTGACGGTGCCGTAGGCGAGCCGCAGCGTGAACGTCGCGTCGGGGTAGACGTCGGTGCCGTAGACGTCGAAGCGGGCCTTGTTGATCACGCCCTTGGCCTCGCCGCACACCTGCGCGGTGACCCGCTCGTGCTCCTGCATCATGCGCTGCAGGTCGACCTTCTCGCCGGCGAACTCGGTCATCAGCTTCTTCATCTCACCGGCGATCAGCTCGAACGCCGCCTTGACCTCGGGCTTGCCCGAACGCTCGATCAGCGCCGCGTCGCGCTTCTGGATCGCGGCCATGCGCTCGGCGTCGCGCAGGCCGGCGAGGTGGCCCTCGTAGGCCTTCAGCGAGTTGGCGATGCCGAAGTAGCGATCGCGCAGCTCGAACGCGCGCTTCTCGCTGCGCGCCATCTGCTTCTTCAGCATGTCGCGCATCTGGGTCAGCCGCGCGACGATCGCCGGCACGCTGACGTCGCGGTGGAACTCCATCTCCTCGTAGGTCAGCGCGCGCTCGGTGCTGCCCGGGTGGCCCGACACGAACACCAGCTCGTCGGTCTCTGCCCCTGCCGCGTTCCACTTGAAGAAGAACTTCGACGAGTCGATCGGCTTGTCGTCCTCGTAGACGCGGAAGAACGCGCAGTCGAGGTCGTAGCGCGGGTAGGTGAAGTTGTCCGGGTCACCGCCGAAGAAGGCGACCTGCTTCTCCGGCGCGAACACGACGCGCACGTCGTCGTAGACGTGGTAGACGTAGATGCGGAACTGGTTGCCGTCGTAGAGCTGCACCTCGTCGGCCTTGATGTGCTTCTCGTCGTCGGTGATCGCCGCGCACATCTCCGAGAACTTGGCGCGCCACTCGTTGCCTTCCGGCGTCTTGTCCTCGGCCTTGGCGGCGAGGATCTCGGCGGTGACGTCCTTGATCTCGATCAGCTGGCGCAGCGTCAGGTCGGTGCCCTTGACCTCGCTGCCGTAGAGCCGCGAGCTGAAGCCGTCCTTGACCCAGTCCTTCTCCTGCGTCGAGATCTTCTGGATCGTTTCGAGCGCGACGTGGTGGTTGGTCATCACCAGGCCGTTCGGCGACACGAACGAACCCGAGCCGCCGGTGTCGAAGCGCACCGAACCGAGCCGCACGTGGTCGAGCCACTCCGCGGTGGGCTCGAAGTCGTACTTCTCCTTCAGTTGCTTGAGCGGCAGGCCATCGAAGGGCCACATGCCCTCGTCGGGGCGGACGGTGGACGTGGGAAAGGCGACGCCGGACAGAACGACGGCGGCCGCCAGCTGGAGCAGCGGGGTCAGTTGCATAACGGTTCCTGGATGCCGCGCGCGGGGCGGGCGGACGGGGGCGCAGCATGATAGAGACACGCCGCCGCCGGGCCAGGATCCGCTGGCCTCCATTCTCACCCGGGCGACACACGCCGCCGCTAGCCGCGGCGGACGCGCGGTTCGACCCACTCGACCGTGGTGCGATCGGCGGCGAACGACAGCCGCAGCTGGTGGCGGAACCGCCGGATCAGCGCGGCCGTGAGCCGCCGGGCGATGTGCACGCCGGTGGTCGCGACCCGGACCCGGTCGTCGCCGACCTCGACCTTCATGATGCGTTCGAGCGGGTGCTCGAGCACCTCGCCGCTCTCGACGCGGCCGAGGATGCCGCGCACCTCGTTCCACCACGGCGGCAGTTCGCCGGTCAGTTCGACGACGTGCGCCGGCGCCCCGTCGCGGATGCGTTCGCAGGCCGGACAGACGACGCGCGGCAGATCGGGCAGCGGCTCGTCCCAGCGCCAGCGGCCCTGCCACTCGGTGGCGCCGCACTGCTTGCAGACGGCGGGGTAGAGCTTGCCCTGCGGGCGATACGGATCGGACCAGTCCTGGGCGGCGCGGCGGGCACGGGCGAAGGCCAGGGCGCGCGCAGATCGGGAATGCTGCATGGCGGTACCTCCACCCGCCATCACAGCACAACGCGGCGCCGCGCACAGGGTCGCCGAAGGACCCTTGCGCCTACGCCCATCGCCCCGCTCGGCCGAAAGGCGCAGCGTGCGATGGACGGAGGGCCGCGGCCACCTACCATCCGCAGCGTGCACCCCCGACTGCTGCTGCCGGCGCGCACCACGACCGGCCCCGAGACCCTCGCCGAGTACCGCGCCCGCGGCGGCTACGACGGCCTGATGCGCCAGCTGCGGGACGGCACCCCCGAGCGGCTGCGCGCCGACGTCGCCGCGGCGGGCCTGCGCGGCCGCGGCGGCGCGGCGTTCCCGACCGCGCGCAAGTGGGACCTGGCGGCGCGCTCCGGCCACGACACCCGCTACGTGGTCGCCAACGGCGGCGAACACGAACCCGGCAGCAACAAGGACCGCTTCCTGGTCGAGCAGCATCCGCACGCGGTGCTCGAAGGCCTGATGCTGGCCGGCATCGCCACCGGCGCGACCAAGGGCTGGCTCTACCTGATCGAGGACATGCACGGGCCGCGCGCCAGCGCCGAGGCCGCGCTGCGGGAACTCGACGACGCCGGCATGATGCACATGCCGATCGCGATCCACCTCGGCCCCACCACCTACGTCGCCGGCGAGGAGACCGCGGTGCTGTCGGCGATCGAGGGCAAGCCGGCGAAGCCGCGCAAGAAGCCGCCGTACCCCGGCGAGCAGGGCCTGTTCGAGAAGCCGACCACGGTCAACAACACCGAGACGCTGGCGCACGTGGCCTGGATCGCGCGCAACGGTGCCGAGGCGTTCGCGGCGATCGGCACCGAGCAGAGCAAGGGCACGCTGCTGTTCACGCTCGGCGAGCAGGTGCGGCGCCCCGGCGTCCACGAGCTGCCGTTCGGCGCCACCTACCGCGAACTGATCGAACGCTGCGGCGGCGGGCTCGCGAACGGCCGGCCGGTGCGCGCGGTGCTGCCGGCGATGTCGTGCGGGTTCTTGTTGGCCGAGCACCTCGACGTGCCGATCGCCTACGAGACGCTGCGGCCGCTCGGCAGCTCGCCCGGTTGCGGCGGCGTGCGCCTCGTCGACGACACCACCGACGTGGTCGCGCTCGCGGTCGAGATCGCCGAGTTCTTCATGCAGGAACAGTGCGGCCAGTGCCCGCCGTGCCGCATGGAGACCAACCAGTTCGTGCACATCCTCAAGGCCGTGCAGCAGGGCAAGGGTCCCGGCTACGCCGAGAAGCTGCAGAAGCTGGCCGCGTTCTCGCACAAGAAGGGCTTCTGCTCGCTGATCGAGATGGCCGCCGCGCCGGTGCTGAGCGCCGTGCGCTGCTTCGCCGACGACTTCGCGGCCGCAGCCGGCCCCGGGGCGCCCACGGGTTCCTGACGTGCCGCACTACTACGTCGCCTGCACGCTGGGCCTCGAGGAGGTGCTCGCGACCGAACTGCGCGGCATCGGCGCGGGCAACGTCACCGTGCGCCGCGGCGCCTGCGCGTTCGTCGGCGAACCGGCACTGGCCTACAAGGCGTGCCTGTGGCTGCGTTCGGCGATCCGCGTGCAGGAGGAGCTGGCGCGCGGCCGCGTGCGCGACCGCGACGAGCTCTACGCGCTGACCGGCACGGTCGACTGGTCGCGCTCGATCACGCACCTGCAGACGCTGGCGATCGACGGCTCGGTCAAGGACAGCTTCGCCAACGACACGCGCTACCCGGTGCTGGTGGTCAAGGACGCGATCTGCGACCAGTTCCGCACCGTCGACGACAAGCGCCCCGACGTCGCGCGCGAACGCCCCGACCTGCCGATCAAGCTGGTGCTGCAGGGCGACGAGGCGATCCTCTACCGCGAACTCGGCGGCGAGCCGCTGCACAAGCGCGGCTATCGCGAGGTCCAGCACAAGAGCCCGCTGAACGAGGCGACCGCCGCCGGCCTGCTGCTGCTGACCGACTGGGACCGCCGGTCGCCGGTGTGCGACCCGATGTGCGGCTCGGCGACCTTCCTGATCGAGGCGGCGTGGCTGGCGACCGACCGCGCGCCGGGCCTCGGCCGCAGCTTCGCGTTCGAGCACTGGCGCGACGTCGACCTCGCCGCCTGGCGCACGATCTACGACGAGGCCGAGGCGCGTGCCGCCGCCGGCGCCGGCGCGTGCCCGCCGCTGTGCGGCAACGACCGCCACCCCGGCGCGATCGCGCTGGCGCAGAAGGCGATCGCGGCCGCCGGCCTCGGCGGCAGGATCCAGCTGACGCACGGCGATGCGCGCGACTACGCGCCGCCGTTCCCGCCGCAGCTCGTGGTCACCAACCCGCCGTACGGCGAACGCCTGCAGGCCGACCCGGCGTCGCTCCAGGACACCTGGCGCGCGCTCGGCCAGTTCCTGCACGAGCGCTGCCCCGGCGCGTCGGCCTACGTGCTGTGCGGCGCGCCGGCGCTGACGCGCCACCTCGGCCTGCGCGCGAGCCAGAAGTTCCCGGTACGCAACGGCCCGCTCGACTGCCGCTGGCTGCGCTACGAGATCGAGGCGCGATGAACGGGTGCGGGCGACGGATCGCCAGCCGCCTGCTGTTCGCCACGCTCGGCGCCTGCAGCGCGGCACCGTACGCAGCCGGTCAGGTCTCCTGCTCGCGGCACCGGCGCCCGAGCCACCAGCCGACGCCGCCCCAGACCAGCACGAACGGCAGCGCGCCGGCGGCGACGGCGACCGCGCCGACCTGCAATCGCACCAGCACATCGTTGACGCTGGCGCCGACCAGATCGCCGCAGCGCAGCACCGCGGTGTCGAGGAACGCCTTCGACTTGTACTTCTCCTCGAGGCCGAGCGGCGTGAACAGCACCTCGCGCGCCGGCTTGTCGAACGCGAACTGCAGCGTGCGGCGCGCGACCTCGAACACCGCCATCACCACGATCGTCGGCACCACCGCGACCAGCGACAGTCCGAGCAGCGTCACGGCCGGCATGATGCAGAGCACCACCGCGAGGCCGAGCCGCAGCAGGGCCGAGCGCGTGACCCAGACCTGGATCACCAGCGCGCACAGGTTCTGGCACAGGTTGATGGTCGAGAACAGCGCGCGGCGGTCCTGGTCGGACGCGATCTGGCTGCCGGCGAGGTCGTTCAGCACGTAGTAGAACGAGGTCGCCGCGACCGACGAGATCAGCACGAACATCGCGATGCCGAGCAGGTACGGCGAACGCCAGAGCAGCCGCAGCCCCTCGAGCACGCCCGAAGCGGCGACCCGGGTCGCAGCGCGTTCGTCGCCGCCCACCATCGCGATGCACGCCCGCAGCGAGCGCCGGTGGCACAGCACCGCGATCTCGAGCACCAGCCCGGCGGCCAGCATCACCCACGCCCGCGGCAGACTCGCCGCCAGCAGCGCCACCGTCGAGGCGACGATGGCGCCGAGCGTGCCGCCCAGCGCGACGAAGCCGAACAGGCGCTTGCCCTGCTGGGTGGTGAAGAAGTCGACCGCGTGCACCCAGACCAGCGCCACGCCGCAGACGACGAACGCGGTCACCCACGAGTAGAAGAACGCGGCGGTCAGCCCCTCGACGCTCGACCAGGCGACGGCGCCCTGCGGCAGCGGCGGCACCCGCATCGACACGACGGCCAGCACGACGAAGCTGGCCGCGAACGCGTGCAGCACGCCGGGCAGGAAGCGGCTGGTCGGCAGGCGATTCGCCAGCAGCATGTAGATCGGGTTCAGCAGGGTGATCAGCACGAACGTCTGCACGAACAGCAGCAGCAGGTTCTGTTTGCCGAACGCGGTGCCGATCTCCTCGCGCAGCGGGCGCAGCAGGTAGTAGGCACACAGCACCGCGAAGAACAACGCCGCGGTCCACAGCGCGGCCGCGCGTTCGACCGGCGTCGCATCGTGCAGGCGCAGCAATCGCAGCAGGCGCTGGTTCACGGGCGCCACCTACGCACGCCCGGCGACGGTGACGAGTGACCCGGCACTCATTTCTCCGTCGAGCGCCCGCGCACCCGGTCGAGGAACGCGCGCTCGCCGGGTTTCAGCCGCTTGCCGGGCAGGCGCCACAGGCGCAGCCGCGCGACCTCTTCGAGCAGCGTCGCGAGCCACTGCTCCCGCTCGGCGAGGATCTTCGGCAGGTTGCGGTGTTCGCCCCACCTCGCGCCGAGTTCGCCGGCCAGCGCCCGCACCTCGTCGCGCAGCGCCAGCAGCAGGTCGAGCAGCACCTCGTTGCCGCCCTCGCCGCGCCGCGCCGCCAGCTTCGGCAGCAGCGCGCGCACCTGTTCGGGCGGCGCCGACTGGAACCACGGCGAGCGCACCAGCTCGGCCGCGAAGCGGTCGCCGAAGTGCCGCGCCAGCACCAGCAGGCGGTTGCGTTCGCCGAGTTCGTCCTTCCAGGTGCTGGCCTTGCTGATCGAGCCGTGGCCGACGTGCTCGCACACGGCGGCCGGCACGTACAGCGAACGCCAGCCCGCCGCGCCGAGGCGCAGCGCGAGGTCGACGTCCTCGTAGTACATGTGGAAGTCCTCGTCCTGGCCGCCGACCGCGCGCCACGCCGTCACGCGGTAGAGCGCGCAGCAGCCCGACACGCCGAGCACCTCCTGCGGCGCCCCGCCCGGGCCCGGATCCGCCGTCCCCTGGTCGCGATCGACCCAGTAGAGGTCGTCGCGCTGCTGGATGCCGGTCGTGCAGATGCGGCCGTCGGGATAGACGATCTTCGGTGCCGCCGCACCGGCTCCGGGGTCGGCGTCGAGCGCGGCGACCAGTTCGCGCAGGCAGCCCGGCCGCAGCGTCGCATCGGTGTTGAGCAGCAGCGCGTAGTCGCCGCCGGCGCGCGCGACGCCGAGGTTGTTCGCCGCGGTGTAGTCGTTGCGTTCGTGCTGCACGAACTCGACCTCGGGGAACTCGCGTTGCACGAACTCCTGCGAGCCGTCCGTCGAACCGTTGTCGATCAGCACCGTGCGCAGCGACGCCTCGCCGCCGGCCGCCGCGACCGCGCGCAGGCAGTCGCCGAGGAACTCGCGGCCGTTCCAGTTGACGACGACGACGGTCACCCGCGGGGCGGTCATCGGGCGGGGACTCCGTTGGCTCGGTCGGGATCGGGCATGCGGCGGCCGGACGTCATTCCTACGCGCCGTCGGCGACCACCGCCAGGACAAGTTGTCGCGCCGCGATCGCGCCCCCTATCGTCCCGCCGCCGATGAACGCCCGCACGCGCTACGCTCCGCACCTGCTGCTGACCGCGATGATCGCGATCTGGGGCGGCAGCTACGCGGCCGTGAAGGTGGCGCTCGGTGCGCTGCCGCCGTTCACCGTGATCGCGCTGCGGTTCTGGATCGCGGTGCTGTGCGTGCTGCCGTTCCTCGGCCGCGGCGTCGGCGGCGAGCTGCGCGCGACGCGGCGGCCGGGGCTGCTGGCCGGCGCCGCGCTGACGATCGGCTACCTGCTGCAGACCGTCGGCATGAACGAGACCTCGGCGTCGATGGGCGGCTTCCTCGCCGGCCTGATCGTGCTGCTGGTCGGCCTCGGCGGCTTCCTGCTGTTCCGCTCGCGCTTCGGCAGGCTGTCGGTCGCCGGGTTCGCGCTCGGCGTGGTCGGCCTGCTGCTGCTGTGCTGGCCCGGCGGCGATGGCGAGCGCACCGACACCCTGCGCGGCATCCTGCTGCAGGTCGGCTCGATGACGGCCTACGCCGTGCACATCCTGCTGGTGTCGCGCTTCGGCCGCGGCGCGCCGGCGCTCGCGTTCTGCCTGTGGCAGCTGGTGCTCGTGGCGCTGGTCGGCACCGGCGCGGCCTGGCTCGCCGACGACCGGCTCACGGGCGTCGACTGGAACGGCCCGCTGCTGTTCGCGATCGTCTACCTCGGCGTGCTCGCGACCGCGCTCGGCATCGGCGTGCAGGCCAAGGTGCAGCACCGGATCCCGCCGGTGCACGTCGCGCTGCTGTTCGCGATGCAGCCGCTGTTCGCGGCGCTGGTGGCCTGGGCGACGCTCGGCGACCGCATGGGCGCGATGCAGCTCGCCGGCGGCGTCACCATCGTCGTCGCGGTGCTGCTGACGAGTCTCGACCGTCAGTGATCGGCGGTGATCGCGGTGATCGCCGCGCTCGCGGCCGCGGCCAGCGTGGCGTCCTTGTGCCCAGCCAGCCGGCGCAGCACCGGCAACGCCGGTTGGTGGCGCAGCTTGCCCAGCAGTTCGCAGGCGTGGCAGCGTTCGCGCAGCGCGAGCCGGTCGACCAGCGCGCGCGTCGCCGCGTCGGCCGTCCGGTTCGCGGTCTGCACCGGCGCGCGGTCGCGCTTCGCGATCGTCAGCACGATGCCGACGCCGGCCGCGTCGCCGCGTTCGGCCAGCGACACCGCCGCCGACTCGCGCACGTGGTGGTCGCGGTCGCCGAGGCAGCGCGCCAGCACCGGCAGCGCCGCGTCGGAACCGAGCCGGGCGGCGAGCCACGCCAGCGCGAAGCGCACGTCGGCGTCCTGGTGCGACAGCCCCTGCTCGAGCAGCGGCAGCGCGTGCGCCGCCTCGAGCGCGCCGAGGCTGGTCGCGTTCCAGCACCCCGCGATCGTCGCCAGCAGGCGACCCGACGGGTCCGCGACCGCGGCATCGAGCACGGCCTTCACGGCCCCGGGAACGGCCGTGACGGCGAGCAGCTGTGCCGCCTGCACGCGCACGGTGGCGTTGCCGTGCGCCAGCTCCCCCTGCAGCGCCTCGACGAACGCATGGCTGCAGCGCTCGGTCACCCGCATCCGCTGCGGGAACGGCACCTCCTCGCCCTGCCGCACCTGCTCCAGCACGCCGCGCTCGACCGGATCGAGCTCGCCGTCGCGCAGCGAGGCGTGGAACCGACGTACGCTGCCGTCCAGGGCCACCTCGCACTCGACGCGCCGCACCGCGATACGTTGCAGCGCCCCGTCGGCACCGCGCACGCTGACGCGGTTGTCCGTCACCGCGACGACGGTACCGGCGAGGCTCTCCCCCCCATCGAGCACGACCGCCTGCGACCGCAGTCCACCGAGGCAGGACAGGACGCCACCCAGGCACGCCAGCACGGTCTTCATTCGTTCTCCTTCACGGTCAGGTTCTTCAGCACGATCGTCTCGGTGCCGAAGTCGCGGCCGAAGATGTCCTCGAGCACGATCCTGGTCGGCAGCAGGTGCGCCCCGACCGCGGCCCACGTCACGGTGACGCGCTCGGTGAAGGCGGCCCCGCCGCGCGGCGACGCCGCATGCTCACGCTCGAAGCGCTGCACGACCTTCTGGCCGGCGACGGTCTGCCACTGCAGGCGCGTGCGGGTGCCGTCCCGGTCGCGGAAGCCGCGCACGAGGCCGTCCTGCGTCTCGACGACCTCGACGGGGCCGTGCTCGATGCGGAAGCTGCCGTCCGCGCCCTTGCCGCCGATCTCGGCGCCGCCGAAGAACTCGTCGAACGGCAGCCGGTCGCCGAAGTCGCGCAGGTACCACATCAGCAGCCGGTCGCGGAGCAGGAACCCGAGGTCGTGCTCGAGCTCGGGCGAAGCCGCCTGGTCGAACGTGACCTGCAGCCGCCGCAGGTGCCGGCCGATGCCGGTCGTCACCAGCCTGCCGGCGATGCGCTTCTGGCCGCGCCACAGCTGATCCACGCCCGGTTGCGTGATCACGAACGACGCGGCGAGTTCGAGCGGCGCGTCCGGCAGCCGGTAGCCGGTGTCCCAGATCGCACGCAGCGCGGCGACGCCGTCGCCGGTCGGCCGCGGCGGTGCGATGCGCGCCGCCTCGCCGAAGGTCGTGTCGAACAGCTCCAGCCGTTCGCTGCTGTAGAGCCGGTCGCCGAACGTCGTCGTGCTGGTCCAGTCGATCGGCGCGAGCTGCCCTTCGCAGTCGCCGTAGGCGAACGTCTGGGCGACCGTCGACGACCGCGTGCGCGTCACCAACCAGCCGTGCGCCGTGTCCTGCGTGGTCCACTCGGTGCGTGCATCGTCGTAGCCGGTGCCGACCAGGCGGTCGCCGTCGACCTGCACGTCCTGGTGGCGTACGGCGGACGCCGCGCCGCCGGTCGACAGCTGCCCGGCCGCGCCGGAACGCACGACACCCCAGCCGGGACCACGCAGCTCGATGCGGTCGTCGGTCACCTGCACCAGTTCGTTGCGCGCGGCGAGCATCGCGTAGTCGGGCCGCGCGACGAACTCGAACGCCTGCGCGATCGCCGACTCGACGCCGCCGGTGTCGCCGGAGTCGAACGTGACGATCGCATCGCCGCCGCGGGTCAGCGTGTAGCGGCCCTGCGCCTCGAACTCGTCGTAGTGCGCGACGTCGTCGACGCGCTGCCGGCGGACGTGGTGCACGAACCGGCCGCTGACCGCGGTGACGGCGTCCGGCCAGCGATACCAGGCCGCGTACGCCGGTCGCAGCAGCGCCTCGACCTGCTGCGCGTCGTTCGGCGCGACGAGGCTCCAGTCGACGACCTCGAACGCCGTCGCGCGCAGCTGGCAGGCCGCCGCGGTCTCGTCGAGGTACGGCTGCGCGCCGGCCAGCGCCGGCAGCGTCCAGGTGCGGCGCTGGCCGGCCGCGAGCCGCAGGCCCATCAGTTCGACGGTGTCGTACGGCTGCGCCAGCGTGACGCGCAGCAGCACGTCGAGGTCGCGATCGTACGGGTTGCCGAGTTCGACCTCGGTCACGTTGAAGGTGCCGGCCAACGACGAGCGCTGCACCATGCGCGGCGCGCCGAGCGCGAGGTCGGGCGCCGGCACCACGCCCCCGTCGCACCAGCACGCCGACAGCACCTGCACCGCCTTCGCCCCCCGGCCGATCGCCAACTGCGTCGGCACGACGTAGCTCTGCCTGCCGCCGGCTGGCACCGAACGGCCGAACCGGCGCGCGCGCGGCAGCTGCACGCGGCGGAACGTCTCGGCGCGCACACCGCCGGGCGCCTTCCGGTCGGCGACCTCGAGCCGGAACTCGAGCGGCTCGGCCGCCAGCGTGCCCTGGTTCTGCACCTCGACGACGAGCAGGCTGGTGCCGCGCTTCGCCGTGGCCGCGACGACGCGACACGACAGCTGCTGCACGGAGCCGGCACCGAACGTCGGCACGGCGACCGCAGTCTGCGCGCCGGGCACACCGGCGAGGCAGGCCGCAACCACCACGGACAGGAGGTTCCGCATGACCGTTGTAGCCGGCGTGGCGGTCACGGCAACGCGACCTGGAGGCCGGCACCGGCGACGACGTCGATCGGCCGGGCGGCGCCCAACTGCCGGACCCGGGCGCGGCCGCCGCCCAGCCGGCGGGCCTCGAGCGCGAGCGTGTAGCGACCGGGCGGCAACTGCAGCACCCAGGCCGGTCCCTCGGCGGCGGGATCGGGTGGCAGGTAGCGACGATCGACCTCGCCCGGCGGCTCGACCGGCGTCACCACGACGCAGACGCGTTCGCCGGCGTCGCCGCGGCCCTCCGGTGCGCACGTGATCGACAGCGTGCCGAGGTTCGGCAGGCGCACGTCGACGTCGGTCGTGAGCGCGTCGATCGGCCACGACCGTTCGTGGCCCCCGAGGCGCACGACGAGGCGGCCGGACCGCGCGGCCGCGCGTTCGAACACGAACTCGCCCTCGCCGACGGCGCGACCGATCACGGTCGGGGCGTGCTCGAAGACGAGCCGGACGTCGGTGGCCAGCGCGGGGGCACCGCTCTGCTGCCGCAGGTGCGCGCGCAGCGTGCGGCCGCGCGTCAGCACGATGTCGAGCGGCACGTCCGGTCGCAGGTCGATGCCGTCCCGCAGCCAGGTGACGAACGCCGGATGACCGGCCTCGACGTGCGCGCCGGCCATCGGTGCGCGCAGCGGACCGAGCCGGAAGCGCCCGTCGGCGTCGGTGCGCGCGGTCAGCGCCTGGTCGCCGAGTTCGGCGTGCAGACGTGCGCGCGGCACCGCGCGGCCCTGTTCGTCGCACACGCGGCCCTCGACCTCGAACGCGCCGGCCGCTACCTCGATCACGACCTCGTCGCAGCGTGCGATCGGCGGCGCGACGACCTCGGCGCGGCCGACCTCCTGGTCGGCCTCGTCGACGACGACGAGCCGCAGCAGCAGCCCGGGCACGAGGTCGGACAACTCGCAACGACCATGAGCATCGAGCGGAAACGCGAGCGCGAACGCGCGCGGCGCCGGTTCGGGTTGCCCCGGCAGCACGAACGGCAGCCGTTCGGCCTCGACGCGCACGCGCAGGTCCGTGGCGGGCGCGCCCCGCCGATCGAGCACCCGCACGTCGATGCCGTTGCCGGCCAGCAGCTGCACCGACACGTCACCCTGGTCCGGCAGCGCCACGACGGCGGTGCGATGGCCATGCGCGCGCACCGTGGCCTCGCTCGCCTGCGCCGGCACCCCGAACACGTCGGCTCGCCCCGCCGCGTCCGTCGTCGCGGCGACGAAGCTGCCGTCGGCCGTCACCACGCGCACCACCGCCCCGGGCAGCGGCGCGCCGTCGACACCGCGCACCACGAACGCCAGCGCGCGGCCGACCGCGAGGTCGCCGACGTCGATGTCCGTCTGGTCGGCTTCGGCCGTCAGACGACGCTGCAGCAGATTGTCCCCCTGCTCGGACGACACCAGCAGTTCCCCGCGCCAGGTGCCGCCGCGCCGCGGCCGGGGCACGCCGATCGTGAAGCGGCCGTCGGCGCCGCTGATCACCGTGCGGAGGCCGGCGTCCTGCCGCGGGTCGGGCGCGACGACGTGCAGCATCAGCCCGGCGGCGGGCACCGCGCCCGCGAGCACGCGGCCACGCACGACGAACGGCGGCGTCAACTCGAGCCGGAGGTCGGGTTCGGGTTCCAGCAGCAGCAGCGTGGTCGCGTCGTCGAGGCAGCCGCGCCCCGAGGTCTCGCGCAGCGTCCAGGCGCCGTCGGTCGTCAGCGCCCCGGTCCAACCGGCCGCGAGCCCGTCGAAACGGAACGCGCCACCGGCGGGCAGTTCGACCCGCAGCGTCGCCGGCCCGACGCCGAGCCGGTCCAGTCGCTCGAGCACGCGTTC
The DNA here is from genome assembly GCA_016794035.1 of Planctomycetota bacterium. Taxonomy (GTDB): domain Bacteria; phylum Planctomycetota; class UBA1135; order UBA1135; family UBA2386; genus JAEUHS01. The sequence continues at coordinate 39,369 of JAEUHS010000033.1, forward strand.
GTCGAGGTCCTGCGCCCAGACGCCGCCGCGATCGTGCTCGAGGCGCAGCACGATCGGCTGGTGCGCACCGGCGGGCCACTGCACGTGGCCGGCGACGATCTCGCCGAACGGGTACACGACGCGCTGCACCGCGACCGTCCCGTCGCGGCGGACGCGCAGCGGGACGGTGCCCGGTTCGACGACCAGCAGTTCGTCGGTCGATCGCGCCGGCAGCTCGGCGCGCCCGCCGGCGTCGGTCCGGGTGTCCCCCACCAGCGACCCGGCGGTCAGCGCGAACACGTGCACGTCCGGCCGCGGCATCCCCGCCCCGTCGACGACCTCGAGCGTCGCCACGTCGGCGACCGCGGCACGGCTCGGCGCTGGCGCCGTCGACCGCGGCGTCTCGCCGGCCACGCCGGCCGGCGCCGCCGCGTCGACCCGCGCGATCGGCGGCGGCGCCGGCTCGGGGCTCGGCCACCACTGCCACAACAGGAACGTCGCCGCGATGGCGGCGACCGACGCCAGCACCAGCTTGGTGTTCATGATCCAGAACAGGGCGCCGCCGGCGCCGGATGCGGTGGCTGCGGACGTGACCCCGAACTGGCCGCGCCAGGCGAGGCAGAAGGCGGCGAAGCCGCCGGCGTGCGTGTGGTCGAGCCGTTCGCGCAGCAGCTGCAGCGCGCGCGACAGCCGCTTGCGCGCGGCGACCGGCGACACCTCCTGGCGCGCCGCGACCTCGGCCGTCGACAGCCCGTCGAGGTAGCGCAGCAGGATCGCCGAGCGGTACGGCTCGTCGAGCTGCATCACCACGGCAGTCAGTTCGCGGCACAGGGCGCCGCGCTCGACGACGTCGCCGGCGCTCTGCGTCTCGACGGCGGCCGCGACCGCGGCCTCCCGGCGGCGGCGCCGCCGTTCGGAACGGCGCAGGCGCTGCACGCCGTGCTGCACGACGGTCGCCAGCCAGGCGCGGGCGCCGCCGTCGAGGTGCGCCGGGGGCCGGGTGCGGGCCGCCAGCCAGGCGTCGTGGGCGACGTCCGCGGCCTGGTCGGGATCCCCGAGCAGCCGCCGGGCCAGCTCCTTGACCCAGGTCAGGTCGCGCAGGACCAGGGCATCCGCCGTTTCGTCGGGCTCGCTCGCCATGTCTGCAGGGTACAGGCCCGCGGGCAGCCCTGGTGTGACCGGCGAATCCGCGTCGCGACCCGGTCAGGGCAGCGCGGCGCCGAGGTGCGGGTCCTCGCCCTCGGCCGCGTAGTCGCCGAGCTGGAACACCAGATCACGGTAGTTGCGCACGTCGAGCACGGCCAGCGACTGTACCGCGCGCAGGGCCAGCAGGTCGCGCTGCACGGCGGGGCCCTGCCGGTACGCCGCACGCAGGCAGTCGATCGCCGCCTCGGCCGGCGACGCGCCGGCCGGCAGCACCGCCCAGGCGTCGAGCAGCCGGCGCACGCCCTGCAGGTCGCGCGCGTAGGCGCGCCGCAGGGGGCGGCGCACCTGCGCCGGCAGGTCGCGGCCGTGGCGCTCGAGCCAGCGATCGACCGGATGACGCACGAACAGGCCGCGCAGCCACGCGAGCAGGTCCTGCGACCACGCGCCGCGGGCCTGCTCGAGCAGCGCCGGCAGCACCTCGCTGCGCCAGCGCTCGGCCGCCAGCAGCGTGCGCGCCGAGTCCTTGTCGGCGATCCACGCGGCCGTGACCGCCAGTTCGCCGGCGTCGCGCGTGTCGTCGTCGGCGGCGGCGCCGAGCTTCGGCAGCCACGCCAGCGCCGCGTGCAGTTCGCCGGTCCAGCGCCGCACGTCGGCGGCGGCGTCGCGCAGCTCGGCGGCCTCCTGCTCGCGCAGGTGCAGGAAGCCGATGTCTCGCTCGACCTCCGGCTCGGCGGCGAACGGCTCCGCCTTCGACCAGCCGGGCGGCGCGCCGGCGTAGACCGGATCGAGCTGCAGCCGCATGCGGATCGCCTCCAGCAGCCCCGGCGCCTTCATCCGGTGGATCTTGCGCAGCGCGACCGCGAACGGCGCCGCGCCGACCTCGCGCCGCTGCATCGCCAGCTCGGGGTCGACCACCTCGCGCACGATCTGCCGGAGGCGCGCGACCAGCCAGCCGATCGAGCGCACGAACCGCCACAGCAGCAGCAGCGGCGCCAGCAGCACGCGGCCGTGCGACAGCCGGCGGCGGTAGAAGCGCAGCGGGTTGAAGCTGCGTTCGTGCTGCGGCAGGTTGTGCACCGGCCGCGTGCCGAAGATCTCGCGCACCATCGTGCGGCGGTCGAACTGCAGCACCTCGAGCACCTGCTCGCCGAACAGCTCGGCGATGTGCCGATCGCGCTGGCCGTCGGCAGAGGCGAAGTCGAGCGCCGTGAACTCGGTGGTCGGGAAGCCGACCGGCGCCTTCGCCTTGCCGCGCTGGCCGAGCGTGCGGCCACCGCGGGGATCGCGCCGCCGCCGCAGCCAGTCCTGCATCGCCTCGCGTTCGGCCGGCGTCGCGTGTGCCAACGCCAGCAGCGGGATGCAGAACTGGTTGTAGCCGGCGATGCGCTTCGCCGACTCGACGGCCACGCTCTCGGTGATGAACCGGAACCACAGGTAGGGCCCGCTCAGCAGCGAGCCGTCGTCGAGCCGCAGCTTGCGCAGTCGCCGGCGGTCGCGCGCGTCGCTGCCGAGGAACGACACGCGCAGGTTCTCGAGCGAGTGGTTCGCGAGCAGCTGTTCGGTGGTCTTGACGTCGCTGATGTGCAGCGGCGCGCCGTCGAGGAAGTGCAGGTAGAGCAGCACGACGCGGTTCGCGGCCAGCCGGATCGACGGCGGCAGCTGCTCGTCGTCGACCGGCACGCCGGTGCGGGCGCTGCCGACCTGCGTGCGCAGCGCCGCCTCGGCGGTCGCCGCCTGCTGTTCGCCGAACACGCGCCGCGCGAGGAAGGCCAGGTCCTGCCGTTCGTAGCGCGGCTTGACGCGTTCGAGCTGCGAGATGAAGTGCGCCTCGCTGGTCAGCCGGTAGGTCTCCGACGCCTGCCCGGCGAGCCGCTTGAGCCAGTGACCGACGGTCAGGAACACCAGGCACAGGCTGCCGAGCACGATCAACGGCATCGCGACGATCTTGCTCAGCACCCTGCTGCAGCTCTCCGAGCCGATCAGCAGATCGAAGAACAGGAACAGGCCGCCGAACAGCAGCAGCCGCACGGCCGGTCGCTGGCTCGCCTTGACCATCGCCGTGGCGACCCGGTCGAGGATCTGCGGCCCCGTGACGATGCCGTGCAGGTCGGCGAAGAACAGCATGCGGCCGTGCCACGACTCGAGCCATTCGGCGGCGCGCCGCGCGAACTGCACGATGCGATCCTCGGCGGTCGCCGGCAGCGGATGCACCGCGAACCGCCGCACGATCGGCAGCCACCGCACCGGCACCGCCGACAGCACGCGCAGCATGCGATCGAGCGACGCCATGTCCGTCGGCCGCAGCCAGCGACCGATGTCCTGCGGCCGCAGCGACCACAGGAACTCGATCGCGTGGTCGATCGGCACGTCGCGCTGCTGCGCGACCGCGGACCGCATCGGGCCGTCGCACGGCCCCATCGTGCGCACGGTCGCGCCGAGCGCGCGCAGCCGGGCCAGCACCGCGTCGCCGCGCGCGGCGGCCGGCAGCAGCGCCGTCAGCTCGTGTTCGCGGCGCAGCGCCGCGAACGAGAGGTCGCGCAGGTCCTCCTCGAGCACCGGCCGCTTGACGTCGGCGGCCGCCGGCACGAACACGAACTCGCGATTGAGGATCTGACCGAACCGCGCCGCCAGCCCGTCGAGCCCGCGCACCAGGAACAGCAGCAGCCGCGCCGAGCGCAGCAGGGGCCGCAGCGCCTGCACGTAGCGCGCCGCCCAGGTCACGCGCAGCAGTCGCAGCGCGCGCAGCACGACCGCGTTCTCGGCGACGCCCGGCACCGACACGCCCGGCAGCAGCCAGAGCACCGACGGGACCGCGGGCAGCAGGTCGGTGACCGCGTTGCGCAGGAACCACGACAGGCGCCGCGGGTGCAGCGCCAGCTCGAACGCGAAGTCGAGCACGAAGAACGAGCAGGCCGCGGCATCGATCCACTGCAGCACGTTGCTCTGCAGCGGCGACAGGTCGACGGTCGCCTCGACCAGCAGGATCAGCAGCACCACCAGCAGCAGCACGAAGTTCGTGGTCTCGATCGCGGTGATGCCGCGCGCGCCGACGATGGCCTCGAGCCGCCGCGCGAGCTCGCGGTCGTCGGCGGCGCGCAGCAGCCGGCGGCCGAACCCGGCGCAGGCCTTGGAGCCGGTGTGCAGGGCGAGCTGCCGCGCCACGCGGCCGCTGCACTGCAGCAGCCGGACCTGGTGCGCGACCGAGATCTCGTCGATCGCCGTCGACAGCACCGCGAAGCGCTCCGCCGCCTCCTGGTCGAGCGCCTCTCCCGCGGTCGAGAGCGGCACGCCGCGCGCGATCGCGACCTCGCAGTCGCGCGCCAGCTCGTGTTCGCCGAGCGCCTGCGCGGCCGCCTGGGCCTCGGCGAGGTCGAACAGCGCCGCCGGTTCGTCGCCGGCGGTCGCCGCGAGGCCGCGCACCCGCAGGCGCAGCGCCTCGCGCCGCGCCGCCTCGAGCGCGGCGGCGGTCGCCGGGTCCCGCACCTCGGGTTGTGCGCCGAGCCAGCGCAGCTCCAGCTCCAGCAGCTCGTGCGCGAGCGGCCCGCTGCCGGCCAGCCGCGCGCGCTCGGCGGCCAGCGCCGCCATGATCGTCGCCGGCGGCGTCGTCGCGTCGTGCAGCAGGGCGCGCAGCGGCGCGAGGTTCGGCGATTCGCTCGGCTTCATGCGGCCGGTCCCGGCGGCGGCCGATGCTAGGCAACGACACGCGCCCGATCACCTGCCAACTGCGACGTTCGTCGGCCAGCCGGCATCACGCCGCCGCGATCACCAGGGCCGGCGGTAGTCGACCAGTCCGGCCGGCTCCTCGCCGAGGTACTGCAGGGTCAGGTGCCGGGTCGCGCCGCGGCCGAGATCGGTCTCGACCTCGAGGTGCGTCACCATGCCGGAGTCCTCGTCGCAGGTCAGCCAGGCCGTGCGCAGCCGCGCGCGCGCGTCCGACGTGCGGCGCTTCGCCTCGATGCGCAGCTGCGGGCCGTCGGCGGTCCGCTCGCGGCCGACGACCGCCAGCTCGAAGTCGGCCGGCAGCTTCTGCACCAGCTCGTGCACGTCGAGGTAGCCGAGGTCCAGCACGTCGCCGAGGCCCTGCAGCAGCCGCTCGCGCTCGGCGAGCGGGCCGGCGCGGCGGAACACGCCGTTCGCCGACAGCCACCACAGCTCTGCACCGTCGCAGCCGAGCTGGAACGCGCCGAGCGGCAGCTTGCCGTCGATGCGGAAGCGCATGCCCGGCCGCGTCACCAGCGGCAGTTCGAAGCGCAGCTCCTTGCCGCTGACGGTCGTCGACACCAGCTCGACGTGGAAGCGGCGGTCGACGTCGCGCGCCAGTTCGGCGACGACACGCTCCATCGCGGCCTCGGCCGTCGGCAGCCGGGCCGGCAGCACCAGCCAGACGCCGAACCCGGCGAGCACCAGCGCCGCCGCGGCGACCAGCCACCACCGCTGCGGCCGCGCAGCACGCTCGCGGTCGATGCGGTCGAGGATGCCGGCGATGCGGCTCTCGCGTGCGGACGCGTCGGCCGTGTGCAGCGCCCGCAGCAGACCGTGCAGCAGCCGCTGCTCGGCGAGCCAGGGGCGGGCGGCCGCGGGCACCTCGACCGGGGCGGGGCCGTCGGCGAGCGTGTCGTCGAGTTCGCGCCAGGACTCGGCGGCCGGGTCGATCGGCGGCGTGCGTTCGTTCATGCGACGTCTCCACTCGGCAGCCTGGTGTGCATGCAGCGATGCAGCAGCGCGCGGCCGCGCTGCAGGTGCTTCTTGACCGCCTCGAAGCCGATGCCGAGCCGCTGGGCGATCTCCTTGCAGTGCAGACCGTGCTCGTAGTGCAGCCGGATCGACTCGCGCTGCGGGCCGGTCAGGTGGTCGAGGCAGTCGCGCAGCGCGTCGAGCTTCTCGTCGAACGTGTCGCCCTGCTGGCGCGCGAAGTCGCGGAAGCCCTCGTCGAGGTGGACCAGCAGCTGGTCGTCGCAGTAGTGCACGCGGCTGCGGCCGAGCTTGCGCCGGTGATTCAGCAGCAGCTTGCCGGCGATGCCGCGCACCCACGGGCCGAACGGCAGCCTGCGGTCGTAGCGATCGAGGATGCGCCAGGCGACGAGGAAGGTCTCCTGCAGCACGTCCTCGGCGGCGACGTTGTCCCGCAGCGACGCGAGCAGGAACGCGCGCACCGAGTCGATGTGCTCGCGCGTCAGGATCTCGAACAGGTCGCGGGGCTCCACGGCCCGGGGATTGTCGGCGACCCGCGGATCCGGGACATCGAAATCGCCCGGCGGCGGCGCCCCGGGCACCATGCGGCCGATGCGAACGGCGGCCTACGTCTACACCGGCTGGCATCCGGTGCCCGAACGCGACCTGGCGTTCCACCCGGGCTTCACCGAATGGGAGCTGGTGCGGACGTGCCGGCCGCGCTTCCCGGGCCACGCGCAGCCGAAAGTGCCGCGGCTCGGCGAGTACGACGACCGCGACCCGGTCGCGGTCGGCCGGCGGCTGGCCCTGGCGCGGCAGCATGGCATCGACGCGCTGGTGTTCGGGGTGTTCTGGTGCCGCGGCAAGCGGGTGTTCGAGGCCGGGCTCGACCGGGGCTTCCTCGGCGGCGAGTTCGGCGCGTCGATGCCGTTCGCGTGCATGTGGGCCAACCGCATGCCGCGGCGCGTGCTGCCGGTCGCGCGCGCCGACCTGCCGGTGCTCGATCCGGCGCGCGAGGTGCCGAGCGACAGCGACGACTTCGTGCAGTTCGTGGCGATGCTGGCCACGAACTACTTCGTGCGGCCCAACTACGTGACCGTCGGCGGCAGGAGCTATCTGTCGATCTTCGACTCGACGTTCTTCGTGCGCGAACTCGGCGTCGCCGGCGCGCGCGCGGCGATCGCGGCGGCGCGCACCTGGCTCGGCGAGCACGGCCACCGTGACCTGCACCTCGCCGCGATCGAACCGAACGCCGCGACCCTGCCGCTGGTCGCGGACGTCGGCTTCGACAGCGTCACGCACTACGTGCTGCTGCCCGATTGGAGGGGACCGTTCGAGCAGGACTATCGCGAGTACGCCGCACGCCGCGCCGGGGAATGGCGGCACTTCGCCGCTGCGTCGGGACTGCCGTACATGCCGTCGGTGGCGCCGGGCTGGGACGCGTCGCCGCGCGGCGCCGACTTCGGCGCCGCCCGGCCCGACAAGTACCCATGGTCACCGGTCGTGACCGGCGAACATCCGGAGCTGTTCGCGGCCGCGCTGCAGCGCGCGCACGCGTTCCGTTCGCCGCACGCCGTCGACGACCCGCTGGTGCTGGTCGCGTCGTGGAACGAGTGGAGCGAAGGCCACTACCTGGAGCCCGACGAACGCTTCGGCATGGGCTGGCTCGAGGCGGTGCGCGCTGCGCGCGGCTGACTCAGTACGAGCCCACCGTCAGCGCCAGCCCGTTCGTGGTCGAGATCGCGGTGACCTGCGACCCGGTGACCTCGACCGCGCCGATCTGGTGGTAGAGCGTCTGACCGATCAGCGACGGTGCCGGCGCGAAGAACACCTCGGTGTCGAACACGCCCGCCGTCGGCACGCCGAACGCGGTGATCTCCAGGCTCGCCAGCAGGTCGCAGCCCGGCAGGCCCTCGGGCAGCAGCGCCGCCATCGGCACCGAGATCGGCGTGAAGCCGAACACCACCACCGCGACGCCGTTCGCCGGCATGCCGGTCGCGCGCGAACGGAACGTGCTGGCATCCCATGGCAGCGTCGTCGCCGTCAGCGTGTTCGGGCCGCCGGCGCCCGTGCAGCCGGAACCGTAGGCGACCGCGCTCGCAGGGCAGGTCGGGCGCAGTTCGCCGAACGAGATCGCCGTCGCACCGCCGGTCCGGTCGAACGTGCCGACGACGAACACCTCGCCGGCAGCGCCGACCGCCAGTTCGAGCACGGTGCCGTCGACCGCGAGCGACTGCCAGGTGCCCCCGTCCAGGCGCCAGAGCGCGCTGGCCGCGACGCCGGGGCCAGCGTTCTGCAGGTAGCCGCCGGCGAGCACGGTGCCGTTCGGCAGCACGGTGACGTCGAGCAGATCGGTCGACCACTGCCCCGGCGGCGGCGGCGGCGTCGCGTGCCAGCCGGTGCCGTCCCAGCGCGCCAGGCGCGGCGCCGGGACGCCGCCGGCGAAGCGGAAGTTGCCGCAGACCCACAGGTCCCCGTCGGGTGCGACGGCGAGCGAATAGACCGTGCCCGGCAGGCCGCTGCCGAGCGGGTGCCACGCGACGCCGTCCCAACGCGCGATGCGGCTGGCGGGGCTGCCGCCCGCGGTCGTGAAGATGCCGCCGACGACGATGTCGCCGTTCGGCAACACGGCCACGGAGTTGAGTTCGTCGTCGACGCCGCCGCCGAGCGCGTGCCACGCGGTGCCGTCCCAGCGCGCGACGCGGTTGGCCAGCACGCCGCCCGCAACCGTGAACGAGCCAGCTGCGAGCACGTCGCCGTTCGGCAGCACGGCGAGGTCGATCACCGCGGCATCGACGCCCGAACCGAGCCCGTGCCAGGCAGTACCGTCCCAGCGTGCGATGCGACCGACCGCCACGCCACCGGCGTCGAGAAACGCGCCTCCCGCGACCAGGTCGCCGTTCGGCAGGCTGGCGACGGCGTAGCACTGGCCGCCGGCCAAGCCGCTGCCGAGCGCGCTCCAGTTGCCCGGCCGGCCGCGCACGATGCCGTTGGCGGCGACGCCGCCGAAGGCCGCGAAGGTGCCGGCGACCACCGCCTCGCCGCCGTTCGCGCCGACCGTGTAGGCGTACGCGTTGCTGCCCGGCCCCAGCAGAGCGGTCCACGAGGTGCCGAGGCGGAACATGCCGGTCTCCCCGTAGGGATACCCCACCTGGATGCCGAGCAGATAGGAACCGCCGAACCAGGTGATCGCGGTCGGCGCCGACGGCGCGGCCCCGCCCGCTGGCACGGTGCCCAACGAGGTCCAGGTCGTGCCGGTCCAGCGCCAGCACAGTTCGTCGCTGGCGACGGCGACGCCGGCGGTCAGTTCGAACGAGTTGACGCCGAAGTGGCGCACGAACAGGCGCGAGCAGTTCGTCGCGCCGCTGGCCACCGCCAGCGAACCCTGCGCGATCCAGGCGTTCGCCGTCACGCTGTAGCGCGCGACCAGCGGCGCGCTCAGCGTGCCGTTGATCAGCGTGAACGAACCGCCGGCGTACAGATACGTGTTGATCAGCGCGGTCGAGGTGCGCACGGCGAGCGTCTCGATCGGCCCGTTCCACAGGCCGAGCGGTGACCAGGTGCTGCCGTTCCAGACCTGCAGGTTCGCCGCCGCGGTGCCGCCGCCGGGCACCAGGTCGCCGCCGACGTGCAGCAGCCCGCCGTAGAACACGGCGCAGCGCGGCGTGCCGGTGACACCCGCGCCGAGGGCGACCCAACCGGCGCCCGCATAGGCGGCGACGCGGCTCGTCGGCCAGCCGCCGACCGAGGTGAACGAGCCGACGACGACGAGGTCGTTCAGGTACGACGTGATCGCGTTCGCGGTGCCGCCGGTGACGGCCCCGCGGTTGGTCCAGGTGGTGCCGTCGCAGGTCCAGACCGCCGGGCCGGCGAGCGCGAGCTGCCCGTTCCACAGGCACATCGCACGGAACTCGCCGGCCGGCGCGCCGGGCAGCGCCCCCCATTGCGTGCCGTCCCAGGTGGCCAGGTTGGTGTCGATCAGGGCGCCCGCGTCGAAGAACCCGCTGACCACCAGCACCGTCGGCGACGGCCCGGCGCCGTCGGGATCCCAGGCCTGCGTCGCGTAGACGGTGCCGCGCAGCTGTGGCAGCGGCTCGCCGGGCTGCCATTCGGGGGCGCACTGGGCGACGGCGCGACCGGCCAGCGCGGCGCAGCCGAGCAGGAGCAGGAACCAGAACGAGGGCAATCGGGACGGCAGCATGGGGAACCTCGCGGTGGTCGGGGGCCGCATCGCGGCGCCCGCTGCGATGCAGGCGCGCCGATCGCCGTGACGCGGATTCCGCCCCGGTCAGCGCGGCAGCGACGCCTGCAGCTGCCGCAGCAGCGCCGCGGCCTCCCGATTGCCCGGCTCGAGGCGCAGCGCCTCCTGCAGCAGGCGCATCGCGACCGGCCGATCGGCCGGCGTGTCGTAGACCTGCGCCAGCCGCACCCGCAGCGCCGCGTCGCGCGGCCGCGCCGCCACCAGGTCCTCGAACATCGGCCGGATCTCGGCCGCGCGGCCGATGCGTTCCAGCATCTCGGCGCGCAGGAAGAACGTGCTGGTGTGCTTCGGGTCGAACTCGATCGCGCGGCGGAACGCGGCCTCGGCCTCGGCGAAGCGACCGGTCTGGCGCAGCACCAGCCCCAGCGAGTTCCAGAACGAACCCTTGCGCGGCCTCGTCGCCAGCGCGCGGCGCAGCAGGTCCTCGGCCTCGCGCACGCGCGGGTCGCCCGCCTTGCCACCCTCGGCGAGGTGGGCGCCGATCAGCACCGTGCCCAGCGAGCCGGCGACGAAGGCGTCGTCCGGGGCGATCGCCAGCGCCTTGCGCAGCAGGTCGATGCCTTCCGCGTGCCGGCCACGGCGCTGCAGCGACACCGCGTAGTAGGCGACGCCGGTACCGCCCGGTCCCTCGCACTCCATCGCCGTGCGCAGCAGCGGGTCGGCTGCCTCGAAGCGACCCTGATCGCTGAGCATCGCGCCGTGCGTGCTGAAGATCTGCGCGGCGAGCGGCGTGCGCAGGGTCGGATCCAGCTTCGCGTACGCATCCGCCCAGAAGCCGTACTCGGTGGCGTAGACCTGCACCCGTTGCCGGGTCACGGCGACGAGCACGGCGAGCACGACACCGGCCGCGACGACGCCGAGCCAGCGGTGCGCGGCCGCCGCCGCGGTCGACAGCAGCCGGTCCGCGCCGAGCACGACCGCCACCAGCACGAACAGCATCGGCAGGTAGGCGCGCCGTTCGGCGACGATCTCGGTGACGATCGGCATCACCGTCGACGTCGGCGCCAGCAGCAGGAAGAACAGCGCGCCGAGCCACCCCCACCACGGCCGCCGCCGCCAGCAGACGAGCGTGACGCCGAGCACCACGAGCACCGCGGCGCCGGGCAGCAGCGCGTCGCCGAAGTCGCGCACGACGCCGCCGCCGTAGGCGCCGCGCAGCGGGTAGGGCACGAGGGCGTGCCACAGGTAGCCGAGCACCACGCCCGACTGCGTCAGCAGCCACTGCCACGCGGTGACCTTCTCGTTGGTGTCGTAGCCGACCGTCGCGTTGCTCGGGCCGAGCCACAGGCAGCCGCCGAGCACGAGCCAGGTGGCCGCGAGCGCGGCGTGGTAGCCGACCCGCGCGCGCAGCGCGCGCCAGTCCGGCAGCAGGAACGCCCGCTCGAACAGCACCAGCAGCACCGGCGCCGCGACCATGTCCTCCTTGCTGGCCATGCCGAGCGCCGTCGCGGCGACGGCGAGCGCGCGCCAGCGCACGGCCGCCGGCGACGCATGGGCGCGCACCGTCGCGTAGAGCGCGAGCAGCAGGCAGCCGCTGAACAGCAACGTCGACCGCTGCGTCGCGTAGGCGACCGCGTCGACGCCCAGCGGATGCGCGACCCAGAGCGCGCCGACGATCGCCGCCAGCCAGGTCGCGCGCGCACCGTCGAACCGGCCGGCGAGGTTGGGCGCCTGCAGCGTGCGTCGCAGCGCCGCGAACAGCAGCAGCGCGTTGCCGAGGTGCAGCAGCAGGTTGGTCAGGTGCGGACCGAACGGCCCCTGGCCGAACAACGCGAAGTCGACCACCAGCGTCAGGCACGCCAGCGGCCGGTTCGCCAGCGGCTGGTGCAGCGGGCCGAACGCCGCGTGCCACCAGTCGCCGGCCAGCAGCGGCACGTTCTCCTCGATCGCGCCGAGGTCGTCGAACACGAACTCGTTGTGCCAGGTGCCCTGGTAGGCGATCAGCCCGACGCCGGCGACCAGCACGAACGGCCACACCGCTCGGCGCGAGCCGCCCGGCGGCGCGGCGGCGGGCGCGGCGGTGGGCGCGACGGAGCGGCGGGACATCGCGGCCACGATCGCGGATCCGCGTGCCGCAGGCAACCGCGGGTCGCGGACCGGTGGCGGCCGTTCCGAAGCCGGCGCTGGCCAGCGCCGCTTGCCGCCGTATGGTTCGGCCCCGTGGCGGCGCGACGTCGGCGACGAAAGACCCCATGGTGGGCGGACCTCCCCACCGAGGAGCTGCTCGACGTGCGCCTGTGCGACCTCGGGCTGTCGATCGAGGGCACCGCGCTGAAGCGCCGCATCGACCGGCTGCACGCCGAACTGCGCCGCGCGGGCCTGGTGTTCCGGCCCTACGTCTACCTGTCGAACGACTGGTTCACGCCCGAGGGCTCGACCGGCTTCGCGGTGCCGTTCTACCTCGCGCACCGGCGGCTGGTGCAGCTCGAGCACGCGCAGATGTTCGAGGCCGAGGGCAGCACGCACGAGTGGTGCATGAAGCTGCTGCGGCACGAGGCCGCGCACGCGATGGACAACGCCTACCACCTGCACCGCCGCGCCGACTGGCGGCGCACGTTCGGCAACTACAGCGCGCCGTACCGCAGCGCCTACCAGGTGCGGCCGACCAGCAAGCACTACGTGCAGCACCTCGGCGCCTGGTACGCGCAGAGCCATCCCGCCGAGGACTACGCCGAGAGCTTCGCCGTCTGGCTGGCGCCGAACTCGCGCTGGCAGAAGGTCTACGAGGGCTGGCCGGCGCGGAAGAAGCTGCAGCAGCTCGACAAGATGCTGCGCGACATCGGCGACCTGCCGCCGCCCGTGCGCACCCGCGACCGCGCCGAGTCGCTGCCGCAGCTGCGCACGACGCTGCGCGAGCACTACCGGAACAAGCAGGCGTCCTACGGCACCCAGCAGCCGTGGCGGCACGACCGCGAGCTGCGCATGGTGTTCGACGAGCCGGCGACGACCACGCGGCGGGAGCGCGCGGCGACGTTCCTGAGGAACGAACGCGTGGAACTGCGCACCAAGGTCTCCGCGCTGACCGGGCAGTACCGCTACGTCGTCGACCAGGCGATCGACGCGATGACCGTGCGCTGCCGCGAACTCGACCTGCGACTGTCGCGGCCGCGCGACCAGTCGCGGCTCGGCGCCGCCGTGCTGACGACGATGGTGACGCTCGCGCTGTCCCGAGGCCACAAACCGAGGTTCCGCCGATGAGGAAGCTGCGCGTGCTGGTCGCGATGCACGACGTGCTGGTGCCGCCCGACGACGCCGAGAAGCTGAAGCCGGAGGAGACCTGGACCTACCAGATGGAACTGGAGGTCGTGAAGACCCTGCGCGCGCTCGGTCACGACGTGCGCGTGCTCGGCGTCGGCGACGAGCTGCGACCGGTGCGCGACGCGGTCGCGGAGTGGAAGCCGCACATCGTGTTCAACATCCTCAGCGACTTCCACGGCGTCGTCACCTACGAGGCGCACTTCGTCAGCTACCTCGAGCTGCTGAAGCAGCCCTACACCGGCTGCAATCCGCGCGGCATCGTGTTCGCCGGCGACAAGGCGATGAGCAAGCAGATCCTGGCGTGGCATCGCATCCCGTGCCCGGCGTTCGCGGTGTTCCCGCTGCGCTCGAAGCGGGCGAGGCTGCCGCGCCGCATGCAGTTCCCGGTGATCGTCAAGTCGGCGATCCAGCACGGCAGCGCCGGCATCTCGCAGGCCTCGGTCGTGCACGACGACCAGGAGCTGCAGGAACGCGTCGGGTTCCTGCACCGCACGCTGCAGACCAACGTGGTCGCCGAGCAGTTCCTGCACGGCCGCGAGCTGACCGTCAGCATCCTCGGCAACGACCGGCTCGAGGTGATGCCGATCTGGGAGCTGTGGTTCGACAAGCTGCCGGAGCGCAGCGAGGCGATCGCGACCTCGCGCGTCAAATGGGACGTGCGCTACCAGAAGCGCATCGGCCTGCAGACCGGCCGCGCGCGCGACCTCGGCGAGGACCTCGAGGAGCGGATCATCCGCATCTGCAAGCGCACCTACCGCGCGCTCGACCTGTCCGGCTACGCCCGCATCGACCTGCGGCTCGACACCGAGGGGCGGCCCTACGTGATCGAGGCGAACGTCAACAGCGACCTGTCGCCCGGCGAGGACTTCCCGGAATCGGCGCAGGCCGCGGGCCTCGACTACGGCCAGCTGCTGCAGCGCATCCTCAACATCGGCATCAACTACAAGCCGGCGTGGATGATCGAGTAGCGCTGCCTCACGCCGGCAGGCACTCGATGCCGTAGTCCTCGAGGCGCGCGTCCGCCGTCAGCAACGGCAGGCCTTCCACCGCCGCCTGGGCGACCAACAAACGGTCGAACGGATCGCGATGGATGGGCGGCAGCAGGGCTACGTGCGCGGCGTGGGCATGCTGCACCGGCAGGCCAACGAGACTCTGTTCGCGCAGGATGCGGGTCACGAATTGCTGCAGCGGCTCGTCGATACGCAGCTTGCCGAGCGGCAGCTTGATGGCCAGTTCCCACGTCGAGGCGGCGCTCCAGATCAGTTCGTGCCGTGCGTTGGCCAGGAGCTGCCGCGTTGCTGGCAGGAGCCGCGCCGAATCGTGCAGCCACCAGAGCATGACGTGGGTGTCGAGCAACACTCTCAAGGCCGTTCCTCACCACCCTCGAATGCATCCAACAGCTCGTGCGGCAGCGGCGCGTCGAAGTCCGGCGCAACCCACAGTCGGCCGGTCTCGGTGTCCGGCTGGCGCGCGCGGGCCACCTGGATCGGCACAATGCGCGCGATCGGCTCACCGGCCCGCGCGATGATCACTTCTTCCCCTGCCTGCACCCTGGCGAGAATGCGCGAGAAGTGGGTCTTGGCCTCGTGAACGTTGAAGGAGTCCATGAGGACAGTATCGACTAAGTCGTGGACTAAGTCAACATCGTCGATGGCGGCCGCTAGCCCGGCTCTCCGCTTCCCCGCTGTGGCCCCCAAGGGGTCGTGCGATGCCGTTCGACGCCGTGCCGCACCGCGTCCTCGCCATGGCGGTCGCGGATGCGGTCCATCGCCGCCAGCAGCTGATCGCGCTTCTTCGGCGGCGCAGAGAACAGTGCGCCCTGCACCGGCGCGTCGATGCCCACCAGCCCGGCCGCCGTCACGCCGAGCAGCCGCACCCCGGGCCGGCCGGGCCAGCACGACGCCAGCAGCTCGCAGGCGACGCGGTGCAGCTCGAGGTCGTCGGCGGTCGGCGGCACCTTGCGCTGGCGCGACAGGGTCGTGAAGTCCGGATGGCGCAGCTTGAGCCGCACGACGGTGCCACGCACGCCCTCGCGCCGCAGCCGCCGGCCGACCATCTGGCTGAGCTGCAGCAGGGTGTCGCGCACCTCGCCGGCATCGACCAGGTCGGCGGCGAACGTCATCTCGTGGCCGATCGAGCGCGCCTCGCGCGACGGTTCGACCGCGCGCGGATCGAGGCCGTTGCCGAGCACGTAGAGGTGCGGCCCGAGGCTGTCGCCGAACGCCTGCCGCAGCTCGCGTTCGCTGCGGCGCTGCACGTCGCCGATCGTGCGCAGACCGGCGCGTTCGAGCTGCTGCTGGGTGACCGCGCCGACGCCCCACAGGCGCGACACCGGCAGCGGCCGCAGGAACGCGCGCTCCTCGCCGGGCGGCACCACGACCAGCGCGTCGGGCTTCCTCAGATCGCTGGCGACCTTGGCGACGTACTTCGACGTCGCGACGCCGACGCTGACGCACAGCTGCGTGGCGCGCCGCACCTCGTCCTTGATCGCGCGCGCGATCGTCGGCCCGTCGCCGAACAGCCGCCGGCTGCCGGTCACGTCGAGGAACGCCTCGTCGAGCGACAGCGGCTCGACCAGGTCGGTGAACCGGTCGAACACCGCGCGGACCTGCGCCGAGGCCTCGGCATAGACCTCCATGCGCGGGGTCACGAAGATGCCGTGCGGACACAGCTGCTTCGCGCGCACGCCGGGCATCGCCGAGTGCACGCCGAACTCGCGCGCCTCGTAGCTCGCGGTGCTGACGACCTGGCGCGGCCCGTCGCCGCCGACGATCACCGGCTTGCCGCGCAGCTCCGGCCGATCCCGCTGTTCGATGGCCGCGTAGAACGCGTCCATGTCGGCGTGCAGGATCGTGCGCGGCTCGGCAGACACGCCGCCAAGGCTACGCCGCGGCGCCGGCCGCTAAAACCAGTCCGGCACCATCTCGGGATCGAGCCCCATCGCCTGCAGGATCAGGCCCTGCACGTATTCGGGATCGATCGAGAACTCCTTCAGCGTCTCGTAGCACGAGCCGGCCTTCACCGACAGCAGCGCCAGCGCCATGTGCTCGGGCTCGACGGTCTTGCTGCCGAGCTGCTTCGCCGCGTCCTTGCTGCGTTCGAACACCGTGTGCACGTGGCGGTTGAACGGCCCGTTCGGCACCACCGGCTCGCGCGGCAGGCTCTTGACGTAGCCCGAGAACATGTCCGGGTCGACGTTGAGGTCCTGGAAGATGTGGTGCAGGCAGACGCTGCGGTCGACGCAGAGCCCGTAGATCAGGTGACCGGTGGCGACCGATTCGTCGCCGAGCTGCGTGGCCAGTTCTTCGGCCTTCCTGACGGCCTGGACGGTCTTTGCGGCGAAGTCCTCGAACATGGGGCGGAGCACTCTAGCGACCGGGTGGGATGGACGCCACCGGCGGCCCGGTTCCGATCCCCCGACGGTCAGGAACGCTCGGCCAGCCGCCGGGCGCGGCGTTCCTTGGCAGCCTCGAACCGGCGCGTCTCGTCGACGGTCTGCGGCAGCACCGGGGGCACCGGGCGCGGCGCCTTGGTCTTCGGGTCCAGCGACACGAACGTCAGGTACGCCGACACGACGTGGCGCCGGTCGCCGGTGGCGCGGTCCTCCTGCCAGACCTTGACGCCGACTTCCATCGACGTGCGGCCGGCGAAGTTCACGGCCGCGAGCAGCACGACCACGCTGCCGACCGGCACCGGGTTGTGGAAGTCGATGCGGTCGACGCTGGCGGTGACCACCGGCGTGCGTGCGTGGCGCCCGGCCGCGACGGCGGCGCAGATGTCGATCCAGTGCATGACGCGGCCACCCATGACGTTGCCCAGCGGGTTGGCGTCGTTGGGGAACACGATCTCCGTCATCTCGACCTTGCTGTCGGCGACGGGACGGGGCGGAAGCGGCGACGGCTGGGAGGTCATCGGGCGGCGACTCTAGCCCGGACCATGCACGAGGGGACGAGTGAAAGCCTGCGATCCCGCCTGGTGACCGGCGCGCGGCAGGTCCTCCCGGAAGCGGGCAACGCCGGCCGCGGGCGGAGGCGCGGGTCTGGCCGCCGAATGCCCGGGAATCGGCCGGGCCAGCGCGCTCCGCACTCCCGCCGAGTGCGCTTTCGCTGCGGCCGTGCGAAGATGGCCTCGGAGGTCCGATCATGCGCACCACCGTTCCCGCCCTGACGCTGCTCGCGCTGACCGCGTGCACCACCTACGACTTCTCGCAGGCGCGCCTGCCCGACGGCTCGCTGGACCAGAAGAAGCTGATCGCCGACCTCGAGGCGTCCGGCAAGCGCGCGCTCGACGAAGGCACCTGGATCCCGCTGCTCTACCTGGACCTGCTGACGTTCGAGAAGAGCGACCGCGAGCTGCCGGAGGGCTACACGCTGACGCACGTGAAGTCGTTCGGGCCGCTGTTCTTCGCCGGCAGCGCCGACGAGAAGATCCTCGCCAAGGACGGCACCAGCATCGAGGCGCGCGACCGCGAATGGGCCGGCTGGGGCGTGCTCTACAACGACCGCGACTCGTACGTCGGCACCGGCTACGGCACGCGCCACGAGAAGCGCGAGCGCTTCCTGCTGCTGTTCGGCGAAGACGAACTGACCTACGCCGGCGATCGCAAGTAGTCGGCGCGGCTCAGCGCTGCCGGCCCACGTCGGCGCGGCGCGCGTCGGCCTCGACGGCGACCGGCCGCAGCTCGGCCGGCACGTCCGCCGCGAACAGCTGCGCCACGCCGCGCGCCATCGGCCAGACGCCGAGGTCCTGTTCGCCGTCACGGAACGGCACGCGCCGGCTGAACCGTCCCTGCATCGTCGCGTGGCCGAGCCAGCGGCCCTGCAGGTCGAGCACGCGGTAGAACGGCAGCGGCCCGCTCGGATCGCGGATCTCGAACTGCACGACGCTGCCGACCTGTGCACCGGCGATCCAGACCTGCCAGCGGCCGACCTCGACCACGGCGCGCGGCGCGTAGGGCGGCGGTGGCGGCGGTGCGCTGCCGCATCCGACCAGCAGCAGGGTGGCGGCGATGGTGATCGTTCTCGGCATGGATCTCCTCAGTGGCGCAGCGGCCGTTCTAGCCGCAGAATGCCGCGCCCGCCATCGTGCGGGCGCCGCCCGCCATGACCGTGATGAAAGGCATCCAGCTCACCGCCCCCGGCAAGTACCGCCTGCGCACCGACCTGCCGGTCCCCGAACCCGGTCCCGGCGAAGTGCGCCTGCGCGTCGCCGCCGCCGGCATCTGCGGCACCGACGTGCACATCTGCAGCGGCGACCCGTCGATGACCGGCCTGATCGCGCCGCCGGTCGTGCTCGGCCACGAGTTCTGCGGCCACGTCGACGCGCTCGGCCCCGGGGTCGATGCGAAGCAACTGCCGCTCGGCACCTACGTCAGCGCCGAGATGCACGAGATCTGCGGCGAATGCGCGGCCTGCAAGAGCGAGGCCTACCACGCCTGCGCGACGGCCCGCATCCGCGGCATCAACCTCGACGGCGCGTTCGCCGAGTTCGTCGTCGTCTCGGCCCACAACGTCGTCACGCTGCCGCAGGGCCTGCCGGTCCAGGTCGCGGCGATCCTCGACCCGCTCGGCAACGCCGTGCACACGGTGATGAAGGTGCCGGTCGAGAAGCGCACCGTCGCGATCGTCGGCTTCGGCCCGATCGGCGCGATGTGCGGCGAGGTGGCGACGTTCGTCGGCGCGTCGCACCTGTTCGTGCTCGACGTCAGCGATCTGGCGCTGCAGCGCGCGCGCAGTTGGGTCGAACGCCGGTCGCTGCACGACCGTGTCACCGTCGTCGACGCACGCGAGACGCCGGTCGAGACCGTCGTCGCCGCGACCCGGGGCGGCGTCGACGTCGCGCTCGAGATCTCGGGCCACCCGTCGGGCATCAACAACGCGATCCAGATGACGCGGCCGGCCGGCCACGTCGTCAACCTCGGCCTGCCGAAGGGCGACGCGGTGACGATCGAGCGCTTCAGCAAGAACTTCATCTTCAAGGGCCTGACGATGCACGCGGTGATCGGCCGCGAGATGTTCAAGACCTGGCACCAGATGCTGCACCTGCTCGAGGCCGGCATGGACGTCTCGCATCTGGTCACCGCCGAGATGCCGCTCGAGGACTTCGCCACCGGCATGGAGCGGTTCGGCAAGGGCATCGAGCAGAAGGTCGTGCTCTACCCCAACCCACGCTGATCGGAGACCGGAGACGAGATGTTCGCCAACGACCGCGCCCGCTTCCGCACCGAACTGGACGAGATCCGCAGCGCCGGGCTGTGGAAGGAAGAGCGGGTGATCACGAGCCCGCAGGGTGCGCTGATCACCGTGAACGGCAAGCAGGTGATCTGCCTGTGCGCCAACAACTACCTCGGGCTCGCCAACGATCCGGGCCTGCGTGCGGCCGCCAAGGCGGCGATCGACTCGCACGGGCTCGGCCTCGCCAGCGTGCGCTTCATCTGCGGCACCCAGGACGCGCACAAGACCCTCGAACGGAAGGTGTCGACGTTCCTCGGCACCGAGGACACGATCCTCTACTCGTCGTGCTTCGACGCCAACGGCGGCCTGTTCGAGACCCTGATGGGCGAACAGGACGCGATCATCAGCGACAGCCTCAACCACGCGTCGATCATCGACGGCGTGCGGCTCAGCAAGGCGCAGCGGTTCCGCTACGCCAACGGCGACATGCGGGAGCTGGAGCAGCACCTGGTCGCCGCGAAGGGCGCGCGCAGCCGCATGATCGTCACCGACGGCGTGTTCTCGATGGATGGGTTCATCGCCAAGCTGCCGGACATCTGCGACCTGGCCGACGAGCACCGGGCGATGGTCGTCGTCGACGACAGCCACGCGACCGGCTTCTTCGGCCCGACCGGGCGCGGCACCCCGGAGTACCACGGCGTGCAGGACCGCGTCGACGTGATCACCTCGACGCTGGGCAAGGCGCTCGGCGGCGCGGCCGGCGGCTTCACGACCGGCAGGAAGGAGATCGTCGACCTGCTGCGCAACCGCAGCCGGCCGTACCTGTTCTCCAACACGCTGGCGCCGGCGATCGTCGGCGCCACGACCGCCTGCCTCGACAGGCTGGCGAGCACCACCGCGCTGCGCGACAGGCTGGCCGAGAACACCGCGTTCTTCCGCGAGCGGATGACGGCGGCCGGCTTCCAGATCGTGCCCGGTGAGCACCCGATCTGCCCGATCCTGCTCGGCGACGCCAAACTCGCGGTGGAAATGGCGGCCCGCATGCTGCAAGAAGGCGTCTACGTGATCGGCTTCAGCTTCCCGGTGGTGCCCAAGGGCAAGGCGCGCATCCGTGTGCAGATCAGCGCGGCGCACGAGATCGCGCAGCTCGAACACGCGGTCGCCGCGTTCGGCAAGGTCGGCCGCGACCTCGGTGTGCTTTCTTGAAGCCCGACCTCGACAAGCTGCGTCGGTCGGGTCGCATCTCGGCCACGGCGCTGGCCCATGGCCGCAAGATGATCGTGCCCGGCGCGAAGCTCGAGGACATCCAGCGCGCCGTCGAGGCGAAGATCCGCGAACTCGGCGGCGCGCCGGCGTTCCCCGCGCAGACCTCGCGCAACCACATCGCCGCGCACTACTGCTCGCCGCCCGACGATGCGACCACGGTCCAGCAGGGCGACATCGTCAAGCTCGACTGCGGCACGCACGTCGACGGCTACGTGACCGACAACGCGGTCACGGTCGACCTGCGCGACGGCGACGACTCGCTGCTGTGCGCCGCGAGCCGCATGGCGCTCGACAACGCGATCGCGATGATGGGGCCCGGCGTGTCGCTGACCGAGATCGGCCGCCAGGTCGAGAGCACGATCCAGTCGCTCGGCTTCAAGCCGGTGCGCAACCTGTGCGGCCACGGCGTCGCGCGCTACACGATCCACTGCGCGCCGTCGGTGCCCAACTACGCCGACCCGAAGGCGCCGAAGCTGCGCGCCAACCAGACGATCGCCTGCGAGCCGTTCGCCAGCGACGGCAAGGGCATGATCGACGTCGACGGCAAGGCCGAGGTGTTCATGCTGACGCGCGACGTGCGACCGAAGGACAACCTGTCCGGCGACCTGCAGCGCGCGATGGAGCAGAGCGAGGGTCTGCCGTTCGCGCGCCGCGACCTCGTGCGCTGGGTCGGCAGCGACGGCAAGGCCGAGGACGCGCTGAAGGTGCTGCGCAAGAAGGGCCTGGTCGAGGAGTTCCCGCCGCTGTGCGAACGACCGGGCGTGCGCATCGCACAGTTCGAGCACACGATCTTCATCCACGACGGCGGCGCCGAGGTCGTGACCCGGCTGCCGGAGTAGGCGCCGCCCGCGCATGCGCATCGGCATCGACGCGCGCGAGGCGTGGCGGCCCGAACCGCGCGGCATCGGCCTCTACGTGCGCCACCTGATGCGCGAGTTCGCCACGCTCGCACCCGACGAGCAGTTCCTGCTCTACCACCAGCTCACGCTGCCGGCCACGGCGATCCCGATCCCGGCGAACATGCGTGCGGTGCACACCGACCTGCCGGGCGGCCGCTGGCACAGCTGGGAACGGCTGCAGATGCCGTGGCGCCTGCGGGCCGACCGGCTCGACGTCTACCACGGCACCTACAACACGCTGCCGCCGCGCCTGCCGCTGTGGCGCGGTCCGCCGATGGTGGTCTCGCTGCACGACGTGATCGTCACCTGGTGGCCCGACGACCTGCACGACCCGTTCGTGCGCTACGCGCGCGCGGTCACGCCGCGCGTCGTGCGCGACGCCGCGGTGATCCTGACTGTCAGCGAGTGGAGCCGGCGCGACATCTGCGAGCGCTTCGGCTGCGATCCGGCGAAGGTGCGGCTGTCGCTGAACGGCCTGCACCCCGACGTGCTGGCCGGTGCGCCACCGGGCGCCGGCGACGCCGCGCGCGAACGCTTCGCCGACGGGCGGCCGTACCTGTTCGCGATCGGCGCCGGCCTCGAACGCAAGAACACCGGCCGCCTGCTCGACGCCTGGGGGCTGCTGCGGCAGGCGCGCCCCGACTGGCCGCACCTGCTGCTGGTGTCCGGGCTCGGCAAGGCGGTCGATCGCTTCCGCGACCGCGCGGCCGCGGCCGGCGTGCTCGAACACGTGCGTTTCCTGCCGTACCTGAGCCAGTCGGACCTGGTCGCGCTCTACGCCGGCGCGCTGCTGTCGGTCTACCCGAGCCTGGTCGAGGGCTGGGGCATCCCGGTGCTCGAGTCGCTGGCGCTCGGCACGCCGGTGGTCACCAGCAACACCTCGGCGATGCCCGAGGCCGGCGGCGAGCACGCGCGCTACTTCGACCCGAACTCGGCCGAGGCGATCGCCGACGCGATGCGGGACGGCGTCGAGGACTACGTGCCGGCGTTCGCGGCGCTGCGCGAGGCGGCGATCGCACGCGCGCGCACGTTCACCTGGCGCCGCACCGCCGAGGGCGTGCTGCAGGCCTACCGCGACGCGGCCGCGCGACGCTGACGGCGCGCGGGGTTGACGACCGCCGGCGCGTGGTCTCCACTGCCGCGATGTACCGCCTGCTGCTCGTCGCCGCGTCCTTGTTCGCCGTGACCGCCGCCGCGCCGACCGCGACGGAGCACCAGGACCCGCCGTTGCGGCTGACGCTGCGGATCGACGGCCAGGACCACAGCCTGCTCGACGGCCAGGAGGTCCTGCTGACGATCGAGGGCAAGCAGCAGAAGGTGAAGGTCATGGTCGCGCCCACGCGCCGCTTCGATGGCGCCGGGGTGCAGTTCGACTTCCCGCGCGACATGCCGCTCGAGTTCGAGCACGACGACCCGATGCGGACGTGGACACTCGACGGCACCGACGTGACCGTGATGCTGTTCGCGCTGGGCTTGGGCCGGGCGGAGATGGCCAAGACCATCCTCGACAGTCAGTCCGCGGCGCTCGGCGTCGAGGTCGCGGCGCCGACCGCGACGACGCTCGACCTCGGCGGCGTCGCCCACGCCGCGTTCGAGGTCCGCGTCGAGATCGCCGGCACGACGATGCACATGCTCGCCGCCGACGTCCGCGTCGGCGACGGCGCGGTGACGCTCGTCGTGCAGGACTCGCTCACCGACGACGGCGCCCGCAGCGCCGACTGCGCGCGCATGCTCGACCTGCTGGCGAAGACCTGGCAGGTCACCGCCGCGAAGTGAGCTCGCCAGCCCGCGTCACGCGCGGGCGAGGGTCGCTATCAACCGCGCGCCTGGCCCTTCGGCGGCACGCTGCACGAGGCGTCCTTCTTGGCGCCGCGCGCGTCGGCGAGGATGCGCTCGGCGAGGCGGTCGGCGGCGTCGCTCGGCGGAATGCGCTCCTCCTTGGCGATCGTCCACAGCTCCTTCAGGGCCTGCGGAATGCGCTCGATCTTGCCGAGCGCGACCTTCTCGTCGTAGCCGCCCGGGTGGAACTCGACGCCGACGTTGATGATGCCGCCGGCGTTGATCACGTAGTCCGGCGCGTAGAGCACGTTGCGGTCCGCGAGCACCTTGCCGTGCCGCGGCTCGAGCAGCAGGTTGTTGGCGGCGCCGGCGACGATCGGCGCTTGCAGCTTCGGGATCGACTCGTCGTGCAGGATCGCGCCGAGCGCGCACGGCGCGAACACGTCGCACTTCATCGACAGGATCTCGGACTCGGCCACCGGCACGACGCCGATGTCCTTGGCCAGCTGCTGCAGCCGCTCCGTGTTGCGGTCGGCGCCGTAGACCTTGGCGCCGGCGTCGATCAGCCGCTTCGCCAGCGCCGAACCGACCGCGCCGGTGCCCTGGATCGCGACCGTGCGGCCCTTGCAGGCGTCGTTGCCGAACACCCAGCCGAGCGCGGCGCGCACGCCGAGGTAGACGCCGTAGGCGGTGTACGGCGACGGGTTGCCGCTGCCGCCGTCCTTGCGCTCGAGCCCGGTCACGTGCCGGGTCGCGCGGCGGATGATCTCGAGGTCGGCGACCGACGTGTTGACGTCCTCGGCGGTGATGTACCTGCCGCCCAGCGAGTCGACGAGGCGGCCCATCGCCAGGTAGAGCGCCTCGGACTTGACCTTCTTCGGGTCGCCGATGATCACGGCCTTGCCGCCGCCGAGCCCGGTCTTCGCCACGGCCGACTTGTAGGTCATGCCGCGCGCGAGGCGCTTGACGTCGAACAGCGCCTCGTCCTCGGAGGCGTAGGGCCACATGCGCAGGCCGCCGAGCGCGGGGCCGAGCGTCGTGTCGTGCACGGCGATGATCGCGTGCAGGCCGCTCGATGGATCGACGCCGCGCACGACGCGCTCGTATCCGGCGACGGGGATGTCGGTGATCTGGAGGGTGCTGGTCACGGGGTCTGGGGGGTTGGCCCGGAAGAAGGGGCGAGCAGGATAGCGCCTCGGCGGCCGAGCGCCAGCGACGGGTTCCGGCCGGCGCTTGACGGCGTCGGGCGACCGCAAGAGCATGCCTGCTCGCAGCGGGGAGACGCCCCGTCGCGGCAGCAGGCGGCATGGACGACACCGAGCCGGCAGGACCGTCCGGAGCGAAGCGGGTTACGCCGGGAACGGAGCCGCGCGTGCCGTCGGTCGCCACGGACGCCGCCCACGAACTGCTGGCGCGCCTGCAGGCGGAGCCGCAGCGCGTGGCGCGCTACCGGGTCGAGGAGGAGATCGGACGGGGCGGCATGGGCACGGTGCTGCGCGCCGTCGACCGCGAGATCGGGCGACGCGTGGCGATGAAGGTGCTCGACGTGCGCGTCGCCGAGCGGCAGGACCCGGACTCGGTCGCGGACCGCACGCGGCGCTTCCTCGCGGAAGCCCAGCTTGCGGGTCAACTGGACCATCCGGGCATCGCGCCCGTGCACGAATTGGGACTCGACGC
Source organism: Planctomycetota bacterium (assembly GCA_016794035.1). Classification (GTDB taxonomy): domain Bacteria; phylum Planctomycetota; class UBA1135; order UBA1135; family UBA2386; genus JAEUHS01. Next base: position 64,478 of record JAEUHS010000033.1, read on the forward strand.
GCAGGGCCGCGTGTTCTTCACCATGAAGCTGGTGCGCGGTCGAACGCTGACCGAGGTGTTGGACCTGCTGACGCGGCGAGAGCAGGGCTGGACGGAAACGCGCGTGCTGGCGGTGATCCAGCGCGTCTGCGAGGCGCTGGCGTTCGCCCACGCACGCGGCGTGATCCACCGCGACCTGAAGCCGGACAACGTCATGATCGGCCGCTTCGGCGAGACCTACGTCATGGACTGGGGGCTCGCGCACGTGCTCGGGGACGGCGAGTCGGTGCACAAGCCCGCGACGGCGATGGTGACGAGCAACCTGCACACGGTGCGCGACACGCCCGACGCCGACGCCGGATCGCCCTTGCTGACGGCCGACGGCATGGTGATCGGCACGCCGGCCTTCATGGCGCCGGAGCAGGCCGAAGGCCGCGTCGCCGAGCTGTCGCCTCGCACCGACGTCTATGCGGTCGGCACCCTGCTCTACCAACTGCTGACCGGCCAGGTGCCGTACGCGAGCACCGGCGTCGTGCAGTCGCCGCGCACGATCCTGGCGCGCGTGCTCTCGGGCCCGCCGACGCCGGTGCTCGAACTGAAGCCGACCGCGCCGGTCGACCTCGTCGCGGTCTGCGAGAAGGCCATGGCCCGGCGCGCGGACGATCGCTACCCGGGCACGATGGAGTTGGCCGCAGACCTCGAGGCGTATCTGGAGCGGCGGCCGGTCGCCGCGCGCCAACTGGGCTTGCTGCACGCGCTGCGGCTCCGCATGGCGCGCAATCGGGCCGTGGTCGTGACGACGGCCGTCGCGATGCTGGCGCTCGCCGTGCTCGGCACCTGGTTCCTGCTGCGGGTCGCCGAGGCGCACCAGCGCGAACAGCTGGTCGCCGACCTGATGACGGCGCAGGCACTGGTCGAGGCGGCGAGCAGCTCGTTGACCCCGCGGGCTCCGGACCAGTTCGCTCGTACGTCGCGATGGGCCGAGCGAACCACCGCACTGCTGGACCGCGCCGGCCGATACCGCGAGGCACTCGCGCAAGGCGTGCTGGCGCCGTTCCTGCCCGACGAGGTGCAGCGCCTGCAGCGATTGCTCGACGAGCTGACCGCGCGACGCGCCGTGGTGCGCGAGGAGATGCGGTTGGCAGAGAGGGTGGCGGCAGAACCGACCCGGTCCGTACTCGCACTCTGGCAGCCCGTGCTCGAGCAGATCCGCAGCACGGCGCACTACGCAGGCATCGATGACGTCGCGCAGCCGGGCCTGCTGCCGCTGCGGCAGAACGACGCCGGCTTCTGGCAGTTCCTGTTGCTCGGCTCCGGCGACGAGCCACCCTTCGACCCGGTCCGCGGGGTGTACACACAGGATCCCGGTTCGGGCGTCGTGCTGGTGCTGCTGCCCGGCGGCGAACTGGCACTCGGCTCGTCGTTCGACGAAGCCAACGAACTGCCACACCGCGCGGTGCTCGCCCCGTTCCTGCTGGCGGCGCACGAGGTCACCCAAGGGCAGTGGCGCAGACTGGTCGGCAACAACCCGTCGCGTCGCCAACACGGCATCGACTACGACGAGATCGCCTACGACGACCGCCACCCGGTCGAGAGCATCAGCTGGTACGAGGCGGAACGCTTCGCCGCGCTGTGCTGGGCGCGCATGCCGGGCGAGGACGAGTTCGAGTACGCTGCGCGCGCGAAGTCCCCAGGCGAACGCTGGTTCGACGGGCACGAGCCGACGGACCTGCAAGGGTACGAGAGTCTGCGCGACCTCGCGTTCCGGGACGGCGGCGCACAGCTGCCGTGGAACGACGGCTTCCCCGAACACGCGCCGGTCGGCACGTTCCGGCCCAACTCGTTTGGCCTGTTCGACGTCGGCGGCAACGTGTCGGAGTGGACCCGGGACTACTACGGCCGCGAAGACGCGGCGCACCTCGGCGAGCCGGACGCCGACCGCCCCGATGCGCTGCGGCTGCGCGTCGTGCGCGGCAGCAACTGGGGCGAGCCGGAGGCGCGCCTGCGCGCTTCGTACCGGAAATTCCAGCGACCCGACTACTGCTCGCACTGGCTCGGCATGCGCCTCGCGCGCAGCTGGATGAGCCGGGAGCAGGTCGCCGGACTCAGGGCGGCTTTCAGCCGCTGAACAGACGGTACAGGCCGTAGCTCGTCGCCCCGCCGACGAGCCCACCGACGATGGCCGGCAGCGCGACCCACCAGAATCGGCGCCACGTGTAGCGGCCGTCCAGTTCGACGCCGAGGCTGCCGCCGGTCGGGTGCATCGTGTTTGCCGGTTTGTGGCGACAGTTGCGAGCGATGCGCGCGTCCTCGTCGGGCGGGTCCTTCACGTCGCCGTGCTCGTCGTGCAGCTTGATGGTCCAGCCACCGATCTGCTTCGCCACGATCCTCGCCTGCCAGACGTACAGGCGAGCCAGGTTGGGGACCATCGCCTGCTCCGCAAGTCCCGGCTGACCCTGCTGCTCGTGGTTTCCCATGCCGGCATCTTCCGGACGCCAATCGCCGCCGTCAATCGGATCCGTGACCACCGGGACCACGGATCGGGGCATGGCGCGAACGTACGGCGAACGGCTGCGCCTCGTCACTGCGGGCGGCGTGCACGCCAGACAGTCGGTGCCCGCCAGACGGGCAATGCCACGACTCAGTGCGACGTGCGCGAACCGACCAGCACCTGCAGGTCGACCATCGCCTCGCCGCGGCGCACGCGCACCGTGATCGTCTTGCCGATGATCTGCTCGTCGAGCGCTTCGGTGTAGCTCTGCACGTCGGCGACGTCGATGCCGCCGACGTTGACGATGTAGTCGCCGACCTCGATGCCGGCGACCTCGGCCGAGCCACCCTCGCGCAGCGACGCGACCAGCACGCCGCTGCCACCGGCGTCGGCGTAGTCGGGCATCAGGCCGAGCGCCGGCCGCAGGCCTTCGGGATTGCGCGGCAGCGGCGGCACCTCGGCGACCGGCGGCACCGCCGCCGCCGTGGACCCGGCCGCCGGCGTGTCGGCGGGCGGCTTCGCGTTCGGCTTGCCCTTCGGCGCGGCGGCCTCGGGCTCGCCCTCGGCGACCACGACGAAGTCGGCGACCTCGCGCGGCACCGAGTAGGTGCCGTCGTCGATGTCCTGCACCAGCTCGGCCGACAGCACGCGCACGTCCAGTTCGGGCATGCGGCTCTTGATGCGGGCGACGGTGCCGCGGCCGTAGTCGCTGTGGCCGTGGCCGCAGATCACCACGCACAGCGGCCGGTCGCCGGCGGCGCGGCGCGCCCGCAGGTGGTCGACGACGGTCTCGGCCATGGTGTCGTCCCGCAGGCACTGCGCCTGGTAGAAGAACTGCAGCGAGCCGCCGTGCGCGGTCGCGTGCGCGCCGCCGTCGTCGTTCATCGTCTCGACGAAGGCGTCCCAGTACTCGTCCTCGGGCGCCGTGGTCTCGCGCGCGACGTTCGGTTCCCCGGCGATGCTGCCGATGCCCTGCATCGCCACGCGGTGCACCAGTTCCTTCGGCGCGTTCGCGGCCAGCACCAGCAGACCGTGCTGTCTGGCGAACTCCACCACCGGCCGGTAGTCGCGGGCGTAGTTCGGCCACGGCCGCGCCTGTTTCAGGAACACGGCCTCGTCGATCATGCCGGCCAGGTACTGCAGCAGCACCGTCTGCACGTCGCGATCGAACATCTCCATCGCGATCACCAGGTTGCCGCGCCGCTCGAGCAGCGCCTGCAGCAGTTCGTGGTGCACCGCGTGCACGGCCGGCGTGTCGTGCGCCTCGCCGAGCACGACGACGTCGGCGGCGCCCAGCGCGGTCGCGGCGCTCCGCACCGAGGTCACGGTGTCGTTCGAGGTGACGACGAGGCGCGCCGGTGTGGCGCAGGCCACCGACAGGAACAGCGGCAGGGCGGCGAGGAGGGATCGCATCGGCGCATCAGAAACCCATCGCCCGCGCGCGGCAAGCACCTGCGCGCGACGCCCGGCAGCGACGATGCCATTGCGACTTTCGCGACCGCCGCCTTCCGCCGCTGCGCGCCTCTGCTTGAATGCGCACCGCGCCCGCGCGGCACCGCCACCACCGGCATGAAGATCACCACCTGGAACGTCAACGGCCTGCGCGCGCGACTGACGCACGTCGTCGACTTCCTGCGCGAACACGAGCCCGACGTGCTGTGCCTGCAGGAGACCAAGGTGCAGGACGACCTGTTCCCGCGCGAGCCGCTCGAGGACGAGGGCTACGACGTCGAGTTCTTCGGCCAGAAGAGCTACAACGGCGTCGCGCTGCTGTCGCGGCACCGGCTCGACGACGTCGTGCGCGGCCTGCCCGACGACGACGCCGACGCCGAACGTCGCGTGATCGCGGCCACCACCGGCGGCGTGCGCGTGCTGAACCTCTACGTGCCGAACGGCCAGGACGTCGGCACCGACAAGTACCGCTTCAAGCTCGACTGGTTCCGCCGGCTGCGCGCGTTCCTCGACGCCAGCTACGCCGCGACCGATCCGATCGTCGTCGTCGGCGACTTCAACGTCACGCTCGACGATCGCGACGTGCACGACCCCGACTGGTGGCGCGACCGGATCCTGTGCTCGGCGCCCGAACGGCAGGCGATGCGCAACCTGCTGGCGTTCGGCCTCGACGACGCGTTCCGCCGCCACCACGAGCAGGGCGGCGTCTACACCTGGTGGCACTACACCGCCGGCGCGGCGTTCAAGGACGACGGGCTGCGCATCGACTACGTGCTGACGTCGGCGCCGGTGACGCAGCGCTGCCGCGACGTGATCGTGCACAAGGATCTGCGGCTGCAGAAGAGCCCGAGCGACCACGTGCCGGTGACGGCGCTGCTCACCGACGCCGGAACCGCGCGATGAGCACCGCCGAAGCGGCGATCCGGACGCACGGCCTCGGCCGCCAGTTCGCCGGCAGGTGGGCCGTGCGCGACCTCGACCTGTCGGTGCGGCCCGGCGAGCTGTACGGCTTCCTCGGCCAGAACGGGGCCGGCAAGACGACGACGCTGCGCATGCTGACCGGGCTGTTGCGGCCGAGCGCCGGCACGCTGCAGATCGCCGGCCTCGACCATCTGCGCCACGGCCGCGCGCTGAAGCAGCGGCTCGGCTTCGTGCCCGACACGCCGCCGCTCTACGACTACCTGACCGGCCGCCAGTACGTGGCGCTGGTCGCGAGCCTGTGGCACACCGACCGCGCCCGGCGCGACGAACGCTGCGAACGGCTGTTCGCCCTGCTGGACCTGGCCGCCGTCGCCGACGATCTGTGCAAGGGCTACTCGCACGGCATGAAGAAGAAGCTGCACCTCGCCGCCGTGCTGACGACGGCGCCGCAGGTGCTGCTGCTCGACGAGCCGACCACCGGCCTCGATCCGCTGAGCACGCGCCGGCTCAAGGAACTGCTGCGCGAACAGTGCCGCGGCGGCACCACGGTGCTGCTCAGCACGCACGTGCTCGACGTCGCCGAACAGATCTGCGACCGCGTCGGCATCCTGCACGACGGCACGCTGTGCGCCGAGGGCACGGTCGCCGAACTGCGCGCGCAGCACGGCGGCCGTTCGCTCGAGGACGTGTTCGTGCAGACCACCGGCGGCACCATCGATGGGCCTGCTGCGGGCTGATCTGGTCGCGCTGACCAACCTGCCGGCAACCGCCGCCGGCCGGCGCGTGGCCATCGGCATGCTGCTCGGCCTCGGGCTGCTGGCGCTGCTGTGGTGGTCGGTGGCGCAGGCGATGGTCCGCAACCCGCAGCTGCTCGGCGTGCTGGACCGCACGTCCGGCGGCGACGCGCTGCGCGCGCTGCTCGGCATCGGCCTGATGCCGTGCGTGATCGCGGCGTCGTGGCTCGGGCTGTCGCTGGCGCAGCGGCAGCTGTTCGAGACGCCGGAGCTGCTGCTGTGGCGCACGGCGCCGCTGCCCGGCTGGCGCGCCGCGATGCAGGTGCTGTTGCGCGCCTGCTTCCTGACGCTGCTGTGGGCCGGCGCCCTGTCGGTGCCGTTCGTGGCCACGGTGCTGGCGCGCTCGCCGGCCGGCTGGCTCGCGTGGCTGCTGGTGCCGATCGCGGTCCTGTGCTGCACGGTGCCGCTGCTGGCGGCGCTGCTGGCGGTGCAGATCGTGCTGGTGCGGTTCTTCGCCGGCCGCGTGCTGCGCTTCGTGCTGGCGCTGGTCGCCGCGCTGGCCTCGGTCGGCTTCACGACCTGGCTGCTGCTCGGCCTGTTCGCACCCGAATCGACGCGCCTGCAGATGGTCGCCAGCGTGCCCGGCGGCACCGACCGGCTGCCGTGGACGATCGAGACCGCGGCGACGCTGCTGGCGCACGCGGCGAACGGCCGGCTCGACACCGACGCGCTGCGCGCGGCGCTGGGCTGGCTCGGCCTCGCCGTGTCGCTGTTCTGGTTCGCGGCCAAGCTGCACGCGCGCGCGGTCGAGAAGCACATGGAGGCGCAGGCGCCGCTGCTGCGGCGCCGTCGCTCGCGCTGGCCGTCCGGCATCGCCGCGAACGTGCGCCGCAAGGAGATCGCGCAGGTGCTGCAGCAACCGGGCGCGCTGATCGGCTTCCTGGTGTTCGCGGTGCTGGTGTTCGCGCTCGCGCGCGAACGCGTGCTGGTCGCCGGCATGCTCGCCGACACCCGCCTGCCGCGCGAACTCGCGCACCCGGCGGCGATGGCCGTGCTGTGGTTCCTCGCCGTGCTGCTGGTGCTCTACGCGCACATGGGACGCCTGGCACTGTGGGACGGCCCGCAGTGGTCGCTCTACGCCGCGTCGCCGGCGGCGCCGCGCACGATCCTGCGCGGCAAGCTGACCGCGGTGTCGGTGTTCCTGCTGTGGCCGCTGCTGCTGGTCGCGGCGGCCGGTGCGCACCTGTTCGGCGCCGGCCTGGTGTCGGTCGCGAGTTTCGCCGGCATCGCGGTCGGCGGCACGTTCGCGGCCCTAGGCGTGCTGGCGATGGTCGGCACCTCGCCGCGGCTGATGCGACCCGACGACGGCGGCCACATCGTGCAGGGCGGCCGCAGCTTCGTGGCCGCGCTGCTGCTGGTGCTGCTGTTCCAGCTGGCGATGACGCCGGCGATGTACGGCTGGCTGCAGCTCGGCGCACACCTGCGCACGCACCGCATCGGACCCGAACTGGTGCGGCAATGGGCGCCGTGGGTCGTCGCCGCGGCGCTGCTGCACGGCGTCTTGGTGTTCGCGGTCGGCGTCGCGTTCGGCGCGCGCAACTTCCGCCGGCTGATGGCGCCGCGTGTGAACTGAGCGTCGGCGGCCGGCAGAACGGGCCGGGCAACGCTACGATGCGATGGCACGATGCGCCGCATCCCGTCCCTCCTGCTGCCGCTCGCCCTCGCCGCCACCGCGCCGGCCCAGGACGACCTGCGCGACAAGGTGACGCGCCGCGACGGCAAGGTCCTGACCGGCCGCGTGCAGAATCCGTTCGCGGTCGACGAGGTCGTGCTGCTGCAGGGCGGCAGGCGCGTGCGCCTCGCGCGGCCGGACATCGCGGCCATCGACCGGGTCGGCGACCGCGTGCGCGAGTTCTGCGAACGGCGTGTGCGGCTGCGCAGCTCGCCGAAGGCGCAGGGCTATCTGGTCGACTGGGCGGTGTCGCAGCAGCTGCCCGGCCTCGCGCGCGCGCAGGCGATGTGGCTGGCGCTGACCGACGACGACCACACAGCCGCGCACGAGTTCCTCGGCCACGAACGCGGGCCGAAGGGCTGGCTGTGGCCGCACGCCGGCCGCAAGCTGCTGCGCGCGCAGCTCGACGACCTGCTGGCCCGTGAGCCGCTGACGATCACCGGCGAACGCTTCTCGCTGCGCTGCGACGCCGACCTCGAGACCAACGTCGCAGCCCTGCTCGACCTCGAACACCTCGGCGTCGTCTGGCAGCAACGCTTCGGCGAGGCGCTGCAGCTGCGCGAGGTGCTCGCGCCGATCGACGTCGTCACCCACCGCAACACCGACGACTTCCCGAAGTGGGGCTTCCGGCCGCTGCCGTACTACGTGCCACCGCCGCACGGCGACGTCGCGCACACGTTCTACTCGGGTCCCGCCCCGAAGCGCCCGCAGCGGCTGTTCTTCGTCGGCACGCAGGCGCTGCTCTACCGCACGTTGATCGGCGAGGTCAGCCGCAGCGACGACCGCGACCGCGTCTGCGCCTGGCTCGAAGTCGGGCTCGGCATGGTGATGGAGAACACGATGCAAGGCGACGCCGGCTTCGCCGCGCCCGGCGAACTGCGGCGGCAGGACCTGCAGGCGCTGACCGCGCTGGGGCGCGACTATCGCCTGACCCACCTGCTGCACCTGCCGATGTACAGCGCGTTCTACCTGATGGACGACACGGCGACGGCGATCAACTGGAGCGCCGCGACCATGTTCACCACCTGGCTGCTCGAACCCGACAACACGCCGCGCACGCGCGAGCCGTTCCTGCGGTTCGTGCGCGCGGCGCTCGGCGACCGCAAGGGCGACAGCAGTTCGCTGTTCGACAGGGTCATGGGCCAGCGCGTCGAGGAACTCGACGCGCCGTGGCGCGCGTGGCTCGCGCAAACCGCCGGCTACTAAGGAACGTGCGGGGTGGCGGCCACGTCCGCCCATGCTGGAGCTGACGGCGCTGCGCGCCGCAACTCAGCGGCGACTGGCCAAGTCGCACCGTGGTTCCATGCCTTGGGGACCGTGTCCTCACGGATGGAGTGCTACTAAGGAACGGGCGGGGTGGCGGCCACGTCCGCCCATACTGGAGCTGACGGCGCTGCGCGCCGCAGCTCAGCGGCGCGAGGCTGGGTCGCAACGACGTTCCATGCCTCGGGGTCCATGTCCGCACGGATGGAGTGCTACTGACCGCCGGCTACGGCGCGGCGGCGGCGACCCGCTGCAGCGCGTCGCCTTCGAGCCGGCACACGCGCCAGTCGGACAGCAGCACGGCGCCCTGCCGTTCGTAGAAGCCGATCGCCGGCGTGTTCCAGTCGAGCACGTTCCAGTCGAGCCGCGGGCAGCCGCGCTGCACCGCGACCGCCGCGACCGCGCGCAGCAGGGCCAGGCCGATGCCGTGGCCGCGCCGCTCGGGCAGCACGAACAGGTCCTCGAGGTGCAGGCAGATCTCGGTGCGGAACGTCGAGTAGGTCGGGAAGAACAGCGCGAAGCCGATCGGCGTGCCGGCGATCTCCGCCAGCAGCGCGCCGCACGCGGGCTGGGCGCCGCCGAGGTGGTCGCGCAGGCGCGCTTCGTCGAGGTCGAGCTGGTGTTCCAGCTGTTCGTAGCGCGCCAGTTCGCGGATGAAGCGCGCGACGTGGGCCGCGTCGGCGGCCGTGGCCGCGCGCACGACGACGGCGCCGCCCTTCGCCGTCACGCGCGATACGTGATGCGGCCGCGCGACAGGTCGTACGGCGACAGTTCCACCGTCACGCGATCACCCGGGATGATGCGGATGTAGTGCTTGCGCATCTTGCCCGAGATGTGAGCGAGCACGATGTGCCCGCTGTCGATCTGGATGCGGAACTTCGTGTTGGCGAGGGTCTCGACGACCGTGCCTTCCAGGACGATGGCTTCTTCTTTTACCACACTCACTCTTCGATCCCCGCTGTCGCGCGACCGGCGCGGTCGGGAACAAGGGCCAGGAGTCTACGGCAGCGCCCCCCCCGCCGACAAGCGCGGACCAGACCCCCGAACAAGGGCCCGCCTTGCCATCCCCCCCGGCCGCGCGTCTGCTGACGGGGTGAAGTTCCCGCGCCGTCTCGTCGCGACCGTCGTGGTGCTGGGGTTGGCCGCGGCGGGCATCTTCTACGCCACCCGCAAGCAGCCGCCGAAGGTGCTGGTGCACACGGTCGCCCGCGGCACCGTCGAGGCGACGGTCGCCAACACCCGCGCCGGCACCGTCAACGCGCGGCGGCGCGCGAAGCTGGCGCCGGGGCAGGGCGGGCAGGTCGCGGCGCTGCTGGTCACCGAAGGCGATCGCGTGACGGCCGGGCAGGTGCTGATGGAACTGTGGAACGCCGACCTGAAAGCCCAGCGCGCGCTGGCCGAGAGCCAGGTGCTGCGCGCGAAGGCGCAGGCCGACGAGGCGCTGCTGCGCGCCGACCTCGCCGAGCGCGAGGCCCAGCGGCAGCGCGACCTGCTGGCCGAGGGCGCGTCGAGCGGTGAGAAGGTCGACCGCGCCGACAGCGAGGCGAAAGCCGCGCGCGCGATGCAGCGCGCCGCCGCGGCCGAGGCGACGGTGATGCAGCAGCAGATCGAGGTCGTCGACGCGCAGCTCGAACGCACGCTGGTGCGCGCGCCGTTCGCCGGCGTCGTGGCCGAGGTCAACGGCGAGGTCGGCGAGTTCGTGACGCCGTCGCCGGTCGGCATCCCGACCCCCCCGGCCGTGGATCTGATCGACGACGGCGGCCCCTACGTGACCGCGCCGATCGACGAGGTCGACGCCGCACGCGTACAGGTCGGCATGTCGGCGCGCGTGACGCTCGACGCGTTCGGCAAGCGCGCGTTCGTGGGCCGCGTGCGCCGCATCGCGCCCTACGTGCTCGACCGCGAGAAGCAGGCGCGCACGGTCGACGTCGAGGTCGAATTCACCGAACCGGCGACCGATGTCGCGCTGCTCGCCGGCTACTCGGCCGACGTCGAGATCCTGCTGCAGCAGCACCCGGACGCCGTGCGCGTGCCGAGCGAGGCGGTGCGCGACGGCGCCGTGTTCGTGCGGGCCGCCGACGGCACGGTGGCGCTGCGCAGCGTCACCACCGGCATCGCCAACTGGCGCTTCACGGAGATCACCGGCGGCCTCGAGCCCGGCGAGGTCGTCGTGCTGTCGCGCGACCGCGAAGGCGTCGTCGACGGCGCCGAGACCACGGTCGAGACCACGGGCCAGCCGTGATCGAGTTGCAGGGCGTACAGCGGGTGTTCCGCGTCGGCGACCAGGAGGTGCACGCGCTGCGCGACATCGACCTGTCGATCGCGCCCGGCGAATACCTGTCGCTGATGGGCCCGTCGGGCTCCGGCAAGTCGACGCTGCTGAACGTGCTGGGGCTGCTGGACCGCCCGACCGCCGGCCGCTGCCGGCTGTTCGGCCGCGACATCGGCGACCTCGACGACGAGGCCCAGGCGCGCGTGCGGCGGCAGAGCATCGGCTTCGTGTTCCAGTCGTTCCACCTGGTGCCGCGGCTGACGACCGCGCAGAACGTCGCGCTGCCGCTGGTGCTCGCCGAGGTGCCGCGCGCCGAACGCAACGAACGCGTGCGCGCGCAGCTGGCCGCGTTCGGGCTCGCGGACCGCGCCGAGCACCGCCCCGACGAACTGTCCGGCGGCCAGCGGCAGCGCACCGCGATCGCGCGCGCGACGATCGGCCGGCCGCAGCTGCTGCTCGCCGACGAGCCGACCGGCAACCTCGATCGCAAGACCGGCGCGGACGTCGTCGAGGTGCTGGAGAAGCTGCACGACGAGGGCCTGACGCTGATCGTCGTCACGCACGATCCGGACCTCGGCCGCCGCGCCCACCGCAGGCTGCGCATGGTCGACGGCCGCATCGTCGGCGACGAACGCGCGCCGGGAGCGCACGATGCGGCTCGCTGAGGAGCTGGCGTTCGCCGCGCAGAGCCTGCGCGCCGCGCGTTCGCGCACGCTGCTGATCCTGCTGGCGATGGCGATCGGCATCGCCGGCGTGACGCTGCTGACCTGGCTCGGCGAATCGGGTCGGCGCTACGTCACCGACCAGTTCTCGGCGCTCGGCACCAACCTCGTGATCGTGCTGCCCGGCCGCACCGAGACCACCGGCGGCGCGCCGCCGCTGCTCGGCGAGACCGCGCGCGACCTGACGCTCGACGACGCGCTGGCGCTGCAGCGCAGCGACGCCGTGCTGCGCCTCGCGCCGATCGTCGCCGGCAGCATCGCGGTGACGCACGGCAGCCGCGAACGCGAGGCGATGGTGCTCGGCTCGACCGCCGAGCTGCTGGCCGTGCGCCACCTCGAGCTCGGCTCCGGCACGTTCCTGCCGGCCGGCGACCCGCGCCGGGGCGGCGCCGAATGCGTGCTCGGCCAGACCCTGCGCCACGAGCTGTTCGGCAACGCACCCGCGCTCGGCGAGTGGGTGCGGCTCGCCGACCGCCGCTTCCGCGTCACCGGCGTGCTGGCGTCGGCCGGACGTTCGCTCGGCACCGACCTCGACGAGATGGTCGTGATTCCGGTCGCCGCCGCGCAGGCGCTGTTCGACACCGAGGGCCTGTTCCGCGTGCTGGTCGAGGCCACCGATCGCGACTCCGTCGCGCGCGCGACCGCCGACTGCGAACGCATCCTGCGCGACCGCCACGACGGCGAGCTCGACGTCACCGTGATCACGCAGGAAGCCGTGCTGTCGACCTTCGACGGCATCCTGCGCGCGCTGACCTACGCGATCGCCGGCATCGCCGCGATCAGCCTGCTGGTCGCCGGCATCCTGATCATGAACGTGATGGTGATCGCGGTGTCGCAGCGCCGCGCCGAGGTCGGCCTGCTGAAGGCGCTCGGCGCCGCGGCGCCGACGATCCGCACGCTGTTCCTGTGGGAGTCGCTGCTGCTGGCGCTGCTCGGCGCCGGCGGCGGGCTCGTGCTCGCCGAGGTCGCCAGTCGCGTCGCCGCCGCGTTCGTGCCCGAACTGACCGCCGGCACGCCGGGCTGGGCGGCGGCGGCGGCGTTCGGCGTCGCGCTGGCGATCGGCGTCGGTTTCGGCACCGCGCCGGCGGTGCGCGCGGCGCGGCTCGATCCGGTCGCGGCCCTGGCGAGGCGCTGAGCCATGCTGGCGCGCGACATCCTGCAGCTGTCGGTCTCGGCGGTGCGCGCACAGCGGCAGCGCTCGTGGCTGACCGCGCTCGGCATCGCCGTCGGCATCGCCGCGGTCGTGCTGCTGACCTCGCTCGGCACCGGCCTGCAGCGCTTCGTGCTGTCGGAGTTCACGCAGTTCGGCACCAACCTGATCACGGTCACGCCCGGCAAGACGCAGACGTTCGGCATGTCCGGCGCGATGCTGAACAGCGTGCGGCCGCTGTCGCTCGCCGACGCCGAGGCGCTGCAGCGGCTGCCGCACGTGCGCGGCATCGTGCCGATGGTGATGGGCAACGGCGCCGTCGAGCACGGCGGCCGCAGCCGCCGCACCGCGGTCTACGGCGTCACCAGCAGGATGCCCGAGGTGTGGCGCTTCGAGGTCGCCAGCGGCGCGTTCCTGCCCGCCGACGACCTCGACACGGCGCGCGCCTTCGCGGTGCTCGGCAGCAAGCTGCACCGCGAGCTGTTCGGCGACGCGCCGGCGCTCGGCGAAATCCTGCGCATCGGCGGCGAGCGCTTCCGCTGCATCGGCGTGATGGCCGCGAAGGGTCAGTTCCTCGGCATCGACCTCGACGACGCGGTCTACGTGCCGACGGCGCGCGCGCTGGCGATGTTCGACCGCGAGGGGCTGATGGAGATCGACGTGTCGTTCGACGACGCCGCGGCCACCGACGAGGTGAAGGCGGCGGTGCTGCGCACGCTGCGGGAGCGCCACGGCCGCGAGGACTTCACGATCACCGCCCAGCAGCAGATGCTCGACGTGCTCGGCTCGGTGCTGGCGGTGCTGACGCTCGGCGTCGCCGGGCTCGGCGGCATCTCGCTCTTGGTCGGCGGCGTCGGCATCCTGACGATCCTGACCATCGCGATCGGCGAACGCACCGGCGAGATCGGCCTGCTGCGTGCGCTCGGCGCGACGCGGCCCGAGATCCTGCGGCTGTTCCTCGGCGAGGCCGCGGTGCTGGCCGCGGTCGGCGGCGCGCTCGGACTGCTGCTCGGCAGCGGCATCGCCTGGCTGCTGCACTTGCTGGTGCCGGCGCTGCCGGTCGCGACGACGCTGCCGCACGTGCTGCTGGCCGAAGGCGTCGCCATCGCCATCGGCCTGCTCGCCGGCACGGCGCCGGCGCTGCGCGCCGCGCGCCTGGACCCGATCGAGGCCCTGCGCGCCGAATGAGCCCGATCCAATGAGCCCGGTCCGGCGCCGCCGCCTGCTCTTCGCCGCGCTGTACTTCAGCGAGGGCGCGCCGATCGGCTGGCTGTGGTGGACGCTGCCGTCGCAGCTGCGCCGCGCCGGCATCGCCGTCGACGACATCACGGCGTTGACGGCGGCGCTGGCCCTGCCGTGGGCGCTGAAGTTCGTCTGGGCGCCGCTGGTCGACATCGTGCAGACGCGCTGGTTCGGGCTGCGCGGCTGGCTGGTCGCCGCCCAGCTCGGCATGGTCGCGACGCTGCTGCCGATGCTGACCCTGGACCCCGTGGCGCACTTCGAGGCGCTGTTCGGCCTGCTGCTCGCGCACGCGTTCTGCGCCGCGACCCAGGACGTCGCGATCGACGCGCTCGCGATCCGCACCGTGCCGGCCGCCGAACGCGGCACGCTGAACGGCGCGATGCAGGCCGGCATGATCGGTGGCCGCGTGCTGTTCTCGTCGGGCGTGCTCTACCTGGCGGCGACCACCGGCGAACGGCTGGCCGTGCCGCTGCTGCTGGCCGTGCTCGCCGGCACGCTGGTCCTGATCGCCGGCGTGAAGGTCGTACCGCGCCACGCATCGGCGCCGCCGCACCCCGGGCGCCGGCCCCGCTACCTGCGCGCGCTGCTGCGCACCGGTCGCTGCTGGCGCCTGCTCGCGTTCGCGCTGCTGGCCGGCGCCGGCTTCGAAGCCGCGGGGTCGCTGTCGGGCAGCTGGCTCGTCGACCGCGGCTTTCACGACGAGGGCATCGCCACGTTCCGATTGGTCAGCGCCGGCCTGATGGCAACGGGCGCGCTGCTCGGCGGCCGGAGCGCCGATGCCCGCGGCGCACGGCCCACCTGCCGGCGCTGGCTGTTCGCATTGGCCGCCCTGATCGGCGCCACCGCTGCGGTCGACGTCGGCGCGGCGCACACCCTGGCGGTGGCGCTCTACGCCGGCATCTACTTCGCGATCGGCGCGTTCACCGCCGCGAGCTACGCGCTGTTCATGCAGCACGCCGCCGGCCCGCTGGCGGCGACCGTGTTCAGCGCCTTCATGGGCCTGACGAACGCGTGCGAGGCGTGGGCCGGTCGGATCGGCGGCCACCTGCAGGCCGCACACGGCTACGGCCTCGCCCTCGTGGTCCTGGCGGCGCTGTCGCTGCCGGCCGCGCTGGCGCTGCGCGGTGCGGCCTGGGGCGCCAGGAACCGGCGCCGGTAGGCGCGTTCGGGCCCCACGTTGACGCCGACGGGACGATCCGCGACACTGCAGTATGTACTTCGAGTCGACCGAACTGTCCGGAGCAGCCGCCGGCACCGAAATCGCGGCTGTCGAGCCGAGCAGTTCCCCCGCCGCCGAGCAGATCGCCCTCGCCGGCGCGCCATCCAGCCTGGTCCCGGCGCTGCAGCGCCGCGGCTTCCTGCGGCTGACCGAGGTGCAGCGCGCGGTGCTCGACGCCGACGACGGCAAGAGCGACCTGCGCATCACCTCGCAGACCGGCTCCGGCAAGACCGTCGCGCTCGGCTTCGCGCTCGCGGCCGGCCTGACCGACGGCCGGCGCAATGGACCGAACACGCTGGTGATCGCGCCGACGCGCGAGCTGGCGATGCAGGTGAAGGAGGAACTCGGCTGGCTGTTCGCCGACCTGCCGCACGTGCACTGCGAGGTCGTGACCGGCGGCACCAGCCTGATGCGCGAACGCCAGCAGCTCAAGCGCCGGCCGGCGATCGTCGTCGGCACGCCGGGCCGCCTGCTCGACCACCTGCGACAGGGCGTGCTGGACGTCACCTCGGTGACCCAGCTGGTGCTCGACGAGGCCGACCAGATGCTCGACCTCGGCTTCAAGGACGAGCTCGACGGCATCCTCGAACAGATCCCGGCCGCGCGCCGCACGCACCTCGTGTCGGCGACCTTCCCGCGCGAGGTGCTGGACCTCGCCAACCGCTTCCAGCGCCAACCGATCTTCGTCGAGGGCTCCGCGCACGGTGTCGCCCACGACGACATCGAGCACGTCGTGCACCGCATCGGCCCGCGCGAGCACTATGCCGCGCTGGTCAACATCCTGCTGATGGCCGGCGACGAACGCACGCTGGTGTTCGTGCGCACGCGCGAGAACACCGCCACGCTGGCCGACAAGCTGGCCGCCGACGGCTTCGCCGCGCTGGCGATCAACGGCGACCTCGCCCAGGCGCAGCGCACGCGCACGCTGGAGTCGTTCCGCCGCGGCGCGGTGCGAACGCTGATCGCGACCGACGTCGCCGCGCGCGGCCTCGACATCTCGTCGGTGACCGCCGTCGTGCACGTGCACCCGCCGATCGACTCGGCGACCTACGTGCACCGCAGCGGCCGCACCGGCCGCGCCGGCCAGAAGGGCCGCAGCATCATGCTGGTGCCCAAGGGCGCCGAGCACCGCGTGCGCCGGCTCTATCGCGAGGCGAAGCTCGAACCGACGCTCGAGCCGCTGCCGAGCGCGCGCGAGGTGCTCCAGCGCCAGCTCGAACGGGCGACCGCCGCCGCGCGCGCGACCATCGAAGCCAGTCCTCAGCCCGGCACCGAACAGCTCGCCGCGGCCGAGACGCTGCTGCTGGGTCGCGCGCCGGCCGCCGTGGTGGCGGCGCTGCTGACGCAGTCGATGGCGACGCTGCGGGCGCCGTTCGACGTCGGCGACGGGCCGTCGCACCAGGCGCCGCGGCTCACCCCGAGGCACTCGACGATCGGCCACTCGATCGAGGGCCCGGCGGCGCCAGCACAGCACCAGGCCCCCCCGCCGCCGCCGGTGCACCGCCGGCTGCCGGCCGGCCGCCTCGGCAAACCGGGCGCCCCGCCGGCGTGGCGCCGCGATCCGGACGCGCCGGAGCCGCCGCGCAGCCGCGCGCCGGCCCGCAACGGCGCCTTCGCGCGCTTCCGCATCAACTGGGGTCTGCGCGACGGCGCCGACGCGCGCCGCATCCTCGCCCACGTCTGTCGCCGCGGCGACGTCGACAGCCGCATGATCGGCGGCATCGACCTGCAGCAGAGTTCGAGCACGTTCGAGGTCGCCGAGGCGATCGCGCGTGCGTTCGCCAAGCGCGTGCAGAAGCGCGACCGCCGCGACCCGCACCTGTTCATCGTGCCGGACGACCGCGGCTAGGCAAGGCGGCCGGCGGCGAGCGGGCTCTCAGCCAGCCAGCGCGGCTTCGATCCGCTTCAGGTCGGCGCCGACGATCGGCGAGCCGCGCACCTCGGAGCTTCATGCTGACGCAGCAGAGGTTCCGGGCGAGGAAGTCGTGGCCGGTGTGTTCGCAGCAGCCGGCGCGACGTCGTCGCTGCGCCGCTCAGGTCGACTCGAGCGCCAGCAGCTTCTCGGCCTCGACTTCCCACTGCGGCGACAGCCGCGCCAGCTGCTGGGCGTTCCGCTGCAGCTCGCCCTTCAGCTCGCCGCTGCGCGCGCCGTTGCTCCAGGTGTCGGGCGACTCCAGCTCCTTGGCGATCGCCGCCTGCCGCGCCTCGAGCGCTTCGATCTGCTGCTCCAGCCGCTGCACGATCTCGCGTTGCTTGTGCGCGTTGGCGCGCGGCTTCGACGAGGACTTCGCCGCGGCCTCCGCCTGCTTGCTCTGCTTCGGCGCCGCCGTGCCGCCGCTGCCGCCGGCCGTCAGCGCCGCGCGCGCCGACGTCGACTTCGTCTTGTGCAGGTAGAACTCGTAGTCGCCGAGGTAGTGCGTCAGCTGGCCGCCGGCGACGTGGATCACCTTGTTGGCCAGCGCTTTGATGAAGTAGACGTCGTGGCTGATGAACACCAGCGTGCCTTCGAACTGCTTCAGCGCGTCGACCAGCGCATCGATGCTCGACATGTCGAGGTGCGTCGTCGGCTCGTCCATCAGCAGCAGGTTCGGCGGATCGAGCAGCAGCTTGACCAGCGCCAGCCGGCTCTTCTCGCCGCCGCTGAGCACGTCGACCTTCTTGAACACCGCGTCGCCGGAGAACAGGAACGAGCCCAGCAGCGTGCGCACGAACTGCTCGGTGACCTTGGCCTCGGTGTCGAGCGCCTCGGCCAGCACCGTGCGGCCGGGTTTCAGCATGTCGATGCGGTACTGCGAGTAGTAGCCGGCGGCGACGTTGTGGCCGAGGTTGCGTGAGCCCTGCTGCGGCTCGACCTTCGCGGCCAGCAGCTTCAGCAGCGTCGACTTGCCGGCACCGTTCGGGCCGACCAGCACGATGCGTTCGCCGCGCTCGACCTCGAGCTCGGCGCCGCGGTAGACGACGTTGTCGCCGTAGGCGAAGTGCACGTTCTCGAGCCACACCACGCGCTGGCCGCTGCGCATCGGCTGCGGGAAGCGGAAGCCGACCTTCTTGTCGTCGGCGACCGGCGCCTCGATCTTGTCCATGCGCTCGATCTGCTTCAGCTTGCTCTGCGCCTGCGTCGCCTTGCTGGCCTTGGCCTTGAAGCGGTCGGCGAACGCCTGCAGGTGCGCGATCTCTTTCTGCTGCGTCTTGTAGGCGGCGAGCAGCTGCGCGTCGGCGGCCTCGCGCTGCACCAGGTACTTCTCGAAGTTGCCGGTGTAGCGCACCAGCTTCTGCTGGCGGATCTCGACGATGCCGGTCACCAGGTGGTTCAGGAACTCGCGGTCGTGCGAGATCATCAGGATCGCGCCGGGGTAGCCGACCAGGTACTGCTGGAACCACAGCAGCGACTCGAGGTCGAGGTGGTTGGTCGGCTCGTCGAGCATCAGCAGGTCGGGCTCCTGCGTCAGCAACCTGGCGAGGTGCGCGCGCATCACCCAGCCGCCGCTCAGCTCGCGCGCCGGGCGGTCCATGTCCGACTCGCGGAAGCCGAGCCCGGCGAGGATCTGCTTGGCCTTGGCCTCGACGTAGTAGCCGTTCAGCTCGTTGTAGCGGTCGTGCACGTCGTCGTGCACCAGCTCGGGATGCTCGGCCTCGACCGGATGGTCGTTCTCCCACGCCTTGATGATGCGCCGCAGCGCGACGAAGTCGTCGCTGACCGCGCAGGCGATCTCGACCACGGTCTCGTCCCCGACCGGCGCGCTCTCCTGCGGCAGGTAGCCGATCTTGGCGTCGCGCTCGAGGTTGATGCGGCCGTCGTCGGCCGGCTCGTCCTTGAGGATCAGCGAGAACAGGGTCGACTTGCCGGCGCCGTTCGGCCCGACCAGGCCGATGCGGTCGCCGCGGTTGACCTGCAACGCGGCGTCGGCGAACAACACGCGGTCGCCGTAGGACTTGGTGACACCGAACAAGGTCAACATTGGGGCGAAGCAGTATGCGGGTGCGGCGCCCGGATGGCCACCCCGGTCGCGCGCCGCCGGCATCGTGCGGCGCGAGGCGGCGAGCCCTCATCGACGGTGCGCCGGCAGGCCCCCTGGCCGGGCCGGTGGCCGCGGGCGCGAACGCAGGGCCAGCGTCCGCGCAGCCGCAACTCGGGGAACACGATCGTCTCGGCCGCCCAGTCGCAGCCGGAGATTCCGTTCGAACGCCGCCACCGGGGACCGCGGGCGATCCCGGCGCACGGGCCGAGCGCCGGCCGGACGGCGACCGTGCGGCCGGTCCTGCGACCGCGACTGCGTGAGGTGGCCGCGGCGCGGATCAGGCGGCGCGGCGCGGCGGGCGCGGGCGCCCGCGGCCGGGCACCGGCGTGAACGCCGCCCGCAGCGCCGCCACCTCGTGGTCGGCCAGGCGGCGCGCCGTGCCGACGGGCAGGCTGCCGAGGGCCAGCGGGCCGATGCGGGGCCGGTGCAGCGTCAGCACCGCCGAGCCCACGGCCTCGAGCATGCGGCGCACCTGCCGGTTCCGGCCCTCGGTAAGCACGACGGTGATGGTCGTGTCCGCCGCCGACCGTTCGAGCACCGTCACCTTCGCCGGCCGGGTGGGGCCGTCGGCGAGTTCGACACCGCCTGCCAGCAGCCGGAGCGCGGCGTCGGTCAGCACGCCGGCGCAGCGCGCCACGTAGGTCTTCGGCAGCTTGGTCGCCGGGTCGGTGATCGCGTTGGCCAGTTCGCTGTCGTTGGTGAACAGCAGCATGCCCGAGGTGTCGCGGTCGAGCCGTCCCACCGGCGCGAGCCACGGGGCCGCGTCGGGCAGCAGCGCGTAGACCGTCGCGCGTCCCAGCTCGTCGGCCCGCGTCGTGACGTAGCCGACGGGCTTGTGCAGCATCCAGACCTCCTTCGCGGCCGGCCGCAGCGGCGCGCCGTCGCACGCGATGCGGTCGACGTCGGGGCGCACACGAAGGTCGGGGTCGCGCACGACGCGGCCGTTCACCGTGACGCGGCCGGCCAGGATGGCTCGCCGGGCGGCGCCGCGCGAGCAGAGCCCGGCGCGCGACAGGCAGCGATCGAGCGATTTCCTGGCGCTGACCAATCGTGCACAAGGATGGCGCCAACGGCCCGCGGGCGCAATCGAAGCCGCTGCCGCCCGCGGCGGGCCGCCGCTTCGCGCACGACTGCGGCGCCGAACTGCACGCATACCCGGAGTCCGCGCACCTCATGCGCGGCGCGGACTGGTCGGACCCGTGGCAGCGCACGGCGGCGTTCGTGCGACACCACGTCGCGGGACCGCGAGCGGCCGGGGCGCCTACCTGGTCAGCGCGCGGGTCGGACGCGAGCGCACGAGGGCAGCGGCGCCGTGTTCGCCGCGGCGATCCAGGGCCTTGGCGTGCAGTTCGCGCGCGACCTGGTCGACCCCCTTCGCGAGCTCGTCGGCGCGCTCGGCGACCGCGAGCTCCCGATCGTCGCCGCTGGCCTGCGGCGACTGCGAAAGGGCGGTCGCATAGTCGAGCCAGGCAGCCGCGTCGTCCGGCCGGCGTTCGGCCCAGCGCCGGTGCTCGGCCAGTGCGGCCGGCGCGTCGCCGGCCGCGTCGAGTGCATCGAGCAGCTGGGCATGCACGCGTTCGTGATCGGGATGCGAACGCGAAAGCGCGGCGAGATTCTCGACGGCCTCCGCGGCCGCATCGGCGCTGACCAACGCGAACGCGAGGTCGAGGCGAGCTTCGAGTTCGTCCCCGTTGGCGGCGACGGCACGTCGCATCAGGTCGAGCGCGGTCTCGTGATCGCCGCGGCGCCACGCGGCGCGACCGGCGAAGCGCAGGGCCGCGGGCTCGTCGGCGACGACCGCGAGCCAGTCGTTGGCGAGCTCCCCGGCGACGGCGTCGTCGATCTGCGCGACGATGGCGAGCAGCCTGCGACGCATCGGCACATCGGACCCCATGCCGTGGAACGCATCACGCAGCATCGCCAGCGCGGCAACGAGATCGCCACGGCGCATCAGGGCGAGGCCGAGGTTCGCCTGCACGTGCGCATTGGCACCACCGAGTGACAGGGCACGGCGCAACAGCTGCTCGGCGCGTTCGGGTTCGAGCGACACGAGGCACGCACCCGACAGCTGCAACGCCAGCGGATGCTCCGGCCAGATGCGCGACAACGCCTCGGCCACCTCGCGCCGCTCCGCAGGCCCGCCGCCGTTGCAGACGACGGCCGCCCACTGCGCGTACAGGACCAGGTTCGGGCGGGGCGAGATCCGTACCGCGAGCGACAGCAGGTCCCGGGCGCGCCCCAGCGCCCCCGGGTCGGCTTCGCGACCCTCGATGCCAAGCAACGCCTCGAGCCACAGGCCCATCGACGACGTCGGTGGTCCGAGCGAGCGCCGGAGCGCATCCGCCTCCGGCTGACGCTGCACGCGTTCGAGCAACCACGCGCGACAGCGCGCGAGGTTCTCGTCCCCATCGTCCATGGGACGGGCCTCGAGCTCCGCGAGCGCGGCGGCGGGACCACGGCTGCGCGAGGCGGCGAAGACCAGTCCCAGCACGGCCTCGCTGCGCGA
Organism: Planctomycetota bacterium; assembly: GCA_016794035.1. Taxonomy (GTDB): domain Bacteria; phylum Planctomycetota; class UBA1135; order UBA1135; family UBA2386; genus JAEUHS01. The sequence goes on from JAEUHS010000033.1 coordinate 86,180, forward strand.
TGGGTCACCGCGGATCGCCTGCTCGAACCATCGCCGCTCCGCAGCCGCGTCGCCGCGCGCCAGGAAGCCGTTCACGACCGCGTCGTCGTAGGCGCGTTGCCGTTCGGCGGCCGCGGCAGCTCGCAGCTGCGGCCATTGCACGCCGATCCAGACCGACATCGCCAGCGCGATCATCGCGAGCAGGGCGAGACCGGCCACCGCGGGTTGGCGCCGCATGCGACGCACCATGCGCCGCATGCGGGATGGCGCCCGCGCCGTGACCTCGCGCAGATCGAGGAACGCGCGCAGGTCGCCGGCGAACGCGTCGGCGGTCGCGTAGCGGCGTTCCGGCTCCTTCTCGAGCGCCTTCATGACGATCGCGGCGAGGTCGGCCGGCACGCCGCGGTTGAGCCGTCGCGGATCGGGCGGATCGTCACGGACGATCGCCGCGAGCGATGCGGCGATCGACGGACCGGCGAACGCCGGACGCAGGGTCGCGCACTCGTACAGGGTCGCGCCGAGCGAGAACACGTCGGAACGACGGTCGCACGCCGCCCCCCCGTGCAGGACCTGCTCGGGCGACATGTACCGGGGCGATCCCAGCACCGCGCCCGCGTTCGTCAGGCTCGGATCCCCCCGGTCCCGGGCGATCCCGAAGTCGGTCAGCACCGGGTGGCCGTCGCTGCGCAACAGGATGTTCGATGGCTTGACGTCCCGGTGCACGACGCCCGCCTCGTGCGCATGGTGCAGGGCCTGAGCGATCCTCGCGATCGCCATCACCAGGTGGCGCAGGGAGTCCCCGGTGTGGCCGCCGGCAGCCGCCAGTTGATCGATCCGTGCCGCGAGCGACACGCCGTCGACGAACTCCATCGCCAGCCAGTGACGCCCGCCGGTTTCGCCGACACCCAGCACCCGCACGATCTCCGGATGGTCCAGTCGCGCCAGCGTCTGCGCTTCGCGGCGGAAGCGCACCAGCGCGGTCGCGCTGTCCGCGACGTCCGGCAGCAGCACCTTGACCGCGACCCGTCGCCCGAGCAGGCGATCGCGCGCTTCGTGGACGCGGCCGGTACCGCCCTGCCCGACGATGCGACCGAGACGGTAGTCGCCGAGCAGTTCTCCGCCGCTCGACACCGGGCCTGACGGGGCCGGCGGATCGCTGCTGCGCACCGTTGCGTCCTCGTCGCCGCACATCGCGGTCAGCAGATCGGCGAGCTCCGGGTTGCCGGCCAGCACCTGCTGCCAGTCGCCGCCGTCCAGCCGATGCGCCACGAACAGCCCAAGCGCACGTTCGAGACGGTCCGCGGATTCGTTCATGGTGGTTCGTGGGCAGTCACAGCAGATCCCGCAGGCGTCCCTGGCGCAGCTTGATCAGCGCCGCGGCGAGTCTCGGCAGCGCCCGTCGGTGGCGCATGCGCACCGTGTCCTCGGCTTCGCCGAAGTCCGCAGCGATCTCGACGAACGACTGCCCGAGGTAGTCGCGGCGCTCGATGACCTCGCGATCGTCAGCGTCGAGCAGCTCCAGCGCGAGACGGACCCATGCTCGGTGGTCTTCGCGGGCGGCAGCGGCGCCGGGGTCGGTCGCCGTTGCGGCGACATCGAGATCCAGCACCGTGTCGTCCGCCGGTGCCGCCCGCGGTTGCTCGCGGCGCGGGTCCCGCTTCTGACGCTGCTGGTGGCGCGCCGCCGAACGCAGCGTGTTCTCGACCATGCGGACGAAGAGGCCGCGCAGGTGTTCACGATCCGACACCAGGAAACGCGGCGCGCGGCGCAGTGCGTGCAGCATCGTCGCCTGCACGACGTCCTGCGTGTCGACGTCGCGGCGCAGCGCGGGGCCGAGCCGCCGATGCACGTGGTCGCGGACGAAGCCGTACTCCTGCTCGACCAGCTGCGCCATCGCCCGTTGATCGCCACGGTGCCAACGCAACAGGAGTTCGCGCGTCGCGTCCACGCCTCCCGATTGGAGACGGGAGCGACGTGTCCGTCAACGCACGCGCACGTGGACGCCGGCAGGGTCACGGCTTGAACAGCCGGGCCTTCTCCTTCTCGATCTCGGGTTCGGCCTGCTCGGCGGCGGCCGCGTGGATCAGGTCGGCGTTGCGCTTCAGCAGCCGCAACCGGCCAGGGGTGAACTCGGGCAGCAGCCGGTTCTGCGAGCCCTCCCGCATCTGCAGCTTCAGGTTCGCACCGGGATTCGCGGCCACGTCGATGTTCGCGAAGCCGTCGAGCGGGCCGTGGAACTCCGTTCCCTGCATGAAACCACCCGGTCCGCGCGCATCACGCAGCAGTTCGTGACCGAAGGTCTGGAAGAAGTTCTCCTTCTTGGTCGCCAGGATCGGCGCCTTCATCGTCGCGATCTTGAACGGCGCGAAGGTCACCTCGTCGGGCGCGAAGAAGGCGCCGTCGTTGATCGCGAGGTAGTCGATCTTGACCAGTCCGGTGAGCCGCGCGGCGCATTCCAGGGCCGGCAGGGCGCCGACGCTGGAGCCGACGATCGCGGTGACACCCTGCTTCGCGAGCGTGCGCAGCTTGACGACCTCTTCGGCCGCCTCCTGCGCCTTGTTCTTGCTGCCGCGACCGCCGACGAAGCAGATCCCGAACGCCGGCAGGTGGGTCTGCAGGTACGCCGGCGTGCTGAACTTCGCGCTGAAGTCCGCCTCGGTCTTGCGCTGTCGCGTGCCTTCCGACGCCGCGTCGCCACCGTCGAACTGCACCAGGATGTCGAGCGGCGGCAGCACGACGCCCGGGCCGAGGCCGAGGATGTCGGTCAGGTCGAGATCCACCAGCGATCCGACGACGTCGCCGGAGTTGAAGCCGAGCTTCACGAGCGGCGCGACGCTCATCTTGACGCGCGGCGGCCGACCCGGCGGCAGCTGCTTCTTCAGCATCTCGGCGTCCAACGCGGCGATCGTCTTCTTGCCGACGACGTTGTCGGGGGTGGTCTGGTGCAGCGCGGTGTTGAGGATGTTGCGCTCGCGCTTGAACCGCAGCACGGCGGCAGCCGTGTTGGGCCCGTACTCGGCCCGCACCGCCTCGGTGCCGAACTGGACGTTCGGCAGGATCGTCAGCAGCGCGAGCTGGATGCGCGTCACGTGTTCGCCGCGTTCGCGAGGCTGGCGCAGCGGCACGTGGGCCACGTCGTCGACCAGGCACTTGTCGAGCCGGGCACTGCGTCGGGGCTTGGTGAACAGGTTCGAGCGGAGCACCATCCGGTTTCCTTTCGTTCGGGCGATCCAGGAGCGTCGTCGCCCCCGGCAAGCGAACCGCGGGCGCGCCGGATTCCGTCCCGGTGCGAGCCGGCGACCGCCCGCGCCGCCGCCAGGAAGGTGGGGCGAAGCACCGGACAGGCCCGTGGGCGAACACGAATTCCGCCCGGATTTCCGCCGGCCACGAGCCGTGCAACGCACTCCGCCGCCCGTGGTTGTGGTCGCCATGTCCACGACGAACCACACCTGCCGGCCGAGCCGGCGGAGCCATCTCCCGATCCTCGCCCTGGTCCTCGCGCTCGCCGCCTGCAACAGCGGCGGCGGCGCCGCCGCGGGCAACTCCGGTGGCGCTCCCGCGCCGACGCCGGCCCCACCCGCGAACCCGCAGAACGCGCAACCCGCGTTCGCGCGCCTGTGGCTGCCCAACTTCAACGCCGCCGAACTGCGCGCCTGGAACCGCGCGTCGTTGCTCGCCGATCGCGACAACGCCCCCGACGTCGTCGTGCGCCTGCCGAACGGCAGCCGCCCGAACGCCGCCACGTTCGACGCGACCGGCAACCTCTACGTGACCGACAACCAGAACGCGCGCATCCTGCTGTTCACGCGCGCGCAGCTGCAGGTCTCGGGACAACCGACGCCTGCGGTCGTCATCGACACCGACGGCACCAGCCTGCAGAACGCGATCGGTCTCGCCTTCGACCGCGACAGCAACCTCTGGGTCGCGGCCGGCGGCCGGCTCGAGATGTACGAGCCCGAGAACCTCGACGACTCCGGCCCGACGACGCCGAACCGGGTCGTCACCGCCGCCGGCCTCGGGTTGCCCGCCGACCTCACGTTCGACGCCGGCGGCAATCTGTGGCTGAGCAACGCGAGCTTCACCGCCGGGCAGAACTCGGTCGTCGTGTTCACGCCCGACCAGTTGGCGGCCGGCGGCCAACAGGTGCCGCGCCTCGTGCTGCGCTCGAACGCGTTCGCGCTGATCGAAGGTCTGCGGTTCGACGCACAGGGCTCGCTGTGGGTCGCGAGCAACGACGGGCTCAACATCGCGAAGTTCGCCGCCGCGGATCTCGTGCTGCCGGCGACGCCGGCGACCCGCAACCTGGTGCCCGCGGCCTCCCTGACCGCCAACGGCGACGACGCGCCGACCGGTCGCAGCGTGCGCAAGCCCGGCGGCATCGTCTTCGACAGCGACGGCAGCCTGTGGGTCAACTCGCAGCGTGGCAACCAGGGCGGCACCGACTCGGGCCTCCTGCAGTTCACCGCCGCGCAGCTGGCGTTCTCGGGTCCGGCAGCCGTGCCGGCGAACATGCTGGTGCGCAGCGCGACTTCGAACCCGGGTTTCGGCGGCATGGTGCTCGAGCTGCCATGAACGCGCTGCTGCCCGTGCTCGTCCTGGGGTGCGTCGCCGCGGTCACGATCGCGGCCGACAACCTCCCCGACCCGGAGCCGCCGCCGGTGCCCGTCGCTGGCGACGGCGCCACGGCGCCCCCACCGGCGGCGCCGATGTCCGTCGTGACCGAGCCCGGGCGCAGCGCCGTGCCGGATGCGCTCGCCGGACCTGCACCGGCGGAGTCCAGCAGCCCCGGCGCCACGTTCGCCACGCAGCTGGCCGACACGCTGGCCGCGATCGACGCGGGCGCCGACGGCGCCGTGCAGGTGCGCCGGCTGCGCGATCTGCTGGCCGCATCGCCCGCGATCGTCGCGACGGTCGCCGACCTGGCACGCTCGCCTGCGCGCAGCGAACGCTGCCGGCTGCGCCTGCTGCAGGCCCTGCAACTCCAGGGCGACGACGCCTGCCAGCGCATGCTCGCCGTGCTGGCGGCCGACCCGTCGCTGCGCGACCGTGCGTTGCGCGCGCTCGGCGGCGTGCCGTCGCCGTCGCCCGCGAGCCTCGAGGTGCTGTGGACGTTCGCGAGCCACGATGCGGCGCGGGCGCCCCTGTCGGCGTTCGCCCGCGCCACCGCGAGCTTGCGCGAGGTCGACGCCGCCCGGCACGAAGCATGTTGCATGCGGCTGCGTGCCGAGCTGCGTCGTGCCACCGGCACCGCGCCGGTGTGCGCCCTGCTGCGGGCGCTTCGCGTCGCCGACGATCGAGCAGCCGCCGACCACGCCGTGCCGTTCGTGTCGTCACCCGAGGTCGCCATTCGGGCAGCGGCGGCGTCCGTGCTGGCGACGTCGTGCGAGCCGCGCCACGAGATGGTCCTTCGCGACCTGCTCGCGCACGAGACCGACCCGGAGGTCCGGCGTCTCGGCGCCCGTGCGCTCACGATCACCGCCAACGCACCGTGAGCGCTGCACGGGCTCGGCTTCGCTGACAGCCAGATCGATGGCGACGTCGGCGCGCTCTCGGGCGGCTGGAAGATGCGCGTCGCATGGGCTGTGCGTTGGAGTTGGCGGCGATCTACCAGCGCACGGGCTCCAGTCCAGTTCTTGCAGCAGCGACGACTCGATCTCAGCCGGAACTGCGGCGGCGCCGTCGTCGCGGGAAACAGCCTGCCGTCGCGCAGTGCTCGCGACGATCGAATGCAGAACGCGCGACCGCATCGGGTCGGCGCGCACTTGCGGATGCCATGGCACCGGTCTCAGCGCGAGACGTCGGCAGCCACGGGCGAACTCGCGGAGACCCCCGGTGTCATCGGGAGGCGACGGCGCGGGCGGCAGCCAAGAAGCCGCCGAGGCCAGGGTCACAGTGTTCCCCCGTGCCCAGCAGGCACTTCGCCCATCGTGCCTCGGCCGTCCATGCGCCACCCTTCTTCGTACATTCCTCCGCGTACGCGTCGAGCCGATCGCTCAGCAGCCGCGCGAACAGCGACGCGGCGGCAGCTGGGAGGGCTTGTTCGAACTCCCGCTCTGCCGTGTTCCGCATTTCCTCGGGCGTCTTGGTCGTGGTGGCGAGCTTGAACTCCTGTTGCTCCGAACCGCTGCCGCGCGCTCCCGTGAACTGCAGACGACGAGAGAACTCCACGGTGAAGAGCACCGATTCGAACTCGCGGACTTCTTCGTGCTCCACGATGCGCTCGCTGGTCGCCAGCGGCCGCGTCGCGAGCATGTCGTTGTACCGGTCGATCAGGCTGTTCCGCGCCTTCGCGAGCCGGTCCCTGTAGAGTTCCGTTCGCGATCGCATGTCCTGCCCGTACCCGAGTTCGCCGAACTCGCGGGTCAGAGTGGTGGCGGCGACGCGGGCCAACAGCGCGTCGTCGCGATGCCCGTTCGCGAGGTTCACCGCGTCGATCCACAACCGCGCCATCTCGTCGATCTGTTTCTTCAGCTCGACGAGTTCGGCGGTGCGCTGGTCGCGGGCTGCCGAGTTGTCGATCATCTGCCGCTCCCTGGTGCGCACCGGGGCGGTGTACGTGGTGCGCGTCGACTTCACGTCTCCCTGTATGTCGCTCACTTCGAAGCGCCCGAGCGGCATGCCAAGCTTCGTGAGCGACGTGGCTGCGTTCGTCAGCGTGCCGACCTCGAGACGACCCAGGGTCCAAGCCAAGGTGTCGCGCAGCATGCCATTTCCTTCGAACGTCGGAACGAGCGCATCGAGGCGGGCGCACGCAGCCGGATCGGGAACGGGAACGAGCCTCGCGAACACCGACGCGAGGTCATGTCGCGCGCGGTCGATGTTGCCCGCTCCTTCGGCGAGACCTTGCTCGAGAGACCACCCGAACTGCTCGCCGTCCGTGGGCACCGCGCCGCCGGCGAACAGATGAGCGACGAGCCGGCAACCAGCCGCCGTCGCGAGCCTGCCGTCGCTGGTAGCACCTTCGGCTTGTTCGCGCGCGGCTGGGAGCAGCTCCTCGCGGTACTTCGCGAGCAACGTGCCGAGGCTGCCCAATGCCCGCTCGCTGGCGAAGATCTCGGCGTACCCATCCAAGCGGGCCTCGAATGACGACGATGGCCAGCGCTGGATCAGCGGGATCACGTTCCGCGCCTGCAGCAGTCTCTCGCGGAGGTCGTCCATCGCCTGCTTGCCGAGCGACGTGCTCGCGTCGCACCCGACTGCCGCGGCCAGGGCCCGGAACGCGCCTGCCTCGGCGGGCTGGTTCTCGCTGCCGAGACGCTTGCACTCCGCCGTGCATGCGTCCGCGAACGCGTTCACGCAGCCGACTGTTCGCTCGGAGAGTCGCCACGGAACCCGGCCCGACGCGCCGTCGAACTCGATCGCGATGGTGAGCGAATCGCCGGCCGCGGCGCATTTCTCGAGCAGTGTGGTCCCGGTGCCAGTGGCGCGTTCCTCGGCCGCGTCCAGCATCAAGCCGAACACCGTCGGCTGCCATTCGGCGAGGATGCTCTGCATGCGCTGCTTGCCGAGTGAAACTCCTGAGTCGACGCGTATCGCCGCGACGAGGTTCTCGAGGGTCGTAGCGCGTGCCGCATGGCCTTCCGCTGCCGCACGTCGTGCCGCCGAAGCACTCTCAACCACGAGTGCGTCCACGCACGCGCGCACGCGTTGGAGCACCGCTGGAACCACCGGGCTGTCCTGATTCGCGAACGCATCGTCCGGAAGATCGCACGCGAAGCCGATCGTGATGCCGACGTCTTCCCACTTCCGATCCAGCGGCTCCTCGGTCGGCGGCGCGGCATCCTGTGCCTTGGCCAGCAACCGATCGACGGTTTGTCCCCAGTTGGAGTCGACGAAGCGTTGCAGCGCGGATGCCGAAGGTGGCGCGTCCGGGTCGAGCCGTGCCTCCGCCGCGAGCCGGGAATAGAGCGCGGCCTGGCCGGGACGACCCTCTTCTCGCGCTGTCTTCGCCCACGCCTCGCCCGCGTCCGCGAATGCGTTCATGGCGCGACGCACGAGTTCGAGCTCTGACGCCGGCATCCGGCCGAGCACCTCGGTGAACACGAGCGCGATCTCGGCGGCGTTGAAGGCTCCGTCCAACCTGGCGTCGACCGTCTTGTCTGCCGCCGTGGCCTGCACGACGTCACGCAACAAGTCTTCCTTGAACTCCTCGACCAGACGCAGCCCGACCGCCGCGACGAGTCGGTTCGCTTCAGGAATGCCGAGGTTCCTGGCTCGGTCGATCACCTGCCGAAGTTCCTGTCTCGTCTTCGCGTGGTGCAGACCCTGGTACGCGACCATGTCCTTGGTCGCTTGCTCGACGGTGCGCTCGAGCGTGCTCCAGTCCTCGAACTCCTCGCTCCCCGCCGCGGGACCACAGAATCGTGCGACGCCAACTCGCTGCGGGCCATCGGCCGTCGCCTTGCTCACGACGAGGAAGACCTCGGGGATCTGCGTCCGGTGGAGGATGCCGAACCGCGGCGAGATGTACGCGGGCCTTCCCATGTCGAGGCCGAGCCGCGCCGCCTGACCAGGGAGATCGTCGGGTCCTGCTTCCACCGGCTCCACGATCACGACGGCCGGCTGTTGGGGGTCGCCGAGGAAGAGCACTCGCCGCACGTCGCCGCCGCGTACACCATCGAGATCGAGACCATTGGAATCCCAGACAGCACGTGCGATGCGTCCGTCCGCCACCGCACGTTCGATCGCGGCATGATCCAAGGTGCTGCGGTCCACGGCGGCGGTCGAGTCGAAACGGATCGGGATCCCGGCGACGACGTTCTTCTCGCGGAAGTCCGCGAGCCACGCGGGGCCGATCTCGATCGGGGCGGTGCGTTCGACGCTCGCGCACCCGGCGGCGGCCAACGCGAGGATCGGGACCACGAACATTGCCAGGGAAGAATGGTCGCCCATGGGATTCCGCACTGTAGCGGCCGCACCGAAGTCCAACCCGTCGACGGCGGTGAGGATGTCGATGCGATTGGGCGACGCCGGGCCGCATGAAGTCTGCCGCCGACACGCCGTGCGCGGCCAGCAGCGCCTGGTTGTCCAGGCTCAGGTCCGCGACCATCTGCTTCAGGCGGCGATTCTCATCCGCGAGCGGGCGCAGGCGCTTGGCCTCGCTGACCTCCATGCCGCCGTACTTCGACTTCCAGCGGTAGAAGGCCTGCTCGCTGATGCCGTGCTTGCAGATCAGGTGGGCGACCTTCACGCCCGCCGCGGCATCCTGCAGGATGCCGATGATCTGCTCTTCGCTGTGTCGGGTCTTGCACATCTGTCCTCCGGGTCTGGTTGTACCGGAGGACTCCCGTGCTTCATGGACCGGTTCTCGGGGGCTGGGCACCACCGCGCTCCCACGGTCACGCTCGAGTGTTACCCGTGTGCCCGGACACGAGTGTCACCCATGTACCCGGGTTGGACCCGTGCCCCACGCCGGAGCACAGAGAGCCCCCCCTGCCCGGCTATCATCCGCAATCTCGCCACCCGGAGTGCCCATGACCCATCACGCCACCTCCACCACCGGTCGAGACCTGGCTCTGCTCGCCGTTCTCATCGCTGCTGGCTGCTCCAGCGGACCGCACCCAGGCTGGGACGAGGAATACGAGAGAACCGTGCGGGCGCAAGGCGATCAACCGCGTCCCGCCGACTGGGCCGAGATCCGCCTCGGCGACTTCGGCGAATGGGCGAGCCGGGACTGTCTCGCGCAGTCGCTGCGGACCACCGGCACGGTGTTCCTCACGAACCCCGAGCACCCGGATCTGGCGTGGAGCCGGCAGAACGGCGCCGTGGGCGACGTGCAATGGCTGGAAGACGACCGCGGCGACCATCCACCCGGCAAGCCAAACGCGCTGCGGCTGCGCAACCTGCGTGGGGACTTCGAGGAAGCGCTCTTCGTGTACGAGGCAGCGACGGCAGAGCAGTACTACCTCGTCGCCGCGTTCCTGACCCCGCGCCAGCCCGTGGCATTGCCCGACGAAACGGCGCGGTCGGCGATCGGCGAGCAGCAGCTCGCGCACTTCGGCATGACGCTCGACGTGCGACAGCCGTACTGGACGAAGCTCGGGTTGCTCTGCGCGTCCGGGCTCGAACAGTGGCACCTCGCCCTCGATCGCCAGTCCGCCGAACCGCGCGTCGAAGCGATCGTCGGTCCCTTCGAGACGACCGACGACTACTGGCGCCGCCGGTGCCTCCCGGTCGCGGACTTCGAGCCGCGGGCCGCCGAGCTGCTTCCTTGCGAAGAGTGGCGCACCTTGTACGAACATGCGGCGCGAGCTGGCAGCCAATCCGCAGCGCGAGCGCTTGCAGCCTTCGCCGCGGACGCCGAGGCGAGCGTGCGGGACGCAGTGGCACGGTACGAGGCCGTGCCGACCGATGACACGCTGCTCGCCCGCTGCCGACTGGCGAGAAGCCTCGCGGGCGAACTCGAAGACATCGTGCGACGCACGCAATGCGCCGGCACGTCCGCCGTCGCGGGACTCGAACGCGCAACGTCGCTGGTGCTGGATCGCTGCGAGGTCCGTGCGCCGTTCGAGCGCAGCGTCGGACGCGCGCTCGTAGCCGAACTGATCGATCTGTGCCGACGACGGATCGCTGCGGCGCGTGCGTCGTCGGCCGACGCGGCGGAGTGCTTGGGCCGGCATCGCACGGTGCTGGAGGAGTGCGAATGGACGCTCGCGTGGGGCGACCGGCTGTCGGGCAGGCCGATGAACGAGCGCCTGGCGCTGCACGGGGAGCTCGCCGCGTTCCAGAACCCGACGTCCGACGTCGACGAACTGGTCGCGGCGATCGAGCGCAACGATCTCGCGGATGACTTCGTGCGTCTGGGGGAGAATGCGCAGGCGCTCGGCCTGCTGGCGATGGCCACGTCGCACTACGCGATCGCGCACCTGCTCCGCGAGTCGACCGGCAGTGAGACCGCCGACTTCCGCACCGTGATGCAAGTGGACCCAGGTACCTCGGCTCTTGCCTCGGCGCGCCGGTGCGCGTTGCAGGTGTTCGAACGCATCTATCCCATCATCGGCTCCACCGATGCAAGATACGGGAACTGGCGCGAGCCGGGAGGGCGCGGACTCGATCTGGTGCCGGGCGCGCGCGCGTTCGACCCCGCGTTCCTCGGCCTGGTGCCCGGCCACGTCGGTCAACTGATCGAGTTCGCCAAGGAGCGAGGCATGCCCGTGCTGCAGGTGGAGGCGCTGCCGCACGTGATCGACAAGGTCACCCTGCGCGCTTCGAACGAGCAGCAAACCGTGCAGGTCGCCGGGTCCAGGTTCATGGCGAACGACACCGCCACACAGAGGTGGGTGGAAGAGATGCGGCCGCTCGCCGAACGGCTCACGCGTATCGACCGTGAACTCGCGAATGCTCAGGAAGCCGCAGGCCAAGCCACCAGCACCGAGTCGCTCGACTACTTCCAGTACCTCGGCGGCGGCGCGTACGTCACGGTGACCACGACCGCACGCCGCGAGACGCTCGCTTCGATGATGGACCGCGCCAAGGCGATGGATCGAGCCGCCGATCTGACGAAGCAGCGCGAGCCGTTGTTGGCGGAGTATCAGCGGCTGCTGCAACGGCGGCCGGCGGCCACGCGCGTGGAGCAGCAGCAACAGGCGAAGAGCTACACGGCCCGAGTGCAGCGGGTGACGGTGAACTACACGACCGTCGTGCGGGTGATCGGTGGCGCGCTTCCCTACGAGACTACGTTGCAGGCCACGATCGAGTTCACCGGTGTGCAGCACGATGCCGTGCCCGGACTCGGACTCGCGGCCGTCGACACCACCACGACCGAAGCAGCGGTGCGCGCCGATACACAGCGCTTCGCGGCGAACCTGCCCGAGATCGTGCGCACCGCGGTGCGCGGCCTGGTCGCCGAGCGGTTCGCGCGCTACCGTGCGGAGGTGCTGGCGCTCGCAGTCACGGCCGCGGATCGCGACGCCGAACTCGCGTGGTTCGAGTTCCTGTTCGCCGCTCGGGATGGCGATGCCAAGCCGCCGGCGCCGGAGCTGATCCAACGGTTCGAGATGGCGCGCAAGTAGTCGTTCCGCCCACCTCCATCGGCGCGCAGCGCCTGCAGCGGATCGAGCGACGCCGCGCGCAGCGCCCGCATCAGGCCGTGGCTGTCGATGATACCGGTCGTGCTGCCGTGCCACGCGGCGACGCAGCGAAGGCTCGAGGTCGGCGACATGCTGCCGCGCGAGATCGGCTGCCGGCGGTGATCGCCGCTCAGGCCAGGCTCTTCTCGGCGACCTGCGCCCCGTGCTCCGTCAGGGCCTGTTGCACCTGGTCACAGGTCGCGCGGTCCACGGTCCGAACGGTGATCACGACCTCACCCGCGTGCAGGTTCTGCGTCAGCCGCTGCAGGCGTCGGTCCATGAGCCCCGTACCGAAGATCGACATCATCAACAGCCCCACCAGGACGCCCATCAGGGCGCCGAACCCGAGGCCCACGAACGGGGTCCCGGGGAAGAAGCCGACGAGCGCGAGCACGAGTCCGAGCACAGCGCCGGTCAGCAACCCGCTCACACCGCCGACCACGATGGCGTGACGCAGATCGGTCTCCGCGAACTCGCCGGAGTGCTGGACGACCTGCTCGAACTCCGCCGCGTCGGTGGCGCCGAAGTGGGCGACCATCCGGGTCGCGCCGGCGCCGCGTTCTCGGACCGCGCGGACGCCGGCGATGGCATGCCGCCGGTCGGGGAAACGTGCGAACAGGATGTGGTCCATCGCGGCATGGTAGCTGGGCCGTGGCCGGCCGCGCATCCGCAGTTGCGCCCAGGCCACCGCACCGCCGGGCGCCGACCTCGCCTTCCGGGCGGCGATCAGTGCGCGGCGCCCGAACCGAGCAGGGCGAGCGCGAGCAGCAGCGCGAGACCCGCGGCGAACGCCAGGAAATGCACCAGACTGGGCCCCAGCGCGTGCGACTTGTTGACCTCCGGCACCAGGTCCGAGGCCCCGATGTAGATGAAGTTGCCGGCTGCCAGCGGAACCAACCACGTCACGTCCACGCGCTGCGCCACGGCATGTGCGATCAGGCCTCCGACGAGGAACGTCGAGCCGGACAGCAGGTTGAACAGCAGCGCCGCACGCGGCTTCCACCCGCCGTGCACGAGCACGCCGAAGTCGCCCAGTTCCTGTGGCACCTCGTGCAAGGCGGCGGCCACCCACGCCGCGAGGCCGAGGCGCACGTCGACGAGGAAGACCCCCGCGATCGAGAGCCCTCCGAGGAAGTTGTGCAGCGCATCGCCGATCAGGACGAGGTACGTGAGCGGCTGCCTGCAGCTCGCCCCGGCGCGATGGCAATGGTGCCAGTGCAGGAACTGCTCGAGGGCGAAGAACACCACGTAGCCGACCGCGACCAGCCCGAAGGTGGTCATCGCCGGCAGGCGGCCCAACGCGACCGGCAGCATGTGGAACAGGGCGCCGCCGATCAGCGAACCGGCGGCGAACGCCACCAACGGCAGCAGCAGCCTGGCCAGCGTCCGCTCGCGCAAGACCAGCGTCAGACCGCCGACGAGGGCGATCGCGGTCATCGCGATGCCGCTGAGGAGGATCCAGAGGAACGTCGTCATGCGGGACCGCGCCGGCATCTGCCGTGCCGCGTCCCTCGCGACGCGCAGCGACGAAACGCCGGCAGATGACGTTCCTGCGCCGCGCGTCGCAGGCGGTCGAACACGCGACGCAGGTCGTCACGGACCGTGCTGCGCATCAGGCGCGCGTGCAGAGTCGCGTTCCCGACCTCCGCCGCGACCGCGGCCGCGCCCGCCTCGTGCAGGGCGCGCAGTTCCGCGTCCTCGAGACGGTTCGACATCGGTGTCTCCATGGTCGGTACTCGCGATGGCGACGACCGGCGCACGCCGCCGCGAGGACGGCGCCGCCTCCCGTCTACGCGAGGCTGCTGCGCAGCATCCAGGCGGTCTTCTCGTGGATCTGCATGCGCTGCGTCAGCAGATCGCAGGTCGGCTGATCGTTGGCTTCCTCGGCGGTCTTGAAGACCTCTCGCGCGGTGCGCGCCACGGTCTCGTGACCTGCGAGCATGAGCCGGACCATGTCCTGCGCCGCTGGCACGCCGTCGTCCTCCTTGATCGCGGACAGCTGGGCGAACTGCCGGTAGGTGCCCGGCGCCGGCAAGCCGAGCGCTCGGATGCGCTCGGCCAGGAGGTCGACCGCGAGCGCGAGCTCGTTGTACTGCGTCTCGAACATCTGGTGCAGTTGCTGGAACATGGGCCCGGTCACGTTCCAGTGGAAGTTGTGAGTCTTGAGGTAGAGCGTGTAGGTGTCCGCGAGGACCCGTGACAGCCCCTTGGCGATCTCTTCTCGCTTCTTGGCGTCGATGCCGATGTCGATGTTCATGTTGGCCTCCATGGTATCCGGTCGGTGGGGCATGCGCCTGGTGCCACGCCGTCTGCGCGCTCGCTTGGATCATTGCCGCCCGCACCGCGATGCAGACGCCTGCGATGTGCGCAACCGGCGCACCCCTTGTGCGCAGGCGGCGGGGCATGGGCCATGGCCTCGCCACGGCGCATCGCAGCAGCTGCCACCGGCTCAGGCGGTCGCGGCGAGGTGGGTCGGATTCCGGCTGCCGGGTGGGACCGTTTCAGATCGCCACCGACACGCGGCCGCAACCCGGCCGCCGGCGCCAACACGCCGCAATACGTCACCGGGTGCTGCTTCGGCCGCACCACCAGCGCGCACCGTCGTTCCATCAAGACCTGCGGCGTCAGCACCACGTGGCTCGTGCCGTCCTGCCACCGCTTCTTCAGCGAATACGCCACCCGCCCATCCGCCAGCAGCCGCAGCCGCAACTCCGCGATCGCCGGCCGGCCCGCATACCGGCACAGCTTCTCCAGCCGCTCGCGGTCGCGCGCCGCCCCCCACAGGGCGGTCAGCAGGCGCAGGCGGAACAGGAACATCGGCGGCGCGACTGCAGTGCGGTCGGTGGCCACTGTCGCGCCTTGGACCACTCGGCGGTCGGCCGGGCGGTTGCCCGGCTCACACGCCGAGCACCATGGCGGCCGCCTCGGACAGCACGGCACCGAAGGTGTTGCCGGCAGCGGCGTCGAGCACCAGCGCCTGCTGGTGGAGGCGCAGGCCGAGGATGTCGACGTCGTAGGGCAGTGGCACGTCCAGCGTCGCCTGCTGCCCGGCGCCGACGACGCCGACCAGGATCTCGAACGTCGCGTGCAGCGGGCAACCGGGCATGCCGAGGAAGCCGAGGTCGATCGGCGGCGCGATCTGGGCCCAGCCGATCGCCATCACGGCCAGATCGTCGGGCAGGCCGAACAGTCGCGTGCGCATCGTCCTGCCGATGCGCGGCGTGTCGTGCGGCACGAGCCGCGCCGCCGGCAGGCTGCCCGCGCAACCAGCGCCGATCGTCACGAACGTGCTCGGCCGCCCCCAGCGCGCGAGCGAGAAGTTGAGCCCCGCATCGATCTCGACGTGTTGCATGCCCGCGGGCGGCGACGGGATGTTCTTCTGCCCATGACCGTTGTCGCCGATCGCGATGACGACGCCGTCCGAACGCCGCAGCAGCGCATGGAACTGGCCGGCACTGAGCTCGACGTAGCTGGTCCCTGCCGGCAGCGCCGGCACCGTGCTCTGGCCGAACGTGTTGTGGCCCCAGCCGATCGCCGAACCGTCCGACCGCCGCGCGAGCGTGTAGGCATCGCCGGCGGCGATGTCGACGTAGCGCAGGCCGGCCGGCAGCGCCGGGACGTTGCACTGGCCGAAGTAGTTCGCGCCCCACGCCACCACCGCGCCGTCGGAACGGAGCGCCACCGAGTGGCCGCCGCCGCACGCGACCCGTTCGTAGACGAGGCCCGGCGGCAGCGCCGGCACGCCCAACTGCCCGGTCGAATTGTCGCCGAACGCCACCACCGCGCCGTCCGAACGGCGCAGCAGCGAATGGAACGAACCGCCCGCGGCCTCGACGTAGGCGGTCAGGATCGGCAGCGCGGGCACGTTGCACTGGCCGTAGTAGTTGTAGCCCCACGCCAGCGCCGCGCCGTTCGACAGCAGCGCGAGCGAGTGGTCGCCGCCGGCCGCGATGTCGACGATGGTGGTGCCGGCGGGCGGCGCCGGCACGTTGCATTGGCCATAGGTGTTGCGTCCCCACGCCGTGACCGAGCCATCGGCGCGGCGTACCAGGCCGTGGTAGCCGCCGGCTTCGATCTCCTCGATGTTGGCGGTGGCCAACGGCACGTTGCACTGGCCATCGAAGTTGTTGCCCACCGCGGCAACGTCGCCCGCCGAGTCGCGCACCACCGTGTGGAAGGATCCGCAGGCGACTTCGGTGTAGTAGCGGCCCGCCGGTGGTGGCGGCACGTTCAGCATGCCGAACGAGAACTGGCCCCATGCCAGCGCCGAACCGTCCGAGACGATGGCGGCGGAGTGGAACGGTCCCGCCGCGATGCGTGTGAAGGTCTGGCCCGGCGACAACGAAGGCACGTTGCTCTGGCCTTCCTGGTTGTTGCCCCAGGCGACGAGGACGCCATCGGAGCGGCGAGCGAGCGTGTGCCACCCGCCAGCGGCGACGTCGACGTAGGCGACACCCGCGGGCGGCGCCGGCACGTTGCACTGGCCGCTGCTGTTGTCGCCCCAGGCGAGCAGCGCTCCGTCGGAACGCCGCGCCACGGTGTGGGTCCAGCCGGCGGCGACCTGTACGTAGCTGGTGCCCGCTGGCAGAGCGGGCACGTTGCACTGGCCCGTACTGTTGAGACCCCAGGCGAGGACCTGCCCGTCCGAGCGCAGCCCGACGGCGTGGTAGGCGCCACAGGCGACGTCGACCCAGGTCTGGCCGCCCGGCAGCGCCGGCACCAGCTGCTGGCCGTGGTTGACCGTGCCCCACGCGACGATCGTGCCGTCCGATCGCAGCGCGAGGGCGACGATCTGCCGCGACGAGGCCCGCACGTAGGTGACACCGGCGGGCAGCGCCGGCACGTTGTTCAACAGCGAAGTGGCGCTGCCGAAGGCAGTGATCTGGCCGTCGCTGCGACAGACGATCGTGTTGTCGGCGCCCGCGGCGATGCCCGTGAACGCGAGCAGCGGCGGCAGCACGGGCACGTTGGTCTCGCCGAACGTATTGCTGCCGCAGGCGACCACCGATGCCTGGCCGCGGGCGCCGCCGACGGCGAGGCTCACGGCGAGCACCGTCAAGGCGAGTGGGCCGGCCCGGCGGTGCGAGCGATGGCGAGGAGCAGGCGGGCAATCCGTGCGGGGGGCGTGGGTGCGCATGGTCGTTCTCGGTCGCGGGGTCATGGCCGCTGCGGTGCGGTTGCGAGTGCGATGCGGCAGCCGGCTCCTCGTGACGCGGGACCGACGATTTCCGGCCGCCCCCGATGGCGACCGGATTCCGGATCACGGCCATGGGCGCCCTGCATCTGGGCGAGGACCCTCGAGGACTTCGCATGCACGACCGCTACCGCCACCCTCGCCCTGTTTCGCTGCCCACCGTGTTCGCTGCCTGGATGGTGATGTCGGCCACCATGCAAGTGCCCGCCCAGTGTGACCCGGTGTGGGCCGCCGGTGACCCACCGGCGAGCCTGGTCGGCACGGTGCGCAAGATGCTGCCGTGGGATCCCGACGGCCCGGGGCCGCTCGCGTCCGTACTGGTCTGTGTCGGCGACAGCGGCGGCTTCCTCCCGATCGCCAGGGTCGCCACGTTCGACGGCACGCGCTGGACGCAGCTCGGCGAACTGGGTCCCGGCACGGTGCGCGCGGCGGCGAGCTTCAACGACCAGTTGTTCGCCGCCACCGACACGCAGTTGCTGCGGTGGACTGGCAGTGCCTGGGTCGCGGTCGCGTCGATCCCCGATGTGCGGGCGATGCAGGTCTACGCCGGCGAGCTGTACGTCACGGGCCACTTCACGTCGGTCGCTGGCGTCACCGCGAGTCGCATCGCACGGTGGGATGGGGCGACATGGAGGTCGCTCACCTGGCCCCTTGGCCAGGGTCTCGACGGTCCCGGTTTCGCGCTCACCGTGTTCCAGAACGTGCTGTACGTGGGCGGCTCGTTCCAACAGGCAGGCGGCCTTGCCGTCGGCAACCTGGCGATCTGGAACGGCGGCCAGTGGGTCACGACCGGCGTTGCCAACGGTCCGGTCACGGCGTTGGCCCCGCGCGTCGGCACGTCCCTGACGTCGACGTTCTTGTTCGCCGGCGGCTCGTTCACCTCGCTCGGCGTGGCCGCCCAATGCGTCGCCCGCTTCAGTCCGTCCGCCGGCACGTGGACGGCGATGGGCAGCGGGCTCGTCGGCAGCAGCTGCACGGCGCTCAACGTGCGATCGACCGGCATCAGCAGCTACGAACTGGTGGCCGCCATCCCCGACAACTTCGGTACCGTGGTGTTCCGATGGGACGGGGTCTCGTGGGCTGGCCTGGGCGGGCTGCAGGGCAGCGCCGAGGTCTGGTGCATGTCCGTCTTCGCCGGGGAGCTCGTGGTCGGCCGCGACACGATCGACGGCGGCGTGCATCGCTACACCGGTGGTGCCTGGCAGCCGCTGCTCGGCCAGGGCATCCACGGCACCGTGCGCACCGTGCTGGCGGATGGCGCCGACACCATCCTCGGCGGCAGTTTCGCGACGATCTCCGGGACCGTCGTCAACCACATCGCGCGCGGCACACCTGGCAACTGGACCCAGCTCGGCACCGGCGTGACCGGCGGCAGCACGTTCGCCACCGAGGTGCGGGCCCTGCTGAAGCTGCCGAACGGCGACATCCTGGTGGGCGGTTCCTTCGCGAGCGCCGGTGGCCAGCCCGCCAGCAACATCGCGCGGTGGAACGGCAGCACGTGGAGTCCGCTCGGCAGCGGCGTCAGCGGTCCGGTCCTGGCCCTCGGGCTGTTGCCGAACGGGGACGTGATCGCCGGTGGCGTGTTCCAGTACGCCGGCGGTGGTCTGGTCAACAACGTGGCGCGCTGGACGGGCACCACCTGGGTGCCGCTCGGCGCCGGCTTCAACAACTATGTGCTGTGCCTGCTCGTGCACAGCGACGGCGGCATCGTGGCCGGCGGCGGCTTCACCAACAACGGCATGAAGGTCGCCCGCTGGAACGGGCTCAACTGGTTTCCGCTGGCCGGCGGCTCGGCGGCCGACGTGACGGCGCTGGCTGAACTGCCGGGCGGCAACGTGCTCGCCGCGACGTTCGCAGGGGCCGGCGGTTCGTCGCGCTGGAACGGCTCGAGCTGGACGTCGGGTGGCACGCTGCCACCTGGCGGGTTCGAGGCGCGCGCGCTGCGTGTTCTCGGCGATGGCGACGTCGTCGGTGGTGGCCGCTACGGTGTGTTTCGACTGCATGCCGGGGCCTGGGCGTCCGTCGCCACCGGCGACGTCCACGGGCTGGATCGCGGCACCGACGAGGTGTGGCGCTGCGGCGGCGCCTTCGATGGCATCGCTGGCGCCGCGGCGGCGCGCTTCGCGCAGCGCCAGCTGCCGTGTCCTGCGACCGCGGTGACCTTCGGCGCCGGCTGCCCAGGCTCGGGTGGCGGCAACACGCTGGCGGTGACGTCGCCCGCGTGGGCGAACACGGTGTTTCGCGCGACGGGCACGGGCCTGCCACCGACCTGCTACGCGCTGGCCATCTGGGGGCTGACACCGGTCGTGCCGTCGCTGGCGCTCGACAGCGTCTTCGGCGCCGCGCTGCCGGGCTGCCACCTGCACGTGACGCCCGACGCCATCGACACGCTGTTCACGACGACCGGCGCCGTGCAGTCACAGATCCTCCTGCCGAACACGCCGCCGATCGTCGGCCTGCAGCTGTTCCACCAGCTCGTGCCCGTGGTCGTCGATGCGCAGCTCGTGCCGCTGGAGATCAGCACCACCAACGCGCTGCAACTCACCATCGGCGTCTTCTGAGATGAAGCGGTCCGTCGGCCTGCCGGGGCGACGGACCGTTCGCCGCGCGAGCCTGCGTCGAAGGGACCGTGTCGCGCAGCCGCCGCCGCACGGCGGTCACCTGGTCGGCGGTCGGCGCCGTGGCGTCGATGCGGCACGTCGGCGGGTAGGTGAGCCACAGCACGTGGAAGTGCAGGTTCACCCGCAGCCCCGAGTCGAACCGCTGCACGAACGCCACCGCTCCCGCCCGCGGCCGGCAGATCGACTGGGGCTATGCTGCTGCGACCGCCTCGACCCACGCCGCCACCCATGCCCGCCCGCGCCCGGCTGCTCCTCCTCTCCTGCCCCTTCCTGCTCGCGACGACACTCGCCGCCCAGTGCACGAGCGTGTGGTTGCCCGGCTTCGGCTGGAACGGCACCGACGCCACCGTGCGCGCGGCCACGAACTGGGATCCCGACGGCCCCGGCCCGTTGCCCGCGTTCACCGTGGTCGCAGGTGACTTCGAGGCTGCCGGCCAGGCGGTCGCACATCGCATCGCGATCCTGGACCCGGTGACCGGCAACGCGACGCCGTTCGGCGGCGGCATCGACGGCCTGGTCTTCGCACTCGCCGCGATGCCGAACGGCGACCTGATCGCCGGCGGCGTGTTCACCAGCGCCGGCGGCGTGCCGACCGCCAACATCGCGCGCTGGAACGGCAGCTGGACCGCGCTCGGTCAGGGCATCAGCGCGACGGTGCGCGCACTCACCGTGCTGTCGAACGGGGACCTGGTCGCCGGCGGCGACTTCCTGTCGGCGGGCGGCGGCGCCGCGGCCCGCATCGCGCGGTGGGACGGCACGGCATGGTCGGCACTCGGCGCCGGCATCACCGGCAACTCGGTGCTGGCGCTCGCCACGCTGCCGAACGGCGACCTGTGGGCGACCGGTTCGTTCTCGGCTGCTGGCGGCGCGCCGGCAAACGGCATCGCGCGCTGGGACGGCGCGGCGTGGTCGGCGCTCGGCAGCGGTCTGATGCTCGCCGGTGGCCCCGGCACCGGCACCAGCATCGCCCTCGGTCCGAACGGGCACATCGCGGTCGCGGGCTCGTTCGACACGGCGTTCGGCGTCGCGGCGAACCGCGTGGCGGAATGGGACGGATCCACGTGGTCGGCGCGCAGCCTGGGCGGCAGGATCGCGTTCCTGGTGTCCGTCGGGGCGGTCGCGTTCCTGCCGAACGGGACCCTGATCGCCGGCGGTCGCTTCAATGTATTCGGCGGAGTGAACGCCAACTCGATCGCCTCCTGGTCGGGCACGGATTGGGCGCCACTGGGCACCGGGATCCTCGGCGGCTCGCTGCCCACCGTGCACTCCCTGTGTCCGCTGCCCACCGGCGATCTGCTCGTCAGCGGCTCCTTCACGGGCGCCGGTAGCGTCGGCGTCGCGAACGTCGCCCTCTGGAACGGCACCGCGTGGTCGGCGATCGGCACGACGTTGGACGGCTGGGTCCAGTGCACGGCCAACCTGCCCAACGGCGATCTCGTGGTCGGCGGACTCTTCTCGACGATCGGCGGGGTGCCGGCGACAGGCGTCGCGCGCCGCAGCGGTGGCGTCTGGTCGCCCCTGGCGAGCCTGCCCGGGCTCGTGACCGCGCTCGCGGTGCTGCCGAACGGCGACCTGATCGCCGGCGGCGACTTCACGATCCCGGGCCAGCTGCAGATCAACCGCATCGCCCGCTGGAACGGCGGCGCCTGGCAGCGGCTCGGCACCGGCCTCACCGGCGGCTCTGCGGTGTTCACCCTGACGGTGCTGCAGAACGGCGATCTCGTCGCCGGCGGCTTCTTCAGCAGCGCCGGCGGCATGCCGGCCAACAACATCGCGCGCTGGAATGGCACCGCCTGGTCGCCGCTCGGCGCCGGCACCAACCTGACCGTGCGCGCCATCGTCGAACTGCCGAACGGCGAACTGCTGGTCGGCGGCAACTTCTCGATCGCGGGCGGCGTGCAAGCCAACGGCCTGGCCCGCTGGGACGGCGCGAACTGGTCGCCGCTGGGCGCCGGTGTCACCGGCTCGGTCAACTCGCTGCAGCGCCTGGCCAACGGCGACGTGCTCGTGGGCGGCGACTTCGTCGCGATCGACGGCCAGCCGCTCGCCAGCATCGCGCGCTGGAACGGCACCACCTGGGCACCGCTCGGCGCCGGCTTCACCGGGCCCGTGCGCGCGACGCTCGAACTGCCGGACGGCGACCTGCTCGCAGCCGGCTCGTTCACCAACGGCGGTTCGCTGCTGCGCGTGGCGCGCTTCGACGGCACCAGCTGGCAGCCGGTCGGCACCGGCGCGAACGACACGATCTTCACGCTGGGCGCGCTGCCGAACGGCAACGTCGTCGCCGGCGGCTACCTGACGCAGGTCGATGGCCTCGTCTCGCGCGGCTTCGCCGACCTGGTCACGCCGTGCCCCGCAACCGCGGTGACGTTCGCCAGCGGCTGCCCCAGCAGCGGCGGCGCCAACCTGCTGACCGCCGTGACGCTGCCGTGGGTCGACAGCACGATGCGCACGCGCGGCAGCGGCCTGCCGACCACGTCCATCGTCGTCGCCGCGACCGGCTTCGCCGCCCTGGTGCCCGGCCTCCCGCTCGACGCCGTGTTCCCGCAGGCGCCTCCCGGCTGCGTGCTGCACGTCGATCCGCTGATCCAGCAGCCGCAGCTGACGACGACCGGCACCGCCGATTCGCTGCTGCCGCTGCCGAACACGCCGCCGCTGGTCGGCGTCGTGTTCCGGCAGCAGATGGTCGTGATCGAGGTCGACGCGTTCCTGAACTTCGTCCAGGTCACCGCGACCAACGCGCTGGAGTTCGTGCCCGGCGATTTCTGAGCGACCGCTGCCTGCTCACTCCAGACCGAAGCCGAGCCGCCGCCGCTCGGCGCACGAGGTCGTCCGCGCCTTCGCATACGCGTCCGCGGCGCCGCGGCGATCGAGTTCGGACGGCAGGAAGTGCAGATCCTCGGGCGTCCGGACGAACGAAAGCCCGACCATGTCGACGTTCGCCGCCGCGAAGTCGAGGTGTGCAGCCGGGTGGCTGGTGCAGATGCGTTCGAGTTCCGCGGCACGATCCGCGGCAGGCGTGTCGGGCAGGGCGTCGAGGAGCGCCTCGATCGGGTCGTTCTCGCTCCTGTCGTTCCGGTCCCCGGTCTTCCCCTCGGCAATGTCGGTCCCCGCGCGCCAGCCGATCTGCATCGCGACGCACCGACCTGCGCACCGCACCGGCGTCCACACGGAGTCGGGGCTCAGCGACCGTTCGAGGTCAGCACGAAGGCCGCCCACATGGACGCCGGATCGCCAGCCTGCCGGCGATCCCGCTGTGCACCACGGAAGGCAGCGGCGAGGTCCTCGCGGTTCTGCCACAGCCGATCGTAGAAAGCCGCGAAGAAGCGCTCGGCGCCGACGTCGTCCACCTGCCATAGCGTCGTGATCGTGTGGCGCGCGCCGGCGGACAGCAGCGCCGCGTTGAGCCCCGTCAGGCCCTGTCCGAACGAACGCGCGCCCACGTTCGTGTTGCAGGCGGACAACACGATCAGCTCGCAGCTGCGCAGGTCGAGCGTCGCCAGCTCGGCCGCGGTGACGATCGACATCTCGCGTCCGCCGGGCTGAGGGTGGCGGTTGGCGCCCGCCAGCACGATGCCGGCCCGGGCCCGCCGCAGCGCTTCGAGGTCGCGCTCCTGCTCGCCGTGACGGCCGCCGGTTGTGCCCCACAGTGGCTCAGGCGTGACGAACGCATGCGTCGCGAGGTGAGCGTAGCGGACCTTCGGCAACAGGCCGTACAGGTAGTGCGCATTGGCGTGCGCGCCATCGCAGTTCCACACCTCGCCGTCCGGATGCGCGGCGCGAAACCGTCGCTCGACTTCGTCGCGCTCGCGCGCCGCCCCGGGCAGTCGGGGCCAGTGGACATCGGCGGCGAGGCCGATCACGCGCGCCAGGCCCCGCGCTGCGTCGGCGGGAGGGGTGCCTGCGATCTGCGGCGGGTCGTCGAACGCGACATTGCCGAACGCCAGGAGCCGCGGGGCCGCGTTGCTCGCCGGCCGCGCGACCATCGCGAGTGGGCCGCTGACGTGACGCACGGCAGGCGGTTCGGTCCAGCCAGCGTCGACCAGCATCACTTCCCACGGCACCGACGCGAGGGCGCCGTCGGCGGCGACCCACAGCGTGTCGAGGTCGCGCGGCAGCGCGTCGAACAGCGGCCGGAGACCGTCGCGCAGGCTCGCGAGATTCGGATCCTCGGCGGCAACCGGAGCGCCGTCGGTCGGATGGCGGCCGCGGTTGCCGCTGCTCGACGAGAGGCACCGGTCGCGCAGAGCCTGGCAGCCGAGCTGGAGCGCCCGCGCGGCGCCGAGATCGATGCGTCGCACGCCGGTGCCGGTGGCCACGAACGCCGCGTACCGCGCGCCGAGCTGCGGACCGGCAGCCGGCCCATCCTGCCAGCCGACGCGCTGGCGGTGGCCGGCCGTCAGCACCAGCGCCTCCCGCGGCGGCAGTGCCCGCACGGTGTCGGCGGCCCGCACAGGCGCCACCAGCCGCTGCACGCCCGGCAGCGCCAGCAGCCTCTCGACGAGGGTCTCGTCGTAGAGCAGGAACGCCTGCGGCGGCGGTTCGGATCGGTCGCCGTTCCAGCGCCGATCGATCGCCAGCGCGCGCATCAAGTCCTCGCCGCGGTCGTGCAGCAGCACGAACAGCAGCTGCTGCACGAGCCCGTCGTCGCCGGCGGCGGCGACCTCGTCCAGCAGGCGCACCCGTTCCTCGTGCAGGCTGCGCACCGCCGAGGCCAGCCCGAAGACGCGCTCGGCGTGCGCCGGGTCGGCGTCCGCCAGGAGCCGCTCGACGCGGTCGGCGAGCCACGCCCGCGTTGGCGCATCGGGTCCACCGAGCAGCAGGCGCAGCCGGCCAGCACCCTCGAGATGTCCGGCGAGGTCGCTCTCGAGCAGGCGTACGGCCGCCGGGCGTTGTCCGTCGGCCGCCAGGCTGTCCGCGAACGCCAGCGTGTCCGCTGCGCGGTCGATCATGCGCCGCAGCCCGACGCTGACCAGCGTCGACGTCTTCGGCAGCGCCGCCTCGGCCGCCCCGCGCAGTTCGCGCACGCGCTGCCACTCCTTGGCGGCGCCTCGGTGGTCACCACCCATCGCCCGCACACGCGCCAGGTGGGACGTCACGAAGTAGTGGTCCAGGGCGCCGTCCTCGCGGTCGCGCCACGTCTTGCGGAGGCGCTCGAGCTGCTCGACGCCGCGTTTCGTGGTGCCGCGCGCGGCCTCGACCAGCGCCAGCTCCAGCGCCACCGACTCGAGGGTGGCGGCGCCGAGGTGCTTCGTCGAGCCGTAGAGCCGTCGGAACAGCTCCGCGTCTGCTTCGAGGAAGCCGTCGACCACCAGTCGCGCGCAGGCGACGAGCACCGCGCCGGTCCGATCGTCCGGCACGTCGCTCGCGTCGTCGTCCCAGCTCAGGAATGCCGCGAGCTCGTCCTGCCACGCCGCCAGCATGCTGCCGCGCCAAGGAGGTGGTTCGACTTCCGTGCTCACCGCGCCGAAGACCTGGTCGGCGGCGGTCGAGGCGGCTTGTGCACCCGCGCCGGTCAGGCGGGCGAGAGCCACAGCGTGGGAGGCGCGCCACATGGCCAGCTGGGTCGCCCGTTCGGAGCGCAGATGCGGCGCGTAGCGCGACGCGGGCGCCACGCGAACCAGGTACTCGCCGTGCAAGTCGGCGAAGTCGGCCAACCAGTCCCGCAGTGCTTGCCGCCCGGCCAGGAGCCGGCTGGCTGCCGCATGCTGGGCGCGGGCAGGCGCGAGTGCGCCGCGGTTGCTTGCCGCCGCGGCCTCGAGCGCGGCCGGCAACTCGGTGCCGACGAAGTCGGGGCGCGGCCGGGCGCGCGCCGGTGCGGCCGGCAACAGGGCTGCCCGCACCAACTGCTCACCGATCGCTGCGTCGCCGAGCATGACCGCGAGCGCGGCGACCGCCGGCGCGAGTTGGCGATCGGCGTCGCCCTTCGCGTCGGCGCGCCCGCGCGATTGCGTCCAGTCCTGCAGCCCACGCAGCGCCCGGCCGAGCCCCGCCTGGAGCGCCCGTTCGTGTACGACCGCGAATTCACGGTCGGCCGCGGCGACAGACGCATGCGGCCGATAGGCGGCCGGTGGACCGGCCTGCGCGTGCGCCCACGGCGCGAGCACTAGGACCACTGCCTTGGCGACCAGACCCCTGTTCGTCATGCGGCCTCCGGGGGGCAGCAGCATAGCGGTCGCTCGTCGCGAATGCCCACCCGGTGTTCTGGCCCTCCGGCGACGGACCGAACAGGTGACGGCATCGCCGCCGGGATCACCCGCGCCTGCGCCGTCGCCGCGTGGCGACGGCGTCCGCACCTCGGTGCCAGCTCGGCAGCGGGTGATTCTGACGTGGGAGCGCCCGGGCCGCGTGGTGTTCGGGGGCATGTTGTCGGGGGTTGCAGGGCCGGGAATCATCGTGGTCGCGCGGTTCGGGGGGCCGGGCTGCAGTTCGTTCGTACTGTCCCCCCGTACTCCCATCTCGCGGCGCCGCCGCGATGTGTTAAGCATGGCGTCGTGAGCAATTCCAGGAACAGTGACGACCCGACCCGCGCGGCGATCGGGCGCGGGCTCGGCCGGCTGCCGAGCGGCCTCTACGTGTTGACGGCCGGCCGCGGGGCCGCAGCGACCGGCATGCTCGCGTCGTGGGTGCAGCAGGTCGGGTTCGAGCCGCCGACCGTCGTCGTCGCGCTCAAGAAGGGGCGGCCGATCGAGGCGCTGGTGCGGGCCGAGGGCGCGTTCTGTCTGGCGGTGCTCGACGAGGCGTCGAAGGGGCTGCTCGGCCACTTCGCGCGCGGCTTCGAGCCCGGCGAGCCGGCGTTCGACGGCATCGACGTCGCGACCAGCTCGCTCGGGGTGCCCTACCCGACGGCCGCGCACGCCCACCTCGTCTGCAAGGTGCGAGCGATCGCCGACGACTGGAGCGACCACGCCGTCGTCTGCGGCGAGGTCGTCGGCGGCGCCGGCGCGCACGACCGCCAGCCGATGGTGCACGTGCGCAAGAACGGCTTCAGCTACTAGGGAACGTGCGAGAAGGGCGACTCCGCCCATGCTGGAGCTGACGGCGCTGCGCGCCGCAGCTCAGCGGCGCGAAGCTGGGTCGCACCGACGTTCCATGCCTCGGGTCCCATGTCCGCACGGATGGAGTGCTGCCAAGGAACGTGCGAGCGTGTAGGTGAAACAACCAGCGTCCCGGACCACCCGCAACCCACTGCCCCCACGATCCGCCTCGCCCGCCACCGCGTCACGCGCACGACCTTCGTGGGATCGATGACCCCCGCAGCGAGCAGGCCGACGTACGTCCGGCCGCGGCGCACGGGCTCGTGCGGACCTGGCAGTCACCCGCCAAAGCCGTCGCACCTCACTTGGTCGGGCGCGCGCCGGCGAGATCGCTCCAGAACGCCGACTCCCAGTAGGCCTCGAGCGCCGACAGCTTGTCCTCGTCGTTGCCCTCGCGCTGGGCGACGCCGAGTTGGTAGGCGTAGCGGGCGGCCATGGGCACGAAACCGACCGTGCGTTTGGCCTTGGCCGCAGCCTCGCGCGCGAGCTGGCGGGCGAGGTCCAACTGCGCCGACAGTGCCTTGCGGTTCGTCAGCGTCAACGTGCCCTGAGCGTCCTGCTGGCCGCCGAGCGAGTAGTACTTGTTGATCAGCGACGCACCCTTGAGGAACGCCATCGACCCGGCGGCGAGCCGCAGCAGGTTCGTCTCGTGCTTCTTGCCCTCGATGCCCTCGGCGAGTCGAACGGCGCGCAAGGCCAGCAGGTAGTCCAGGTCGTTCTGCGCCAGCCGGTTCTGCGCCGTGGCCTTGTCGATACCGGCCTCGCGCGCGATGTCGTCGATCGTCAGCGACTCGAGGTATGCGAGCACGGCACCCGCCGCCGAACCGTAGGCCTTCGCCGCCTTGCCGATCACCGCGGAGTCGATGGGCGCCGTCTGCCCCTCTTCGTTGCCGAAGTCCTGTTGGTCGCGGGCGACGTCGAGCATCGTCCGTGCGACGCCGAAGTACCGCAGCGCGTTGAACAGGCTCTCACCGAGCTGCGTGCCCTGCTTCTCGTCGAGCTGCTTGTCCTTCGTGGCGTCGAGGATCGCCTTCGCCTGCGCGAAGGCGGAATCGCCGAGCGACGTCAGCGACTCGCCCACGACGAGCGCGTGGAACGCGCGCAGCGTGTTGATCTGGCCGCCGCCGGTCGTGCGCTTGGCCTTGATCTCGACTTCGGCCATGAAGGCCTCGAGCTGCCCTTTGACGGTCGCGGCGGCCTCGACCTGGGCGACGAGGTCCTGGATGTCCTGCTGTTGCGCCGACTTCATGAAGCGCGCCGCGTCCTTCGTCATGCCGGCGAGAACGGCCGCTTCCACGTAACCGTCGTAGGAGGAAGCCAGGAAGTCGCTGCGTTCGAACTCCTGCGCCTTCTTGAACGCCGCATCGGCCTGCTGCGCGAGCGGCATGATCGTGTTCTTCAACTCGTCGTTGCCACCCCGCGCGAGGCTGCCGAGATTCGCGACTTCGCTGTCGAGACGGGCCTTCCACGCTTGGTTCTTGGCGCGCAGACGCGCCGAGGTGTCGCTGTCGAGTTCCATCTCGCCCTCGGCGACGGGGGCCGGACGCGCGAGGTCGTTGCCGGTGAGGAACTTGTAGCCCTCGAAGACATCGTGGATCTCCACGACCTCGAGCCCGAACTCCTTGCCGGCGTCGAACAGGTCGACGGTGCGGCCCGTGCGCAGATCCTGGTGGTTGCGGGCGCCCATCGGGAAGCCGAACCGCTTGATGCCGGCCTTCGCCGCTCCCTCCATCTTCTGCACGATGCCGCCGACGGGTCCCGCAGAGCCATCCGGGTTGATCGTGCCGGTCATCGTGGTGTCCTCGCGCAGCGCCTGGCCGCGCAGCAACGCCACCATCGTCGCAGTCATCAACATGCCCGCCGACGGGCCGTCGATGTGTCCGCCGGTGCGCACGAGGAATTCGTAGTCGGTCAGGCTCTGACCCGTCACCTGGCTCGCGCTGAATGCCGCCAGCCACGTGGCGGTGCGCCACTGGTTGCCGGCACCGCCGGCGAACTCCTCCATGACGCCGACGCTCGGGCCTTCCTTCGTGTTCGGCGAGATGCGGACCGTCGTCGGCGAAGTGCCGCCGCTCGCCTGCGGACCGGTCGGACCGCGGAACCAAACCGCCTTCACGGTCGCTTCGCGCGGGGCCTTCAGCGACAGCTTCGCCGGAGCACCGGCCCCGGTGCCGCCGTCCCTGCTCGCCTTCGCTTCACCGCCGCCCCTGAAGAACAGGAACGCCGCGGCCGCCAACACGAGCACGCCGGCGACGAGCCCGACCGTCTGCTTGCTGGCCACGGCCACCCTCCCGGAGACGCGCACCGCAGAGGGCAGCGTCTGGATCGCAGTGTCTCTCGTGTGCCCACCCGGAGCGACCATGCTCCTCGTGCTACCGTTCGCGTCGACCGGGCCCTTCACCTGCAAGAGTTCGATCGACCCGTTGCCGATCTTGAACTGCACACCGGGCGTCATGCGCTCCTCCGTCACCCTGCGGCTGCCGATCCACGTCCCGTTGGTGCTGCCGGCGTCCCGCAAGACGACCTTGCCGTCCACGAAGTCGATCTCCGCGTGACGCGCCGAAGCACCGGAGTCGTGCATTGCGATGTCGCCGGTCTCGCGCCCCACGACGAGATGGCCCTGGTCGAACTCGTGATCGGCGGGAGCCTGCTTCTCGCGGCGGATACGCAGGACGAACGACGGCTTGGTCATGGGAGCGCGTGGATCGAAGTGGATGACGCCCGCGGCCACCCCGCGTCTTCCAGCCGGTCGCTCGGCGGGGACGCGAGCCATGTGGCCCCAGGCGCACGGCAGCGTGGACTCCGTGGGCCAGACGCTCAAGTGGACCTAGTGCGGTCGCCATCACGGGCATTCGAGCGCGGGCACGCACTCGGAGCTGCCCGAGTACGCAGAACGGCGCGTTCGCAGTCGCGTGACGGCGTTCCATCATGGCGGTGCATCGTCCAGAGGTCGCCGCCCTCGGCACGTCGCGAGTCATGACTCGGCGAAGGATGTCCCCATGACCGTCCTCCCCCACCCGCCCCTCAGGTTGCTCGCCGTCCTGTTCCTGCCTTTGGCGTGGCTCACCATGGCCACCGCCCAGGTTCCGTTGCCCAAACCGCCGAAACTGCCGCCGCTGCGGAAGACGCCGGTGGAACAACCCGCCGCGACACACCCGTTCGCCGGCACGTTCGCCAACGCCAGCATCGTGCTCGCACTGGGCTGGGACGAAGCGGCGCAGCGATACAGCGGCACGCTGACGTACGCGGGCGAGTCCATGCCCTGCTCCGGCAGCGAACAGGGTGGCAGGCTCGTCGGAACCTACGTCGACGAAGGCGAAACCTGGGATTTCACGGTCGAGGCGCAGGGCGCGACGTTCGTCCTGACCAGCGACGGCGAACGCCACGAACTGGCACGACGCGATCGCCCGACCCCGCCGGCAACGGCCGCCGCGACGGGTGGCGTCGGCATCCTGTTCCAGCCGGACGAGAACGGTCGCTTCGTGGTGGCGCAACTGACCCCCGGCGGCCCCGCCGAGGCCTGCAAGGTCCCCGTCGGTGGGATCCTGCGCGCCGTCGACGACAAGCGCGTCGACGGCCTGTCGCTGGAGCAGGTGCGCGACCTCGTCATGGGCCCGGTCGGCACGATGGTCGTGTTGACGATCGAGACCGAGGGGCGGTCGACCCCCATCGTGCTGCAACGCGCCGCGCTGGATCCGAACGCCGCCACGCGCGGCCCGCGCCCGACCCCGGGCGATGCACCGCCTGGCCTGCCGGCGCCGAACGGCACGGCCGGCGCCTACCCCGACTGGCTGCAGCCGGGGGTGCGCGTCACGTACTACGGGGGCAGCGCTTCGCTGCCGGGCGTTCGCAGCCAGCTCGTCGAGCACGCCGAGGGCGGTTGGGTGGACAGCAGCGGCCGGCGCTACCGCGAGGAGGAGGTGATGGGCACCGGTGGTGCGGGGCTCACGCAGTACGACTTCGTCAACGTCACGCGCGACTGCCTGGCGGCGTCGATGACGATGTTCGTGTTCGCCGGCGCCCAGCTCGAGACCGTCTCCCGCACGCTGACGCAGGGTGTCGTCGGTGATCCGAACGGGTTCACCGATGTCTGGCTGCCACCTGCGCGCCTGCGCGCGATGGAGGAACGGCAGAGCCCCGGCCTGACCATCCTGCGGCTGCAGTACCCGCTCGGTGGCCGCACCTACGACGCCGTCACGACGCAGACCACCTCGCAGACCGGCTACACGCGATACACCTACGATCTCGAGTCCGGGCTGCTGCTCGCGTACTCGAGCAGTTCCGTCGGTTCGCCCGTCGTGACGCCGCTCGGCGACACGTCGACGACCGGCAGCGGGTCCACGACGATCACGACCGTGCAGCTGCGCAACGTGCGCGCCGTGCAGGTGCCGTGGGCCGGTCAGCGTCCGCCACGATGGCTGCAGCCGGGTCGGCTGGTGCACCTCGCCGGCACCTACGCGACCAGCCTCGGCGGCGAGCTGGCGGCGGCACCGTTCCGCTTCGACGCGCAGATCACCGTCGACCACCGCGTCGGCGACTGCCTGATCGCGAAGCTGGCGACGCGGCTCGACTTCGGCAACGGCATGGGCCAGGACGCGGAGAGCCTGCAGGTCTACGGCCCGGCATCGATCGGCAGCCTGTTCCTCGATCCGTCGTGTGTGCAGCGCATGCAGCCGGGTCAGGTCCTGGACCAGGACCCGTTGACGGGCTGGCAGGTGACCTTCGCCGGCAGCGACGGCCGCTACGCGACGATCTTCGAACAGGGCTCGCTCGAGCAGCAGAGCTACACCTACGACCTGCAGAACGGCGCACTCGTGGCGACGTCGATGCGCCAACAGGTCGGCCCCGCGACGAACCTGCTCGACCTGCAGTTGCAGGGCAACTGAGGCGCCATCGCTCGCCTTGTCCCCGGTGGTTGGAGGCCATTCCGATGAAGATCACGTTCTTGGCACTGCTCGTCCTGCCGCTGGCATCGCCTGCCGCGGCACAGACCGACCCGAAGGTCCTGTTCACGAGCATCTCCTGGTCCGAAGCCGAGTCCCCGCTCGGCTTCCAGATCCACCTGCGCGGAGCGATCGCGGACACCGACGGCGCGCACCGCTACGACGTGCTCTACCAGCTGCGGCAACACGCGAGACCGGGAGAAGCCGGTCCGCTGCTGGGTGACGCGCGGAACCCCGACGGCAGCGCCTTCGTGCTCGGCGAAGCGCCGGCACCCGACTCCAGCGGTCGGATCGCGTTCGAGTTCGCCTTCGACCTGACGCGCAAGGAACTCAGCGGCATGACGCCGCTCGAGAAGGGCCGTGTGGTGCTGCGGGTCGAACCGCAGATCTTCGACAAGACCGCGCGCCGCTTCCTGACGGCGCCGCGATCCGACGCGCTGATCGCCATCGCCGACGTCGGCGAACGCGGCAAGGTCCACACGCTGGTGCCGTTCGGCAAGTGGTTCGGCAACTGCTACGGCGAGCAGTCGGCGACGACCGCGCTGCAACTGCTCGCGTCCCTCGATGCGATCGACTACGAAGGCAACGCGATCGTCCCGGGGTTCGAGTCGATCTTCGCCAACGAACTGACGAAGCCAGCACAGCTCGTGAGGTTCCTCTCGGCGCTGCCGGCCAGGGAACTCGCTTTCGGCAAGAACAACCTGCGCCACTGTCTGGCGGCCCTCGCCGAACACCGGGACGCCGACGTGCGCGCCGCGGCGTCGGCCAAGATCAAGGAAGCCGAGGCACTGCCAGCGCCCCACCGCGGCGCCGACCACCGCTCGATCTCGTCGTCTCCCCGCAGGTGTTCACCCACCTGACGCGAGCGTCGAACGAACGCTGGATCCGTGAGCTGGTACGCGTCACGCGCCCCGACGGCCGGCCGTTCTTGTCGATGCTCGGCACCTTCTCGCGGTTCGTGCTCCAACGCATGCCGGAGAATCGAGGGTTCTTCGCGATGAGCGCCGACCGGCGCGGGCTACGTGCGGCGCCTGGCGACCGAACACAGGCTGCACCACCCCCGATGACGCCGTCGACGATCGACGCGATGGACGGCGTCGAGGCGGAGTCCAGGACTTCTACGTGCTGCGCCCGCGCGCCGGGTGAGGACCGGTTCGCGGCGCGCGCCTGGCAGTTCCCGGTGCCCTCCGTCCACGGGGCAGTGGTCCGCCGCCGGCGCCTGCGCGTCGACCGGCAGCAGATCGACACGGCGCAGGTCGTGACCAGGAACGTCCTGCCCGTGAGCGGCCAACTCGCGCAGATTCACGGCGCAATGGCCGCGGCGATGGTCTGGAAGAACCGCGCCGACCACTCGGCATGGCGCGGTCCGACCTGCCGGCGCACCTGAGCGATCACGAGTTGCTGCTCCGGGTCGATCACGAAGATGCATCCCGAGAAGGAACCGTGCCCGAGGGTGCGCGGGCCGTACAGCAGGTCCTCGGGACGTCGAGAGCCTGCAGCAGCGCCCGGCTTCAGGTGGTGGACCCAGTGGATGCCGATGCCCTCGTCGGCGGTGTGTCCGCGGTCGGCAACCTGCAACGGCTCGGGAAGGAGCTTCTCGAAGGTCTGCGGGGTGATGAACTCCCATTCCCCGTAGCTCCCCCGATTGGCGACCCACTGGGCGAGGATGCCGAGTTCCATGGCGGTGAACTCGCCATCGGAGCTCGCATTGCCGATCGGCACATCGCCGAACCCGAGCGGCCGGAACAGGTGTTCGTCGTAGAGCCGCACCGCGCTCCGGCCCGCGACCAGTTCCATCGCCTTGGCGGCGATCTCGAACCCCATGCCGCTGTATTCGTACCTCGCGCCCGGCGTGTTGGCGTCGATCGCATTGAGAACGAGGTTCTCGAGGTGTGGATTCCGCATGCCGCCGAAGTCGCCGTGGCCAGACAGGCCACTCGTGTGGTTGAAGCACTGGCGGAACGTCGGGACGCGCGGATCGTCCGATGGGTAGTCGGGGAAGACCTTCGACAACCGGTCGTCGAGCGCCATCAGCTCCTGGTCCAGGAACCTGCTGAAGAGCAGCGCGGTGACGGTCTTGGTGATCGAGCCCACCCAACAGCGGTAGTCGAGCGTCACCGGCTTCCCGCCCCTGTCGACGCCGAAGGCCTCGTGCGTGACGACCACACCATGCCGAGCCACGAGGGTCACGAACGGTTCGCCGGTGTCCGCCGCCCACGCCTTGCAGACGGCGTCGAGGTTCGACTTCGCATCGTCCCGCATGCCAGCCTCCTGCCACGAGCCCTGGTGCAGCACGGTGGCAGGTGCATCGCGGCGGCGCGGCGGCTTCAGCGGGCGAACGCGCGGCCGCAGTCCCTGCAGCTCGAGCTTCAGGGCCAGATGGGCGTCGTCGTTCAGGACCGTTGCCGATTCGACGAACCGCGCGGGTCGGCCCAGCGGCACGAACTCGGCGAGTCCCGCCAGGAGGATGGCGCCTGGCTCGCTGTCGAGAACCGCCTGCGGCACGACGCTCGACGCTGCGCGCGTGAATTCGGCCTGGTGCTCCCGCAACACCTGCGGGGCGTTCGGACCGGGGAAGTACGGCATGACGACCGTGAAGTCGGGCACGTAGCCACCGGCAACCGTCGTCGGCAGCGCGTAGAACGTCATTGCGCGCCGGAGCGGCGTTCCATTGGGAGCGGTGCCTTCGATCCAGGCGATCCACCGCCCGGGCGAACCGGGAACGTCGCTCTCGTTGCAGTTCGCGTCGAACCAGCGCACGCGCAGCGGACCGTGGAAGCCGAGCCGCCGGACCTCTTCGAGGTCGCGCCAGACGATGCGGGGCGGCTCACCAGGCTTGAACAACCAGGTCCCGTGCCTGGCCGGGATCAACTCCTGGGATGCGAACCGCAGCGCATCCTCACGTCGACGGATTCGGTCCTCGTCGCCGCTCGGCGGCGGGGCGGCCTTCGCTGGCGACGCAGGCGGCTCGCCGAACGCCGCGCGGTAGAACGCCCAGTTCTCATCGCCCATCGCGCGGAGCACGCCCATCGGATCGTGCGCCACACCGGGCAGCACCGACCACGTGTGCGGAATCTCGAGGCGCTGCAGGTGCTCGTGGAACTCCCTGTTGGGAACGAACGCCTCGTCCTCGGCGCCGATCACGATGCGGACGAGCGAGCCGCGCGCGATCGACCTGGCGTTCTGCTCGGCCAGCGTGCGCGGGCTGGAGCTGCGGAAGTAGTCCTGATCGCCGCCGTAGACGGTTGCCAGCACCTCCGCCACTCGACGCCGTCCGGCGCGCGGTGGCTGGATCAGTTCGGCCTGCATCGGCCCTGCCCCGACGATCGAGACGGCGCGGAACAGTTCCGGATGCTCGAACCCCAGCCGCGCCGCGCCGTACCCACCCATGCTGAAGCCGTCGAGCATCCGCCCCTCCCGCGCCGCGATGGTGCGGTTCGTCGAGTCGATGTGCGGCACGAGTTCCGTGACGATGACCGTCTCCAGCGGGACCGAGCCATCCTTCCAGTCGACGTACATGCCATCGACGAGGCCATTGACGAACACCACGAGGCACGGCGGCGCCTTCCCCGACTCGACCGCCGCATCGAAGTGTCGGGCGACCTCAGGGATCCCCTCGAGGCCGCCCCCCGAGCCGTGCAGCCAGTAGACCACCGGAAAACGCCGCTCCAGTTCGCGGGTGTACGCGGCCGGCACGTAGAGGTGGTAGCTGACCTTGGCCTTGGCCGCGACGCTGTCGAAGGTGTGGAAGGTGACGCGCGTGGCCCTGACCGCGGGCGTGACCCACTCGACCTCGGGCGGTCGCGAGGGTCTGGTGAGACCGCCTGACTGCGCTGTCACCGCAGCGGCCGTCGACAACAGGGCCAAGAGCCATTTCCAAGCCATCGCTGCCATCTCCTCGCGCGCGATCGGGACGAGCAAGCCGCGTCCCGATCCACCCGGACCCAGCCCCGGCACGATCATCGTCCCTTTGCGTCGCGTCAACACCCGGCCAGACCTCCCCGCGGGCGCTTCGCGATCGTCGGTGGAGTTGCCGCCGCGCCAGTTCGACACATGGGCACGTTCCTCCGCGACGGCGTCGCATGCTCGTAGAGGGCGAGCCGGAGTGCCGCCGGGGCCCGCGCGCGTCCGCGCCGCCGCCGAGCGCGAATCGCCCCGTCAGAGGTTGATCGCGAACACGGCGTGGGCGGGCGACTCGATACTGCCGATGCGAAAGCTCACGATTGCGACGGAGTAGGTGCCGGGGTCCAATCGGACCCTGGACGGAAACAGCCAACGGAACGAGCGCTCTCCCTTGGCCTGCACCTCGATGACTTGTGTCCGGTTCTCCGGGTTCACGGGCGACACGTCCCGTCCTGCGTTCCGGAGGCGCACGTCTCCGAGCTCGAACGAGATCGCCAAGTCTCTGTCGTTCCTGATTCGCACGGAGACTTCGACGCCCGCCTTGCTGTTCTTGACCTTGAGCACGTCGAACAGAAGGTCCGCGCTGCGAGTGGTGGGTGGCTGCGCCACGCTCGTCCATTCGTCGCCGGCGATCGAGCCCGCGAGCCAGGTTCCGGCTGCGCCGACGATCAATGCCAAGACGATCGCCGGGACCAACGCAGGGTTTCGCCGTGCGATGCGACCCACGCTCGTGCGCCATGCGCTCAGCGGGCTGCTGCGCCGCGCGAGCACCCGCTCCCCAGCGAGGAATCGGCGCAGGTCCTTCGCGAACTCCTCGCACGACGCGTAGCGGTCGCGCCGCGCCTTGGCGATGGCCTTCATCGTGACGGCGTCGAGTCCGTTGCGCAGCGAACCCGCGAGCTCTTGCAGGCGGCAGCGGCGCAGTTTCAGGATCTCGTCCCGCGAGTTCTTCAGGCTGCTCAGCCGCTGCCGCGGCGTCGGCGGCTCCTCTTCGCGGATGCAGCGCTGCACTTCGAAGTAGCCCTTCGCGCGCGCCGCCTTGAAGTCGAACGGCAGCACGCCCGCCAGCAACTCGTAGAGCACGACGCCGAGCGAGAACACGTCGGAGCGCGCGTCGACGTCCTGCGCCGACGTCTCGGCCTGCTCGGGGCTCATGTACTCCGGCGTGCCGATGATGCGCCCTTCCTCGGTGAAGAGCGTGCGCTCCGTCAGCCGTTGGTTGGTCGCCTTCGCGAGACCGAAGTCGATCACCTTCACGACGGGCTTGCCGTCGATCTCGGTGACGAGCAGGTTCGTCGGCTTGACGTCGCGGTGGAGGATCCCGCGATCGTGAGCATGCTGCAGCGCGGCGCAGGCCTGCAGCAGCAACTCGAGCCGCTCCTTCACCGACAGCCGGTTGTCGTCGCAGTAGCGCGTGATCGAGACTCCGCGCACGAGTTCCATCGCGAACCACGGCCGCCCCGTGGCCGTGGCGCCGGCGTCGAGCACCTTGGCGACGTTCGGATGATCGAGCAGCGCCAGCGCCTGGCGCTCGGCTTCGAACCGCGCGAGCACCTCCTTCGTGTCCATCCCGACCTTGATCACCTTGATGGCGACGCGGCGTCGGATCGGTTCGCGCTGCTCTGCCGCATACACCACGCCCATGCCGCCCTCGCCGAGCACGTCGAGGATCCGGAACGGACCGAGGCGATCGGGGTGCGATGGGCCGTCGTCCCGGGTCGTTCGCGATCTGGCGTGGTCGCGGCGGGTCGTGAAGCGGCGTCGAAGTTCGTCCGCGAGATCCGGGCGGCTGGCGCAGGCTCGTTCGAGTGCCGCGGCGTGGGCCGCGGCAGGTTCGGCGAGCAGGGCGTCGAGGAGCGCTTCGATCGGGTCGTGGTCGCGCCTGTCGTTCCGGTGCTCGGTCCTCACCCCGGCAATGCTGGCCGCCACGCACGCGCGCGGCAACCCCGGTGCGCACCGATTGGCCGATCGCACGTGCGTTCGCGGAGCGCCGCGTGACCGCCACCGCGACCGGTCCGCTCGGATCGTGTGCGACCGGGGGTGAACGCCCACGCCGAGGCGCCGGTGCCAGGGAGTTCCGGACGACCAACTCGACGGCAATCCCCGCTTCGGTTGGCCGCCATCCATGAGGGCACTAGCTAGGATCGCGGCATGCCGGACGGGTTCTACGACGCGTTCCTGAGCTACCGCCACGCCGAACCGGATGCCACGCTGGCTCGCTCCCTGCATACGCTGATCGAGTCCTACTCGCTGCCCGCTCGAGTAGCGCGGGCACTGGGGCGGCCAAGGCGCCTGCGCGCATTCCTCGACGATCTGGAAGTCGCGGGGGCCTCGAGCCTCACCGCGGAACTGACCAACCGGCTGCGCGCAGCCCGGAGCCTGGTCGTCCTGTGCACACCGCGCGTCAAGGAATCGCAATGGGTCGCATGGGAGATCGAGGCTTTCCGCGAGCTGGCACCAACTCGTGTGTTCACTGTGCTCCTGGAAGGCGAGCCGGGCCCATCGATCCCGACGAGCCTGTTCGACCCAACGGCGCCGACGAAACAGGCGTTGTTCATCGACTTTCGCAAGCGGGGCGCCGCCCGTCGCGCGGAGTTCCTCCGTCTGATCGCGAGCCTGCACGGATGCGATTTCGACGAACTCGCGCGCCGCGACCTGACCCGAAGGCGGCGTGCGTGGGTGTCCATGTCGCTGGCCGGGATCGTGCTGGCGGGCACCATCGTCGTGTACGAACGACGGACGCAGGGAGTCGTGGCCGAGAGTCGGAACGAAGCGGCGCGCGTCGTGGTCGAGCAGAGCAAGTCCGAGCTAGCGACCGTCGAGAGCATCGCTGATTCCCGAGCCACCATGGACGTCGGCGGCCTCGTGCGCCAGCTCGGGCGACAACGCTTCTCGACCAAGGGCGGGCTGGGCTTCCAGCGCAAGCGATTGGATGGCGACCTCGCCAGCGATCTGGGCAAGGCGGCCGAGGCGCTGGAGTGCTACGTCGCTTCGCTGGCCGAACTCGACGCCTTGGTCGCGGCGCAGGGCCCCACCCCGGACTTGCTGCGGGAGCGGGCAGTGGCCATCGACCGCCAGGCCGATGCGCTGCTTGCCATGGGACGGCTCGCAGCCGCGCGAACGGCCTACGAAGCCGGCATCGTCGCGGCACGGCAACTGGTCGCGGGCGATCCGGCGAACCGGAGAGCCCTCTCGTTCCTGCTGGTCGGTCGCGGCGACGTGGCGTGCGACGAGGGACGCGCCACCGCCGCAATGGAAGACTATGACGAGGCCGCACGGATCAGGATCGAGCTCGCCCGGGTCGGTGGCGACGAGGACGAAATCGACGTGGCGACCGTGGAGGTCAAGTGCGGCGACGCACGGTCGCTCGCGGGCCGGCTCGTCGACGCGCTGGGGTTCTATGCTGCCGCGCGGGATCGGCTCGCGACGCTGCAGACGCACTTGGGCCGTGACAAGCGGGTCGTGTCACTCCTGGGAGTGGCACGGCAACGCGTTGGTCATGCGCTGCTCGACAGTGGCCAGGTTCGAGAGGCCCTGCAGGAGTTCCAGCAGGCATCTCGCGACCTCGCGGTCGCATCGCAGCGCGACGAAGAGAACATGGTGGTCCTCCAGCTGGCGGCCGACAGTCATCGCTGGATCTCGGACGCCTGGGTGTCCCAGGGTCGCCTCGCGGACGCGGCAACCGAATGCGAGACGGCTGTCGCCGCGATGCAGCGACTCTCGGACGCGGATCCCGACATGGTTGCATGGCGCGTCGCGGCGGCGCGGTCAGCGGTCAACTGCGCCTATGTCAAGGACCGCCAAGGCGACACGGCCTCGGCGATCGAGGTGCTCCGCGCCCAGTTGGTTCGCCTCGGCAACGACGATGGCAACCAGGACGGCATCGACAGCATGGATGCGCGTGCCGACGTGCTCAGGGCCCTCGGACAGCTGCTCGCGACGTCCGGAGCAGTACCGGCGGCAGTCGATTGCTCGCGGCAGGCACTGGCCGTGCGCGACCGGATCGCGAAGGCGACCGGAGCGGCCAGCGACCGCATCCGCCTCGGTGATGCACATCACGCATTGGCGCACACCCTCGACTTGGCTCGCCAGCTGCGCGAGGCTCTCGACCACCAGCGTCGGGCCGTCGAGCTTCTCGATGGCGAGACGTCACCAGGGTCGCCGGACCCGGCCTGGTGGATCCATCGACGAGTCCACGCCTACAAGAACCTCTCCCGTCTGCTCGCCAGGACCGGCTCGCACCGCCTCGCCGTGGAGTGGGCCACGAAGGCCGTGCGCGCCGCGGAGGCCCTGGTGGCCATCGGCCCGAACCATCAGATGTGGAAACGCGCGCTCGCCAACTCGCTCGAGACCCTGGGAGTCCTGACGACGAACGAGACGGAATGGCGCGTCGCCGAGGGTGCGCTCGGCAGGGCATGTGCGATCGGTCTGGAGATCAGCGGGCTCGACCCCTCCGACCGAGCGTGGCGTCACACCCTGGCGTGGTGGACGATGGAACTCGGCGACGTGTACTGGGAGATCCCCGACCGGCCGAAAGCGATCGCACGGTACGAGG
>JAEUHS010000003.1 GCA_016794035.1 Planctomycetota bacterium
GAGGCCTTCGACAAGGAGGTGCCGAGCAAGGTGATCGGCAACCTCATCATGCAGGAGCTGCGGCAGCTCGATCAGGTGGCGTACGTCCGGTTCGCGTCGGTCTATCGCGAGTTCAAGGACGTCACGCAGTTCCTCGACGAGCTCAAGCCCATGCTCGAGAAACGGCGGGAGGGTGGTCATGAAACGGCGGACGGAACATCTGGTTGAGAAGCGCGATGGGCGCACCGAATTCCTGCGGGCGACGAAACTCGCGCGCACCATCCACCTGGCGTTGCACAGCGTCGGCGTCGACGAGGACTGGCGGGCGCTGGACCTCGCCAACGTGCTGCTGCTGGCGCTGCGGGAGCGGCGCGCCGCCGCCGCCGGCGACGGGGCCAGACCCGACCGGGCGCCGGTGTTGACCACGACCGAACTGGCCGATGCCGTGCAGCACCTGCTGGTCGTCACCGGCCAGCCGGCAGCTGCGGTCGCCTACGGCGCCGTCGCCGCGGAACGCACGCGGCGCCGCCGTTCGCTGGCGACGCTCGGTCGCTTCGGCGAACCGGTCGCGGCCGGACCTGCGGCTGCGCCGGGCGGCGCCGCGCTCGGCCTCGACGCGCCGTGGCAGCGGCGCGTCCCCCAGGAGTGACGGCATGAAGCTCAAGCGCCTCGTCGCCCGCGGGTTCAAGTCGTTCGCCGACCGCACCGAGTTCGAGTTCGACAGCCGCCTCACCGGCGTCATCGGTCCGAACGGCTGCGGCAAGTCGAACGTCGTCGACGCGATCAAGTGGGTGCTCGGCGACCAGCGGGCCAAGAGCCTGCGCGGCAACGAGATGACCGACGTGATCTTCAAGGGCGCCGAAGGGCGCGAGGCCATGGGCATGGCCGAGGTCACGATCACGTTCGAGGATCCCGAGGGTCGCATCGACGGCCGCCAGGAGATCGACATCTCGCGCCGGCTGACGCTCGACAAGGAGTCGAGCTACCTGCTGAACGGCCAGGAGGTGCGGCTCAAGGACGTGCGCGACGTGCTGCTCGACACCGGGCTCGGCACCGGCGGCTACTCGGTGATGGAGCAGGGCCGCATCGACGCGGTGCTGTCGGCCAACCCCGAGGCGCGCCGCGCGATCTTCGAAGAGGCGGCCGGCGTGTCGCGCTTCAAGCTGCAGAAGAAGGAGGCGCTGCGCAAGCTCGAGCGCACCGACCAGAACCTCGCGCGCGTCACCGACCTGCTCGAGGAGCGCTCGCGGCGCATCCGCAGCCTGCGCATCCAGGCCGGCAAGGCGCGGCGCTACCAGGAACTGCACGCGGCGCTGCGCGACCTGCGCGCGGCGCTGGCGGTGATCGACGGCACGGCGCTGCGCGACCAGCTGGCGGCGCAGCGGGCGCGGCTCGACGAGATGCAGCAGGCGCTGGCGACCGCCGACGACGGCCGCGCGGCCGCCGCCGCCGAACTCGCGGTCGCCGACGAGACGATCGCCGCGCGCGCCGGCCTGCTCGAGCAGGTCCAGGAGGAGCTGCGGCGCTGCCAGTCGGAGTCGACGACGCACCGCGAACGCGCCGAGGCGCAGCGCCATCGCGCCGCGGATCGGCTCGACGAACTCGAGCGCGGCCGCCAGCGCACCGCGGGCCTGGTCGAGCAGCGCGACGAACGCAGCATCCTGCTCGCCGCCGCCCGGGACGACCTCGCCAGCAAGGAGGGCGAGCTGATCGAACTGCACCGGCAGCTCGAGGCGCAGCGCCAGGGCGCGCAGGCGGCGACCGCGGCGCTGCGCGCGTTGCAGCAGCAGCGCGAGGCCCTGCGCGAGCAGCAGCTCGGCCTGTTGCACGAACGCACGCGCGCGCGCAACAGCGCGTCGGACGCCACCGCCAGGGTCGCCGCGGCGCAGAACCGCGAGCAGCGGCTGGCCGAGCGCCAGGCCACGCTCGCCGACGAGGCCGTGCGCCTGCGCGACGAAGGCGCGCGCTGGCAGGCCGAGCTCGACGAGCTGGACACGCGCGAACGCATCCTCGGCGAACGCGAGCGCACGGCGCTCGCCGACCTCGAAGGCGCCGATGCCGCGGCCGGCGCGCTGGCCGAGCAGGAGTCGAAGCTCCGCTACGAGCTGTCGCAGGTCGAGGGCCGGCGGCAGGCGCTGCTGGCGATGGAGGCCCACATGGAGGGCTTCGACCAGGGCCCGCGCCACGTGCTCGAACAGCAGCCGCCGGGGCTGCGCGGCCGGCTGCTGGACCTGATCGAGATCGACGTCGAACACGGCCCCGCGCTCGAGGCCGCGCTCGGTCCGTTCGTGCAGGCGCTGGTCGTCGACACGCGCGAACACGCGGCGGCGATCGTGCGCGAGCTGGCCGAGAAGCGGCTCGGCCGCGTGCTGCTGCTGGTCGAGGAGGCGTTCGGCAACGACGCCCCGTGCGCGCAGTCGCTGCTGCCCAACCCGCCCGGTGTGCACTCGCTGGCCGGGCTCGTGCGCCACGTGGTCACCAACAGCTCGAGCGACCGCCTGCTCGGCTGGCTGCTGCGCGGCGTCGTCGTCGCCGACTTCGACATCGCCGACAGCAGCCGCGCCGACCTGTGCTTCGTGACGCCCGACGGCACGCTGGTCTGCGGTCCGCGCATGGAAGGCGGCGCCTCGGCCGAGGGCCACGCCGGCCTGGTCGTGCGCCGCGCGCAGATCGGTCAGCTCGGCGACGAGGCCGCGGCGCGGCAGCAGGAGCTGCAGACGCTGCAGAGCGGCAAGGACCGGGTCGTCGGCCGCGTCGACCGGCTCAAGCGCGAGCTGAAGGCGCTCGGCGACGCGCTGCAGAACGTGCGGCGCGCGGCGCAGGCGCAGCAGGCGCAGCTGGCGCGCATCGCGGCCCGCAGCCAGGACCTCGACCGCGAGGGCGGCGAGCTGGCGCACGAGGGCGCCGAGCTGTCGCGCACGCGCTGCGGCGCGCTCGGGCGGCTGGCGACGGCGCTGTTCGACCAGTTCCTGCTGACCCGCCGCGAGAGCGCCGCCGAAGCCGCCGAGCACGACCTCGACGAACGCATCACGGCCGCCGAGACCGCGGCGCAGGCGCAGCAGCGCGCCGAGCAGGAGCTGCGCATCCGCCAGGTGCAGACCGGCGAGGTGCGCGAAGGTCTCGGCCGCAGCATCCGCATGCACGAGGAGGCCGTGCGCGACTTCGAGCGCACGCTGCAGGAGCTGACCGGCCGCCAGCAGGACGCCGAACAGGATCGCGCGAAGGCGCTGGCCGAGCAGGCCCGGCTCGAAGAGCTGGCCGTGGTGCTCGAGGATCGCCTCGCCGAACTCGAGGCCGACAAGCAGGCCAGACAGGCCGTCGTCGACGGTGCGCGCGCGCAGCGCAGCCGCGTGCAGGCGCAGCTGCACGAATGGGAGCAGCGCCGTTCGGCCGCCGGCGAGGACGTCACGCAGGCACGTCTGGCGATGGCCGACATCGAGCACCGCTTCACGCGGCTCGAGGATCGCCTGCGCGAGGACACCGGCATCGAGCTGCGGCGCTGCCTCGGCGAGGTGCACGGCATCGGCCTCGAGGACCACGGCCAGTTCCTCGGCCCGGCGGCGCCGCACGGCATCGTCGCACAGCTGCAGGGACCGCCGCTGCCGCCGGCCGTGCTCGACGGCTGGTACGGCCTGCGCCGGCTGTGGCTGGACGACGACTTCGACCAGGCCGAGACGCGCAAGGAGGTGCAGGTGCTGCAGAGCCAGAAGGACCGGCTCGGCGCGGTCAACCTCGACGCGGTGCAGGAACTCGACGCCGAAGAGGGCCAGTTCTCGACGCTCGAGCAGGAGGTGCAGGACCTCAAGGACGCGCGCCGCGCGCTGATGGAGACCCTGAAGAAGCTCGAGGCCGAGTCGAAGCTGTTGTTCGAGCAGACGTTCGACGAGGCCCGCAAGAACTTCCAGGAGATCTTCCGCAAGCTGTTCCAGGGCGGCAAGGCGGACATGTTCCTGTCGTTCGAGGCCGCGA
Source organism: Planctomycetota bacterium (assembly GCA_016794035.1). GTDB lineage: Bacteria > Planctomycetota > UBA1135 > UBA1135 > UBA2386 > JAEUHS01. Next base: position 3,949 of record JAEUHS010000003.1, read on the forward strand.
AGAACGAGGACATGCTCGAGGCCGGCATCGAGATCGTCGCGCAGCCGCCGGGCAAGCAGCTGCAGTCGATCAACCTGCTGTCGGGCGGCGAGCGTTCGCTGACCGCGGTCGCGATCCTGTTCGCACTGTTCAAGGTGCGGCCGAGCCCGTTCTGCATCCTCGACGAGGTGGACGCGGCGCTCGACGAGACGAACGTCGAACGCTTCCTGCGCGTGTTGCGCGAGTTCACGCACGACACGCAGTTCTGCATCGTCACGCACCACAAGCGCACGATGGCCGAGTGCCAGGTGCTCTACGGCATCACGATGCAGCGCCGCGGCGTCAGCTCGCGCATCGCCGTCGCGCTGCACGAGGTCGATGGCTTCCACGAGGGCGCTGCCGTCGGCGCCGGCGCCGGTGCGGATCCGGCGCTGAAGCGACGCATCGCCGGCGAGGAACAGGTCGGCTTCGCGTAGCACGATGGGGCTGTTGCGCCCGGCCTGGCTGCTGCTGCTCGCCGCGTGCGCGGCGGCGCCGGTGCGCGTCGAGTCGCCCGAACTCGCCCGCGTCGCCGCCGACGTCGGGCCGTTCGTCGAGCGGCAGTTGCGCGCACAGGGCATTCCCGGTGCGTTCGTCGCCGTGCTCGCGGTCGATCCTGCGTCCGGCCACGAGGCGCTGTGGGCCGAGGGCTTCGACGCCGGGAGCGACAGCGCGCGCGGCGAGCCCCGATCGCCGCGCTGCGACACCGTCGTGCGCCCGGCCTCGATCAGCAAGCTGTTCACCGCGACCGCGCTGATGCGCCTCGTCGAGCAGGGCCGGGTCGACCTGGACGCGCCGGTCGCGCGCTACGTGCCGGGCTTCGCGCCGCAGAATCCGTTCGGCGGCGCGATCACGCTGCGCCACCTGCTCGGCCACCGCGCCGGGCTCGTGCGCGAGCCGCCGGTAGGTCACTACTTCGACCCGAGCGAGCCCAGCCTCGCCGAGACCGTGCACAGTCTCAACGACACGCGGCTCGTGTTCGCGCCCGGCAGCGAGTTCAAGTACAGCAACCCCGGCCCCGGCGTCGTCGGCCAGGTGATCGCGAACGTGACCGGCCAGCCGTTCGAAGCTGCGGTGCGCGAGCTGGTGCTGGCACCGCTCGACCTGCGCGACAGCGACTTCGCGGCCCGCGCGGACCTGGTCGCGCGGCAGGCGCACGGGGTGATGTGGACCTACGACGGCCGCGACATCCCGACGCCGGAGTTCGCGTTCGGCTTCGGTCCGGCCGCGAACCTGCGCAGCACGGTGGTGGACCTGGTGCACTTCGCGCGCAGCTGGTTTCCGTTCGCGACCACGCGCGCGCTGCGGCCGGCGACGCAGGCGGCGATGTGGCAGCTGCCGGACGGCGAGACCGACGGCTGTGCGCTGGCGTTCTTCGTGCGGCGGTTCGACGGCCACCTGCACGTCGGCCACGACGGCGCGGTCTACGGCTTCGCGTCGACGTTGCGCGCGCTGCCCGAGCAGGGGCTCGCGGTCGCGGTCGTGCTGACCAAGGACTTCGCCAACGCGACCGCCGAGGCGATCGCCGACCGCGCGCTGCTGGCCGCGCTCGCCGACCGCCGCGGCGAGACGCTGTCGCCGCCGCAGTACCCGCAGCCGCTCGGCGTCGAACACGCGCGCGCGCTGGCCGGCCACTACCGCGTCGGCGCCTACCACGTCGACCTGTACGAACGCGGTGGCGAACTGTACTACGACCCCGATGTCGGCGTGCGCACGCGCTTGCGGCTCGCGGCCGACGGCACCCTGGTCAGCGACGATCCGCTGTCGCTCGGCTCGCGGCGGCTGATCGAGGGCGTTCGCCTGCGCGACGGCCAGGAGGACTACGTGCGCGACGACTCGGTGCCCGCTGCCCCGCCCGCCGAACTGCTGCCGCTGCTCGGCGAGTACGGCTACGACCACGACGTGCTGATCGTCTACGAAGACCACGGCCGGCTCGGCGTGCTGATCGAGTGGGTCGTGCGCGACCTGCCGGAGCGCGTCGGGCCCGACGAGTACTGGTTCCCGCCGGGCATGTACGGCGGCGACTCGCTGCGCTTCGAGCGTGACGGCGCTGGCGGGGTGGTGGCCGCGATCGTGGGCGGGGCGCGCTTCGCCCGCCGACCGGAGCCGCCGCCGGGTGGGTTCCGCATCGCGCCGGTGCGCGCGGTGGGCGAGCTGCGTGCCGAGGCCGCGCGGGCGACGCCGCCGCCGGCACCGGCCGGCGCACGGCCGTCGGACCTCGTCGACCTGGCCGCGCTCGAGCCGACCCTGCGGTTCGACCTGCGCTATGCGACCGCGAACAACTTCCTCGGCACGCCGGTCTATCCAGCCGATGCGCGCGCGAAGCTGCAACGTCCGGCGGCCGAGGCGCTGGTGCGCGTGCAGCGCGCGCTGGCGGCCGATGGCCTCGGTCTCTGCATCTTCGACGCCTACCGCCCCTGGTCGGTGACCAAGGTGTTCTGGGACGCGACGCCGCCGGACCTGCACCACTTCGTCGCCGACCCCGCGCGCGGCTCGCGCCACAACCGTGGCTGTGCCGTCGACCTGACGTTGTGCGACCTCGCCACCGGCCAGCCGGTCGGGATGCCGAGCGGCTTCGACGAGTTCACGCCGCGCGCCTACGGCGACTACCCCGGCGGCACCTCGCAGCAGCGGTACCACCGCGAGGTCCTGCGGCGCGCGATGGAGGCCGAGGGCTTCGCCGTCTACGAGCACGAATGGTGGCACTTCGACTTCGCCGACTGGCGGCACTACGCGGTGGGCAACGAGCCCTTGCGGTGAGCCGTTCCGGCGCGGTGGCCACGATCCCGCGATGAGACCGGGGCCTCGCCGGCGGCAGGTTGCGCGTCGGCCCGGGCGGCCGTGGTAGACTCCGGCACCCCATGCGCACCTCGTGGAATCCCCTGCGGACCCTCGTCGGCTTCGTGCTCGCCGCCGTCGTGCCGCTGGCGGCGCAGGCGCCGGCCACCGATCCGGTCGATCCGCCGGCGACCTACGCCGACCGCCTGTTCGTCAAGCTCGCCGAGGGCAGCGGGGCCGAACTGCGCGACGGTGTGCTGCGCTCGCGCACCGGCGCCGACCTGCGGCCGGCGGCGCGCCTGTTCGCCCGCGCCCACGCCGAACCGCTGATCACGGCGCTGTCGTGGGAGCGGCTCGACGAACTGCACGAGAACGCCTGCCGCCAGCTGCCGCCCGGACGCCGGCCCGGCCACATGGGCCTGTGGTTCCGCCTGCGCACCGACGCGCCCGAGGCCGCCCAGGCACTGCTTGCGGACCTGCTGCAGGAACCGCTGGTCGAGTGCGCCTACGTCGAACCGCGGCTCTATCCGGCCAGCTACCACGCCAGCCGCGCGCGCGTCGGGACCGAGAGCACGGCCGCCCCTGTCGCGCGGGTGCCCGACGACCTGCCGCCGACGACGCCGCTGTGGACGTCGCTGCAGTACGCGCACGATCCGACGCCGCTCGGCCACGGCGTGCGGCTCGCCAACGGCATCCTCGGTGGCCGCGGCCGCGGCGTCGGCTTCTGCATGCTGGAAGGCAGCTGGGTCCTCGACCACGAGGACGTCAGCAAGCTGACGGCTGCGAACTTCATCGGCCCCGTACCGCCGGTCAACCTGGTCGTCGCCAACCACGGCGTCGCCGGTTCGTCGATCCTGATGGCCGACCGCAACGGCTACGGCATCACCGGCATCGTCGACGAGATCGCTCCGCGCTTCCTGTCGACCGAGCTCAACGGCGGCCTCGAGAACACCATGATGGTGGCCCTCGCGGCGTCGCAGCCGGGCGACGTGATGATGCTGGTGCTGATGGTGCTGATCCCGCAGCTCGGCCCGGGCACCTGGTTGCCGGCCGAGTTCCTGCAGGCCACGTTCGACGCGACGCTGACCCTCAGCATGAACCAGCGCATCCTCGTGGTCTGCGCCGGCAACGGCATCCGCAGCCTCGACGATCCGCAGCTGCTGCGGCGCTTCGACCGCACGTTCCGCGATTCGGGCGCGATCATCGTCGCCTCGTCGGACGCCGGCGCCCTGGTGCGCGCGCCGTACAGCAACTGGGGCTCGCGCATCGATGCGCACAGCTGGGGCAACCAGGTCGTGTCGGCCGGCTACGGCAACCTGTTCTACGGCAACTCCGACGCGCGTCAGGCCTACACCGATGCCTACACCGGCACCTCGGCGTCGACGCCCCACATCGCCGGCGTCGTCATGTCGATGCAGGGTGCGGCGCGGCGCCAGCTGGGGCGCTCGCTGACCCTGGCCGAGATCCAGACCGCGCTGCACACCTACGGCGCGCCGACCCCCGACGTGATCGGGCTGCGGCCCGACCTGCCCGCCATCTTCCGGGCGCTCGGCATCGTCGACGGCCTCACCATCGACGCGCCGGAGATGTTCCCCGGCGGGGCGATGGCGGGCACCCTGTCGGCGCCGGGCCAGCGCGCCGCCGGCCTCTACCTGAGCCCGAACGACATCGACGTCGACATCGGCATGAACCGGCACCTGCACCTGGACGTCAACTCCCTGATCGGCCTCGGCGCCTATCTGGTCGACGTCACCCCGACGCCGTGGTCGATCTCGTTGCCGAACGATCCGACGTTGCAGGGCCTGCAGCTCTACTTCCAGGCCGTGCGCCTCGACGCGGCGGGCTCGCTGGACCTGACCAACAGCGGCCACATGACGATCATGTAGGTGGCCTGCCGCCGGCGGCGGCGGCCGACCCGGCGCGGCGAACCGGCGCCGGCACGGACCGCTGCCGCGGTCCGGTTCGAGTCAACTCGCCGGTGCTGCCGGCCGAAGAGACGTCCACGCGCACCTTTTTTCAGGAGCGAGGAAGCATGTCCCGGCCTACTCTCAGCGTCGACGCCCCGCATCCGAAAACACCCGCTGCTGCCGCCGCTGCGATGACCAACGAGACCGTTCCGAAGACCGCCAAACTCTCCCTCGGTGACCAGGAGATCGAGCTGCCGGTGATGGTCGGCAGCGAGGGTGAGGTCGCGATCGACATCCGCCAGCTGCGCGCGCAGACCGGCGCCATCACCTACGACCCGGGCCTGGGCAACACCGGCGCGTGCCAGTCGAAGATCACCTTCCTCGACGGCGAGCAGGGCGTGCTGCGCTACGCCGGCTACCCGATCGAAGAGCTGGCCAGGTCCAGCCACTTCGTCGAAGTGATGTGGCTGCTGCTGCACCAGCAGCTGCCGAGCGCGCAGCAGCTGTCGCAGTTCACGCACGACATCACCTACCACACGATGTTGCACGAGGACCTGAAGCGGCTGTTCGCCAGCCTGCCCAAGGTCGGCCATCCGATGGCGGTGTGTGCGGCCGCGGTCGGCGCGCTGTCGACCTTCTACCAGAAGGCCTCGCCGAACACGCGCGAGCAGAACTGGATCGACGCGATCCGCCTGCTGGCCAAGATGCCGACGATCGCGGCCTACAGCTACAAGCACAGCATCGGCCAGCCGTCGATGTATCCGCGCAACGACCTCTCGTACGCCGGCAACCTGCTCTACATGATGTTCGGCACGCCGTGCGAGGAGTACGAGCCGAACCCGGTGATGGCCCGCGCGCTGGACCTGCTGCTGATCCTGCACGCCGACCACGAGCAGAACTGCTCGACCAGCACCGTGCGCACGGTCGGCAGTTCGGGCGCCAACCTGTTCGCCAGCGTCTCGGCCGGCATCTCGGCGCTGTGGGGCCCGCTGCACGGCGGTGCCAACCAGGCCGTGATCGAGATGCTGATGTCGATCCGCGACGGCAAGCGCTCGGCGCGCGAGTTCATGGATCTCGCCAAGAAGAAGGACAGCGGCGTGCGCCTGATGGGCTTCGGCCACCGCGTCTACAAGAACTACGACCCGCGGGCGCTGATCCTGAAGCAGGCCTGCTACGACGTGCTCGGCCAGCTCGGCCGCAAGGACCCGCTGCTCGACATCGCGCTCGAACTCGAGCAGATCGCGCTGAAGGACAGCTACTTCATCGAGCGCAAGCTGTACCCGAACGTCGACTTCTACTCGGGCATCATCTACAAGGCGCTCGGCATCCCGGTCGACCTGTTCACGGTGTTCTTCGCGATCGGCCGCATGCCGGGCTGGATCGCGCAGTGGCTCGAGTACCAGAGCGACAGCGAGGCGAAGATCACGCGCCCGCGGCAGATCTACATGGGCCCGCAGCCGCGTTCGTACCAGAAGGTCGAAGAGCGCTAGCCGCAGCGCGCGCCGCGCCTCAGCGGCCGATCGCGCCCGGGTCGACCCGCTTGGTGCCACCCGCCGGCGTCTTCGGCCGCCAGCCCTGCTCCTGCTCGCGCAGCACCGGGATCATCTCGCGCAGCTTCTGCGCGCGCGCCTCGCTGGCCGGGTGGGTGCTGAGCCACTCGGGCGGGTTGCTGCCGCCGCTGAGCCTGGCCATGCGTTCCCACAGCAACGGCGCCTGCTCGGGGTCGTAGCCGGCCCGGATCACGTAGCGCAGGCCCTCGACGTCGGCCTCGCTCTCGTGGTCGCGCGAGAACGGCAGCAGCACGCCGACCTGGGTGCCCAGACCGAGCGCCGCCATCACCCCGCCCTTGGCCTCGGGACTCATCTCGGCGAGGCCGAGCCCGGCCTCGACGGCGGCGAGGCTGACGTTGGCGATCGAACCCTGCGTCATGCGCTTGCCGCCGTGACGCAGCACCGCGTGCGCGACCTCGTGGCCCATGACGACGGCGAGCGCATCCTCGTTCTGCGTGATCGGCAGGATGCCGGTGTAGATCGCGATGCGACCGTTCGGCAGGCAGAACGCGTTCGGCGTGTCGTCGGCCTTGAGCAGCCGCGCCTCCCACGCGAAGTCCTCCTCGCACGCGGCGGCGATCTTCCCGGCGACGCGCTGCACCATCTCGTAGTCGCGGCCGGACGTGATCGGCGGGTGCTCCTTCGACGCCTCCTCGTAGGCCTGCAGGCTCAGCGGCTCGAGTTCGGCGTCGGAGTAGAGATTCAGGTTGGCGCACGCCGCCGGCAGCAGGGCCAGCAGCAGCCAGAGGAAGGGGCGCAGCAGGTTCGTCATGGCGCCGATGTTACGGCGCGAGGTGCGGGCCCGCGACGGGGCGCCGCCCCGGCGGGGCCGACCCCGAACTTGCGAACCGTCCAGGCATGCTCGATGCTCTGCGGATGCGACCAGACTTGGTGATCGTCGGCGGTGCCCGCACCGCCATGGCGGAGTACTCCGGCACGCCGGGCTTCGGCAAGTTCAAGGACGTCAGCGCGATCGATCTCGCGGCCCACGCCGCCAAGGCCGCGCTCGAGCGCTGCGGCGTCGAGCCGGCGATGGTCGACGAGACGTTCGTCGGCAACGCGGCGCAGAGCAGCAGCGACGCGATCTACGGCGCCCGCCACGTCGCGCTGAAGGCCGGCGTGCCGATCGGCAAGCCGGCGCTGACGGTCAATCGCCTGTGCGGCTCGGGCATCCAGTCGGTGATCTCGGCCGCGCACACGATCCTGGCCGGCGAGGCGAAGCTGTGCCTCGCGGGCGGCATGGAGAACATGAGCCAGGTGCCGCACGTGATCCGCGGCGCGCGCGAAGGCTTCCGCTTCGGCATGGAGCCGAAGATCGAGGATCTGCTGTTCGCGGCGCTCTACGACCCGTTCTGCAAGTTCTTCATGGCGCAGACCGCCGAGAACGTCGCCAAGAAGCTGGGCATCTCGCGCGAGGCACAGGACGAGTATGCGCTGCGCAGCCACCAGCTCGGCGCCGCCGCGGTCAAGGCCGGCAAGTTCGCCGCCGAGATCGCGCCACTGACGATCCAGGTCGGCAAGAAGGAAGTCGTCGTCGACAGCGACGACCACATCAAGCCGGAGACGTCGCTGGAGGCGTTGTCGAAGCTGCGTGCGGCGTTCGGCAAGGACGGCACCGTGACCGCGGGCAACGCGTCGGGCATCGTCGACGGCGCCGCGATGCTGGTCGTCACGACCGCCGAGCGCGCCAAGGAACTCGGCCTGAAGCCGAAGGCACGCATCCGCTCCTGGGGGCTCGCCGGCGTGCCGCCGGAGATCATGGGCATCGGCCCGGTGCCGGCGATCACGAACGCCTGCCAGAAGGCGGGGCTGAAGGTGGCCGACCTCGACCTGATCGAGATCAACGAGGCGTTCTCGGCGCAGTACCTCGGCTGCGAGCAGGAGCTGAAGCTCGACCGCAAGAAGTGCAACGTCAACGGCGGCGCGATCGCGCTCGGCCACCCGCTGGGCGCCACCGGCACGCGGCTGCTGCTGACGCTGGTGCGCGAGATGGAGCAGAGCGGCAAGGCACTCGGCTGCGCCTCGGCCTGCATCGGCGGCGGCCAGGGCATCGCGATGATCCTGGAGCGGGTGTGAGGTCCTGATGCGCGAGAACGCAGTGACGTTCGCGGGCCGCGTGCTCTACCTGACCGAGGACCAGGAGCTGCTGAAGAAGCAGCTCTACGGCCACGAGACGCTGACCCACGACCCCGACCGCAAGCTGATCGACAACATCTCGACCGACGAGCTGACGCCGGGCTGGGTCTGCTACTACTACGACGAGACGCTGGCGCGCTACTGCCTGGTCGGGTTGCGCGGCGGCAACGTCAAGCAGGACGCGATCCTCAAGAGCGGCAGTTCGGTGATCGTCAGCGGCGTTTCGAAGGGCTGCGGCAGCTCGCGCGAGACGGCGCCGTACAGCGAGCTGAAGGCGGGCATCCGGCTCGTGATCGCCAGGAACATCGAGAAGATCTACGGCCAGAACTGCCAGAACATCGGCCTCCTGACCTCGACCGACTTCTCGCTGTTGCCGCGCATCGAGCGCGGCGAGGCGATCCCGATCGAGGAGTTCACCAAGGGCCTCGACCCGATCGCCGCCGAGATCGTGCGGCACGGCGGCCTGTTCGCCTACAACCAGGCGCGCCTCGCCGGCAAGACCAGGCCGCCGGCGGTCACGACGCCGAAGCGGCCGATGACGCTGTGCGAGAAGATCATCGCCCAGCGCGCGATCGCCGACGCCAAGACCGGCAAGCTCGGCATCGCCGCCGTGCAGCCGGGCGACGCGCTGTTCGTGCGCACCGACGTGCGGTTCAGCCACGAGTACGTGACGCCGATGGCCGAGGCGCTGTTCAAGATGGGGCTCGGCGAGGACGCCAGGATCACCGACCCGAAGTCGGTGTTCGCGTTCCGCGACCACCTGACGTTCCTCGACCGCGTGATGCCCGAGGCGCACGTCAAGATGGGCCTGCGCGAGCAGGCGGCGTCGCTGGCGACCGTGCAGGAGGCGTTCACGAAGCAGCAGGGCGTCAGGCTCTACGGCGAGGTCTCGCGCGGCGGCAAGACCGTCGGCAGCGAGGGCATCTGCCACAACATCGTCATCGAGGACATCGCCGAGCCCGGCCAGCTGGTGATCGGCACCGACAGCCACACCTGCATGGCGGGCGCGATCGGCTGCTTCGCGTTCGGCGTCGGCTCGACCGACATGGCGAATTCGTGGTTCACCAAGGACGTGCGCGTCAAGGTGCCCGAGTCGGTGCGCGTCAACGTGCACGGCACGATGCCCGACGGCGTCTGCGCCAAGGACCTGATGCTGCAGCTGCTCAGCGACCAGTTCTTCAAGACCGGCGCCGGCATCGGCAAGGTGCTGGAGTTCGCCGGGCCGGGCGTGATGGCGCTGCCGCTCGACGAACGCGCGACGCTGACCAACATGGCGGTCGAGGCCGGCGGCTTCACCGGCATCATCGAGGCCGACGAGGTGGTCGTCGACTACATCGCGACGCAGCGCGGCACCGACCGGGCGCGGCTGCGGCAGCAGATCGTGCGCGCCGATGCCGGCGCGACCTACGTCAAGACGTTCGACATCGACCTCGCGACGGTCGTGCCGACCGTGGCCACGCCCGGCGACCCGCGCAACGGCATCCCGCTGCGCCAGCTGCGCGCCAGGGACGGCAAGGTCAAGGTGGACATCGCCTACGGCGGCTCGTGCACCGGCGGCAAGAAGGCCGACATGGACCTGTACGCCGGCGTGGTGCGGAAGGCGCTGGACAGGGGCCACCGCCTGCAGGCGAAGACCTACATCCAGTTCGGCAGCCAGCGCATCCGCGACTACGCCGAGAAGATGGGCTACGTGCCGCTGTTCGAGCAGGCCGGCGTCGAGCTGATCGACCCGAGCTGCGGCGCCTGCATCAAGGCCGGGCCGGGCGTGTCGTTCACCGCCGACGAGGTCACGGTGTCGGCGATCAACCGCAACTTCCCGGGGCGCTCCGGTCCCGGCAAGGTCTACCTCGCGAGCCCGCTGGTCGTCGTCGCGAGCGCGTTCCTCGGCTACGTCGGCGGGCCCGACGAGCTGTAGCGCGGGTCAGGCCGGTCGCGCGTCCGCGGCCAGCCAGCGCAGCGTGCAGGCGGTCAGCAGCAGCGGCACGCTGACCAGCAGCAGGTAGAACCATCCGGTCCACGCGGCCGACACGCCGCGCACGAGGCCCGGGCCGGCGGTCCACTCGCAGCCGAGCACCAGCGCGGTGATCGCGACCAGCATCAGGCTGCCGGGTCGCACCGCGCGCTGCGACGTCGGCGTGCCGCTCTCGGCCAGCGCCATCACCGCGACCAGCGCGCTGGTGCACAGGCAGGTGAAACCGGCCGAACTGTGCCAGCCGGGCGGGCCGAGGTGGCTGCCGAACAGGCTCTCGAAGCGCACGCGGATCCACGGCAGCATCGAGCAGGACGCCGCCGCCGCCGCGCTGGCGAACAGCAGCCAGCGCCACGCCGGGTGGTCGTTCGTCGGCGGCGGGCCGAGCCGGGGCGGGGTGGTCTGGAACTGCATCGTCGGCGGCGGTCACGGTAGCGACGCCCGTGCGTTCGCCAAGCCCCGCCGCCGCCGCGACGCGACCATGGCATGCCGGTGACGAGGCGCGGCTGGCGCCGCCCGCCAAAGGCCCGCGCCGCGTCGGTCGATGAGGGGCAGCATGAGCGAGGCCAGCGACTGGGAGCCGTTGCCGGAGGCGTCGCGGTGGTCGCATCCGGGAGAACTCGGTGCGGTCCCGGTGCCCGGCGTCGCGTCCGCGCCGCTGGTGCCGTCGGCCGCGGCGACGCCGGCATCCGCGGCGGCGCCGCCGCCGCCACCGGACCCCGCCGCCGAGGCGGCGCTGCGGCACCTGCAGCGGCGGCTCGCGGCCTGCGGGCCGGCCACGAGCCTGGTCGCGGCCGTGCAGCAGCGGGAACGGCGTCAGCGGCGGCAGCGCGCCGCGGCGCAGGCGCCGTTCGCCGACGGCCTCAGGGTCGTGCACAGCACGCTGCGCGGACCGGACGACGTGCCGGTGCCGGGTGTCGCGCCGGCGCCGGTCGAACTCGATGCGCGCGAGCACGAGCCGTGGTTCCAGGCCCTGCCGACGGCCGAACGGGCGCGGCTGCGGCAGACCTGGGCGGCGCGCCAGCAGCAGGCCGGTGCGGCGCAGGCACTGATGCGCCGCAACCGCAACCGGCGCACGGTCGCCGCGGTCGGGATCGCCGGCGCGGTCGTGCTGCTGGGCACGGGCATCGCCTGGCACGCGACGTTGGGGGCCGGCGTGCTGTGCGGCATCTGGTGGCGGCACGTGTTGCCCGACCGCTGCCGCGATCCGGTGATCGCGTTCGTGTGTCTGTTGGTCACACACCTCGTCGCCCTGCTGGCGAACGGCCACGTCAGCGGTGGCCTGTTCATGGACGCGATCCTGATGCTGGCGCTCGCCGCGGTGGTGGGCTTCGACGGCGAGATCCAGCACACCGGCGGCTTCGACGCGGTGTAGCCAGCCTCACGGCACGACGATGCGTTCCAGCTGGCGCTCCCCGGCGCGCAGGGTGACGAACTGCTGCACGCGTTGCCGGCCGGCGATCGACACCTCGAGCACGTAGCTGCCGGCGGCGACCGGCTGGGCCAGCGAGACCACGCCGCTGCCCGGCAGGGTGTCGAGCGCCGCGGTGGTGCGGCCGTCGGTCTGCAGCGTCCACATGCGCGGCACCGCGGCGCCACCGGGCGGGTGCAGTTGGAGTTGCACGGCGCCGGTCGCCTTCGGGTCGAGCGCCGCGCCGGCGGCGTCGAGCAATTCGAACTCGGGGATGCAGCCGGGTTCGAGCACGACGTCCTCGACGTAGCCGCTGCTGCCCGTCAGCACGAACGTGTGCAGGTACGGCAGCAGGGGCAGCAGGTTGCCGTCGCCATCGGTGGCGAGCACGCGGATGCCGTAGTCGCCGGGCACCAGTTCGGGCAATTCGTAGCGGCCGTCGGCCGCGGCCGAGCGGCGCGCCCACAACGACGCGCCCAGATGCCAGGCGTCGCGGCTGCCTTCCGGCAGCAGCGGGAACGCATCGACCCGCACGTTCGGGATCGGCTGCAGCGCGGTGTCGTGCACCAGCAGCGTGATGCCGGTCGCCTGCGCGGCGGCGGCGAGGAACGCGTCGATCGTGACCGCCGGCTGCGCCGCCGCCGGCGCGACCACGTCGGTCGTGAACGGCGCGAAGCCCGGCGACTCGACCAGCAGCTGACCCTTGCCGCCGGGCGGCAGGCGCAGGCCGGCATGTCCGTGCTGTCCCTCGCCGCGCAGCGCGGTGTCGTCGCTGCGGAAGCGCCAGCTGAACGCGGCGACGTCGCGGTGCGCCGCGATCGTGCGCACGTGCAGTTCGACGTTCGCCGCGGTTTCCGCCGGCTCGGCGCGCGGCGCCGCGACCGGCGCCTCGACCGGGTGCTGGGCGGCATCGGCGCTCGGCCGGACGATGTCCGCCGGTTCCCGTTGCAGGTCCGGCGGGGGCGGCGGCACGCCGCGTCCTGGACCGGTGTCGGGAGCACTCGACGGCGGCCGTTCGTCGCCGGCCGCGTTGGCGAGCGTCAGCCACACGCCGACGCCGAGCACGAGCGCAAGCCCCAGGGCGAGGATGGTGGCAGGACGCATGTGGACATCCTGCAGGGTCCGGCGGCTCGGCGCGACGGTCAGCTGCGGGCCCAGAGCCATAATCCCGCGATTGCCAGGGTGGCAGCCGAGATCGGCACGCCGGTGCGCAGGTGGGTCGCCGCCCAGCCGCGGTCGCGCGGCTGTACCCCGAGCACCCGTGCCTGTTCGACGACGATCAGGTTCGCGATCGAGCCCGGCAGCAGCAGGTTGCCGGCCAGGGTCGTGGCGAGGGCGAGGATCGCGCCCGCCTGCGGGTGCTCGGCGACCGGCAGCAGCAGCATCGTCAGCGGCACGTTGGAGATCAGGTTGGCGCCGAGCGCACTCGTCGCGAACAGCACCGCGGGCTCGCCGAGGTCGATGCCTGCATCGCGCAGGCTCGCGAACGCGGCGGCGGCGTGGCCGGCCTGCTGGAACGCATGGTTGACGACGAACAGCCCCGCGAACAGCACCAGCAGCTGCCAGTCGACGAGCGCCAGCATCTCGCGCGTCGCCGTGCGCCGCGACGACAGCACGATGCCGGCGGCCAGCAGCGCCTGGACCTCGCGCGGCAGCGGACAGGTCAGCAGACCGAGCACCAGCATCCCGAGCACGGCGAGACCCTTGCCGGTCTGCCGGCGGTCGAACGCGCGGTCCGCCGGTGCCCCCGGGGCGAGCGGGCGTTCGAAGCGGCCGCGGTAGGCGCGTGCCAGGATCCACCACGTCGCGAGCAGGCCGAGCACCGCCGGCACGCAGCCGTCCAGCAGGTAGCCGGCGAACGACAGCTGCAGCGACTGGCCGATCAGCATGTTCTGCGGGTTGCCGATCAAGGTCGCCGCCGAGCCGACGTTGGCCGCCGCGGCGAGTCCGAGCAGGAACGGCACCGGGTCGAGGCCGCGCCGCACGCACGCGTCGACCAGCACCGGCGCGATCGCGAGGCAGACCACGTCGTTGGTGAGCAGCGCCGACAGCGCGCCGACCGTCAGCACCAGTTCGAGCAGCAGCCGCGCCGGCGACATCGGCCGCGTCGCCAGCCAGCGCGTCAGCGCGGTGTAGAAGCCGCCGAGGCGGAACTGCGCCGACACGACCATCAGGCCGAACAGGAGGCCGAGCGTGCCGACGTCGATCGCCTGCCACGCCGCCGCGGTCGACAACGTCCCGGTGGCGACCAGGGCGATCGCGCCGACCAGAGCCGCGCCGGTGCGATCGAGGCGCAGGCCTGGCACGGTGCCGCACGCCATCGCGATGTAGACCAGCACGAAGACCAGGACCGTCGACACGCGCGCGCACGCTACCGGGTGCCCGCCGCCGGCGCGACCTCGGCGCCATGCCATCGGCGCCGCGATCGGCGCGGGAGACACGCGCCGGGAGCCGGGAACTCGCGGCGCTGCGGTGCCGTTGGCCGCGCCCTTTGCCCAGGAACCCGATGACCGACCGTTCGCCACTCGACCGCATCTCGATCGCCTCGCCGTGCTCCGCCGACTGGAACCAGATGCAGGGCGACGACCGCCGGCGGTTCTGCGGCGAGTGCCGGCTGCACGTGCACGACCTCAGCCGCATGAGCGAAGGCGAGGCGGCGGCGCTGCTGCGACAGGCCGGCCCGGGCCGCGTCTGCGTACGCTTCTACCGCCGCGCCGACGGCCGGGTGCTGACGCGCGACTGCCCGGTCGGCCTGCGGCAGAAGCTGCGCTGGGCCGTCGCCCGCGCGATCGCGCTGTGGCTGTGCGTCGGCAGCGCCCTCGCCGCCTGCGTGCGGCCGCGCCAGGAGCCGGCCGCGCCCGGCACGCCGCCGTCGCAGCCGGCGCCGCTGCAGGGCGAGGTCGTGATGGGTGACGTGGCGGTGCCGACCGTGCCACCGACTCCGCTGCCGTTGCCCGATCCGGGCGCGGTCGAGATGGGCAGGGTGCGCGTCGAGCCGAAGTGACGCGATGGCGGGATCAGCCGGTTGCCGGCGAGTCCGACCGCCGCGGCAGGCCGAGCGCCAGCGCCATGCTCGACAGCACGAGCGCCGCCGCGAACTGGAACGGCGCCGCGGCGCCGAGCGCGTCGTAGGCCCAGCCGTAGAGCAGCGGCGCACACAGGCGGGACGCGCTGCCGAACGTCTGCTGCAGGCCGAGATAGAGCCCGCGATCGTCCCCATGCACGGCGCGCGACAGCAGGGCGCTGACGCACGGGAACGTGAAGGACGTGCCGAGCGGCAGCAACGCGACGGCCAGCGCCAGGTGTCCGAGCGAACCGACGAACGACAGCCCCAGCAGGCCCGCCGCCAGCGTCGTGATGCCGATCTGCGCCAGCCGGACCTCGCCGAGCCGGTCGACCAGCCGGCCGAGCAGCACCACGCGCGCGAGCACCGAGATCGCGCCGATGTACATGAACACGTAGCCGATCGAGCCCTCGTCGAAGCCGAGCCGGCCCTGCAGGAAGAACGGCAACACCGGGCCGATGCCCTGGAAGGCGCCGATCGCGATGCCGTAGATCCACAGCAGTCGCGGCGCCGGTTCGCGGATGCGGGTGATCGCCTGCCATGCGGCCGTGCGCGTCGACACCGGCGGCGTCGTGCGCGGCGCCGCGCCGGGCACGCGTGACTCGCGCAGCACGACGGCGACGAACAGGAGGTTGATCAGACACAGCAGGGCCGCCCCGAGACCCGGGGCCACGCCGCGGCCCAGATGCAGCACGCCTGCGCCGGGCATCAGGTCGGCATCGCCGAGGCTCACCAGCACCGAACTGAGCGCCGGTCCGAGCGCGACGCCGAGATTGGTCGACGCCGACAGCCAGCCCAGCGCGCGGGTGCGCTGCAGCGGCGCCACGGTGTCGGCGACGTAGGCCTGGATCACGCCGACGGTGCCGCCGCCGGCGCCCTGCACGACGCGCGACAGCAGCAGCAGCCAGAGCGAGTCGGCGACGGCGAGGATGCCGAACGCGACCGCCGAGGCGGTGACCGCGATCATCAGCACCGGTCGCCGGCCGACCCGATCGGACAGGCGGCCCCACAGCGGCGCGCTGAGCATCTGCGCGACCGTGAACGCCGACGCCAGCAGTCCGCTCAGCGAGCCGATGCCGATCGTGCCGAACCACGGCAGCTCGAAGCCGTCACCGGCGAAGCGCTGCACGTAGAACGGCAGCAGCGGCAGCACCAGGAACAGCCCGACCATGTCGAGAAAGGCCGAGGCCATCAGCACCAGCAGCCGCGCCGGCACGCGCCGCAGTTCGCGGCCGATCACCAGCAGCAGCAGCAGCCCGATCGCCCAGATCAACAGCCGCGCGCTGGGAGAGTGGAGCGACTCGATGGCGTCGTGCGGCGGCATGTCGGGCCCGCACGTTCGTGCCTGTGCCTTCGGAACGCAACTGCCGCCGGCGCTTTGCTAGGTGCCGCCGCCGTCGCGCCGCGCGGTGACCTCGATCTCGATGCGCATCGCCGGATCGGCGAGTCCGGCCGCGAACATGGTCGCCGCCGGTCGGATCTCGCCGAACGCCGCGCGCAGCACCGGCCAGCAGGCGCGGAACTCGGCCGCGTCGGGCAGGATGTAGGTCACGCGCACGACGTCGCGCAGCGAACTGCCGGCCGCCGCCAGCGCGCGTTCGATGTTGGCCAGCGCCTGCCGGCACTGCGCCTCGACGCCCACGGCGAGCTGCATCGTCGCGTAGTCGTAGCCGGTGGTGCCGGCGACGAAGATCCAGTCGCCGTCGACGACGGCGCGCGAGTAGCCGATCTCTGCCTCGAACGGCGAGCCGGAGCCGATGTGGCGGCGGGGCATGGTCGTCAGCGCGGTCGCTTCTCGCGCGGCGCGAACGGGTGCGCGAACGGCTGCGGCTCGACGCCGCGCAGCAGCGAGCTCTGCTGCTGCTCGACGTCGTCGCCGACGGCGCCGACGAGCCGCCGCAGGCGGTCCATCTGCCACAGGCCGGTCAGCAGGCGCGTGCCCCGGACGCGGGTCATCAGCTGCTCGCACTGCAGCGCGGCGACGCGCCGCTGGCTGCCGTCCTGCTGCGTCGCGTGGTGGCACAACGCCAGCATCGTGACCAGCTGCTCGATGACCTTGCCGAGCCGCTGCAGCGGGATCTGCGCGCGTGTCAGTTCGAGCTGGAAGTGCAGGTTGATGCCGAGATACGCCCAGCGCAGCCAGCGCAGCCGGGTCTCGGCGAAGCGCGCGTAGCGGCGCAGGTCGGTCGGCAGCAGCTGGTAGCGCGGGATCGAGCCGGTCGGCAGCAGCAGCAGGGGCGCGCGCAGCAGTTCGAGCAGCAGGTTGCCGACGATCCAGCCCTGCAGCCGCCAGAACGACCACGTCGTCAACAGCCGCCGCGTCGCGGTCCACAGCCGGCCGGGATCGGAGAACAGCACCGCCGGCGTCAGGCGCAGCAGGCGCTGGTCCGGCGGCAGCGGCTTGCCGTCGGCCTGCTGGTTGATCGACTGGATCACCGACAGCATGCCGGCCATGTAGCGGCTGGTGAACGAGTCGGTGACGTCCTTGACCATGCCCATCAGGATCAGGTCGTCCTCGCCCTCGACGACGCCGAACACGTGTATGTTGGCGCGCGCGTCGTGCACGCGCGACGTCTTGTCGAACGAACGGCCGCCGATCACGCGTTCGGCGGCGATCTGCGACTCGAGCGCGCTGGTCGCCGCGGCCGACTTGGTCAGGTCGCGCAGGCCGGCGAGGTCGATGCCGTCGGCGTCCTGCTGCAGCGACAGGTGGCTCAGCGCCTGCGATTGCAGCGCGCCGCCGAGCATGCGGCCGAGGTGCTGACGCGGCAGCTCGTGCTTGATCACCGCGCCGCCGACGCCGTCGCGGCCGCGCGCGTAGGCGGCGGCGTCGGCGGCGAACATGCGCTGGTAGCCGGCGGCCATCGCCGCCAGCATGCAGCGGCCCATGCGCAGGCAGTAGAACAGCACCTCGACGCCGTCGGCCTGGATCTGCTCGTCCTTGGCGACCGGGTAGTTGAGGAAGTGCAGCCGCGAGTTGTGGTTGGCCGTGAACGCGCCGGTGTTCGACGACTCGCAGCGGAACTCGTGGTCCTTGCCCGAGTCGGGGCCGACGTCGTGCTCGGGCAGGCGCAGCACGAACAGGCCGACCTGTTTGCCGTCCTTGCCGACCCGCGCGACGATCGCGACCAGCGCGCCGTGGGTGGCGTTGGTGATCCACAGCTTGTTGCGGTCGCCCATCGCGAACAGGCGGAAGCCGCCGGTCTGCGCGTCGGGTTCGACGTAGGCGCGCACCTTCTTGGCGTTGACGCCGATGCCGACCTCGGTCAGCCCGAACGCCATCAGCTGGCCTTCGGCGACCAGCGGCAGGAACGTGCGCTTCTGCGCCTCGGTGCCGTAGGCGAGCAGCGAGCCGGCGCCGATCGTCAGCTCGCCGGAGATCTCGACCGCCAGCGGACCGAGCCCGTTCGCCGCCAGCTCCTCCTCGACCAGCGCGAGCTGCACGTAGCGGCCGTCGAGGCCGCCGAACTCGGCCGGCACCGTGAAGCCGTAGCCCTTCTGCTCGGCGACCGCCGTGCGCAGCGCCGCCGACAGCTTGCCGTCGGCGGTGAACGCCTCGCCGCGCCCCAGGCACGCGAGCGCGGCGGCGACGATCCCGCGGCCACGATCCTCGGCGCGCTGCGCCGCCACGGCCCCGCTCTGCAGTTCGCTGGTCTCGGGCTGCGGGCCGTAGATCAGCCGCTCGACGAGTCCCTTGCGGCGCCGGCCGAGCCGCTCGGCGGCCTGCCGCGCCGCGTCGTCGAGCGCACCGACGTCGCGCGCCGACTCGGCGTCGCCGGCGGCGGCCAGGGCCTTGGCGGCGGTCGAGGCTGCCGGGGCGGGGGAGGCTTGGGGCGCTTGCATCGGGGCCGAACATGGTGCCCGCCCGACGCAGACGGGGAAACCACGAACTCGGCGGTTCGCCGGCGCCGGCGATCCGGTTGCGCCACGGCCGCGAACGCCTGGTCTGATCGCTTGGAACCCGCCCGTCCTCGGGCTACCTTCGAGCCCCAATTCAGGACGCATTCCAGGAACCAACCGTGAGCCAAGTGACGACGATTCAGGTCGGGCAGATCGTGCCCGAGTTCGAGATGGAGACCTACCTGCCGACCAAGAAGGACTTCGGCAAGTTCAGCCTCGCCGAGGCCAAGAAGGCCGGCAAATGGACCGTGCTGGTCTTCTACCCGGCGGACTTCACGTTCGTGTGCGCGACCGAGTTCGCCGCGCTCGCCGAGCAGTATCCGACGCTGCAGAAGCTCGGCTGCGAGGTGCTGACCGTCAGCACCGACACCAAGTTCACCCACATGGCCTGGCGGCAGCACGAGGGCGAGCTCGCCAGCGTGACCTACCCGATGGCCGCCGATCGCACCGGCGACGTCTCGCGTCTGCTCGGGGTCTACATGGACAACGGCCTGGCGTTGCGCGGCACGTTCATCATCGGGCCGGACGGCAAGCTGCACGGCAGCGAGATCAACTTCCTCAACGTCGGCCGCAACATGGAGGAGCTGACCCGCAAGGTGCAGGCCTTCATCCACTTCAGCAAGCTGCCCGAGGAGGCCTGCCCGGCGAAGTGGAAGAAGCCGGGCGACAAGTCGCTGAAGCCGAGCGCCGCGATGGTCGGCAACGTGCATCAGGCGATGAAGGGCTGAGGGTCGATGCCGCCGCCGGGGGCCTCGCGCATCCTGGTGCTGCGGCGCGGCGGGCTCGGCGACACGCTGCTGATGCTGCCGGTGCTGCGCGCGCTGCGGCGCGCGCACCCGGCGGCGGAGTTGCACTTCGCCGGCGCGCTCGAGTTCGCCGCGGTGCTGGCGGCGCACGGCGCCTGCGACCGCGCGCGTGCCAGCGAAGACCTGTCGCTGTGGTCGCCCGTCGCCGCGCGCGAGCGGCTGCGCGCCTACCGACTCGTGTTCGCCGACGATCCCGCGGCGGCCCGCGCGGCGCCGCCGGGCACGTCGGTGTCGACGTTCGAGGTGCGGTCGCGCGGCGCGACGCCGATCGCGCGACAGATCGCCGACTCGCTGGGACTGGCGGTGCGCTGGCCCGAGGACACGTGGCTGCAGGCCCCTGTCGCCGGACCGCGCCCGGGGCCGCTGGTGCTGGCGCCCGGCAGCGGCGGCCGCACGAAGTGCTGGCCGCGCGAGCGCTGGCTGGAGCTGGCGGCGCAGTTGGCAGCGCACGAACGGCAGGTCGTCGTCGGTCCGGCCGAACTCGAACGCGACGACCCGCGGCGGTGGCCGTGGCCCGCGGCTACGACGTTCGTGGTCGAGCCGCAGGTGACGGCGCTGGCCGCGCGGCTCGCCGGTGCCGCAGCGTTCGTCGGCAACGACAGCGGCCCGACGCATCTGGCGGCGATGCTCGGCGTGCCGACCGTGGCCGTGTTCGGCCCCAGCGACGCGCGCATCTGGGCACCGGTCGGGCCGCACGTGCGCGTGGTCGTGGGCCGCGACGGTCTCGGTGCCGTCGGGCCCGACGCAATCGTGAGTGCGCTGCAGGCGTGTCGGCAGTTCTCGCTCGACGGCCCGCCGCGGTGAGCCAGGGCGGCCGCCGCGGTCACGGCAACCGCGCGCGCACCCGCTGCCAGTAGCCGAGCGTCGCCGGCTTGGTGTCGCCGCGCGGGCCGCCGTTGTGCACGCGGGCGACGACCTCGCCGTCGCCGGCGCGCCAGGCGCCGGGTGCCCAGCGGCGCATGTAGGCGGCGATCACGCGTTCGGCGTAGTCGCGGGCCCGGCAGTCCTCGTAGTCACCGCCCAGGCCCGGTTCGGCTTCGATCGCGTCCTGCCAGTAGACGCGGTGGATCTGGTATGGCCCGATCGCGAGGCCGCCGTCGCCGTCGGGGACGTCGTCGCGGTCACCGCTCTCGACGAAGCGGATCGCGTCGAGGATCTGCGCCTGGCTCCAGGTGTCGCGGCCCGGGCCGCCGAACCAGAACGACAGCAGCAGCAGCAGCGCGGCGGCCGCGCCGGCGGCCACGAGCCGGCGCCGCGGCACGCGGCGCGGCCAGCCGCGCACCCAGTCAGGCAGCCGCAGCGGCGGTCGGCGGGCGTTCATGCGCGTGGTCTCCGCACGACCAGCACGATACCGGCGGTGACCAGCAGCGCGCCGAGCCAGGCCGCGCCGTCCATCGTGCCGTCGCCGACGGCCGCCCCGAGCAGTATCGCGACCACCGGCGTCACGTAGGTGATCAGCGCCAGCCGCGACGCGGCCACGGTGCGCAACAGCCAGAAGTAGACGCCGAACGTCAGCGCGGTGCCGAACAGGGCCAGGTACAACGTCGCCAGCATGCCGCGCCAGCTGCAGCCCATCGCCAGCGGTCGTTCGGCGACGAACGCGGCGATCGTCAGCAGCGCGGCGCCGAACAGCATGCCGTTGCGGTTCAGCAGCACCGAGCTGGTGCCGCCGCCGTACTTCTTGACCAGGGTGGTGCCGATCGCCGACGAGACGGCGCTGCCGAGCACCAGCAGGGCGGGGCCGATGTCGCCCTGCGGCAGGCCGCCGAGGTCGCCGGCGAACACGATGACGATGCCGGAGAACGACAGCAGGAAGCCGCCGAGCTGCAGGCGACGCAGCCGTTCGCCGAGCACCAGCACCGCGCTGGCGGCCATCAGCAGCGGGAAGATCGCCCACAGCACCGCGGCGATGCCCGACGGCACCACGGTCTCGGCGAGGTAGAGCAGGCCATAGCAGCCGGTGAAGTTGGTCGCACCGGCGACCAGCCAGAGCCAGGTCGGCGGCGCCGGCGCGGCCTCGGCGCGGCGCAGCCGCGGCGCCAGCGCCGCCATCGCGGCGCCGGCGATCAGGAACCGCAGCGC
This sequence comes from Planctomycetota bacterium, assembly GCA_016794035.1. Lineage (GTDB taxonomy): Bacteria > Planctomycetota > UBA1135 > UBA1135 > UBA2386 > JAEUHS01. The sequence goes on from JAEUHS010000003.1 coordinate 25,570, forward strand.
CGCCGACGACAGCGGCGGCTGGTCCTCGAGACTGAGGCGGATCGCCCACCACGTGCTGCCCCAGACGACGCACAGGAGCGCGATCAGCAGCGGCACGACCGGGCGCGGCTTGCTGGCGGGCTCGGCGGTCGGTCTGGCGGTGGCTTCAGCGGCAGGCATGGCACACGACCGCCGCGAGGTGGCGCGGGGCGGGAGACGCGTAGTGACGGACCAGCGCGCGCAGCGCCGGCGCGGCGCCGCGGCGTCCGGACGACCACGGCGGTGCCGGCCATGGGTGGAACGGTCCCTCGAGCACCACGCACCGCAGCGCGCCGCCGCTCCACAGGTCGCGCGCCCAGCCGATGCCACACTGCCACGGCGCCGTCGCCGGCACGCCCCACGGCGTGCCGAGGCCGTAGCCGATGCCGGTCCAGGTGTTGATCGCGATCGTGCCGTGCGGCAGTCGTCGCACCGCGGCGTCGAGCGCCGCGCGCGCGGTGGCGAGCACGCGCGGCGGTGCCCAGACGTAGGCCGACAGCGCGCCGAACACCCGGTCGCGCACGAACGCCGTCGCGGTGTCGAGCCAGTTCGCCACCGAGTCACCCGGCAGCGGCACCTCGAGCAGCACCGGCGCGAAGTGCTCGGTGCCCAGCAGTCCGGCGTCGCGCTGCGCGTCGAGCCCGCTGCGCAGCGTCGGCGGCAGCCGTTCGTCGCTCGGCTGCGCGTGCGCGGCCGCGACGAAGTGCGTGCGCGCCGCCGCGAAGAACGGCACCCGCGCCGGCAGCGCCGCGAGCGCGGTGCGCACCTGGTGCAGGAACGCCTCGCGCTGCGGCCAGCCGCGCGCCGTCAGCAGCACCCGCGGCGCCACGCAGGTCGCGCCGCCGTTCCAGGCCAGGAACGCGGCGGCCTGGGCCGCGACGTGGCCCAGTTCGCTCGCGCGCCAGTCGCCCGGCAGCACGAACGCCGGCGTGCAGCAGCCGAGTTCGGCGGTCAGCTCCTTGCCGTGAAGCCGCGGGTCGGCGCGCAGCCGGGCGGCGGTCGCGACGCTGCCGGTGAGGTGTACGGCGGCGACGTCGGGGCGTGCGGTCAGTTCGGCGCCGAGCGCGCCATCGCCGGCGACGACGTGCACCAGGTCGGCGGCGACCAGCGGCGCCAGCGCGCGCACGAACACCGGCTGCAGCGTCGCGTGCAGCGGACTGAGTTTCAGCAGCACGGCGCGGCCGCGCAGCAGCACCTGGTCGATCGTGTCCAGCAGCGGCGTCGCCGTGACGTTGCCGGCGCCGAGCACGACGGCGAGGTCGCCATGGCGCGTCGGCATCGGTGGCGGTGCATCGGCCGCGAGGTGCAGGTGCGCGCGCAGGCCGCGCAGCAGCAGGGCGTCGCCGAGCCCGGCGGCCGGCAGCACCTGCAACTCGACCGTGCCATCGACGGCGACGCCGCGGCGGTGGGGTGCGAGTGTCCTGCCCGCCGCCAGCGCGCCGTGGTGCTGCGCACACAGCCGCAGCAGGCGCGCGATCGGCACCGGCCCGCTGCCCCATTCTTCGGCCGGCGCGTACGGCTGCTGCGACCAGCCTTTCGCCGCGACGCTGGCGGCGACCCATTCGTCGGCGACCGTCGCGACGCTGTGGTTGCACGCCGCGGCGAGCGCCGCGAGGTCGCCGTGGCTGCGAGCGGGCAGGGCCGCGGCCGCGCGCCGCAACCGCGGCACGATGGCTTCGATCGGCGCGGCGGGCGCGGGCGGCATCGTCCGGCAGCAGACCGGTCCAGGGCAGCCGAGGCAACGGTTGGTGGTCCGGTTCGACGAGGAAGCGCCGTTCGGGGCTGGACAGCCCAACGCCGCACCGGGACTCTCGCCTCCATGCGTCTGCGAACGAGTCTCGCGAGCCTGCTGCTGTGCGCTGCCGCCGCACAGCAACCACCGCCGGTGCCGACCGGCACGGTGGTCGACGTGCCGTTCACCGACCTGCGCTGGCAGAGCCGGCGCCTCGCCGAACTCGGGGCGACGCAGGCGACCGTGCTGTTCTTCGCCACCGTCGAGTGCCCGATCGTGCAGCGCTACCTGCCGGGCCTCGGCGAACTGGCGCGCGACTACGAGGCGCGCGGAGTCGTCGTGCTGGTGGTGAACGTGGGCGACGGCGATGCGCTGGTCGATGCCGCCGGGCAGGTCGCGAGCGCGGCGCCGGCGGCGGTGTTCGGCAAGGACTTCGACCTGTCGCTGGCGCGCGCGTGCGGCGTCGATCGCACCGCGACCGCCGTCGTGCTCGACCGCGCCCGGCGGCTCGTCTACCGCGGCCGCGTCGACGACCAGTTCGCCTATGCCGGCGCGCGCGCCGAGCCGACGCGCCGCGACCTGCGCGAGGCGCTCGACGACGTGCTGGCCGACCGGGCCGTGCGCGTGCCCGAGACCGAGATCAGCGGCTGCCGCCTGACGCCGCCGGTCGCCGCCGATGCCGGGGCGCCGACGACCTTCGCGCGCGACATCGCGCCGATCCTGCAGCGGCACTGCCAGGACTGCCACCGCCCGGGCGGCGAGGCGCCGTTCCCGCTGCTCGACGAAGCGCAGACGCGCAAGCACGCGGCGATGGTCGCCGAGGTCGTCGAGCAGGGCCGCATGCCGCCGTGGTACGGCAGCGGTCGCTTCGGCACGTTCGTGAACCACCGCGGCCTGTCGGCGGCCGAGCGGGCGGCGGTCGTGCGCTGGGTCGCCGGCGGCATGCCGAGCGGCGATGCGGCCGAACTGCCGCCGCCGCGGCCATTGCCGACCGGCGCCTGGCGCATCGGCGAACCCGACCTCGTGGTCGAGATCAAGGCGCCGATCCGGCTGCCGGCCGACGGCATCGTTCCGTACAAGTACTTCGTGCTGCCGTACCGCTTCGACCGCGACACCTGGGTCGAGGCGATCGAGATCCGCTCGACCAACGGCCGCTCGCTGCACCACTGCAACCTCGCGCGGGTCGAGTTCGGTGAGCGCTTCACGCAGGACGGTTTCATCACCGGCTACGTGCCCGGTGGTGATGCGCTGGTGCTGGACCCGGGTACCGCGGTGCGCATCCCGGCCGGCTCGGCCCTGGCGCTGCAGGCGCACTACGTGACCACCGGCGAACCTGAACTCGACCGGCTGCAGGTGGGCTTCCGCTTCCCGCGCGTCGTGGTGCAGAAGGAGATGCAGGTGACCATCGTCGCGAACCAGCGCTTCGAGATCCCGCCCGGCGCGCGCGCGCATCCGGTGCGCGCCGCGCGCAAGCTGCCGGCGGATGCCGAGGGCATCGGCATGTTCGTGCACATGCACCTGCGCGGCCGCGACATGCTGGTGACGACGGTGACGCCCGACGGCGACGAGCAGCGCCAGCTCGTCGTGCCGAACTACAACTTCGACTGGCAGCAGTCGTACCGGTGGCCGCGCGGCGCGATGACGTTCGCGCGCGGCACGCGCTTCGAAGCGCTGGCGCACTACGACAACTCGGCGTGGAACCCGTTCAATCCGGATCCCGAGCAGGCGGTGCGCTTCGGCCTCGAGACCGCCGACGAGATGATGTACCTGTTCGTGTTCTGGGTGCCGCAGCAGCAGGCGCTCGGCCTGTCGATCGACCCGGGCACGGGCGCCGTGCGCTGACGGGGCCGCTGGTGCTTGCGCAGCGGCGGCCGGTCGGTTCGGCTGCCGGCATGCACCTGCGAAGGTCCGGCGTCGTCCTGTTCTCCTGCCTGCTCGCGGTGTCGTCGCCGGACCCGGTGGCGCAGGATCCGATGCCGCCGCCGTCGGCGCTGCAGCGCGCGGCCGAACTCGCGCGTCCGGCCGAACCACACCAGCGGCTGCAGCGCCTGCTCGGCAGCTGGCAGGTCACGTCGACCACGACGACCGCGGCCGGCGCCGAGGCGCGCGTCGAGCGCGGCACCATCGAGGGCACGTCGCTGCTCGGCGGCCGCTACGTGATGTTGCACTATCGGCTGCAGGTCGAAGGCGGTGGGCTCGAAGCGGTGCAACTGCTCGGCTTCCACACCCTGCACCAGCTCTACACTTCGTCGTGGCGCGACGACCACAGCACCTGGGCGATCGAGTGCAACGGTCCGCCCGATGCCGCGGCGCCCGACCGACTGGTGCTGCACGGCACGCTGGTCGACGTGCAGGATGCCGAAGGGCACCCGTTCCGCCTCGAACTCGACCTCGGCGACGAGCGCGTCGAGGTGCGCCTGTTCGAAACCGTCGGCGGCGCGCCGGTGCTGCGGCAGACGCAGCAGTGGACGCGGGCCTGAGGCACGCGGCCAGACGGCTACTTCTTCGCGTCGAGCCCGAGCTTCTTCAGCTTCGGCGTGATCATCGCGCGGCAGTAGGCCTGGTCGGGGTGGTTGCGGAAGTAGTCCTGGTGATAGGCCTCGGCCGGCCAGAATGTCGGCGCCGGCGACACCTGCGTGACGATCGGGTCGGACCAGTTCGGCTGCGCCTTGGCGATCGCGGCCAGCGCCGCCTGATGCTGCGCTTCGGAGTGGTAGAAGATCACCGAGCGGTACTGCGTGCCGATGTCTGGACCCTGCCGGTTGAGCGTGGTCGGGTCGTGCGAGCGGAAGAACCAGTCGAGCAGCGTGCCGTAGTCGATGCGCGCCGGGTCGAACGTCACCTGCACGACCTCGGCGTGGCCGGTGCGGCCGGTGCAGACCTGATCGTAGGTCGGCGCCTCGACCTCGCCGCCGGCGTAGCCGGAGGTCACGTCGAGTACGCCGTCGAGCCGTTCCAGCACCGCTTCGGTGCACCAGAAGCAGCCGTTGCCGAACGTCGCCAGTTCGCGGGTCGCGGCGGGTCGGGAGGCCGGGGGAGGCTCGGTCGGCATGGTCGTGGTCGGGGTCGTGGCGGAAGCCGTTGCGGCCGTGGCGGCGACGGGGGCCGGTTCGGGACCGCGCGTTTGGGGCTCGGGCCCGGAACAGCCGGCGACCAGCAGCGACGCGAGGGCGAGAGGGAGCAGGGACAGCCGGTTGCCGGACATGGCGTGCAGAGTAGGACCGGGGTCGGTCGGCACAACCCGCGCGCCGCCGCACGGGCGGCGGTTGCGTCGCCGGGAAAGTGCGGCAGGGAGCTTCCGGCCGATCTGGCCGCACGTATCATCGCCGCCGACAGCAGGGGCCGCTTCGGGCGGCACACGCGCGGGACCCGTCCCACACCTCGATGAGGCGACGTTCCTCGACGAGCCGCGCGCGAACCCTGTTGATGGACGACGAAGCCGGATTCGAATGGGCAAGAGACTCTACGTCGGGAACCTCCCGTACGACGCCGACGAGGCCAGCCTGCGCGCCACGTTCGGACAGGATGGTCGCACGGTCGAGCGGGTTCACATCGTGCTGGATCGGGAGACGCAGCGACCGCGCGGCTTCGCCTTCGTCGAGATGGCGACCGAGGAGCAGGCGCGCCAGGCGATCGCGAGCCTGGACGGCACCGTGCTCGGCGCGCGGCAGCTGCGCGTCACCGAGGCCGAAGACCGCCGACCGGCGGGTCCGGGGGGACCGGGCGGGCCGGGTGGACAGCGAGGTCCCGGTGGCCCGCCGCGCGGCGATCGTCCGGCCGGTGGTGGGGCGCCGCGACCGGCCGGCACGTTCGGCGGGGGCGCGCCGCGCACGGCCGACGAACCGCCGCGCGCCAACCGGTTCGGTCCCGATGCGCGGCCGAAGGGCGATCGCGACAGCGAACCGCGTCGCGGCGCGCCGCGCCGGCGCACCGAAGACGGCGACGGGGAGTATGGCGGCAAGCGCGGCCACCGCCGGTTCGAAGACGACGACGACGACGAATAGCGCTGATGACTTGCGTGCAGCTCGGCGGTCGCCGCCGATCGATGCTGCGCAAGTCGGTGTCAGCAGGCGCCTAGGGCGCGCGCCGCGGGCAGCTGCACGCAAGTCATCAGTCCTGTGCCGGCTTGATGTTCGGTATCCGTTAGGTATATCGCGTGGGTGGTCCTGCTGCTCGCCCGCACCCATTTCTCGCTGCTGACGGCACCCGCATCGCCGCGGGCGCTGTGCGAGGAAGCGGTGCGGCGCGGTTGCCAGCACCTGGTGCTCGCCGACACCAACGGGCTCTACGGGCTCTATCCGTTCGCGCGCGAGGCGGCGCGCGTCGGCCTGCAGGCGGTGTTCGGCTGCGAGTTGGTGCACGCGGGTCGGCGGCTCTTGCTGATTGCGCGCGATCGCACCGGCTACGGCTCGCTGTGTGCGCTGCTCAGCGAACGGCACGGCACGACCGGGCCCGGCGGTGTTCCGTTCGATCTGCCGCGCGCCTGTGAACGGCACGCCAGCGGCCTCTGGTTTCTCTGCGGCGACCCGCGGCTGTTGCCCGGGCTGGTGGCGCGGTTGCCGCCGGCGCAACTGCTGGTGGCGTTGCCGCCGCGGCACCCGAACTGGAACCCGAATCCGACCGGAGAACGCGGCGATGGC
>JAEUHS010000028.1 GCA_016794035.1 Planctomycetota bacterium
CCTGGGTCGTGACCGAACACGAACACGACCCGGAACCGAAGTGACCCTGGCCGCGCGGCCCGGACTACCGGACCTCGCCGTCGACGCGCACCACGCCGTCCCAAGCGACGGTCACCCAGCTGCCCTGGCCGATGGGACCGCGGTCGACGCCGTCGACGAGCAGGCGCCCGTCGTGGCCTTCGACCCGGATCTCGCGGCCGCTCTCGCTGAGCACGGCCAGGAACCGACCATCCGGCCCGGTCTCGATGCCGACCGGAGGCGTGCGGCATGCCGAGCCGACCAGGGCCAGCAGGCAGAACGGCACGAGCTTCGTGAGCATCGTCATGGCAGTGCGTGTGGTCGATCGCGCCGTGACTGGCGGCGCGACATGCGAAGACGGTCGGACACCGAACCCGCCGTCGTCGCGAGCCCGCACGGACGCCAAGATCGGATGCGGGGCCGCATCCCCCGCGGTTGCCGGCTCGCACCGCCCCGCCACCCGGACTACGCTGCGCGCTCCACTCGTCCCGCCGGAGAACGCCCGTGTCCGCCACCGCTTCGCCGTACTGGAACCCGAAGACCGAGACGTTGCCGAAGGAGCAGCTGCACGCGCTGCAGCTGGTGAAGCTGCAGCGGCTGGTCGACCGCGCCTGGCACCAGTCGCCGTTCCACCGCCGCCTCTACGAGCAGGCCGGGGTCACGCCCGACAAGATCCGGTCGCTCGACGACATCCGGCGGCTGCCGTTCATGACGCGCGAGGACTGGATGGCCAATCAGGCCGAGAAGCCGATGTTCGGCGACCTGATCACGCGGCCGCCCGGCGACGCGATCCGCTACCACCTGACGTCGGGCACGTCGGGCCGCCAGCCGCTGCGCGTGCTGGATTCGCGCAAGGACTGGTCGTGGATCGCCGACATGTGGTGCTACGGCTTCTGGGGCTTCGGCATCCGGCCCGACGACACGGTGTTCTTCGCGTTCTCGTACGGCTCGTTCATCGGCTTCTGGGGCGCGCACTACTGCTGCGAGAAGATGGGCTGCCTGACGCTCGCGTCCGGCAACATGACCACCGAGCAGCGCGTCAAGCAGATCGTCGAGATGGGCGTCACCGTCGTCTGCGCGACGCCGACCTACGCGCTGCGCATGGGCCAGACCGCCGAGAAGATGGGCATCGACCTGAAGCGGGACGGCAAGGTGCGCCGCGTGGTCGTCAGCGGCGAGCCGGCCGGCTCGATCCCCGCGGTCAAGAAGATGATCGAGGAGATGTGGGGCGGCAAGTGCGGCGACACCGCCGGCATGACCGAGATCGGCACGATCATGATCTTCGAGTGCGACCACCAGCCCGGCGGCCCGCACATCCTCGAGGACCACTTCATCGAAGAGGTGCTCGACCCCGACAGCGGCGAACCGATGCCGTACGGCGAACGCGGCGAACGCGTGGTGACGTCGTTCGGCCGCGGCTTCATCCCGCTGATCCGCTACAAGACCAAGGATCTGGTCCTGAAGGTGCCGCACACGCGCTGCGACTGCGGCCGCACCGGCGACATCTACGAGGGCGGCATCCTCGGCCGCGTCGACGACATGAAGCTGATCCGCGGCACCAACGTCTACCCGCGCGCGGTCGAGGCCGTCGTGCGCGAACACGCCGAGGTCGAGGAGTTCCAGATCGTGATCGAGCGCAAGGACAACGTGCAGGACGAGATCACGGTCAAGGTCGAGCTGAAGCCCGACCAGCAGGACTGCTGGCCGCGGCTGCAGGCGCAGCTCGGCAAGGACCTCGCCGATGCGCACGAAGGGCTGCGCTTCAACGTCACGCTGAGCAAGCAGGGCGAGCTGCCGCGCTTCGAGTTGAAGGCCAAGCGGCTGCAGGACCTGCGGCCGCAGTACTGAGGACACACCGATGGCGAACGAAGTGAAGGACCTGCTCGGCAACCCGCTGTCGAAGGACGAGCGCGACCTGGTCGACCTCTACACGCGGCTGAAGACCATGAGCCAGCGCACCGACCTGCCGCCGGTCGCCGTCGCGAACGTCAAGCAGGCGATGGTGCTGCTGTGGAACGCGTGCAACGACCTGGCCCTGATCGCCGAGGAGCCGGGCTGCGACTGAGGTCGCCGCGCGTCCCCTGTTGCCAGGCTCGCCGAGCCGGCTAGCACGCTCTGCGCACGATGCCCATCTTGCCGCGTGCGCAGGACCACGCATGCGCCCCACCCTGTTCGCCCTGCTGTTCGTGCTCGGTGCCTGTGACCAGGAGCACGCTCCGCCCACCCCCGCACCCAGCGGCATCTCGGGTGGCTTCCTGCTGCCACCGGCCGCCGAGGCCGCCACACCCGTCGCGGAACGCATGGTCGTGCGCACCGGCGAACTGCAGTTCCGAACCGCCGACCTCGGTGCCGCGCGCGCGACGTTGCTGGCGCACACCGCGGCGCACGGCGGCTACGTCGCCAGCGACACCGGCGACGAACTGCCGCACGCGCTGCGTGCGGTGCTGCGCCTGCGCATCCCGACCGACCGGCTCGACGCGTTCCTGGTCGCGATCGAACCGGTCGGCACGTTGGAACTGCGCCGCCTCGACGCCGCCGACGTGTCCGAACAGTGGGTCGACCTGCAGGCCCGGCTCGCCGCCAAGGCACGGCTCGAGCAGCGCTACCTCGAACTGATCGCCCGCGCCGGCACCGTCGCCGAGGTGCTCGACGTCGAGCAGGAACTCGGCAAGGTGCGCGGCGACGTCGAGAGCATGCAGGCGCGCATGCGCGTGCTCGGCGACCAGGTCGCGCTGAGCACGTTGACCGTGACCTGCCTGCAGCCGCGAGCGACCGACGGCCGCGCGCTCGCCTTCGGCGCCGCGCTGCGCGGCGGCTGGGACGCGCTGCTGCGCGTGCTGGTGGGCGTCACGTTCGCCTGGCCGCTGCTGGCGCTCGCCGCGCTCGCGGCGATCGTCTGGCGGCTGCGCCGCGCGCCGCGCCCGCAGGCGCCGCCGCTGCCGTTCAGCGTCTGAACGGCGCCTGCAACAACCGCACGGCGCCGGCGAACACCGCGGTCTCGGTGCGCAGCGTCAACGGTCCGAGACTCCGCGGCGCGAAGCCGGCGGCGACCAGTCGTTCGACCTCGTGCGCAGCCAGGCCGCCTTCGGGCCCGACGACCAGCAGGCACGCGTCGCCGACCGCCGGCCCCAGCTCGGTCGCGGACGCGGTCGCGACGTAGCGTTCGGCGGGCAACGGCATCGCACCCAGCTCGGCGAGCGGCACCGTCGCTTCGATCACCGGCAGCACCGCGCGGTCGCACTGCGCGCAGGCGGCGACCAGGATGCGCTGCCAGTGCGGGCGGCGTTCGTGCTGCCGGTTGGTGCGTTCGGTCAGGATCGGCCGGAACGTCGCGATGCCGACCTCGGTGCCGTGCTCGAACAGCCAGTCGGCGCGCGGGTTCTTCGGCAGCGCGACGGCGACCTCGAGGTGCACGCGCGGCGAACGGCCGAGCGGCTGCGCGAGCCGCGCCCCCACCTCGACGCGCACGTCGCGGCCCTCGACCTCGAGCACGGTCGCCGCAGCCTCGGCGCCGGCACCGTCGAACAGCACGACCGCGTCGCCGGGCGCCGTGCGCACGACGCGCCCGAGGTGATGGCCGAGGTTCGGGCTCAGCGTCGCGGGGCCGGCGGGTGGCAGGGGGTTGCAGTAGTAGCGGCGGGCCATGAGGCGCGGGCATGAAGAGACCGGGCACGTCCCCGGTCGCGTAGTGCAAAGCCGCAAATGCCGACAGCGACGAACCAGGCGGTGCGCGGGCATCCCCCGGTGCCCCACTTGTCGGGTGAGCGCCCGCAGATGACCTTCGACCACGACGCCCTGTTCCGACACACCTATGCGCAGCCCGAGCACGCGGCCTCGCTGCTGCGTGGCGTCCTGCCGGCACCGCTGGTCGCGGCGATCGACTGGAGTTCGCTGCGGTTGGTGCCGGGCACGTCGATCGACGAGACGCTCGAACCACGCCATGCCGACCTGCTGCTCTGCGCCGACGCGCACGGCTGCGCGGTGCTGCTGTACCTGCTGCTCGAGCACAAGAGCACGCCGGAACGGTTCACCGCGCTGCAGCTGCTGCGTTACGCGGTGCGGGTCTTCGACCGCTTCCTGCACGAACACCCCGATGCCGCGCGCCTGCCGCCGATCGTGCCGATCGTCGTGCACCACGGCGATCGCAGCTGGCGCGCGGCACGCACCGTGCTCGACCTGATCGACCTCGACGGCCTGCCGCCCGCGGCGCAGAAGGTGCTCTCGCCGCTGCAGCCGAACCTGCACTTCCTGCTCGACGACCTCGCCGCGGCATCGGAGTCGGAGCTGCGCGAACGCTCCGGCACGCTGCTGCACCGCCTGACGATGTTGCTGCTGCAGTTCGTGCGGCCGGCCCGGGACGACGACCCGGTGCGGCTCGTGCGCCGGTGGCGCGACCTGCTGGCGGCACTGTGGCAACACCCCGGGGGACGGTCCGGCATGTACGCGCTATTCTCCTACCTGGCATCGCAGCTCACTGCGGCGCCGGCACGGCTTGCCGCCGCCGGCGCACAGATCCACTCGGACGCACGAACCATGGGCAAGACCATCGCCGATCAGTTGCTGGAGCAGGGCTACCAGAGGGGCCGCGACAGCGGCCGGATCGAACTGCTGCTGCGCCTGCTACGCACGCGCTTCGGCAGCGTCACACCGGACGTCGAACAGCGCCTGCGCGCCGCCAGCCCGGAGCAGATCGACGTCGTCGCCGAACGCCTGCTGACCGCCGAGAGCCCGGCAGACCTGTTCGCCTGAACCGCACGGCCACGGCGTCGGTCAGAACCGACCCGCCGTCGGCTGCAGCGCGTTCGTCGCGGTGATCGCGACCCAGTCGCCCCGCGCATCGAGTCCGATCGGCAGCATCTGGTGCTGGAAGGCCACGCCGACCAGCGGCGCGGTGTCAGGCAGGAACAACTGCGATGGCGCGCTGCCGTTGGTCGTGACCAGCAGCTGCAGGGTGTCGGGTGCGACCAGCGGGCCGGTGCCGGTGGCGCGGAGCGTCGTCTCGACCCACGGCAGGTTCGACGTCAGCAGCGCGAGAGGCAGGATCGGCTCATGGCGTGGTCGGCCGCGCCGCGCGATGGCGCATGCTGGCCACTTCGGCCCCGGCCGTCGACGCCCCGGCGCGTGGCCGGCACAGGACCGAGGCTACGCCGGTCCCAGGCCGCTACGCTCGCGTGTCCGCATGCCGATGGAACGCCCCACCGCCGCGCTGTTCACGCTCGACGCCTTCCACACCTCGGACGGCAAGACCGCGCACGGCCTCGTGCGCGGGCCGAGCCGGTTCCGCATCACGGCCCTGATCGACCGCCACAGTGCGGGCCGCGACGCCGGCGAGGTGCTCGACGGGCGCGCGCGCGGCATCCCGACGTTCGCGGACCTCGACGCGATGCTGGGCGCGCAGCCCAAACCCGACTTCCTGGTGGTCGGCGTCGCCACGCACGGCGGCGTGCTGCCGCCGGCGATGAAGGCGACGCTGCTGGCGGCCGTGCAGCGCGGCATCTCTCTGGTCAGCGGCCTGCACGAGTTCCTCGCCGACGATGCCGAGCTCGCCGCCGCCGCGCGCGCGAGCGGCGCCGAGCTGATCGACGTGCGCCGGCCGCGGCCCGCGCGCGAACGCCACTTCTGGACCGGTGCGATCCGCGACGTGAAGGCGCCGCGCCTCGCCGTGCTCGGCACCGACTGCGCGCTCGGCAAGCGCACCACCTGCCACGTCGTGCAGCGCGCCTGCGAGGCCGCCGGCCTGCGCGCGGCGATCGTCTACACCGGCCAGACCGGCTGGCTGCAGGGCATCCCGCACGGCTTCGTGCTCGACAGCACGCCGAACGACTTCGTCTGCGGCGAACTCGAACACGCGATCGTCGCGTGCGATCGCGACCTGTCGCCCGACCTGATCCTGCTCGAAGGCCAGTCGGCGCTGCGCAACCCGTCGGGACCCTGCGGCGCCGAACTGCTGCTCGCCGGCGGCGCCCGCGGCACGCTGCTGCAGCACGCGCCGGCGCGGCGCGACTACGACGGCCATCCGGGCTTCCCGATCCCGTCGGTGCCCGACGAGATCGACCTGCTCGGCCGCTACGGCACGCGCGTGCTCGGCCTGTGCCTCAACCACGACGGGATCGACGCCGCCGCGCGCGAACGCACGCGCGCAGCGCTGGCGCGCGAGACCGGTCTGCCGGTGGTCTACCCGCTGCTCGAGCCGGTCGACGCGCTGCTGCCAGCGCTGCGCGCGTTCGTCGCCGCCGAAGGCAGGCGATGAAGGTCCGCGCCGTCGACGTGTCGGCGTTCGCCGTGCCGCTGTCGCGCCCGTACGCGATCGCCCACCAGGCGACCGACGCGGCGGCTCTCGCGCGCGTCATGGTGACGCTCGACGGTGGCACCACCGGCCTCGGCACCGCGACGCCGGAGCCGCTCGTGACCGGCGAGACGTTCGCACGCTGCGAGGGCGGCCTGCGCGTCGCCGCGGCATGGCTGTGCGGCCTCTCGTTCACGGATCCGCGCGAACTCGGCGGACTGCTGCGTGCCTCGCTGCCCGACGCCCCCGCCGCGCGCGCAGCGCTCGACATGGCGCTGCACGATGCGTGGGGCAAGCGGCGCGGCCGTCCGGTCGTCGACCTGCTCGGACGGGTGCACGACGCACTGCCGACGTCGATCACGATCGGCGTACGCGACGTCGCCGACACGCTCGCCGAAGCGCGCGAGCACCTCGACCGCGGCTTTCGTCTGCTGAAGGTCAAGGTCGGCGAGGACGTGGCGCTCGACGTCGAGCGGCTCGCGCGGCTGCGCGAACTGGTCGGCGCCGAGGTGCCGCTGCTGGCCGACGCGAATGCCGGCTACACGTTCGCGAACCTGCGTGAGTTCCTCGACCGCACGCGCGACCTCGACCTCGCCCTGATCGAGCAACCGCTGCCGCGCGCGGCCGCCGACGCCCAGCGCGCGCTGCCGCCCGACGAGGTGGCGCGGCTCGTCGCCGACGAGAGCCTGCTCGACACCGCCGACGCCGAACGACTCGCCGCGGCACCGCGCGCGTTCGGCACCTGGAACATCAAGCTGATGAAGTGCGGCGGCATCACGCCGGCGCTCGACATCGCCCGCATCGCGCACGGAGACGGCATCGCGCTGATGTGGGGCTGCATGGACGAGAGCGTGATCGGCATCGCCGCGGCGCTGCACGCCGCGTTCGCCTGTCCGGCGACACGCTGGCTCGACCTCGACGGCAGCTTCGACCTGTCGCGCGACGTCGCGCGCGGCGGCTTCGTGTTGCGCGACGGCGTGCTGCGCCCGCTGGACCGACCCGGCCTCGGCGTCGAGCCGTTCGGCGCGTAGGCTCTGCGCATGCG